>JADCLI010000056.1 GCA_016803235.1 Pimelobacter simplex
TCCTGTCATGCGGCTTGACAGGCCACGACTGTCCACATAATCGAGCACGACCCCGCCGCCGTCGAGCGGCTGGAGAACGCCAAGCGTTGGCGGCGCTCCCTGACGCACGAGGCCCAGCGACTGCGCGACGAGGCGGCCGAGCGGGAGGCCGACGCTGCCGAGGTCGAGCGGCTGCGCGGCGAGGGCCTGCCGGTGCTGACCGCCGAGGAGGTCGCGGAGGCTGACGAGGTGCTGCGCATCGAGCGTCTGGTCACCGCCGAGGGCGAGCCGGTGCCCGAGGAGGAGTGGCCCAACGTCCCCGGCGCTCGCGTCCAGGTCGTCAAGGAGTGGGTCTACCCCGAGGACGAGTACGACGAGAGCGAGGACGGCACCGACGACGAGGACGAGGATTACGAGCCCGCCGAGCCCTATCAGCAGTACGTGCCGGTCTGGGTCATCACCGACCTCGATGCCTCCGGCCTGCGGCGTCGTGGCGGCGTCAGCGGCGGCAGCACCAGCGACGAGGACGCGGGCGAGAGCGAGGAGGAGGCCGAGGCCCGCCGCGAGGAGCGCCGCCGGGTGATCGCCAACAACAAGGCGTGGGCGAGCGCGGAGACGGTGCGCCGCGAGTGGCTGGCCGGGTTCGTCGCTCGCAAGACGGCACCGAAGGGAGCCGAGGCCCTGATCTGCGAGGCGGTCGTCACCGGCCACCACTCGCTGAGCAAGGCCATGGACCACCGGCACCCGATGCTCTTCACGCTGCTCGGTGTCGAGGTCCCGACCGGCTACTACGGCGCGGGCTACGACGAGTGCCACAAGATCGCAACCAAGGCGACCACGCCGAAGGCCGCGACCATGACCACGCTCGCCGCTGTCGTCGCCGCATGGGAGGCGACCACCGGCAAGCACTCCTGGCGCAACCCGAGCGCGTGGGACGCTCGCGTGCTCGGCGCACTCGTGGAGTGGGGCTACCAGCCCAGCGAGGTCGAGCGCATCCTGCTCGGGGAGGAGCCGCAGCCGAGCACCGGCAGCGACGAGCCGGACGTTGACACCGACGACGAGGCCAGCGCCGACGAGGCCAACGCCGACGAGGCCCACGACAGCGCCGCCTGACCGTCCCCCCTCCCCCATCCACCACCTGAGGGCGGTTCTCCCTGTGGAGAACCGCCCTCAGTGGAATAGAAACCATAGAATGAACTCAGTTCGTTTGATCCGCTACCCGGGAGGACCCCGACATGTCACACGAGATCGAGACCCACGGCACACAGGCCGCCGCCGTCTTCGCCCGCAAGGACGCCTGGCACCGGCTGGGCACCACGGTCCGCGACCGCGCGTTCACCGCCGAGGAGGCCATGACGCTCGGCCACCTGGGCGGCTGGGACGTCCGGAAGTTGCCGCTCACCACCGCCGAGGTCAGCGAGGTCGGCGTCACGCCCATCGAGGTCCCCGGCTTCGCCACGGTGCGCACCAACCCGTTCACTGGCCAGCCCGAGGCGCTCGGCGTCGTCGGCGGCGGCTACACCCCGCTGCAGAACGAGGACCACGCCGAGTTCCTGAACCTGCTGGCCGACGAGTCCGGCGCGATCTTCGACACCGCCGGGTCGCTGCGCGGCGGTCGGCAGGTGTTCATCACGATGCAGCTGCCGGACTCGCTCACCGTCGGCGGCACCGACCGCGTCGACCTCAACATCGCCGCGCTCAACAGCCACGACGGCACCAGCGCGTTCCGCATCCTCGTCACCCCGGTCCGCGTCGTCTGCGCGAACACCCAGAGCGCGGCCCTGCGCAACCACGAGTCGTCGTTCTCGATCCGGCACACCCGCAACGCCAAGGCCGCCGTTCAGGCCGCCCGCGACGCGCTCGGACTGACCTTCACCTACGTCGACGCCTTCCAGGTCGAAGCCGAGCGGCTGATCCAGCAGACCATGACCGACTCCGCATTCGACGCCCTGATCGACGCCACGTTCGGCAAGGCCGAGGCCAACGCCACCAAGCGAGTCCGCGAGACCGAGCGCCGCCGCCGCTCCCGGCTGCACTGGCTCTTCGCCGACGCCGACACCCAGGCCGGCATCCGCGACACCGCATGGGCCGGCTACCAGGCCGTGGCCGAGTACGTCGACCACTACGCCCCGGTCCGCACCAAGGCCGACGAGCACACCGCCCGCGCCGCCCGAGTGCTTACCAGCGACGACCCCGACCGGATCAAGCGCCGCGCCTGGACCGCGCTCGCCCCGGCCTGACAGCCCGCACGTCTTCCGGTGGCGGGCTGAGACCCCGAGTCCGGCCCGCCACCGGCCCAACCGAAGGAGGAGGCATGACCGACACCACCACCCACCCCACCCTCACCACCGAGCAGGTCCGCGCATGGGATCTTCGGCCCACCGACACTCTGGTCGACCCCGACACCGGCATTGCGTTCCCCATCACCACCGTCGCCGTGGATGAGCCGGGCCGCGCGGGACGCAACGTCCACATCTCTGCCCCAGTCCTTGGTGCCCGCGTCCTGCCGCTCAACCAGTTCGTCACCATCGCGAAGCGGGACATCACCCCGACCGCCACAGACGCGGACGTCGCGGCCAGCGCCGACCTCACCGAGGACTGGGACCGGCACACCCTCAGCGAGACGGCGTGCGACCTGATCGTCATCGAGCACCGGCTGCGCGACGTGCGCCGCTGGACCCCCGAGACCGCCCGCGTCCACCTGGACGCGGCCCTGTCCAGCGTCGCCACGGCGCTGGATGCCCTGCACGCCGAGTACGCCCACCGCCACCAACGAACAGGAGCAGTGATGTCCGAGCAGACCCAGCCGGAGCCGACCGGCACCGTGATCAGCGACCGCGACCAGCGCCGCATCCTCGCCGCCATGACGGCGATGCCGTACGCCGCCAGCAGCCGCGTCCCGAAGCCGTGGACGGCGATGCGCGAGACCGTCACCGCCGATGCCGTCGTGGCGTTCCTCGACGGCCTCGCTGAGGTCCTGACCGAGGTCGGAGCCGAGAGCGACACCCACCGCCGCCGCCTGTTCTCCCTCGAGGCCGACATCGAGGCGTTCCGCCGCCTCATCGGCACCGCGCCCGCCGAGGTGACCCCGTGAGCGCGCACATCGAGTGGCCGCCCGCGAGACCAGCGTCCAGGTATTCACCCCCGGCGAGGACTGGATCGGCGCCGGGGAGCACCGCCAGCCCGTCCTGACCCTCGCCGGTGACGACGTGGTCGCGATCCAGGGCACGCCCGCCGAGTTGCGCGCGCTGGCCGCCCGGATCACCGCCGTGGCCACCGCCGCGTCCGGTCGGCTCGACCTCGCCGCCGCACGGGCGGACCAGCCCGCATGAGCGACGACGCCAGCCTCCGCGCCCTGGAGGAGCGCGCGACCCCCGGCCCCTGGACTCCGGACGGCGACAAGATCCGCGCCACCGCCGCCGACGCCCTGATCCCGGACAACATCCTCGTGGCCTACGCCGGTGCTCACTGGCAGCGGCTCGGGATCAAGCAGTACCCACGCGGGGGCAACGTTCCCGAGCACGCGCCCGACGTGGAGTTCATGGCCGCCGCTCGCACCGCGCTGCCGGACCGGCTCGACCGGCTCGACCGCATCCGCGCTCTTCACGCCAAGTGGGGCGAGCAGTCGCCCGAAGACGCGGACGGCTACCTCGACCTGTGGGAGACGCTCGGTCGGCTCCTCGACGGCGAGCCCGCCTGACCAACAACCGCAAGGCCGCCCACACCATGGGTGCGGGCGGCCTTCTGCGTCCGGCTGGTCACCACAGGGTCAGTTGCTCGCCCAGCAGCTCCTGGAGCCGCGCGAGGTCGTCGGCTACGAGCTGCGGATCCTCACGCGCCAAGTCGCGCAGTTCCCGCGCCCGCCGACGCGGGCCGCGCGGGTCGGCCAGCGGGCTGTAGGGCAGCCGCCGCTGGACGGCCCACTCCTGCCGGTTCTTGCGTGCCGTCGAGACCACGACGTGTTCCGGCGCGATCCGCTGGCACAGCGGGTTGTGACAGCGATGCCCGAGCAGCCGCGCCTCTTCCAGCGCGTCCACGCCGTGCATGATCGCGTACGCGAACCGGTGGGCGATGATCACCCGACCCGGCGCGTACCAGAACCGACCATGGCCACCGCCGTCGGTGCGCTCCCGCTCGGACCGACCCGAGACGGCCCCGGTCCACCACAGGCACTCACTGCCCGGCACCGTGGCGACCTTCGCCCGGTACCGCGCGAGCACCGCAGGATCAGCGAGCGCCGCCGCGACCGCCGCGAGGCCGGCGTCATCAAGCCGCCGAACCGGCACCCGCTCCCCCGCCCTCGGCCTCCGCGTCCGGCTCCCGCTCGGCGGCCGCGCCGCCCTCGGTCTCCGCGCTGCCGTCCGGTGCGGCCAGCCGCCGCAGCCGCGTCGCCTCCCGCACGGTGATCGTCTCGCCGCACCACTCGACCGCCTCGCCCAGGGACAGCCCCTCGACCTCGGTCAACTCCCGCAGCGCATCCCCGGCGCGCTTCTCGGTCTCGGCCACCGCCGCGTCCCGCTGGCCGATCGCCACCATGACCTGTTCGGCCAGGTCGACCACCCGGCGCTCGCGCTCCTCACGCTCGCGCCGCCTCTTGTCGGCCATCTCCCGCGCCGTACGCCGCGCCTGCTGCTTAATCGTCTGCTGACTCATCGGTCCTCACTCCGTGTCGACATGGACTCTGACAGTCACCTACGACAAATCCCGGTCCCCGTGCGATCACCACCGGCCAAGAAACCTTCCAAACCCACCAACCTCGACCCCAGCCAGCCCGTTCAACTCAGCCAGCCCGAACCCGACGCCCCAGCCGTCACCGACGCCCCTCAGCGTCCCCCCAGATTTCCGCGACCTCCCAAGTGCCACACACCTCTTGCATTCTCGGTTCGCCGAAGAGAAAGAACACACCAGAAATCCGGCCGAAAGTGATCGCCTGCCGCGCGCGCACGCACGTAGGTGACCGTGACGATGAGCCTCCACAAGCTGACGGCCGGGTCGGGGTACGACTACCTGACCCGCCAGGTCGCAGCGATGGACGCCACCGGCAAGGGCCACACCGGGCTGGCGAGCTACTACACCGAGAAGGGCGAGACCCCCGGCGTGTGGCTCGGATCGGGCATGGAGGGCATCGAAGGACTGGACGCCGGCGACATCGTCACCGCCGACCACATGCAGAGCCTGTTCGGCTCCGGCCACCACCCGCTGGCCACCCAGCGCACCAAGGAGCTGGACCTGCGCATCGGCCGCGACGAGGCCGGCCGCCCGACCGAGGCCGACTACAAGACCGCCGTCCGCCTCGGCACCCCGTACAAGGTCTACGACAACGACATCAGCCCGTTCCGGATCGAGGTCGCCAAGCGCATCGCGGCCCTCAACGAGGCCGCCGGCCTGCCCGGGGACTGGCCGGTCCCCGCGGCCGACCGGGCCAAGATCCGCACCGAGGTGGCCGCGGAGTTCTTCCGCGCCGAGCACGGCCGCGACCCGGCCGACGCCCGCGAGCTCGCCGCCACGATCGCCAAGCACTCCCGCCCGAAGACCAACGCGGTGGCCGGCTACGACCTCACCTTCTCCCCGGTCAAGAGCGTCTCGGTGCTGTGGGCGATCGCCGACCCCAAGACCGCCGCGGTGATCGAGCGAGCCCACCAGGCGGCGATCAAGGACGCCCTGGACTTCATCGAGTCCAAGGCACTGTTCACCCGCCAGGGCACCAACGGCGTACGCCAGGTCGACGTCCGCGGCCTGATCGCCACCGCGTTCACCCACCGCGACTCCCGCGCCGGCGACCCCGACCTGCACACCCACGTCGCCGTGGCGAACAAGGTCCAGACCCTCGACGGCAAGTGGCTGGCCATCGACGGGCGACCGCTGCACAAGGCAGTCGTCTCGGCCTCGGAGACCTACAACACCGCGCTCGAGCGGCACCTGGTCGACGCCCTCGGCGTCCAGTTCGCCGAGCGCCCGAACGAGGACGCCCGCAAG
The DNA here is from genome assembly GCA_016803235.1 of Pimelobacter simplex. Classification (GTDB taxonomy): domain Bacteria; phylum Actinomycetota; class Actinomycetes; order Propionibacteriales; family Nocardioidaceae; genus Nocardioides; species Nocardioides simplex_A. The sequence goes on from JADCLI010000056.1 coordinate 5,956, forward strand.
CGGCCGATCCGCGAGATAGTCGGCGTCGACCCCGAACTCAACCGCCGCTTCTCCAAGCGCCGACTCAACGTCGAGGACCGCCGCAAGGTCCTCGCGGCCGCGTTCCAGGCCACCCACGGCCGTCCCCCGACCCCGGTCGAGACCATCCAGCTGTCCCAGCAGGCGACGCTGGAGACCCGCGAGGCCAAGCACGAGCCGCGCTCGCTGGCCGAGCGGCGCCATGCCTGGCACCGCGAGGCCGTCGAGGTGCTGGGCACCCCGCAGCGGGCCAAGCAGATGGTCCACGGCGCCCTCAACCCGAAGGGCGCGGCCCGCTCACTGGCCGACTCAGCCTGGTTCGCCAAGACCACCGACCGCATCGTGGCGACGATGGAGGGCAGCCGGTCCACCTGGCAGTACTGGCACGTCTACGCCGAGGCCCAGCGGCAGGTCCGGGCCGCCAACGTGCCCACCAACCAGGTCTCCCAGGTCGTCGACCTGCTCGTCAGCGAGGTCCTCGACGACCACTCGGTGAGCATGGCCCGCCCCTGGGACACCATCAGCGAGCCGGTCCAACTGCGCCGCGCCGACGGCTCCTCGGTCTACACCCAGGCCGGCGCCGACCTGTTCACCTCGAGCAAGGTGCTGGCCGCCGAGCAGCGCCTGGTCGACGCCGCCAGCCGCCACGACGGGTACGCCGTCGAGGCCGCCTCGGTCGACCTGGCACTGCTGGAGTCGACCGCCAACGGCATCACCCTCAACGCCGGACAGGCCACCCTGGTCCGAGAGATGGCCACATCCGGCGCCCGGCTCCAACTGGCGATCGCGCCGGCCGGATCGGGCAAGACCACCGCGATGCGAGCCCTGGCCAGCGCCTGGGCTGACGGCGGCGGAACCATCATCGGCCTGGCCCCCTCAGCCGCGGCCGCCGACGCTCTCCGCTCCCAGATCGACACCCAGACCGACACCCTGGCCAAGCTCACCCACTCCCTCGAGCAGGCCCGCGAGACCGGCGCCGCGATGCCGGACTGGGTCACCGGCATCGACTCCTCCACCCTCGTAGTCATCGACGAGGCCGGCATGGCCGACACCCTCTCGCTGGACGCGGCGGTCTCCTACATCCTCGAGCGCGGCGGCAGCGTCCGGCTGATCGGCGACGACCAGCAGCTCTCCGCGATCGGCGCCGGCGGCGTGCTCCGCGACATCCGCGCCACCCACGGCGCGCTGCAGCTCACCGAGCTCGTCCGGTTCAAGGACCCCGCCGAGGGCGCCGCCTCGCTCGCGCTGCGCGAGGGCAAGGCCGAGGCGCTCGGCTTCTACCTCGACCGCGACCGGGTCCACGTCGGCGACCTGGCCACCATGACCGAGGACGTCTTCGCCGCCTGGCAGGCCGACCGCGCCGCCGGGCTCGACTCGATCATGCTCGCCCCCACCCGCGACCTGGTCAGGGAACTGAACCAGCAGGCCCGCGCACACCGCCTCGAGGGGATCGACCATGCCGACGTCGCCGCCAGTGGCCCGGTCCGCCGGCTCGCCGACGGCAACGAGGCTTCGATCGGCGAGCTGATCATCACCCGCGAGAACGACCGCCGGCTGCGTACGTCGGCCACCGACTGGGTGAAGAACGGCGACCGCTGGACCGTCCTGGAGATCCACGACGGCGGCGACCTGACCGTCCAGCACGCCCAGCACGGCCGCACCGTGCGCCTTCCGGCCGACTACGTCGCCAAGGCCACCGAGCTCGGCTACGCCTGCACCGTGCACACCGCGCAGGGCGTCACCGCCGACACGATGCACGGGCTGGCCACCGGCGCCGAGTCGCGCCAGCAGCTCTACACGATGATGACCCGCGGCGCGCACGCCAACCACGTCTACCTCGAGGTCGTCGGCGACGGCGACCCGCACTCGGTGATCCACCCGACCCTGGTCCGGCCGCTCACCCCGACCGACATCCTCGAGTCGATGCTGGCCCGCGACGACGCCCAGCGGTCCGCGACCAGCCTGATCCGCGAGCAGGCCGACCCGGCCACCCGGCTCGGTGAGGCCTCCCAGCGCTACCTCGACAGCCTCTACGTCGCGGCCGAGGACCTGCTGCGCCACGAGACCATCACCGGCGCCGACGGCACCACGGTGAACATGGTCGACGCGCTGGACACCGCCGTCGAGACCCTGGCGCCCGGGCTGTCGGATGAGGCCGCCTGGCCCACCCTGCGCGCCCACTTGCTCCTGCTGGGTGCCGCCGGCGAGAACCCCGTCGAAGCGCTCCGGGCCGCGGCCGGCGACCGGGAGTTGGAGAGCGCGCGCGACCGGGCAGCGGTCCTGGACTGGCGCCTGGACGCCTCCGGCCTGCGCAACGCGGGCACCGGGCCGCTGCCGTGGATGCCCGGGATTCCCGCCCGTCTGGCCGAGGATCCGCACTGGGGCGCCTACCTCTCCCAGCGCGCGCACCTGGTCGAGCAGCTCGCCGAGCAGGTCCACACCCGCGCCACCGAGCAGTCCTCGCTGCCGGTGTGGGCGCAGAACGGCATCCGTCCCGAGGCCGCCACGGTGGCCGACGTCGAGGTCTGGCGCGCAGCCATGCAGGTCCCCATCGACGACCGGCGACCGACCGGGGCTCCGCAGCTGCAGAAGGCCTCCTCCACCTACCAGCGTCGCCTCAACCGGGCCGTGACCGGAGACCACACGCCGGCGCTCAAGGAATGGCGCCAGCTGCTCTACACGCTGGCCCCGCAGGTCCGCGACGACGAGTTCACCCCGCTCCTGGCAGAGCGGCTGGCCGCGATGTCGCGCGCCGGCGTCACCGCCCACCAGCTGCTGCGCACCGCCACTGCCGCCGACCACCCGGCCGGCCCGCTCCCCGACGAGCACGCCGCGGCCGCGATCTGGTGGCGCATGGCCCGCCAGCTCACGCCGGCAGTCGCCGCGCAGATCGGCGACGGCTCCCACGGCGAGAGCGTCACCACCGACTGGGCGCCGCGGCTCGCGGACCTCTTCGGTCCCGAGCGTGCCGCGAGCATCCAGGCCAGCACCTGGTGGCCGGCGCTGGTCTCCAACGTCGACCACGGCCTGCGGCGCGGCTGGCAGCTCGAGGCCCTGCTGGGCGCCGGCCGAGCGATGCCCAGCGACGGCTGGGAAGGCGTCGACGAGTGCCAGGCGCTGGTCTGGCGGACCTCGATCGCGATGGAGACCGCCCCCGACGAGCACGCGCACGAGGTCCACTTCGACGAGCCGCCCGCCGACCTGTGGGAGGGCGTCGAGGCCGACCCCGTGGCGTTCGTCGACCACGCCGACGACGCGCCCTGGCCACTGGCCGAGGACCTCGAGCCGCCCTTCGACGTGGTCGACGAGCACCTGGTCGACGCGCTCGAGGAGGACCTGGTCGTCGACGTCGACGAGGACCAGTACGTCGAACCCGACCTCACGCTGGCCGCCTACCTCCGCGACCTCGGCGGCACCCGGCTGGAGCCCACCGAGGCCGACATCCGGCTCATGTACCAGCGGGCTGAGGAGTGGCGCTCCTCCCCCGTCACGCGTGAGCGCATGGTCGAGATCAACGAGCTCACGCAGGCCTTCTTCGAGGCCCGGTTCACCGACTCGTGGGGCCGCGACTACCTCACCGGCCGGTTCGGGGTCGACCTCGCCGGCGACGCGCGGTTCCGCCCCGGTCAGGCGCCGGCGGGGTGGACCAACCTGGTCGACCACCTCCGCGGCCGCGGTGTCAGCGACGCGGAGATGCTGGCCGCCGGCGTCGCCACCGAGGCCAGCACCGGACGCCTCATCGACCGGTTCCGTGACCGTGTGATGTTCCCGGTGATCCACCAGGGCGAGGTCCTCGGCTTCGTCGGCCGGCGGCGCCCCGACCTCACCGACGCCGACAAGGCCGGACCGAAGTACCTCAACACCGCCGACACCCCGCTGTTCCTTAAGGGCGCGCAGCTGTTCGGCGTCGTCGACGAGCTGCTCGCCGAGGGTGCCGTCCCGGTGATCGTCGAGGGCCCGATGGACGCCGTCGCCGTCACGATCGCCAGCGCCGGCCTTTACCTCGGCGTGGCCCCTCTCGGCACGTCCCTGACCGACGAGCAGGCCGCCCAGCTGGCCGCCGTGGGCCGCGACCCGATCGTGGCCACCGACGCCGACCTGGCTGGCCAGGTCGCTGCCGAGCGCGACTTCTGGATGCTCACGCCGCACGGCATGGACCCCGGCTTCGCCCGGTTCCCCGACGGTCTCGACCCGGCCGACCTGCTGGCCCAGCGCGGTCCGGCCGCGCTCACCGCCGCGGTGGCCAGCGGGCAGCCCGCCTTCCGGGCCCTCGGCGACCAGCTCCTCGCCGAGCGGCTCGACAACCTCGCGCCCGAGCAGGCGCGGGTGGCGGCCATGCGGATCCTCTCGGCCCGTCCCAGCCGGGCTTGGGAGCCGGGTGTCAACCAGGTGCGGGCACGGCTGCAGCTGTCCCAGCTGCAGGCCCGCCGCGACCTGCGCGACGCGGTCAAGAGCTGGGATGCTGACCCGCGGAAGGCTGCTCTGGCCGAGCTGCACAAGGGCAGCGGCGTCCGCGCTCGTCTGGCGGCCGCGGCCGACAAGACGCCCGCCGAGCGGTGGGCGCCGTTGGCCCGCGAGCTCGACCCGCGCCTGCTCGAGCAGGGCGACTGGCCGGCCACCGCGGCGATGCTGCAGCAGGCCCACGAGCAGGGGCACGACGTCGGTGCCGCCACCCGTGCGATCGTCACCGAGAAGCCGCTGGGTGACAGCCCCGCCCGCGATCTGCGCTACCGGATCGTCTCCCGTCTCGAGCTCCCGATCGACGGCAGCGAGGGCACGCCGGCGCCGACCGCGTCGCAGGGAGCAGCGCGCGACCGGGAGGACGTCAACCGTCCGCGGCCGCCGCGGCGCGGCACTCCGCGCCGCTGACAGCGTCCGCCCTGAGCGGCCCTCCGCACTGGGCAACTCAGGCACCGGTTCGACCCGTTCTCTCGAGTCGCCTATCTCCGTCGGCCGTCGTCACTAGGGTGGTTCCACGTGTCGTGTGAATCGCCTCTGCCGGTGGCTCAGGTGGCACGCCCTGGCGTCTGAGAATCCGGAGAACCCCCTGCCGTGTCCGTCCTGTCCAGCTTCGTGTGGAGTGTTGCCGACACCCTCCGGGGTCCGTACGCCGAGGCAGAGTACGGTTCGGTGATCCTGCCCTTCACGGTCCTGCGCCGATTGGAGTGCGTCATGGGCCCGCACCGCGAGGCGATGGCGGAGATCGTCGCGCAGTACCAGGGAGAACAGCAGCGGCGAACCCACCTGAAGATAAAGACGCGCACGGAGGACTCCGCCGGGCTCTCGTTCTGGACGACCAGCGACTTCACACTGAAGAAGGCCCTACAGGATCCAGACAACCTGGCAGAGAACCTGATCGATTACGTCGGCGGCTTTTCGGCCAACCTCGATGTCTTCAAGTCCTTCGACTTCGAGAACGTGATTCGCACGCTCGACTCACGCGACCGGCTCGCGCAGGTCACTCGCCACTTCGAGCGGATCGACCTGTCGCCCGACGAGGTCTCCAACGCCGACATGGGCGACCTGTTCGAGAACCTCATCTACCGGTTCGCGGAGTCCGCCAACGACGGAGCCGGGCAGTTCTACACGCCGCGCGACGTCGTGCGGCTCCTGGTGGACCTGGTCTACGCCGAGGACACCGAGGCGCTGCGCGATCGCGGCACCGTTCGGTCGATCTACGACCCGACCGTCGGCACTGGCGGCATGCTCACCGTCGCCGACGAGCACCTGCACGGCCTCAACCCGGACGCATCGACCGCGCTGTTCGGGCAGGAGATCAACCCGCGCACCTACGCCATCTGCAAGGCCGACCTGCTCATCAAGGGTCAGGACCCGTCGAACGTCCGCCAGGGCGACACGCTAGTCGTCGACAGGTTCGAGGACCGGCGCTTCGACTACGTGCTCTCCAACCCACCGTTCGGGACCGACTGGAAGGCCGTCGAGTCCGAGGTGAAGAACGAGCACGCACGTGGCGGTCAGGGCCGGTTCGCTCCGGGGCTGCCGGCTGTCGGCGACGCCGCGATGCTGTTCCTGCTGCACGTCACATCTAAGATGCGTGACGTCGACGAGACCGGCCGCGGCGGCAAGGCCGGCATCGTCCTCAACGGCTCGCCGCTGTTCAACGGCGGCGCTGGCTCCGGCCCCTCGGAGATCCGCGGGCACATGCTCGAGAACGACCTGGTCGAGGCGATCGTCGCGCTGCCGAACGACATGTTCTACAACACCGGTATCGCCACCTACCTGTGGATCCTGTCGAACTCCAAGCCCGCAGAGCGCAAGGGCACCGTCCAGCTGATCGACGCCACCGGGCTGGGCTCGAAGCTGCGGAAGTCGATCGGCTCCAAGCGTGTGGAGATCTCCGAGAAGGACCGCAAGGACATCGTTCGGGCATTCGCCGGTCTGGAGAATGCGGGCGGTGGGGCTGAGGTCCCGGTGAAGGTGTTCGGCAACCGTGACTTCGCGTACTGGAACGTCACCGTGGAGCGCCCGCTCCAGCTGCGCTTCGAGTGCACCTCGGAGACGATCAGCGCGGTCGCGGAGCAAAAGACGCTCGGCAAGATCGACGGTCTGCATGAAGCACTCGAGTCCTTCGGCGACGCGGTCTACCTCAACCGCGAGAAGTTCAACAAGGACATCGGCATCCATCTACGTGACCACGGTGTCAGCCTGACAGCCGCGCAGCGCAAGACCCTGTGGCAGACGATCGGCGTCCACGACGAGACAGCCGACTACTGCCGAAGCACGTCGGGCAAGAACAAGGGCGGGATCGAGCCTGACCCGGCCTTGCGCGACACAGAGAACGTCCCGTTCGGCTGGGGTGGCTACCCCAAGACGCACGAGGCGCTCGAGGAGACCGTGCAGGCGTACTTCGATGCCGAGGTGAAGCCTCACGTCGACGACGCCTGGATCGATTGGGACAAGACCAAGACCGGCTACGAGATCCCGTTCACACGGCACTTCTACGCCTACGAGCCGCCCCGGCCGCTCGAAGAGATCGACGCGGACCTCGAGCGAGTCGTCGGCGAGATCATGACCCTTCTGCGCGAGGTGGAGTCGTGAGCGTCGTAGTCGCAGATGCCGTCGCCGAGCGCGTTCACAAGTGGCTTGGGGACATTCCGGCGGGTTGGACCGGGGCTCGACTCTTCGAGGTCGCAGATGCATGGACGAGCAACGTCGACAAGCACTCGGTCGAGGGGCAGCCTTCGGTCCGGCTCTGCAACTACGTGGACGTCTACAAGAACGACTCGATTGTCGACTCGCTCGACTTTATGGCGGCCACCGCGACCCGGGAGCAGATCAGGAAGTTCCGCATCCGGGTCGGAGACACCCTCATCACCAAGGACTCCGAGACCGCCGACGACATCGGCGTACCTGCCTTCGTCGAGTACGAGGCCGACGACCTCATCTGCGGTTACCACCTCGCGATCATCCGGCCCCACACGAAGAAGGTCGTTCCCAAGTTCCTCTACTGGACACTCGACTCCGAACCCATTGCGCGTCAGTGGGGCGTCACCGCGGCCGGCATCACCCGCGTCGGGATCAGGAATACCGATCTCAACAAGGTCACGATCCCGCTTCCGTCGCCCGACGAGCAGCGCGCCATCGCCGGATTCCTGGATCAAGAGACGGCCCAGATCGACGCGCTCGTGGCCAAGCAGGAGGAACTGATCCGCCACCTCGAGGAGCGCCGGCTTGCGGTCATCACCACCACGACGCTAACTGGCCTTCGGGTCGAGGAATCTGGCGAGCACGACGTCACACGATGGGGGAGTTCGCTGGCCGTCGAACCGTGGCTCGTGAGAGCGCCACACACCTGGGGCATGGAGCGGTTCAAGACGGTCTGTCTGCCCCGGGAAGAGCGCAATGTCGCGGGCACTGAGTTGATGTTGTCGCTGACCGTCAAGGGGCATCTGATTGATCGGTCGACGATGGCGGTTCAGCAGAACGCCTCGGACGCTTCGATCCCTCGGTACTTCGTCGCTCGTCCGAACGATCTCGTCGTGAATCCGATGTGGCTCATTGGCGGTGCGATCGGAGTTTCCGACAAGCGCGGAGCCGTGAGCCCGGACTATCGGGTCTTCGAAATCGCGGACGTGCTCGACCCCTGGTACCTCAACGCTGTGCTCCGTTCTGCCCCGTACTTCGATCAGTACCGGCTGTACACCCGGTCCAACACGACATTCGACCGAAGGATCAAGCAGAACGATCTGGACAACCTGCCGATCCCGATCCCTCCGATGGATGAGCAGCGGGACATCGTCGCGCATATCAACGAGCAGACCACGCTGATCGACGCCCTCATCTCCAAGACCCAGGAGCACATCGCCCTCGCCAGGGAGCGGCGCTCGGCGCTGATCACGGCAGCGGTGACCGGGCAGATCGACGTACGGACAGCACGGAAGGCGAGCTGAGAAGGATGGCAGCACCGGACGGTACGCGCGAGGAGGCGTTCGAGACCGAGATCGCCGAGTACCTCGCCGCTCACGGCTGGGAGTACAGCGAGACCGACACCGGCTACGACGTCGAGCGTGCGCTCTGGCCAGAGGACGTGCACTGGTGGCTCTCTGAGACGCAGCCTGACGAGTACACCAAGGTCGTCCGGGTCGGCACCAGTGCGGAGGCTGCTGACCGCGAGGCGTTGCTGGACTCGCTGGTGTCTCGCCTGGACACGCCGATGAGCTCGGGTGGCGGCACGCTGAACGTGCTCCGCCGGAAGTTCTCTCACACTCGCGGAGCTACCGCGCACTTGCGCATGTGCCAGTTCAAGCCGGCCACCACACTCAACCGCGACGTCACCGCCGCCTACGGCAAGGTGCGCCTGCGGGTGGTCAGGCAGGTGCACTTCTCGCCGAAGCGCGGCGATTCGCGCTCGATCGACCTGGTCCTGTTCGTCAACGGCCTGCCTGTCGCGACGATCGAGCTGAAGTCGTTCTTCAAGCAGGAGTGGCGCACGGCGGTCAGTCAGTACCGCAACGACCGCAACCCGGCCGGCCAGCCGCTGCTGGGCTTTGGCACGCGCGCGCTGGTGCACTTCGCCGTCGACGACGACCAGATCCACATGACGACGAAGCTGGCGGGAGAAGGGACGCACTTCCTGCCCTTCAACCGCGGGCAGGAGGACACCGGCGCTGCCGGCAATCCCGCCAACCCGAATGGCGCTGCGACGTCGTACCTCTGGGAGCAGGTTCTACAGCGCGACAACTGGCTGGCCATCCTCGGCTCGCAGATGTTCCTCAAGACGGAGGCCGAGGAGGACCCAGCGACGGGGCGGATCAAGCGGTCCACGACGCTGATGTTCCCGCGCTACCACCAGTGGCGCGCGGTCAAGAAACTCGTCGACACGACCACAGTGGAAGGCCCCGGCCGGCGCTACCTGATCGAGCACTCAGCGGGGTCGGGCAAGACGAACACGATTGCGTGGACGGCGCACCGGCTAGCCCGGCTGCACGATGAGGCCAACACCAAGGTCTTCGACAAGATCCTCATCGTCTCCGACCGACGCGTGTTGGATGCTCAGCTGCAGCAGGCGGTCGAGCAGGTCGATGACACCGTCGGCACCGTCGCGGTCATCGACTCCGCGGCCGTGCGCCGTTCGGGCGGCTCGAAGTCCAGGGCGCTGCTCGACGCACTGACCGGGTCGGCACTGATCATCGTCGTGACCATCCAGACGTTCCCGTACGTGAAGGGCCTGCTGGAGACGACGCTGGGCGACAGGAGCTTCGCGGTAATCATTGACGAGGCGCACACTTCTCAGTCCGGCAAGACCGCCGCAGACCTGAAGAAGGTGCTCACCGAGGGCGGCCAGCTCACGACCGACGAGGAGCTCGACTCCCAGGACGTCGTCAACGAGCTGGTCGAGGCCGACCTCACGCGCGAGGAGCAGATCGCGGCCGAGACCGCGGCCCGGGCTGGCGCGCGGAACGTCTCACTGCTCGCGTTCACCGCCACGCCCAAGACGAAGACGAAGATGCTGTTTGGTCGCGAGAACGACGAGGGCAAGCCCGTCTCCTTCGACGTCTACCCGATGCGCCAGGCGATCGAGGAGGGCTTCATCCTTGACGTGCTACGCGGCTACCAGACCTACAAGACTGCCTTCGAGATCGAGCAACGCGGCCAGGACGGCGTCGTCACCGGGATCACGAGCGACGAGGACGACCGGCTTGTGGACCCGAAGGTCGCAACGCGCAAAATCATGCGGTTTGCCAACTTGCACCCGACCAACGTGGGGCAGAAAGTGGAGATCATCGTCGAGCACTTCCGGGCCAACGTCGCGCACCTGCTGGACGGTCACGCCAAGGCGATGGTCGTGACCGACTCCAGGCAGGCAGCCGTGCGGTACAAGCTGGAGACCGACAGGTACTTGGCCCAGAAGCGCTACGGCTACCAGACGATCGTGGCGTTCTCGGACAAGATCAGCGACGAGGAGTACGGCCTGGTCGACGCCACCGAGGCATCGATGAACCCCGGGCTCGGTTCGGACCTTGCTCGGGAGTTCCGCCGGCCGGAGTACCGGCTGATGCTGGTCGCCGACAAGTTCCAGACCGGCTTCGACCAGCCGTTGCTGTGCGCCATGTATGTCGACAAGCGGCTCCCCGACGTGCACGCGGTGCAGACGCTGTCGCGGCTGAACCGCACCTACCGCGCACCCTCGGGAGAGGTGAAGGACCGCACGTTCGTGCTGGACTTTGTCAACGATCCCGAGGAGATCCGCGAGGCATTCCTGACCTACTATCTCGAGGCGCATGTCGAGACCGCGACGGACCCGAACCTGGTCCACCGGCTGGCCACGAAGCTGGCCCAGGCGCGAATTTACGTGCCCGCCGACGTCGAGCGCTACGCGGCGGCATGGTGGGTGCCGAAGCAGTCCCACGCCGCGCTCGCGGCAGCAGTGACGCCGGCACGCGACGAGTTCGCCACCCGCTGGGCAGATGCACTTGAGCGCCAGGACACCCAAGCGCTCGACGAGCTGCGGACGTTCCGCAAGGACTGTGGCTCCTACGTGCGCCTGTACGACTTCATGTCTCAGGTCGTCGACTACGACACCAGCGACCTGGAGAAGCTGGCCGAGTTCCTGCGGCAGCTCACGAGGCTGCTGGTAGTTGATGGTGACGGGTCCGGGGACGTCGATGTGTCCGGCCTCGAACTGCGCCGCGTGCGGCAGATCGACCAGGGGAAAGCCGATATCGCTTTGTCCGGGGACCACGACACGCCGGCGCTGGGAGGCATTTCCGGGGTCGGGTCGGGGGTGTCGCGCCAGGATCCGCAGCAGGCGCTGCTATCCGACGTGGTCGCCCGTATCAACGCCCTTTTCGGGGCTGAGTTCGCCCACCCGCAGATCGAGGGCTTCGTGGTTGCCGCGGCCGGCATGGCCGAGGAGGACCCCCGCATCGCCGACCAGATCGACCACAACGCAGTCGATCAGTTCCTGGCCTCGCCGGATCTTCGGGAGACGCTCACCGACGCCGCTGTACTGAACGAGGGCGCGTTCGGCAAGCTCACCGGCGCGCTGACCGGGGAGAACGAGCGCGCCGACGAGCTGATTCGGCTCATCGGCAGCTACCTCTACCAGTCCCGCCGCATGCGGACGTCTGACGAGGCGGATTCCGACGACGCCGATGCCTCGGACAAGCGCGGGCGGCTGCAATGACGACGTGGAGCTCTTCGGCGGGTGCTGCGGGGCCTTGTGGCTCACGTGACGGGCCGAGCGGGTCAGTTCGACCAGAGAGTGCTCGAGCCCTGCCAGTCGGCATGAGCACCGGTGTGGGCGATCGGCACGGCCTGCACGGTCGTCGGGTAGCTCTTGAAGACAGCCGGAAGCAGGGCGGTCCGCCCAAGCTGTAGACGGTCGAGCAGGAACTGGACCAGCGTCAGCTGCCCGAACGTGCGTGACCAGTCGGTCGACACCGCATCGAGGTCGGCGTGCACGCCGACCTTGGGCAGCCTCGGCGTGATCGTGTGAACCCGATTGAACAGCCGCCCGTGGTGGGCGCAGGTGTTGCGCACCAGGTTGAGCGCCTTCAGCCAGCTCGCGAGCTGCGGTGCGCGCAGACCACACGCGTCGGCGACAGCGTCCTGGACCTGCCGGGGAGCGAAGCCGTAGAGGTAGGACAACCCGCCCCAATCGAGGACCTCGACGGCTGCCCAGACCGGGAGGCGTCCGCCGTACTTGTCGTGGTGATGGGCGACGAAGTCCTCGCGCGACCTGGCGAGCTCGTCGTGGTAGCCGGCGAGCCACTTGTCGTATTGGTTGCCGCTGCGGGCTGTGGGACCGAGATGGTCTGGGTCGAGGTGAGCGCACGGATCGACGCTGCCGAGCTCGTGGCCGAGCAGGGCCCGCAGCGCCAGCTCGATTGGGGCGAGTACCGACAATGTGGCTGCCCTCAGCCGTGCGTCGAACTCGTAGAGCGCGACAACGTCATCGAGCTTGGTTCCCGGGTAGAAGTCGTCGACCCGGGTCCCGCTGGCCTGCTGCCTGAAGGGGTACCAGTAGCCGCTGAGCCGGTAGTAGTTGACTCGTCGCAGCGTCGCGACCGCCTTGACGCGGTCTCCGATGACCATGCCTCTGCCGGCGAGCAGGTCGACCTGCTCCTCGTAGGTGCGGAACGCCTTCACGTCATCGTGCATGGCGGCCGTCCGGAAAAGTGAAGACCGGCCCTGGGCCTACCGAAGTAGGCGGAACCGGTCGTGATGGCGCAAGGCTACCACCACTCGGCTGCTCGCAGGTCATCTTGATCAGTCCTCCGAGCGTCGCGACGGGTGCACCCGTGCGTCGCGGATCTGCTGCAGCTCCTCGGCCGAGAGCAGGTAGTCGTGCCGGTCCAGCCCCCCGCGGCGCTCGCGGCCGTCCATGATCCGTCGGTACTCCGCCAGCATCCTCAGGTAGGTGTCGAGCATCGGCCAGTGCGAGTTGCCGCCATCGGCACGCGCAACCTGGTCGCGCAACTCGGTCCACCGCTCGGGCTCGCGCATCTGGAACTCGACGTAGTCGGCCATGTGGCCCTCGAGCGAGTCATTGAAGTCGAAGCCCTGGAACTCCAGCGCCCGGGCCAGCTCGTCCTCGACGGGCGTGCCCTGCTTTGCCAGGTGGGCGATGCTGTAGGTCAGCATCCGGAACATCTGCAGGATGTCGACCACCCGACGGCAGTCGCGCCGCGATAGCTCGGTGCGGAACCCGGCAACCTCGTAGGAGTACTCGCCGGTGAAGCCGGACTCCAGGATCTGTGCGCGCATCAGTTGGTACTCAGGGTCACCATCAACGTCGTTGGCGTCCTCCGGCAAGACCCGTGCCAGGATCCGGTGCAGCAGCGAGAGCACCTGCCGGTCCATGATCCTCATGCTCTCCGGCGCAGGCTCCTCGCTGCGACGCCCCTCGTCCTCCTCGTACACGGGAACGACGACCTCCATGAGCAGGTCCCGGACGAACTCGCTGAGGGTCAGCCCTTCGTCGTCCGCCATCTCCTTGAGTCGGTCACGGACCCGGTCGTCCAGCCGGATATTCAGAACAGCCATCTCGACCTCCCGTAAGACTGTATGACGCTTAGCGTAGCACCGTCATACAAAGCGCGCGAGGATCAAGTTTCAGCGTCAACTGTCGGTTGCCTCGCTGGCCAAGTGGCGGTGCATGGCGGCGAGCCTCGCCTGCGGCTCGGGGTAGCTCGCGAACCAGCGCCGCTCAAGGCGCGCCCACGCTCGGTCGAGCACGCCAGCGGGCAGTCGTCGAACGACGTGGTCCTCGTAGAACCGCGTCAGTTCGGCTGCGGCCTCCAGGTCGCGCGTCAGGTCGATGGCGAACAGGTCGGCGGCGATTTCCTCCCGCCGGTCGAGGGTGAGGCGAAGGCCGAGGAGCGCCACGGCGGCGCTCATCGTGGCCACCATCGCCGGACCGGCCAGGTGCGGTGCGGCCACGACCGCGGTGATGGTGAGGCCGGCGCCGGCGAGTACGAGCACCAGGTAGCCGAGCACCCACGCGTAGCGCGCCGCGGTCGATGTCCGATCACGTCGGAGGACGTGGGCGAGCTCGTGCGCAGCCAGGCTCTCCACCGCGGCGCAGCTGAGCCCGGTGAGTGCGATCTGGGCGAACACCACGGTGACCGGGTGTCCTGCGCGGAAGCGGGTCACGGCCAGCCCGCCGTCGCCCACGACGTGGTCGGCGTCATCGGTGGGGGTACCGAGGATCGAGACGACGTCGGTGGCGGGGGCTGCCACGTTCGCGCGCTCTGCGACGGCCGCCATCGCTGCGGTGGCCCGCTGTTGCAGTGCCTGGTCGACCGGCTCGGCGACCCGGCGGGGACGCCAGCCCTGCCACCAGGCGAGCATGACCTTGGCGAGCGCCGCCACCACCAGGACCGCGCCGCCCAGGTAAGCGATCGCCACGACGATGAGGAGCGTGTTGGCCACCGCGTCGGACATGGTCTACGCCTTGCTGGCCGCGGCATCGGAATCGCTCAGAATCGCTCTGACACAACGCGGCCGCGCCGCGGTGCCCATCAGACCCGGTTTCCGGTCGCTCAGCGGCGGTCTGAGCCCGATTCGCGCATCGAGCGGCGCCTTCGGCGTCATCTCGACGCGGTGGGCGCGAGTCCCACATCATCGGGTCCCGAGGTCGCCGGCGCGATGGCACGGTCCTCGGCCGCGCGGCCCCGGGCGGCTGTCGCAGGCTCCTCGAGGTCGCCGGCCGCGTCGACCAACTGGCGGTGCTCCTCGGTGCTGGGGACGCCGTAGCGACGCTCGGCCATCGCCTCGACCTGCGCCACGGCGTTCCACACGTACTTGCCGGAGCCGTGGGAGTAGCAGGCGTTGAGGTGCTCGCGTGCGTGCCCGAGCTCCTTCTTGCTCGAGCGCGGATGCTCGCCGAGGGCCTTGAGAGCGCGTTGTGCGCGACCGATTGCCTCCGATCGCTCCTTCATCTGCATCGTCGCCTCTGTCATTCCCTCGGTCCCTTCTCAGTTCGGGTGCGCGGCTGCGCACCGAGCGGGTCTTGCTTGATCTCGCCGGTGTCCAGGTCGACCTCGACCAGACGCGGTCGACCAGGCGGCTCGGGCTGCTCGTAGGCGCGTCGGTTGACGGGCAGCGCGTCGACGTCGTGGGCGAAGGCGTTCTCACGCCGTTGGGTGCTGGCCTCGCCCAGGTGCTCGTTGTGCCGCGGCCTGGCCGGCCAGCTCTTGTGCTCGTCGTCGCAGTGGGTCCGCAGCCGGTTGCGCATGCGGTCGGCGAACGCCGGCAGGCAGTAGCGGTGCCACTCCTCGAGGGCGTCGCTGGTCATCGCGAGGCCGGCGCGGCGGCGCTGGTCGGCCAGGACCGCGATCTCGTGGACCAGGTGCGGGTGCACGGGCCAGCAGCTGGGGATGAGTCCGGCGACGTCCCAGGTGTACTCGCGGTTGAGCCAGATCACGACGTCCTCGAGCCACTCCCACAGCTGGTGGCGCAGCTCGGGGTCCAGGCACGTGGCCGGCTCCCATGGCCGGGGCAGCAGGGCGTGGTTGCCCAGGGCCTTCTTCTGCTCCTCGGTGCCGTTGATGGCGATGTGGAGCTCGCGGTAGGCCAGCCGGACGTGCTCCCCTGGCACGGGGAACGCGTAGACCATCGGGGTGGGTGCGGCCCGGCGGCCCTGCTCGGTCGTCACAGCTCACTCCTTGTCGATTCGGCCTCGTCGTCGACGAAGCCGAGGCGGCGCGCCTCGACGAGGGCAGCGGTCGCCCGGGCTTCGGGGGTGATGACCATGCGGCGGTCGTTGGTGAGCCGCGCCCGCAGGGCCCGCTGGTCGGCCAGCAGCTTCTCGCCGGCCTTGCCCTCCACGCAGCGGTGCAGCTTGGCGATGATCGGCTTGCCGTTCTCGGCGATCACCAGGGCTCGCCGCTCGGGGAGCTGGCGGACCTCCTCGGGCCGCATGATCGGGATGTCGTCGCCGGAGAAGTTGCGGCTACCGCCGTTGAACCCGCCGGTCGAGTGGGTGACCCGGCCGATGCGCACCGTTCCGAGCAGGTCGGAGATCTCCTGGTTGAACGCGACGTCCTTGGATCCACCGAACATCACCAGGGTGTTGGTGAGGCCGAGCAGCGCCCGGGCCTCGTGCTCGCCAAAGATGCTGGTCAGCTGAGGCCGGGTCTGGGCGGCCCAGATGAACGACAACCCCAAGGCACGCTCGTTGGCCATCCGGGTCCGCAGGGTCGGCAGCGGCGCGGTCGACGGCAGCTCGTCGAGCACCGAGACCAGCGGTGGACACAGCCGGCCACCCCACGGGGAGTTGTTGGCCAGCAGCAGCCCGGTGTCCAAGACGTGCTCGGCCACCGCGGTCATGAGCGGGCTGGCCGAGGCGTAGGGGTCTTCGCGGCCCAGCAGGTAGATGATGCCGCGGCGGCGGATCACGTCGGCCAGGTCGGTGGCCGGGTGCCCGGGGCTGGGTACGCAGCGGCGGCGGATGTCGGCCTGGAAGAACAGCGACACCGCCTGCTGCACGGTGGTGACGGTGTTGCCGGCGGTGCGGTCGTCACCGTTGAGCGCACCGTGCAGCAGGCCGTGCCAGAACGGCTCGGCGTGCGGGTGCCGGCGCAGGATCTCCATCGGCTGGGTGGCCGCGGTCGGGTTCGCGACCCACTGCAGCACGTCCTCGAGGGTCTTGCCGGTCAGCGCCGCGGCGTGGAAGTAGCCCTGCAGCAACTTCGCGGACTCCGCGGCGTAGAAGCGGGCGGCGTCGTCGCCGGTGCCGCCGGTGATCGCGCCCTTGACGGTGCCTGCGGTGAAGGCCTTGGCTCGCCGCTCGGCGACCTTGGGGTCCACGCAGCCGGCGATCGGATCCCAGATCAGCTCGTCGATGACACCCTCGGCCAGCCCGAACGGGTCCAGGACCACGCATGGCCGGTCGCCGCGGGAACGTTCGGTGAGGCTGAGTAGCAGGTCCTCGACCTTCGTCAAGGTCACCAGGGCAGCGCCCGGGGCGCCGAGCAGCGCCGGGGTGAGCAGGTCGAGGGTCTTGCCGGATCCCTGCGGGCCGATCACGCCGGCGGTGCGGTCCCACGGCACCCACAGCTCGCCGCCGCGCGGCTCGTGTGCGTCGCCGATGCGCCAACCCACGTCCAGCGGGTTGAACCTCAGCTTCATCGCTCCTCCTTCGTACGGCGGCCGTCCAAGAGCCACGGGCTGAGCCCGTGGCCGAGCTGTGGCCCGGGTTGTTCGGTGAGGTCGCCGGCGGAGCGCGGGACCGGTGCCGCCAGGGCGGTGGCGTGCTTGCCATAGAGGTCGGGGCGGACGATGCCGGCGACCTTGCGCAGCCGGGTGACTCCGAGCAGCTTCTCGGCCTCGGCGGCGGTGGCCATGCCGCGCATGCGGCCCGGGCCCCAGCGCTGGTAGGCCCACACGCCGATCCAGATCGTGGCGGTCAGCAGCGCGGCCTCGGTGAGCGCGAGGCTGACCCACACCAGACCACGACCAGCCAGTCCGTCGGGAGTGGGTATGGGCAGTCCGGCGTCGGCGTGGCCGCCGAGCACGCCCGGGAGGCTGGTCCAGAAGGCGGTCCCGATCGGGGAGGGGAACGCGCCGGCGTTGGCGTCCGGCCAGGTCCACCCGGCGCCGGCGAGCAGGTTAGCGACCGATCGGCCCAGCTGGATGCCGATGACGATGACGAACAGCGTCGCCAGGGCGACGGCGACAGGGATCTCCCAGGTCCAGGGGTACGGATCGCGTCGGCGCTCTCTCTGCATGGATTCACCTCGTGGTCGAAAGTTCTGGCTGGTCACCTATGTGCCGAGAGGACCCGGCAGCGATCAGACGGAGCGCGTCGGCTTTGAGGCGTTCTCAGCCAGCCAGGTCGAGGGGTCGACGTTGTCGGGGCCGTAGATCGAGCCGTTCTTGAGGTGGACCTCGAAGTGGAGGTGGCAACCGCTCCCGTTGCCCTCCTTGCCGACCTGGCCGATCGGCTCGCCGGCGGCGACCGTCTGGCCGCGGCTGACGCTGACGCTCTGCATATGTGCGTACCAGGTGGTCAGCGAGCCGGGTCCGGTGGTGACCTTGACCAGCTGCGGGCCGGCCCAGCCCTGGCTGGTGTCGATCTCGATGGTGCCGGCGTGCGCGGCGTAGACCGTCGTGCCGCAGGGCGCGGAGAAGTCGGTCCCGGTGTGCCAGTTGGACCAATAGGGGCCGGTGTCGTGCCAGTTCTTCCGGTCCGCTCCGATGTACTGCGCGGGAACCGGGTAGACCACCTCGTCACAGGACGCGCCGTCGAGACCGATCGGGGTGACCTTGGCGTCGGGCAGCACGTTGATGTGCGGGTGGTCCATGTGGTTCGCGGTGGCCGAGCCTCGGTCCCCCATCCGCCGCCAGCCCTCGTCGGCGCGCGTGACCGACCAGATGCGCTGGTACCAGATGATGTAGTCGATCCCGAGCTCGCGAGCGTGGGCCTGCGCGTACGCCACGAGCGCGTCTCCTTGGGCCTTGCCGGCGGGTGTGAGCGGCACCATGAAGTCGGCCGCGAGCCCGGCCGGGTGGCCGTTGGGGTCGGTGGCGCTCTCGCGGTAGCCGCCGACGGTCTTGATGTCGAACATCGGGCCGAGGATGTTGACCAGCTGCGTCAGCTGCGGCTTGACCGGGCCGAGGTTGTAGCTGGTCGCCTGCGCGACCGCGCAGCCCGCGCTGCTGCCGGCGGTGGTGGCGACCACCAGCGGGTGGTCGGCGATCTTGCTGGCCTGCGTGCTGTTGTCGACCTCGGCGCTAGCCCAGGTGAGGTTGGCGCCGTAGATGTGGTCGATCGGCGCGTCCTTCGTGGGCTTCTTGCAGGGCTCTGCCGATCCACCGAAGGCGTTGGTGAGCTCGGGGGTGAGCGCGCAGTGTGAGGTGTTGTTGCCGTCCTTGCCGTCGTTGAAGTCGCCCAGGATCACCGCCGGGATCCCGGTGCCGGCGACGTCGGTCATGGTGGCCAGCTGGCGGCGCAGCGCTTCCTTGCGGTGCCCGGCGGCGTTCCCGTGGGTGTCGGCCGGGTTGTGGATGCTCCACACCCAGATGACCTGGCCGGTGGTCGTCGACGTCAGCTGCACCAGGGGCATGCCGACGTCCTTGCCGCCGAAGTAGGGGATGTCGACGAGGCGGCCGTCGGTCTGCTTCCACTCGTTGCGGTCCCAGATGACCCGGTTCTGCGCCTTCCCGCTGGCCGGGTAGATCCCCCACTTGGCCGCATATTGGTTCTCCAGCGCCTTGGCCTGCGGGCCGTGCACCTCCTGGAGGCCGGCGATCGTGACGCCCGCGTTCTCGATCGTGCGCATGGCCCCGGGGAGTCGCTTGTCCCAGGTGTCGTAGCCGGGCCGCTCCCCTGCCTTGTCGGTGTGGCCGGCGCCGAGCAGGTTGAGGGTGCCGACGGTGACCGGGTTGACGGTCTCGCCCTGGCAGTTGGCCACGTTCGTGGTGGAGCCGTCGTCGGGAAGGTCGGGCAGGTCGCCGCCGAGCAGATCGGTGATGTCGCCGGCGATGTCCTCCCACTGGGCGTAGGCGTCGGGGTAGCCGGAGCGCTGCACGGCCTGGGCGGCCTGGGTCGGCGGCATCTTCTGCCAGCCTGGGATGTCGAGCAGGCCGGGGTTGCCGGTGTGCTGGGCTTCGCCGAAGAAGGCCCGCGCTGCGAGGACCGGGTTGGTGACCTCGGCACGGCTGCCCCAGCCCTGAGAGGGGCGCTGCTGGAACAGGCCGCCGGAGTCGCGGTCGCCGCCGGTGAGGTTGACCAGCTTGGACTCCTGGATCGCGGTGGCGATGGCGATCTGCAGCCCGCGGCGGGGCACCTGGAGGTCGCGGGCGACCTGGGCGATGGTGATCGCGTTGCGGGCTTGCTCGGCGGTCATGGTCGGGTAGCTGGAGGCGAACCGCAGACGCATCAGCTGGGCGAGCACGTCCCCGGATGGCGGCTCGGCCGCCGTCTTCGTGGTGTGGGCGGCGTTCACGACGCCATCGCTGGTGGCCGCGGTCGTGGGCGCGCTCTCGGGGCCAGCGCCGTTCATGAAGAGGCGGGCGGAGATCCAGTGGTGGTCGGAGACCATCGTTCCGGACCATCCCCGCTCGAGGCGCACGCCCTGGTGCTGGGGGAAGAAGACGAAGTCGACCGCGTGGTTGTGCCAGCCGTAGCCGGCGGCCTTCATCTTCGCGGCCGCCGCCCACGCCAGGTTGGTGTAGGAGGCGTGGGTGTTCATGTCGCCGCCGATGAGCACCGGGCCGTGGGTGGCCAGCGAGTTGCGCAGCTGCAGCAGGATGTCCATGCCGGCGCCGTACTGCTGGGGCCGGGTCAGCGGCGGGTTCCCGTGCTGCCGGGGGTACTTGTGCGGGTTGGTCATGTGGTGGGTGGAGATGACCGAGACCACGGCGCCGTCGGCGCGCTCGAGGATCACCCACGTGGCGAACCGGTCCCAGGTGACCGCCCGGCCTTGGTAGTAGGTCTTGTCGTCGACGACGAGGGTGACCCGGCCGCCGTTGGCCTTGGACCAGGTGTCGCGCTTCCAGAGCACGACGTTGCCCATGGAGTTGTTGTCGCCGGTGTGGTCGGAGACCCGAAACGCGCCGTAGCCGGGGGCGGCGGCCTCGATCTGCGCCAGGCTCCACCCGCTGGCCTCGTTGAGGGTGACGAAGTCGGGATTCGTCGACAACACCCGCGGCATGGACGCCCGGAAGCCGTCGAGACCGGAGCGGCGCGGGATGTTGGCCTGCGCCAGGGTGACCTTGCCCTTGACCGGGCCGCCCACCGGGCCGTCGATGACCCCGAGGTCCCCGAGCTCGGTGGGCGCGGTCTCGCTGGTCTGCGTGCGGCACTCCGCGGCCGCGGTCGTGCTCATGACCACCATCAGGGAGACCAGCAGCGGCAGGCCCATGAAGATGATCAGGACCGGCAGTCCGGCGAGCAGAAGCTTCTTCACGACAGGTCAGTCCCGAGCGCCTCAGCCGGCGGCCTCGATGGCCTCGTTGGTGTAGTAGAGCTTCTTCTCCAGCGGGTGGAGCAGCGTCTGGACCTTGTAGGTGGCGTCGCCGATGCACCACAGCGCGCGACCCTTGTCCTGCATCGCCCACCCGGAGACGAGGTCCTGGGCGATCGGGCCGAGCCCGAGCATCGAGTCGAGCTCGCGGGCGACGCGGGGCTTCTGGGCGCCGAGGATCTTTATGTCGGCCAGCTCGAGGAGGTCCTTGGCGATCATCGCGGCCTGGAAGTCAGCGTCGCCGACCGAGAGCAGGTCGGAGGGCTTGTGGAGGTTGCAGAACTGGATGTCGCCGCCCTTGCCGGCCATGCCGCGGGAGAGCCGCAGGTCGGCGTCGAAGCTGGCCACCGCGGCGGTGCCGAGACGCATCTGCTTCCAGACCTCGTCGCGCACGACGATGCGCAGGTCGCCGGGTTCGGCGATCTCCCGCAGGCCGCGGCCCCAGGAGTTCATGCACAGCAGCGCGATGCCCACCGCCTCGTCGCCCAGGCCGTCGAGCCGGGAGAGGCTGAACGACTGGATCGGGGCGCGCCAGTCGACCTCGATGTTGGTGAAGTCGTCGAAGAGGCCGGCCAGGGTGCCGGTGACCAGCTCGCCGAGCGCGTTGCGCAGCAGCCGGGTCTCGTCGAGGAACACGCGGGGGTTCGCGTACTCGCAGGCCCGGACGAGCTCCTCGGTGGGGTTGCGGAGCAGGTCCCACAGCCGCGGGATGGTCGTCTCCAGCAGCACCGTGTTGCCGGCGGCGTAGCCGGTGAGGATCGCCAGTGCGTTGCGGACGACGTCGGACTCGTCAGGGCCGAAGGGCACCCGCCGCTCGTCGTCGATCTTCATGGAGCCGACCAGGCCGCGGACCAGGACCAGCCACCGCTTGAAGATGATGGTGGCGCGCCTCTGGGCTTCCTCGGCCGAGAGCTTCTCCCACCCGTCGCCGAGCGGCCCCATGGACAGCGGGTTGACCCGGGCCCAAAAGCCGGGGGCGATGACGAAGGGCTCGACACCGAGCGCGCGGCACAGCGACTCGTACTCGTCCTTGACGTCGCCGGTGACGAGGGTGCGGTAGCCGAACGGCATCATCCGGGTGCAGAACGCCTTGGTGGTGCCGGACTTGCCGCTTCCCGGCTTGGCGAACTGGAAGATGTTGGGGTTAGTCGCTGGCACGTCGTCGCGCAGCACCCACCCGAATGGGTCGCAGTAGAACGAGCCGCCGGAGAGCTGGTCGACGCCCATCTGCGCCCCGGTCGGGGGCAGGGCCGGCGCGGACACGAACGGCCAGAACACCGGCGCCTGGTCGCTGGTCATCCGCCAGGCCTGCGCCGGGGCGGAGGCGGGCGCCCAGCCGCGGCCGCGGCGCGCGGCCCCGCGGCGCGGGGCGTACTTGAAGATCCGGGGCTCCTTGGCCTCCGGCGCGAGCGTGGGGATCGTGGGCAGGTCGTGGCCGAAGTCCGACAGCAGGGCGGCCATGTCGCGGCCGCTGCCACGGTTCCGGCGGGCGGCGGTGGGCATCAGGCGTCTCCGCTCCGGGTCAGGCTCATCCCGACGGGGATGGTCGAGGCGGCGAAGCCGACGTCCTGGGCGAGGTCGAGTCGCAGCGGCGCGAACCCGGCGCGACGGATCGAGGCGTCCAGGCGGCGACCGAACTCGGTGATTCGCAGCGTCTTGGGAACCGTGACGGTGCAGACCGCGTAAGGCCGGACCAGCGCGTTGCCGCGGGCCAGCTTGGCGTCCAGGCCGCGGGCCTTGTGGGCCTCGTCCCGCTGCTTGGCACGGGTCTTGCGGCCGAGCTTCTCGTTCATGCCCTCGGCCAGGTCCGCGGCCCACTCGGCGTTGCCGGACTGCCGGTCGGCCTTGGACTGGGACACGATCGGGAAGGCGACGACGAACGAGCGCCGCTCCCCCGACTCGCTGGGGGTGAGGATCGGCGCGAGTGCGCCCATCGCGACGCCGCGGGTCGGGATCTTGATGGTGGCGCTGATCGAGTTCCACGCGTCGTGGCTGTAGTGCCGCACCGTCGCGTCGGCGCCCGAGGGGCCAGCCAGCGCCCAAGGCACGTCGGCGTTCACGTTCGGGTCCTTCTCCCGCATGGCGAGGGCCTCGACGATGCTGGCGCGGTCGCCGGGGGCGAACCCGGTCCGGGACGCCAGGGCGAGTTCCGGTGAGGTGAGCCAGCGGACCGACGTCATGCCCATCGGGCCGCGCAGCTGGGCCTCGATCTCGGCCATGAGCAGGTAGAGCTCGCGGCATCGGCCCTCGAACCCGCCACCTGACTCCTTGGCCGACCGGGCGATCCGGGTCTCCGGGACGACGATCGTGACGAACTGCTCGGTGCGCACCGACGCCTGGGTGAGGCCGACCGCGAGGTCGCTGTTGACGACCTCGGACAGCTCGGGGGCGTTGCCGCGGTGGTGCTTGGTGACCCACAGCTCGCGCTCGGCACCGTCCTCGGGGACGGTGCGGATCATGAAGAGGATCTCGTCGATCTTCTCGGTGCGGCCGGCGACGTCGAGCAGCCCGGCCAGGGCCTCGCCGTAGCGGCTGCGCTCCTCGGTGTCCTTCATGCCGATGCCGGGGTGGACGACCGCGGCGGTGACCGCCCAGGTCTTCGGGGCGTCGTCGTGGATCACTCCGACGCGCTGCAGCTGCGAGCCGTGCGGCGGGCCGTCGTGGATCTTGATGCCCTGCAGCACCCCGGGAAGGTCGGGGGTGTCGAGGTCCTCAGCTCGGCCCTGGGCCGCCTTGGCGCGGAAGGAGGTCCAGCCGAGCAGCCCGCCGACGGCGTACATGCTCGAGGCGAACACCCAGCCGGTGGCCGAGCGGCCCCGGACCGGGATGACGGTGATGCCCAGCAGGAACAGCCAGACCAGCGCGAACAGAAACGCGGAGAACCACGCTCCGCGGCTGATCGCCCAAAACGCCGGCAGGCTGGCCAGCGCCAGGAACATCAGCTGGCCTCCGGAGAGGCCGAAGAACCAGCCGATGCGGTCGCGCTGGTAGTCGGCGTAGATGGTCATCGTCGGCTTCCTTCCGAGTCAGTGAGGTCGATCGGGGTTGGGGGCAGGTGGCGGGGCGCATCGGCTACACCGCCACCGGGGGGATCCCGCCGGCGGC
>JADCLI010000057.1 GCA_016803235.1 Pimelobacter simplex
TGCAGGTGGCGGGGCGCATCGGCTACACCGCCACCGGGGGGATCCCGCCGGCGGCCGCACCAGCCCCGCCGGCGCCGCCGGCCGCTCCCCCGCCACCGGCGGCGGGAGTCTTGGGCGTCGCTGCGGCTCCTCCGGACCCGCTCTGGCCGCCACCCGAGCCGCCGCCCGGTGCGCCACCGGTGGGCAGCGTCGGCGGGGTCGGCGGTGCCGGCGGCATGGGCGGGTTCGGGGGCGGGTCGTCGTCGCCGTTGTTCTGGGAGCCGGGGTGCGTGCCGCTGCTCTGGTCGCCGGACTGGCCACCCGACTGGCCACCGGACTGGCGGCCACCCATGTTGCTGAAGTCGGGGCCGTAGGTGCTCTGCCCGACGCCGGCCTGGTTGGTCTCGTCCGACATCAGGGAGGTGGCCTTGGCGCCGGCGGAGTTGATCCAGCCCATGCCGGTCGACAGCGCCTGCCCGACCGGGCCGAAGCTGCCGAGGACGCCTTGGGTGGACTTGTTGAACCGGTCGCCGGTCGAGGCTTCGGCGCTCTGCTCACCCGAGGACCGGCCGTTGCCGTCGGTGGTCGACGCGGCCGCGGAGCCGCCGCCGGCACCGCCACCGCTGAGCAGGCCCTGGAGGCCGCCCTGGATGGCCATGCCCTGCCGGAACGACGCTCCGCTGGGGGTGCCGGGGTCGACGAAGGCCAGGAGCTTGACCAGGGCCAGCGGCGCGACGACGCTAGTCAGGATCGTCATCACCGCCGGCAGGGCGGTGCCGAACGCCTTGGCGGTGTCGTCGGCGAGGTGGGCGGGGACGCCGTTGGCGAACTGCACGCCGATGCCCAGCACCATCACCATCAGCACCGGGGTGAACGCCGCGGCGTGGAACCACCGCAGGCTCTTCCAGAACCAGGAGCGGGTGAAGTCGGAGACCAGGCCGGCCGCCGAGAGCGGGCCGGTGGCGGTCAGCACGAGCAGCGACGCCGCGCGGGCCAGGTAGACCAGGACGTGCCCGATCGCGGCCAGCCACAAGAAGATACCGAGGAAGGCGAGCGCGGTGGCCACGCCGGCGTCGGTGATGTCGTCGATACCGAGGCCGCCCAGGGGGTCCCAGTCGGGCCAGGTCTGCACCTTGAGCAGCGACCGCATCAGCGCCTTGGTGATGGCGCCGCACGCGGCGACGATCATCACGCAGTAGCCGAACCAGCAGGCGCAGACCAAGACGAACTGGCCGGCGCCGATGAACGCCCGCGCGAGCCCCTTGCCCTCGCGCTTGAAGGCCGCGCCACCGAGCTGGATCATCGCCAAGATGACCACCAGGGCGAGCGCGAGCCAGAGGGTGAAGGCGTAGACGTCCTTGCCCGGTCCGTCGGCGCGCAGGTCGGGGGTCAAGAACAGCTCGCTGAACGTGAGCACGATGCGCAGCACGAACAGGCCGGAGTTCCAGACCGCGAGCATGGCCGCGGTCCAGGCGTCGGCCGCGGCCTTGGCAATGACGTCGCCGATGGCCTCGAACGGGTTGGGGATGTCGCCGAGGCCGGGGATGCCGCCGCCGAACAGGTCGCCGACGTTCGGGGGGCCAGGGATACCGGGGATCCCGGGGACCCCCGGCAGGCCCGGGAGTCCAGGCAATCCGCCGTCGCAGATCGCGTCGAGGATGCCGCAGCCGTCCGGGAGCAGTCCGGTCGCGCCGTCGAGGACGTCGCCGGCGCCGTTGATCAGGTTCCCGGCGCCGTCCTTGACCTCGCCGGCAGCGTCTTTGCCGCAGTCGATCGGGTCCTTGGCGCAGTCGACGGCGTCGCCGCCGAGGTCGCACAGCGCGTCCGGGCCGGGGCAGCCCATCTTGACGTCGCGGGCCGGCAGCTGGCCGGTGGCCGCCACCGGCGCGGACTGTGCCGTCGTGGCGGCCGTGCGGGCCACCGGCTCGGCCGCGGCCGCGGCGGGCGGCTGCAGCGCGGTGGCGGCACCGAGGAGCGTGGTGAGGACGAGGACCCCCAGGGCGGCGATGCCCAGCCTGGCCACTCGGTCGACCACAGCGGCGGTCACTGGGGCGCTCCGTTGATCGGGATCCAGCCGGCCCGCTTGTACTCCGGGGTGCCCGGCGCGACCGCCTGAGGCTGCCTCTGGGAGACCAGGTGGTCGATGTCCTCATCGCTGCCCTGGACCAGGCGCCAGTCCCCCACGCCGTCGACCTCGGTCCAGCGCATCAGCTGGGTGCCGGCATAGAGGCCATCGCTGACCTTGCCGTTAGCGGTGGTGAGGGTGACGTAGCTGAGCAGGTTCACCGCGTAGTAGCCGGTGTCGAGCTCCTCGAGGGTGTAGGCGATCGGTGTCACGGCGTACGACGCCGGCGGCGGGACGTCGCCCTCCTTCGGGACGCCGGCCTGCTGGCGGCGCAGCGCGACGGCGTCGTGGGCCCGCTGCTCGAAGACCGCCTTGTCCTCGGGGGCGGCGTACAGGCCGGCCACGGCGGCGGCCTGGTCGTAGTCGAACCCGAGCTGTGCCTTGGCGACCTCGACCTGCAGCGCGACCGCGCCCAGGTCCGTGGCCGGGAACCGGGTCGGGTGGCCGTCGACCACCTCGGCGCCGGTCGGGATCACCACGCCGTCCGCGGGAGCGGTGTCCGGGGCCACCTGCTCGACCGAGACGTTCTGCCCCTCGGTCTGGCTCGAGCCGCCGGAGGCGTTGTCGGTGCCGCCGTTGTCGTCGGCACGTCCTCGAGCTCCCAGCCACACGACGGTGGCCACCAGGGCGGCGATCACCACCAGGACGCCCACACGCAGCAAGGTCGTGCGGGACTCCCCCATCGGGCCGTTGATCCGGTTGCTCATCTCGTTGCGCATGTCAGTGCTCCCCTTCGTGGTCGCCGGGGTTGGTGGGTTCGGTGGTGTGGTCGGTGGACCAGGTGCGCCAGCCGGCCTCGTGGGCCAGCTGGGTGCCGGGCCAGGTGGCGGGTGCGGGTGCCGGCGGAGTGCCGGGGGCGACCATCCAGCGGCCGCCGACCCACTGCATGCGCTCGCAGTGCGCGAAGGCGATCTGGCCTTCGGACTTGTAGGTGGCGCTGACCTTCATCAGCACGCAGACCGTGGCCCAGTCGGGGCCGTCGGTCCCCTTGATCAGCGCGCCGGCCGGCTCGAGGGAGACCGAGGCGCTGGGGTCCTTGACCTCGCCCATCCCGGTGCTGGAGAGGAACGCACGGACGCTGGCGGTGATCCACCAGTCCTCCGCACGGACGCCGCCGGGCAGCGCCCAGGCGTTGTAGACCTCCTCGGCGGTGCTCAGGCTCATCGACTGGAGCACCGCGAGGTCGATCTGGGCCAACTGGCCGATGGCACCCTCCGGGGTCTGCGGGAACCCGGTCATGACGAACGCGGGTCCGTTGACTCCGGTCCCGGTCGGGATCTTGATCTGCGGGGCCTTGGCGCTGGTGGTCTCGGCCGGGAAGGCCGCGCTTTCGGGCACGGTCAGCATCGGCTCGGCCGCGATCTCGTCGCGATGCGCGGCACCGCGGGCCACGGTCGAGCGCTCGGTCTCGCCGGTGGCCACGCCGGTGTTCGCGTTGGCCTCGCCACCGATACCGGAGACCGCCAGGTAGACCGCGTACACGAGGCCGCCGAGCAGGAGCGCAGCCACGGCGACGGCGGCGGCAAGGATGCCGAGCAACCGGCGCCGGCTCCACTCGCTGGTGCCTTCTGCCTTCTTCGTGGCGGCGCGCCGCATCAGATGCAGCCCTTGCCGAGGATCCCGTTGAGCATGCCGGGCAGCACCAGGTAGGCGATCGCGCAGGCGAACACGACCACCACCGAGATCACGCCGACCTTGGAGGCGTGCGGCAGGGAGAACACCCGGCCGGCGATGATCGCGCCGATGGCGATGATGATGCCGAGACCGAACAGGACGATGACGCCCCACAGCACGTAGCTGGTGATCTCGTTGGTGGGGCCGACGGCACCCGGGGGTGCCTTCGGGCAGACCTGGGCGGCCATCGGGAGGAGTGCGGTCATGACGTCCATGGGTGGACTTCCTTTCTGGGGTTGCTGGACCCGGGCGGGTCAGGCGCTTTCGCTGGTGTCGGTGGGCAGGTGTTGGGGCTCGAGCAGCTGACGTGCTGCCGAGATCAGGGGTGCCGGGACGGGCCGGGAGTCCAGGCCGTTGACCGCGAGGTCGCGGTCCTCGGGGATCTCCACGCACCGGTCCGCGTCCAGGACGCGACGTACGGCGGGGCCGCCGGCGTGCTCGAGGCCGCGGGGCCACTTCTTGCGACGGGGCCCGCGGATGGCGAGGGTGATCTGCTCGGGCTGCCAGTGGCCGGCGAGGAGGTCCATGACGACACCGGCGCGGCGCATCCCGGGGACGGTGGCGGTGCTGACCAGGACGACCTGGTTGGCGGTGCGGACGGCTTCGGCGAGCCAGCAGTCGGTGGCCAGCAGCTGGCCGGCCTCCCAGCCGATGTCGAGGATGGTCAGCTGGGTGTCGTGCTCGGCGTCGGTGGGCAGCGGGACCTCGTCGACGCCGGCGAGGACCTCGCTGGCGCGCTCGAGCAGGACGTGGTCGCGCTTGCCCTGGCGCCAGTCGGTCGGGTGCAGGCCGAGCTCGGCGGTGCTGGCCGCGGCGAGGCCGGAGGCGGTGACCGAGCAGCACTCGATGACGCGGACCGGGGCGGCTGCAGCGAGGCCGGTGGCCAGGGCGACGGTGCTCGCGCCGACTGAGCCTGCGGACCCGATCACGGCGATGGTGTGCTCGCCGTCGGCCGGGGTCCAGTGGTCCTCGGCGGCGGTGCCGCGGCCGCGGGGGCCCTTGCCGGCGCCGGGGCCGGTGCGGAACTCGCCGGCGTTCAGTGCCTGCCAGGCGCGCTTGAGCTCGTCGACGCCGACCGGGCGGCTCGACGTCTGGGTGCTCACTAGGCCTCCCCGATGGTGCCGCGGCGGAACTCGAGCGCGGCGCGGACCTCGGCCGGGGTCAGGGTCGCCAGCTGTGCCTTGGCGGCCTGGACTTCGTGCAGCTGGGCGACGCAGCCGGTCAGCTGCTCGATGGCCTCGATCTCACGGCTGGCGATCGCGAACGGTTCGGCGACCTGCTCCGGCGTTCGGGTCTCGCCGTCGTGGGTGTTTGTCATGGGGTTCACCACCTCCAGTCGCCTATGTGTTGCGGGGTGCTTCGAGCGATCACTTCCGGGCCTATTCGTCTTGGCCGAACTTCCTGGGGGCGGCCGCGGCGAGGGCACGGACGGTGCGCGAGCCGTGACGTCGGACGGTTGCCTCCGAGACCCCGATGCGGGGCGCGACACGGCTGGAGACCTCGTTGCTGAGCAGGCCGCCATAGCCGCGCGCCAGACGCCGGGTCTCGACCCGGTCGGCCTCCTCGACCAGGCACAGCAGCAGGTACCGGTCGGCGGGGCTGATGACCTCGTGGTCGCACGCCCAAGCGAGCAGCTCCAGGAGCTCCTCGGTGGCCGTGGGCTCCTCCTGCTCGGGGCCGGCGTCGGCGAGGATCTCGGGGCGGTGGAAGAGCGCGCCTGTGACCCGCTCGGTCGGCATCTCGGCCGAGTAGCCGGCGCCGCCGTCGGCGCCCGTTATGTCGCCGGCCGAGAAGGACTCGACGAGGGTCGTGTTCGCCCAAGTGCGGTCGGCCCGGGAGACATAGAAGAAGTCGCCGACCTCGCGGAGCACGCCGACGCGGGTGTTGATCAAGATGTTGGCCGCGACCTTCCGGAGCCGGCGCCACTTGAACGTGCGGACCTCGATCCACAGCTGCGAGGCCACGAGCTCGTCGACACGCTCGACCGCCGACCAGGTGCCCGCCATGACCGGCTGGCTGTCGCGGAAGACCTCGCGCGGCGGGAGGGTGCTCAGCCAGCCAGCGAGCCGGCAGGCGCCGGGCAGCAGGCACTTGGCGAGCGCGGCCGCGGCCGCGATGTCGTCACCACCGTCGGGGGCGGCCAGCATGGCCAGCGCCAGGAGGACCTGGTCGGATTCTTCGTGGTCCACCGTCGGCAGCCAGGAGCGGAGGTCGTCGAAGTTGTCGACCACGCCGAGGCGCGGATCGGTGGCCACCCAGGCCGGCCACTTCTGGCGGGCCTGGTCGAGCAGTTCGCTGTTGTCGTCGAGGCCGAGCCGGTCGCCCACACTCATCGCACTCGCTCCTTTCGTCCGTGGCTGTGCACGGCAGAAAGGTCGCGAGCGGACATCCCCGCATCCGTCCCCCAGACCCCTGACTTCAAGGGGGGACGCTGAGGGGGGACGCGCGTTTGCGCAGGTCAGAGGTCGTCCCCCCGAAAGTTGAAGAAGTTTCTGGCCAACCCCTTGCGCAGCCCCGCGTGTCGAGATGCAGCGAAAACGAGGCGATCGAAAATTCGCCACAAGAACACTGAATCGGTAGAGATTCGCTCGGCCAGCCGGGGCCTCGTCGCCGATGCCGATCGGTTCACGCACCGTCAGCTCGTCGAGCTCGTCCGCCCACACCTCCAGGAGCTGGAGGCGGCCCGCACTGACTCCGTCGTGGTGACTGCAGAACCGGGAGCCCGTGTCGCCGGGCGTTGCTACCTTGAGCTGTCCCCTCGAATCGTGGAGTCGCCCTTGAAGCACCAGCTGCAGTTGCTGAGCCCCGGTGCCTTTCAGTCGATGGCAGCCGCCCTCGCGATCGCCCAGTTCGGCTCGGGAGTCCAGGTCATGGGCGCAGGAAAGGACGGCGGCCGCGACCTCTACTTCGAGGGGTCTCTGACGTTCGGCTCGGCCGACGGTTCCACATCTGAGACGCTAACCGGGTACACCGTCTTCCAGGTCAAACATCACGACAAGGTCTCCGACTCGGAGACCGCCAATGCCTCGTGGCTTTGGGGAGAAGTGAAGAAGGAGCTCGACGCGTGGTCCGAGTGGGACAAGAAGGACCCGCGCGACCCGGTGCCCGACCAACTCATCTTCATCACCAATGTCGCCCTCACGCCGGTTCAGAACACTGGCGGCCACGACGTGATCCGCAAGAACATCAAGGCCTACCGGGACAAGCTCAACGACGCGAGCCGCGACATCGACGATCAGAACGCCATCCTCGACAAGGTCCAGCGACGCAAGAGGATCGCGCACATCAAGACGATCCGATTCTGGGACGGCAACCAACTCGACGCCCTGTTGAGCACCAGCGACGCGGTACGTCGTCGATTCGATGCGTTCCTGACCGCCAGCGACGTGTTCACCTTCATCTCCGAGCTCACCGGGAATGTCCCGGTAAAGGACAGCGAACCGGTGTTGCTCGACCAGGCCCGCACGGAGCTCCTCTCCGACGGACTGGTCTACTTCGATGACGCCGGCGACCGCGACAACCGAGGCATCCCAGTGCACGAGGTCGCAATCGACCTCCCAGTGACGTTCCCAGGAGGAGGAAACAGGAGCACCGTGCTGGGGCATGTGCTCGAACGCGGCGACAACATCCTCGCCCGAGATATCACGGCCGTAGACGGGCCGCGGCACATCGTGCTCACCGGCCAGCCGGGCAACGGAAAGACCACGATCTCCCAACTGATCGTGCAGGCCTACCGCGTGGCCGCACTCAAAGGCTCAACTGCACTGGCCGCGAACCACGACGCGGTGATCGCCGGCACCGAGGCCGTGCTGCAGAAGCTGGGACACGAACTCCCGCGGCACCGTCGATGGCCACTGTGCATCGATCTGGCGCATTACGCGGAGGAGCGGGGCCACAAGCTCGACGAATCGCTGATGCGCTACGTGTCCGAACGCATCAGCAAGAAGTCGAACCACGGAACCGTCACGCCAGCCACCCTCACCTCCTGGCTCCGCGACTGGCCATGGGTTGTCGTGTTCGACGGCCTCGACGAAGTCACCGAGCCCGAGACCCGGCGCACCGTGATCGAGCGGGTGGTGGAGTTCGTCAACAACGCCGAGGGAGACCGATGCGACCTCCTTGCGGTGATCACCACGCGACCAGTGGGCTACACGGAGAACATCGACCCAACGTCGTTCGAGACCGTCGCGTTGGACGACCTCACCCCCAACGAAGCGCTCGCCTTCGGAGCCAAGGCCGCCCAGGTGCGCCTCAATGGCGACGAGGAGCGGATCGACAAGGTCACCGTGGCCCTTCGCAACGCCGCCCAGGATGAGAACCTCGTCAAGCTGTTGCGGACTCCGCTGCAGGTGCTCATCTTGTCGATCATCGTCGACGGTGCCGGGACCATCGCGCCCGACCGGTACAGCCTGTTCTGGAGCTACTACGACACCGTCGTACGGCGCGAGCGCAACAAGCCGACTATGGTCCGCACGTTGCTGACCAAGTACGAGCCGTTCATCCACCAACTTCACGAGCGTGCGGGTTTCGTGCTGCAACAGCGCAGCGAGACCGCCGACCACTCCACCGCCGTGCTGACCGAGCCAGAGCTGCGCGACATCGTCTGGCACATCCTCGACGAGGCTGAGTTTCAGCCTGACGGGCATCACTCTGACGTCCTGGATTCGATCATCAAGTCAGCAACGCAGCGGCTCCTCCTCATTGCGCCAAGGAGCGACGGCTTCGGCTTCGACGTGCGCTCACTCCAGGAACTCATGGCGGCGAGGCGAATCAGCGACGCGCCCCTGGAGACCCTCATCGACAGGCTCCGTCTCCTCGCGCCCAGCCCGCACTGGCGCAACACCTGGTTGTTCGCGACCGGACGGATGTTCGCCGAACCGCGCGCCCACGAACACCAGGCCGTGGTCGAACTCGTCGAGACGATCGACGTAGGTGGAGCCGAACGAATCGGCGAGCACCTACCGATCGGCCCCGAACTCGCTCTCGACATACTCGACGACGGCATGGCTCGCGCCTGGCCAAGTTGGAGCCGGCGAATCCTCGCCCACGGCCTCCACGTGCTCGACGCTCCCTCCGCCTTCAACCTCGACCGGGCCCTACGCATCCTTCTGCGGTACGCCGACGGCGGCGCCGACCAACGAGACGCCGTAGCGCGAATGATTCGGGACGACCTGACCGCAACGGCAAACCGCCTGACCCTCGCCAGCGCGGCCGAGATGGTGCCCACGATCGAACGCGATCTGCGCGTCCACGAGCGCACGCTCGGTCTCAGCTTCGTCTTCGACCAGATCGCCAGGAGCCCGCACCCCGCAAGCCCTCGCGTGGACTGGGACGCCTTGAACGAGGAACTGGACACAAGCCCCCACCCGGACACGCTCGACCCCGTTATCCGCGGTGCGGCCGACGCGCTAGAGGCAATCAAGAACGAGGTCTTCACCGAGGAGCACGAAGCCGACCTCGTCGCCTGCCTGAACCACCCTGAGGCAGCCGAAGTACTGAGCGCGGCTCTCACTCACGTGCTTCCTGGCGACGTGGCGCTGTTCCTCCAACTCAGGTCCGTTCTCTCACAACGCTTCCGCGACCCCCTCGGCGACCGCATCCTCGCCTGATCCGAAGCCCCGTTCGCCGCCATGCTCGGCGCTTGGGGGCGACTACCTCGCTTGTCGTGATCTCCGTCGCCGCAGATGGTCGCCCTGGGGGAAGGCGACCGGTCTGCAACGGCCGTCCCCTCCGGCCACCTCGATCTTGAGCGCCGGTCTCGGCTCCGACCCGCCCACGCAATCTCTGTCGGCGACAGCCGCTCAGACTTCTTTGCAACTCGACACCGCGAAGTGCCCGGTCGAGCTGCGCCTACCGGGCACTGTCGCGGCCGCGATCGGCCAGGTGAGCGGCCCACCCCCGGCGGCGCCGCGGCGAAGTTTCCGGTTCTTCTGCGGCCCCGCGACGGGGCGTGCTCTACTTGGCGCCAGAGCCCCAGGTGACCCGAGACGCCCGGGGCTCTCCCCTTGCATCGGGCACCCCATCGGGCCGGCTATCGCCCGAGCCGTCCCGCCGCGATCCCGCCGGAGAAACGAGAAGAGGTCCCCGTCCTTACTCGAGGACGGGGACCTGTTTCTGACGCGGAGTTAGGGGGTGACGCCGACGCCGCGTGGGCTCATGTAGGTCGCGACCGGAACGATGCTCAAGTGCCAGGTGGCGCTCCACTCAGCGAAGGTCGAGAAGCCGCCCGGCCCCTGCTTCTCCGCGGCCACGATCGCCTCCCCGTCGCGGGCCATACGTGCGATCCACTCGGCCGGGTGGTCACACCCTCGGGAGCTCGGTGAGGCGACCCCAGACGTTCTCCATGCCTTGCCCGTCACTGGGTCAGCACCTGTGCCTCGCCGATGCGGATCGGCAGCGGGTCGGTGGTCAGGTCGAACTCGATGGTTCCGGACTGGCCGCCACCGGTCCACTCGACAACCCAGTGGCTCGTGGCAGTGACCTGGTAGGCGCCGTCGGGCTGGTCCGTCGACATCTTCGCGTAGCGGTGCCCGCAGGTCGGCGAGTCCTGCTTGCCGTAGTGATCGGCGTACGGGGTGCCCTTGCCGGTGCAGTCCACCTTCGTCCCGTCCCCCATGTCCCACACGATGCTGGAGACGCTGGCGGTGGCACTGACCGACACCGACCCCTCACTGGCCGATGCAGTGATCGGGCCGAACGTGTCGTCGGTGGGGCTGTCGACCCACATCCACACCGGCAGCCCCACGAGGCCGACCCGGTTTGGGCCAGACTCGGGGACAATACCGATCTTGATGGGGTCCAGGTCCATCGAGGCAATCGCTCGCTGGGCGAGCACTACCGGGTCGATGCCGACTTCACCGGTCTGCACCCAGGTGTACTCCCAGGACGACCCGGGCGGTGGGAAGTAGCAGACGTGCCAGGCGCCGTCTTCCTTCGTCTGGCCATCCGGCGGAACAAGATCCTCGCCCAGCTCCTCAGCAGACGGTCCGATCCAGCACTCGTGCAGGCTACTCCACACCGACCCTCCGGGGCCGGTGCACGGAATCTCGCGGCCGTTGTAGTTGCAAGTCGAAGAGCCACCAGTGTTGCCACTGCCGTTGTCACCGCCATTGCCGCCGCCGTCCTCGTCTTCACAGACGACCTCACCGGTCTCCTCGTCGACGTCGCAACCATCAGCGTTGGCTGCGGGCGCCACGGCGACTGCGACTACGAGCGACGCCCCAAGCATCGCCAGAAGAGCGAGAAATCGTCTCAGCATGACTCGTCCCACAGGAGATCTGATTCGGACACCTTCCACGTGCCCTTGTCCTTGATGAGGGTGTACTTGACCGGCACAGGGTTGCGAAGAGGGTTGCCGTCCGGAGCGGTGTAGTCAGGCTTCCGCACGTTGCCCTTCACCTTCACCGTTACGCCAGAGCGGTCCTCGCAGTCGGTGATCTCGATCGAGTTGCCCCGGTTTCGGGGCTCACCGAGCGTGTGGACGAAGCTGCCGGTCTTGGTGACATCTGCCTTCTTCATGCCGACCACGGTTTCCTGCAGCTCGAGGAACTCGTCGCCCGTCGCGACCGGGTTGAGGGTCTTGAAGTCGATCGTCCGCTTACGGTGCGCCAGGTCCCTCACCTCCAGGTATCGCGTCAGCTGCGCGGCCGCCTTCTCCTCATCTGTCTTCGGAGTCGGCGAGCTGGTGGGCACCGTCGGTGATTGGGACTGGCTCGGGGTCTCCTGGACCTCAGGGTCGGTGTCGTCGCCGCCGCAGCCGGTGAGAGCCAGGGCGAGGGCGAGGGCCACTCCCCCGAGTGCGGAGTGGTGCTTCCTCATGCGGTGTCTCCTCCTGTGGTGGGCGGGGCCATGACGGATCGCTGGTTGACGTCGTTGGCGATGTGCTCGAGGTGTTCTTCGGCGGCGTCGACGAGCTCTGCGAGCGAGCCGTTGTCGGCCGGGTCGAACCCGAACTTCTTGTCGGCGTTGTAGAGGGTTCGGATGGTGTCGCGCACGAACACGGCCCGGGCAATACGGCGGGCGTCGAGGTCAGCGTGGTCGGCGCCGGCCGCGGCGTAGCGGCCGGTGAGCTCCTGGTCGAACGTTGCCATGTGCTGGTGCTCCCTTCCCCGAGTCAGCTCGCGAGCCAGCCGTGCGTACGGATGATTGTCTTCGTGCGCTCCGACAGCTCCATGGGCGCGTCGCCGTCGTCGGATCGGTTGCAGATCTCCTCGCGCAGGATC
Source organism: Pimelobacter simplex (assembly GCA_016803235.1). Lineage (GTDB taxonomy): Bacteria > Actinomycetota > Actinomycetes > Propionibacteriales > Nocardioidaceae > Nocardioides > Nocardioides simplex_A. The sequence continues at coordinate 12,001 of JADCLI010000057.1, forward strand.
CGGTCGGCCTCGAGCTGGTCGCCCTCGGCCTTCATGACGTGGGCCAGGCACAGGCGGGTGCTCTCGGCGTCGGGGTCGGCCCGGTTGGCGACGTACGCCGCGGAACGGGCCTTGACGAGGTCGCCGGCGGCGAGGGCCTCGGTGACGACGATGAGGGCGACGTCGGCGATCCAGCCGCCCGCCATGAGGTCGACGCGGTCGGGCTCGTTGGCCAGCCAAGCCCACCCTTCCTCGCGCAGCTGGCTGAACGGCTGAGCCTCGCCGACCAACTCGAGCGCGGTGCACAGGTCCGCCACACCTTCGGCGCCGCCGCGGGCCTGGCCGCGCTTGCGGAGCCGGAGGAACAGGTCGAGGTCGACGAGCAGGCCGTCGTCGACCTGGTAGACGTTGACCCCGGTGACCTTGGCCGCCGGTGCCTTGTCCGCGTAGGGCAGGTGGTCCTCGCCGGTGCGGGGGTTGGTGCCCAGCCAGTCGCGCACGATGTTGGTGTAGTCGCGCACCTTGCCGTCGGAGATTGAGAACGCCTCGCGGATCTGCTCGCGGGTGGCGCCGTGCTTGCGGTGCAGGGCGAGGAAGGCCAGCAGCTCGGTGAAGTACGGCTTGCGCTTGGCCAGCGCCTTGCCGTGGGTGCGCGCGGTGACCGGGCCGAGCAGGGTGAGCCGCGGACGGTCGCAGTCGGTCGAGAACCAGTCGGCAATGTCCTGGTCGAGGGTGGGGTCCTTCTCCTCGACCTCGGCGCGGACGTGGGCGGGGACCTTGGGGGCCAGGGCCTGGAGGTCCTCCTGCACGATGGCGCTCTCTCGGATGTACTCCTCGTCCTCGCCCTCGAGCAGGGAGGACATCGGCTCGTCGACGGCGTCCTCGGGGGTGTTGCGCGGCAGGGTGTACTCGCGGCGCAGGGCTCCGGAGGAGTCGGTGTAGGCCTCCCAGCCGTCGGTGGCGGTCTCGTCCACCGGGGTGTCGACGTACTCCGGGGTCTCGCTCTGGGCATAGACCAGGGCGCAGCCGCGGGCCTCGTCGCTGGTGAGCCCGACCGCGATCAGGTTGAGGCCGGCGTGCTCGAGGACGACGCGGCCGGTGTTGGTCATGTGCAGCACTGCACCGGGAGTGTTGGGGCGCTCGCCGGCGACCACGATGGAGGTCGCGGACTGACCAACGTGGTCGATGACCATCTGGAGCAGCTGCTCGAGGTCGGCGGGGTCCCCGGCCGCGGCGTCCAGCAGCAGCATCCGTGCGGGCCAGGTGTCGTCGTCGACGCTGCCGGTGCGGGCCGTGGACACGTCGGTGTCGCGTCGCTTCGCACGGTCGACGGTGGTCACCGCCGCGGCGAGGATCTCCGCGGTTGCGGGCGTCCCGGCCGCGCCGGTCGGGTAGTAGGTGATCCGCTCGTCCATGACGACGGTCTCCTCGGCCACGCCGATGCAGTCGACCTGGACGCGACGCGACCACGGGTTGACGGCCAGCTGGGCGGCGAGGTGGCGGGCGAAGTCGCGGCCGTAGGTGGGGTCGCCGCTGATGGTCAGTGTGGAGAGCTCCTCGCAGTTCAGCAGCCAGGTCTCGCCGGTGTCGCTCATGCCGATGGTGGCCAGCAGCGGGTAGGGCGGCTCGACGTTGCCGGTGTCGGGACCGAGGTCCTCGAACGCGGTGTCGGTGGTGACGTGCCAGTGGGTCTGGTCGGGGCTGCCCACCCAGGGAGCGGGGACGGCGGCCGGCGCGCTCAGGTGCAGCGTCAGCTTGCCGTGCGCGAGCTCAACCGCGGCGAGCGGCGGCATCGTGGTGCCCTGGGCTCCGACCGCGGCCGCGAGGCGCCGCAGGGCCTCGTCGGCGAACTCCACGGTGGCGGCCGCGGCGGCACCGGTCGCGTTCAGGGTCATCTCCACCGGCGCGAGCTCGGGCGGCGGGGCGGCGATAGCGCGTCCGGGCGGCCGGTTCCGGAAGGCGGAGCGCCGGCGCGACCGCAGGGCCATGAGCAGGGCTCCGGAGAGCAGGACGCCCCCGCCGGTGAGACCGGCGAGGACCCAGGGTGCCTCGAGGATCGAGTCGTCGGTGTCGTCGACCTGGTCGACGTCGGCGGCCGGCGCCGCCGGCTCCTCGGCCTGCGGGACCTCCGGTGCGGCGGTCTCCGGCGCCGGGGTCTCTTCGGGGACCGGCGGGGTTTCCTCGGCCGGCGGGTCGACCGGCGGCTGCTCGTCCTTGGGCTCCGCGGGGGTCTGCGGCTTGTCCTCGCGCGGCTGCGGCTGGCGCTGCCGGTCGTCGGCCGGCGTCTCGGCGCCGGGGATGTTGAGCTTCCAGCCCACGTCGATCACGTCGGGGTCGGTCAGGTGGACTCCGCCGGGCTGGGTGATGGACGTGGAGGCCTTGTAGATCTCCGGCCACCGGTCGGCGTCTCCGAGCTTGTCGTGCGCGATGTCGCTGAGGGTGTCGTTGGGCTGCACGGTGTAGCCGTGAGCCGGTGCTGCGTCGGCGGGCGCCGGCAGCTTGAGCACCCATCCGGGCTCGAGGAAGCTGGGCTGGTTGCCGAGCAGGTCGCGGTTGAGCTCGGCGATCTCCTTGTAGCGGGCTCCGTCGCCGAAGTGGTCCTCGGCGATCGACCAGAGGCTCTCCCCCGGCTTCACGGCGTGGTCGACGGTCTTGGGGCCCTGGCGCTCCTGCGTCGTCTCAGCCTTGACGTCGTGCCGGGCGGGTGCCTGCTCCGCACCAGCGTGGTCGGCACCGGCGGTGACGTGCCCCACCGTCGCCGGGGCCGCGGCCGCCGAGCTGATCGTGGTTGCCTGCGCGGCGATGGGGGCGGCGATGAACAGCAGGGCTGCGAGTCCGATCAGGTTGCGGGCGCCGGCCTGTGGGAGACGGAGGCCGGGCAGCTGGGGTGCCTGGACCTTGCGGAGCGCCGCGATGGCCTCCACGACGAGGCTGAGAGCCATGAAGGCCCACGCGACCCAGCCGATCACCTTGAACAGGCCGAGGACGAGTGTGCCGTCGTCGGGCGCCAGGAGCGCGTTCTTGACGCTGTCCAGGGTGGGCATCTGGTCGGGGATCGGGCTGGCGCCGATCGCGAGGAAGAGGGCGGGCAGGCCGAGGACGATGCCCAGCACGGCGAGCGAGGCGGCGAGGCCGGTGAGTCGCTGGCCGACGGTGGGGTGGGGCGTGGTCATCGTTCGATGCCTCCTTCGGCGCGGATGAGCCGCGCGGACGCCTCCCCGGTGACCTGCATGGAGTCCAGGCCGATGATCCCGAGGAACTTGCTGGTGTAGGTGTCGGTGGTGGTGACGATCAGGGTGTCGCCGTTGACGACGCGCGCGGTCCCTTCCACGCCGGCGGCGTGGAGGTAGTCCTGGGCGGCGGCCTTGGCCGCGTTGATGTCGACACGGAGATCCTCACCGCGCACCGCGGTCGAGCCCTGGACCTCCTGGGCGCCGGTGCGGGCGGCCTGGGCGGCGGCGCTGCGGGCCTGCTGCTGGGTGTGGACCTTGCCGCCGAGGTCGACGGCCATCCCGACGAGGATGATCATCGCGAAGGAGGCGGTGGCGAACCAGACGCTGATGGAGCCGCGCTCATCGCGCGCACGACGCGTTCCGAGGCGGCGCAGGTGGCTGATCATCGGCGCTCCCGGTAGGCGTCGACGGGGCTGCTGGCGGTCGCGGTGATCGTCCTGGTGCCGGGCAGGCCGGGGATGGCCAGGTCGGCCACGTCGACCTTGCAGGTCACCGTGGCGGTCACCTGGGCGGTGGTGCCCAGCGGGGCGTTGAACCCCGCGGCGTTGACCGTGACGCTGGTGCTCGCGCACTGCAGGCCCTGGTCGTTCAGGCTGCTGGTGGCCGCGGACTTGCCGGAGCTGATCGCCTCGCTCTGGGTCCGCTCGATGGACGCTGCTCGGGCTGCCTCGTAGGCGGCGGCCTCCACCGACTGCTTGGCGATCTCGACGCGTCCGGCGAGGATGATCATCGCGATGAACAGGCCGAAGGCCGGGACGCCGATCGCGGCCTCGATGGCCACGGATCCGCGCTCGTCCCGGCGGCGTCGGGAATCATGAACTCGCCAGGTCATTCGGTCAGCCTTTCGACCGGGACGCTGGCGCTCTGCCTGACGGTCACCTGCCAGCCGGGGATCACGCTCAGCGACTTGCCGGTGACAATGATCGTTGCCGTTGTCGTGGTCCGTGATCCGGAGACGCTGGTGGAGGTCATCACGTCGGATCCGCCGGCGTCGTGGAGGAAGGTGTTCGCCGTGGCGACACCGGACTCGCGGGTTCCGGTCTCGCTGCCTGCCTCGCGGGCGCCCTCTTGCGCGGCCGCGAGCGCTACCTGCTTCGCGTGGTAATACAGGGCTCCCTGGAGGCCGAGGAACATCAGCAGGAACAGCGCGGGCATCAGGAAGACCATCTGGATGGTCACTGACCCGCGCTCGTCCCGGCTCCGGCACTGAGAGCTGGCGAACATGACGGAGCTGGTCCTGACTACTTGATCTTGCCGGACTCGCTGGTCACGAAGGCCTTGATGGCTGCGACGACGATGGCCACGATCGCGATGGCTGCCACCGCCCAGAGCACTTCCTGAATGGTGACCGAGCCGCGCTCGTCGCGCTGCCTGGTCGCGCGGTCCTCGAGGGATACGAGCACGGTCATGGCCGCCAGCTGGAGGGCGATGAAGAGCTTCAACATCGGGGTTCTTCCTTCCGGGTTTGGTTTCGGTTGCGGTCTGGGGTGCCCCGGGGCGCGAGGGGTCGGTGTTAGGTCGGTCAGGTGGCGAAGCGGAGCATCGAGGGGGTGACGAGGATCGCCATGAAGACGATGCCGAGCAGGCTGGCCGGGATGTACATGCGCTCGGAGGCGGCGTTGGCCTTGCCGAGCTCGGCGCTGAGCATCGCCGAGCGAAGCGCCGCGGCGCGGGCCCGGAGGTTGTTGTAGATCTGGGCTCCGTCCTGGCCGGACTGCTGCATGATGTCGGCGAGGTCGTCGAGCTCTGGGACGCCGAGCTCGTCGGCCAGGCTGTGCAGGGAGTCCCATGGTGCGCGAGTCATGTAGCGGGCGCGGCGCAGCTCGCTCTCGATGCGCTTGAACACCCACTTGTCGCCGACCTCGGCGGCCGAGCGCAGGGCCTGCTGACCGCTGGATCCGTCGCGGACGCCGGTGGCGACCATGTCGATGTAGGCGCCGAGGGCCCGGTTGAACTCGATGCGGGCCTTCTTGGCGTCGTCGATGGCGTTGTAGTTGGGCATGAACCAGAACAGGGCAGCCAGGGCCAGCGACCCGAGCGTGGGGATCGCGAACGGCAGCGGCAGGCCGATCAGCGAGAAGAAGGTGGCCAGCAGCGGCGGCAGGACGAGGCCGAGCAGGGCCCAGACGACCTTCTCGCCGTAGAACCGGGTCTCACTGATCTGCAGGATGGCCAGGTCCTTGCGGGGCGTGTGTGCCCACGCGCCGCCGGGGAGGTTCTTCATCGCCCACAGGCCGATCCGGTCGACGGCCGAGCCGGTGTCGGTGCCGGCCTCGTCGACGCCTGGGGTGCCGCGGCGGGGCACGACGCGGTCGGGCGAGAGCCGGTCCAGCGCGTCGACTAGGTCCGGGTCAGAGGGCACGAGGCGCCACACGAGCAGGGCGAGAGCCAGACCGAGGAGGGTGCCGCTGGCGAGCGCGAGCTGCAGGCCGGTCATGCCAGCGCTCCTTCCTTCTCGCCCGGTGCTGTGCGCTGGGCAGCACGATGGGCGTTGCGGGCCTGGAGGTCGAGGAACCGCGGGAGCGGCTTGGCAACCGCCATCCGGCGCATCCAGAGCAGGGTGGCCACGTACGCGGTGAGCAGAACGGCGAGGACCACCTGACCCAGCGGAGTGCCGTAGGGCTCGATGTAGTCGCCGGTGAAGGCGAGGATGCCGAGCACACCGAGGGTGATGACAGTGACGGTGCGGGCGGTGGTGCGAGGCTTGGCCTGGTCGGCGGCGATCTGGCGGCGGGCACGGACGTCGGCCGCGACGGTCTCGGCGAGGGCATCCAGTGCCTTCGACAGTCCGGCCTGCCCGCGGCCGCTGGCGGCCAGGATCAGCTGACTGGCCACGACGTCGCCGGTGGAGTCGTTGAGGTCCTCGGCGAACGCGCGCAGGACGTCCTCGGTGGAGGAGGTGTTGTTCCACAGCCGCGAGACCATCAGCCCGACCTCGCGCTCGATCGCCTCCGGTGTCGACTGCAGCGACTTGATCAATGCCGAGCGCAGCGACTGCCCGGCGGTCAGCTTGCCGGACAGCGACCGGGTCCACTCCTCGAGCGCCTCGAGCTTCTCGATGCTCGCGGCCGCCGGCGGCGGCGTGAGCAGCAGCGGGATGCCGACGATCGCGGCCGGGACGAGGACGATGGCGATCACCCAGCCGGTCACTAGCGCGACCAGGAGGCCCGCCACGGCCCCGCCGATCATCAGCATCCGGGTACGACGGTCGAGCCGGACGAACCAGCTCCCGAGCCGTCCGAACGGGGTGGTGGTCCGGGCCGGCTTCGGCGGCTTCGGCGGCGCCGGGATCATCGCGTAGACCATGCCGATCAGGCCGATGACGATGAGGGCGCCGAACACGGCGGGCAGGAACCCCGATGACATTGGGCTCATGAGGTGGCGACCCCCGGGTTGGCCTGGGACTCGGCCTTGTACGCCTCGAGGTCGAATCCGTGGCGGGCCAGCTCCTGGGCGAGGAAGTTGTCGAGCTTCCCGGTCGCAACGGCCTGGCCGAGATGGTTGGGCGCGAAGATCGGGGTGGTGGCGTACCCGCGGGCGGCGTCGATGCTCGGCTGGACGACCAGGACCTCCTCGACCCAGCGCTGCTTGCGGAAGGTGCCGTCGCCGTTGGGGACGACCTCGGAGCGCAGGTACATCACGATGTCGATCGCTGCGGCGAGCTTGCTGATAGCCAGTTCGCGGGTGACCTGCGGGCCCTTCTCCATGGCGCAGGAGACGAGCTTCTCGATGGTGTGCTCGGCGCTGCGGGCGTGGGTGGTGCTGATCGAGCCCGGGCCGGACTCCATGGCCTTGAGCATGTTCCAGACCTCCGGGCCGCGGACCTCGCCGACGATCTGGCGGGCGAGGTTGAACCGGAAGGAGTGGTGGATGGCTTCCTCGAGGCTGAACTCACCGGCCTGGCGGCCGTCGATGCCGACCTCGCCGGAGCCGGGGCGGTGCTCCCAGGCGTGGACGATCTTGTGCCGGTCGACCAGCTCGTGCAGGTGCAGCTCGAACTCGGTCTCGAAGGTGCCGATCATCTCCCAGGGCGGGATGCACGAGCACAGGGCGCGGACCCAGGTGGTCTTGCCGGAGCCCTGGACGCCGGAGACGACGATGCTCTTGCCGGCGCGCACGCAGGCGGCGAGGAAGTCGGCCAGGACCGCGGTGCAGGCCTTGCGGTCGTAGACCATCTCGTCCATGGAGACCTCGCGCATGCCGTGGCGGCGGATCACGACCGAGGTGTAGGCCATCACCCAGGAGCCGGCAGCGAGCCGCGCTCCCCCGGGCAGCCGGAGGTCCAGGTGCGGGCGGGCCTCGGTGAAGGGCCGGTTCTGCCGGGCGCCGAGGTCGGCGAGGAACTCGCGCAGCTCATCCTCGGAGTCGGCGATCGGGTCGGCCTCGACCAGGGTGCCGTCGACCAGCTCCAGCCACACGGCGCATTCGGGGCCGCGGGCGATGACGATGATGTTCTCGACGTCCTCGCGCTCGACCAGGGGCTGCAGGCGGCCCAGACCGAACAGGGCGGCGTGGAGGACGGACTTGAGCGCCTTCTCCTGGTCCTTGGTCCACGGGGGCCGGCCGGTGGAGACCAGCGTCTCGGCCTCGGACTTGATGAGCTCCTCGATGACGTCGAGGCCCATCTGCTCGCGGTCCTCGTCGGTGACCCGGCCACCTTCCTTGTCGAGCCGGGCGGTCAATCGCGAGGAGATCTCGGCGCGGTACTGCGCGATGAGCTCCCAGTCCAGCTCGACCCGGCCGTCCGCGCCGGGGACGTTGTGGTGGTGCTCCTCCGGGGCGGGCGCCACGAGCGGGCGCAGGCTGAACTCCGAGCGGGCGCGGCCCGGAAGCTCCTGCTCGCTGGTCCAGGCGCCGGCGAAGATCGGCAGGGAGGTCGGGTCGTGGTCCTCGACGACCGGCGGCGGGGGTGGCGGGGTGCCGTTGGTGCTGCGGCCGCGGGCGAAGGGCGAGGTCTGCTCCCGGTTCGCGGCGTGACGGGCCTCGAGCCACTCGTCGGCGCGCAGCGGGTCACGGCCGTTGGTGTCGGGGTGGTGTCCGTTGGTGCTCATGCGTGGCCTCCGTTCGTGGGAGCGAGGGCGGCCTGGTTGGCGCCGAGGATGGACTGGATGGCCGCGGCGCTGGCCCGGTAGCCGCGAAGCAGCCCGGAGGACTCGAACTTCCGCGGCTTGCGGGCGCCATGGGAGTAGACCTCCGCCACCTCGGGCTCCCACTCCACCGAGGCGACAACGGGGATCTGCAGGGCCTTGGCGATATGGCGGGCGCTGTAGGGCCGGACTCGGGCGCCGGTGGGCATCGCGGGCCAGCGTCGTTCCTCGTCGACGACGAGGACCCCGAGCCGAGACAGGCCACCGACTCCAGCGAACTGCGTCCGCAAGGTCTTGGCCCAGCTGGTGGCGCCGGCCAAGGCCGGAAGCGAGCTGCGGGTGACCAGCAGGGTCAGGTCGGAGGCGGCGATCAGCGGCTGGGGCCAGCCGGCCAGGCCGAGCCGGCCGGCGTCGACGATGACGTCCTGGCCGTTGCGCTCCAGAGCGCGCAACTGCTCGGTGAGCGGGTCCCACAGCGGTAGAAGGCTGGGGGCCTGCTCGTGGGCCCGGATGCCGGGCAGGAACCACGCCGAGCGCTCGGCCGGTGCCTCGGGGTCCAGCAGCAGCGTCTCGCGCGGTAGGGCGTCGGCCAGCGTTCCGTCGCGCAGTGAGAGGGCAAGGTTGATCAGCCCGCCGGTCGGCTCCTGGGTGCCATGGAAGAAGCCGGCGAAGACCGAGGAGGAACCGGTCGGGTCGGCGTCGACCAGGAGCGCCGGGCGATGCCAGTTGAGGGTGAGCCCGAGCGCCGTGGTCGAGACACCAGGCGAACCGCTTCCGGATGCCAGGACGATCAGCGCCATGCCTCAGCGCTCCCGGGCGTCCAGAACGAGAGCGACCCGTCCGGTGGCGGCACGGGCAGCCAGGTCGGCAGCATCACCCTCGGGCACCGAGACGTCGACGACGGTCTCCCCTGTCTCCTCGACCCGGCTAATACCAACGACGATTGCCTCGACGGTGACCGGGTTCTTGTCGGTGACCTCGCCCTGATCACCGGGGGTGGTGACGATCCGGACTACGTCGCCGCCATAGAGCGGCTCCGAGGGCATCTGGCCGGGAGTGAGGCTGATGCCCACGAGGGACTCCCCTTCCCCCGGAACCAGACTGTCGGTGACGGCCTGCTCAGTGAGCAGGGTGCCGGCCCACAGGTCTACCGCAGCGCGGTTGCCCTCAAGCTCAGCCTTCTGACTGCCAGGAAGCGGCGTCAGCGAGGGATCGACGCTCACCCGAACCACCGAGAGGTCGCCGGCCTCGATGATCTCGCCGCGCTTGACGTCCTGGCTGACGACGAGGACCTCCCGGGTGTCGTTGACCGACGTAAAGACGAACGCGGTTCCCAAGGCGCCGGCGACAACCAAGGCGACGCACAGGGCGAACACCCATGGCCGGCGGCGCCGCCTGGGTCGCGGTCGCGGACGGCCGTCAAGCGCGGGCATCGCGCCGGTGGCGCGCGGTGTCTCGGCTGGCAGGGGTTGAGCGGTGTTCTGCGGCATGGGGTACCGAGTCCTCTCGTGTCTCGATCACCTACGTGTCAAGACGGGCCCGGAGCGATCAACGCGAGCCCAACTCGATAGAACAACACTAGTGCAGTTCTATCGCTCCGCTCGATATCCACAGGTGACCGATCCCGAGATGCCATCGCCCAGTCCTGACCAGAGGGTTACGCAGCTCAATCCCCCCGATGGGACCGAGCATCAACGCCTCCGAACGATCCGGAGTCCATGGGACCACAAAATCGTCCGATCTCCCGGAACGAGTTTTCTCCCTGTGGATATCGGTCAAACCCGACGAAGACGTTTAGACCGAGGCTGTTTCCCTCCGCCGGCGTTGCCGTTGCGCCTCACGGAATGCTGCGACAACAAGCTCCACTGGCTCCCCGAGTGCGGACGCGAGTCCTTCGAGCGACTGTGGTCCGGGTAGCCGAGTCCAGCGTCCTTGCTCCCACGCGTAGTACGTCGGGACAGCCACGTTCAAGGACCCCGCGAGTTCGGGAACGGTGAGCCCTGCCTGCAGCCGTAGCGCCCTGAGGTCCGAGACGTCGCCGTCGAGGTGGATCAGCCGATGCGTCGGGATGTCGAGGGCCCGCGCGAGCTTGACCACGAAGTCTGGGCGGGGAACTGACGTGCCCAGCTCCCACCGGGATATGCGTTCACCCCCGGCCGCGCCGACCAGACGCGCCAACTCATGCTGAGTCAGACCCGCCTTCTCGCGAGCAGCCCGCAGTTGTGAGGGGTCAAGGCCGGAAACCATCAGCGAGGAACCCTACCGCCCAACTGCTGTGGGCTTGCGCCTTCTGATCTGACTGCATCCTGAGGACTGCTGCCCTTCGGGCTACCGACCCGGGACCGACCTCCTCGCGCCGCTCTGTTCTCGTGCAAGTTGGCCGGACTTGATCGCCGCAGGGGGCTGCCCGGACTTAGGAGACCGTCCGGACACTGAGAGGAGCAGTCCCTTGCAGCCCATCGACATTCCCGCCGACTGGAACGGCAGCGCGCTGCTGACCATCGAGGAGTTCTGTTCTCTTGCTCGCACGCCGCAGGGGACGGTGCGCTCCTGGCAGGCACGACGCATCGGCCCGCGGTTCTGGAGGTTCAACGGCACCGGCCGGCTCTATACGACGGTCGACGAGGTGCGGCGTTGGGTCGCCCGACGATCCGCCGCGATTGATCTTCGAGACGGTGAACTAGGGGGCCGACGGTGAGCGAGGCATCGAGTTGGCGTCCCTTGCTCACCGTTGAGGAGGCGGCTACCTACCTCAACGTTCCGACGAGGTGGGTGGCAGATGCTGTTCGGGAGCGGAGGGTGCGCTGCACGCGGATCGGCAAGCACATCCGTTTCCGTCCGGAACACCTCGATGAGTTGATCGACGCAGGCGAGCAGCCAGTCTGCGCATCGCCTCACACGCTGAACGTTGTCCGGCCGCCGAACTCCAACCGTCGCCGCTCAAAGCTGTGAGCAAGGGCGCGAGTGTCCCTCACGGCAAAGACGGCAGCACGCCCGCGGCGCGGTGAAGGCATCGACTGTGAAGGCATCGACCGCCCTCATGTCGCGGCCTCTTTCTCCACCGAACGCGACACGCCCTGATCCCGAGCCCGCTTGGTGCGCTTCTCGGACTTCTTTCCCTTGCCCTTCTTTCCCATCGACGATCCAGGGCCGGGGCGGATCGTCCCTCCGGTCAATGCAGTGTCGATGATGCCGGAGATGAGTTCGTCACCAGCTGGGAGCAGGTGGCCGTAGGTGTCGATCGTCGTCGTGATCGACTCATGCCCTAATCGGGCCTGGATGTGAGGCAAGGGCGCGCCGCCAGCCACCAACCACGCGACGTGGGTATGCCGCAGGTCATGGAATCGGAATCGAGCATTGCCTTCGGCCTCGAGCGCCGTCATCAGCTTTCGCCACACGTGCGTGCTGAAGTCCCCGTTGTGCAGCGGGTATCCAGCGTTTGAAACGAACACGAAGTCATCAGCAACCTTGCCTTCGATGCGCTTGCGCAAGACGGTGACCAGGGCGGGCGAGATGGTGATCGTCCGGCGCGACTTGGTTGTCTTGGGCACGCCCAAGTGGTGGTCGCGCATCGTGTGCTTGGGCTTCAACAGCTTGGCGAGCCACCCTGGAACGTCAGTGGCATCGTCCTCTCCGTTGCGCTTCCACGCCTTGTTGATTCGGACTGTGCGGCGCTCGAGGTCCACATCGGAAACCCAGAGAGCTCCGAGTTCGCCGAACCGCATGCCGGTGCCCACGGCCACGGTCAGGAGATCGGCGTAGGGTCCGGCCAGCTCGACCGCACGCTGCAGTTCTCGTTCCGTAAGGAACCGCAGCTCCGGTCGTGACTGCTTCACCCTGGACATCCGTGGGGCCGTCCCGACGGCAGGGTTCGCCGACAGCCAGCCGCGCTTGACTGCGTATCCGAAGACTCCGTGGATCAGGCCGTGATAGTTCGCCTTCGTCTTGAGGGACCGGTCCCAGTCGATCAACCAGTCCTTGAGGTCTGCCTCGGTGATCGCCGTGACCGGCTTGGTGAAGATCAGCGATCCTCGGATTCTGGTTACTTCAAGCACGCGGAGGTGGCCCAGATAGCGCTTGCGCTGGCCGGGCGAGAGGTCGACGATCTGGCGGACGTATTCCTCGCCGATGTCAACGAAACGCGGCGGCTCAGTGAGCGGATCTGCCTCGCTGGCTGGTCGGACGAAGCCCTCGCCCTTCACCCAGCCGTCTGGCCACCGCTGGCCGGCAGCGTCCACCATCTTCTTGAAGCCCTCGGCCCGGGCGAGGTTCTGCGCGTCGGTGCCCGCGCTGAAGACCTCGAGCTGTACCGCGCCGTCCCGCGTGCCTCCCAGGCGCCACTTCACGCGCGCCGAGATCCCGCCGTCGGTGCGGCGCCGCTTCTCGATGTATGCCATGTCCAAACCTCTCCGAGTAGAGGCTGGTGCACCCTTCGTGCGCCCTTGGGGGCTCAGGCTAACTCCGGAAATGAGTAAAGCCCCAGGTCATCCCTGGGGCCACTCACGTGCGCGAGGGGGGAGTTGAACCCCCACGTCCTTTCGGACACACGGACCTGAACCGTGCGCGTCTGCCTATTCCGCCACTCGCGCGTCACTGTCATGCGACAGCCGGGCAAGGTTATCCCAGCCACCACCCCGCGCCCAAAACGGGGGGTGGGGCCGCGGAGGTCCCGGGTACAGCGAGGCGCCACCGATACGATCGTGGGACCGCCGGGCAGGGGGCCCGGTGAGCGAGGCGTGCGGAAGGAGGGGTGCGACGTGGGTGGACTGCAGAGGTTCGAGCAGCGGCTCGAGCAGGCGATCTCCGGCGTGTTCGCGCGCACCTTCCGCAGTGCCGTGCAGCCGGTGGAGGTGGCCGCGGCCCTGCAGCGCGAGCTCGACAACAAGGCGCAGGTGCTGTCGCGGCAGCGACGGCTCGTGCCCAACAGCTTCGTCGTCGAGCTCTCCGAGGGCGACCTGGAGCGGCTGGCGCCGTACGACTCGACGCTGGCGGGCGAGCTGACCACCCAGCTGACCGAGCATGCCGAGCTGCAGTCGTACGTCTTCCCCGGCCCGATCCGGATCGTCTTCGAGTCGGCCGACGACCTGGGCACCGGGCGGTTCCGGGTGCGCAGCCAGGCCGAGGCCGAGGTGACCGACCAGAGCCGGCGCTCCAGCAAGCAGCGCACTCGCGCGGTGCTCGAGGTCAACGGCACCCAGCACCCGCTGCAGCCGCCGGGCCTCGTGGTCGGGCGCGGCAGCGAGGCCGACCTGCGCATCAACGACCCGGGGGTGAGCCGGCGCCACGCCGAGTTCCTCATCACGACCCCCACCCCCCGGCCCGGTACGACGACCGCCGGCCCCGTCCACGTCGAGGTGCACGACATGGGCTCGACCAACGGCATCCGCGTCGACGGGCAGAAGGTGGCGCGAGCCACCCTCAGCGACGGCTCGCGGGTCCAGATCGGGCACACGTCCCTGGTCCTGCGACTGCTCCAGGAGACAAGTCAGGTGGTGGACGGTGTCTGAGCTGACCCTGTTCCTGGTCCGGATCGCCTACCTCGCGATCCTGTGGATCTTCGTGCTGTCGGCGATCTCGGTGATCCGCTCCGACATGTTCGGTGCGCGGGTGCCCGCCCCGGCGGCGCCCGGCAAGCAGCCGCGTGCACCCAAGCCGGCCAGCCCGCGCCGCGGCCAGCCGACCAAGGTCGAGGTGGTCCAGGGGGTCAACACCGGGATCGTGGCCGACCTGTCGCAGGCGCCGGTGCTGATCGGGCGCGGCAACGACGCGGCGATCCGCCTCGACGACGACTACGTCTCCACCCGGCACGCACGCATCGTCGAGTCCGGCGGCCAGTGGTACGTCGAGGACCTCGGCTCCACCAACGGCACCTACCTCGGCAGCCAGCGGCTCACCCAGCCCGTCCCGGTCGGTCTCGGCTCGCAGATCCGGATCGGGAAGACCATCGTGGAGCTGAGGAAGTAGATGACCGAGCCCGGCAACGAGGTGCCGCACGACCCCCAGCCCGACACGGTCGACGTACCCCTCCCGGTGACCCGCCCGCTGCTCCAGCTCGACGGGTACGCCGTCTCCGACGTCGGCCGGGTGCGCAAGGACAACCAGGACTCCGGCTACTCCGGCCCGTGGCTGCTCGCCGTCTGCGACGGCGTGGGCGGCGCGGCGCGCGGCGACATCGCCTCCGGCACGGCGATCAGCGAGCTGCGCCAGCTCGACGAGGCGCCCGGCTCGATCGACGTGATCGACCGGGTCAACGACGGTCTCCACGAGGCGCACGTCTCGATCGGCGCGCAGGTCGACCAGGACCCCGCCCTCAACGGCACGAGCACGACGGCGACGGTCGCGCTCTTCGACGGGCAGCGGCTGGCGGTGGGCCACATCGGCGACTCGCGGGCCTACCTGCTGCGCGACGGCGAGCTGTCGCAGCTGACCAACGACCACACCTTCGTGCAGAGCCTGATCGACGAGGGCCGGATCACCGAGGCGGAGGCGCGGGTCCACCCGCACCGCAACCTGATCCTCAAGGCGCTCGACGGCCTCCACGACGTGGAGCCGGACCTGTTCGCGCTCGAGCTGGTGCCGGGCGATCGGCTGTTCGTGTGCAGCGACGGCGCGTGCGGGGTGCTCGAGGACGACCGGCTGACCGAGCTGCTCTCCGACGGGACGCCGGAGTTCTCCTCGATCGAGCTGGTGCGCGCCAGCCTCGACGCCGGCAGCTCCGACAACGTGACCTGCGTGGTCGCCGACGTGGTCGACCCGGACGAGCGGACCCCGGCCGACCCGATGGTGGTCGGCGCCGCGGCCGACATGAGCCGGCGCCGCCCCCGCAGCCTGTTCCGCGGCCACCGCTCCGGCGACACCGGCGAGCTCGAGCCGGTTCCGGCCGAGATCCCGGGCGTCGGCTACGCCATCCCCGAGGACCCGATCGTCGACCCGGAGGCGCTGCGCTACGCGCCGCAGCCCCCGCCCCGCTTCGCCTGGGCCCGGCGCCTGCTGGGGGCCGCGATCGTGCTCGGCCTGGTGTGGATCGCGCTCGGCACGGCGTACTGGTGGAGCCAGCAGAAGTACTACGTCGGCGAGGGCACCGGCGACAGCGACGGCTACGTCGTCATCTACCGCGGCGTCGACGTCCCCGGCCTCTCCCACGTCTACGAGGTCTCCGACCTCGAGGTCGGAGACCTCGTAGACGTGGGA
>JADCLI010000058.1 GCA_016803235.1 Pimelobacter simplex
GGTCTCGGAGAAGATCAAGCTCGAGTTCGACATCTCCGCCATCAAGAACGCCTGATCCTCGGCGCCAGCCGCCAGCCGCCGGCCCGTCGCGCTCATGCGCGGCGGGCCGGTGTCGTCGTACGGCGTGGCCGACCTGTCGGGGTCTGTCGTGCCGTGCGGCGCAGTGCCAGTCTCGGAGGTACGTCGCGCGACCCGCGCCCGACGTACCTTCGTGAGGAGCCACCCATGAGCACGTACCAGGTCGGATACTTCGTCGGCAGCCTCTCCTCGACCTCGATCAACCGGGTCCTGAGCCGGGCGCTGATCAACCTGGCGCCGCCGGACCTGCAGTTCACCGAGATCCCGATCGGCGACCTGCCGCTCTACAGCCCGGACTTCGACGCCGACTACCCGCCCGAGGCCCGTGCGCTCAAGGACGCCATCGCGGCCTCGGACGCGGTCCTGTTCATCACCCCGGAGTACAACCGCTCCATCCCCGGCGCCCTGAAGAACGCGATCGACTGGGCCTCGCGGCCGTGGGGCCAGAACTCCTTCGACCACGTGCCCGCCGGCGTCATCGGCGCCTCGATCGGCCAGATCGGGACGGCCGTGGCGCAGCAGAGCCTGCGTGGCGTGCTCAGCTTCTGCAACGCCCGCCAGATGACCGCGCCGGAGGCGTACATCTCCTTCGACCCCGACGTCTTCGTCGACGGGCAGGTCACCGACGAGGGGACCGCGGACTTCCTGCGCGGCTACCTGACGGAGTTCCGCGACCACGTCGAGCGGGTCCTGACGGTGCTGCCCCGCAAGTCCTAGGCATCGACCGTTGCGGCCACTGGGCACAGCTGGAGCACGCCGACGAGTTCAACCGGCTGGTCGCGGACTTCGTCGCGCACCACTGAGCGCCCGCGTCGCACCTGACGATTGAGCTGCAATTCGGGCGATTTCGTAGCCCATTCGTCAGGTGCGACGGAGGGACGGGAGCCGAAGCCGAGCACCCCGACGACGACGAGCACCAGCGCCAAGGCCAGGCCGGGCCCGATCGCCTCGCCGAACAGAGGCATGGCGACCACCGCCGTGACCACCGGGCTGAGCGCCCCGCCGACGGCCGCGGCGCCACCGCCGAGGGCGCGGACGGCGTGGGTGTAGCAGAGGGTGGAGAGCAGCCCGGTGCCGATGCCCTGGAGCACGACGAAGGCCAGCAGGTCGGCCCCGTGCACCGAGCTGGTGAGCAGGTGGGAGGGCGCGAGCCCGGCGACCACGACGGCCAGGCCCGCCACTGTCGAGCCCAGGCACACGGCGACCACGATCTCCAGGGGCGTCAGCGAGGTGCGCTGCAGGCCGAGCGTGTAGACCGCCCACACGGCGCCCGCCAGCAGCAGGACGGCGATCCCGCCCGGTCCCGCGCCGTCGCCGATCATCGTCGCGCTCGCGATCACGCCGGCCACGATCGCTCCGAGCGCCGCCCAGGCGTGCGGGGAGACGCGGCGCTGGCCGAGCAGCAGCAGGGTGACGAACAGCGGCACCGTCCCCGGGACGAGCAGCCCGGTGAGACCGGCGCTGGTGAGCCGCGCGCCGAGCGCGAACAGCAGGTAGTGCGGCAGGCCGCCGAGCACCAGCAGCCCGAGGGTGCCGGCGCGCTCGCGGGCGAGGGCACGCACGGTGCGGGGGAGGAGGGGAGCCAGGACCAGCAGGGGTACGGCGAAGCGCACCAGCGCGGCGTCGTGCTCGGTGAGGCTGGAGTCACCGATCGCCCGGGACGACAGGGCGAAGGATGACCACAGCAGCACGGTCGCCGCGAGCGCGACGTACCCCGACCTCCGCAGCCCACCCTCGTTCACGGCCGCAAGGTTAGAGAAATATAGGCGGCAGGCGATTGCCGAAAATGCCTCATCCCGCCCATTCCGTAGCAGGATCTGCCACATGACGACCCTCGATGCGATCGACCAGCACATCCTGCTCGAGCTGCAGCTCGACGGCCGGCTCACCAACCAGGAGCTCGCCGACCGGGTCGGCCTCTCGCCGTCGCCCTGCCTGCGCCGGGTCCGGGCGCTGGAGCAGGCCGGCGTGATCACCGGCTACCGCGCCGTCGTCGCCCCCGAGACCGTGGGCCTGGCGATCACGGCGTTCGTGCGGCTGACCCTCTCCTCGCACGCGTCCGAGGTCGTGGACGCGGTCGAGCGCGAGCTCCGGGACGTCCCGGAGATCACCGAGGCCTACCTGCTGGCCGGCGACGCGGACTACCTGGTCAAGGTCGTCGTCGCGTCGTTCCCGGCCTACGAGCAGTTCCTCCGCGACCGCCTCCGGGGCATCCCGTCGCTCGCGTCGATCGAGACCACCTTCGCCTTCGGTACGACGAAGGAGGTCTCGCCGCTGGCCGTCAGCTGACCAGCACCCGCTCCTGCGCGGGCGCCGTCACGGAGGCGACCGGCCGGGTCCGTCGCGGCCACGCCCTCTCGCCGAGCAGGACCAGCACCGCCGGGAGCACGACGAGCCGGATCACCGTGGCGTCGATGAGGATCGCGGCGGACAGTCCGACGCCCATCATCTTCATCTCCATCATCGACAGCGTCGCGAAGATCGCGAACACCGAGACCATGACCGCGGCGGCACTGGTGATCACGCCTGCGGTGTCGGCGATGCCGCGGTGGACGGCCTCGCGTGCGGGCAGGCCGCGGTCGACGAGCTCACGGATCCGGCTGAGCACGAACACGTGGTAGTCCATCGACAGCCCGACGAGGACGACGAGCACGAAGATCGGGATCCAGTCGATGACGAAGCCGGGGCTGGTGAAGTCGAGCAGGTCGGCGCCGACGCCGTGCTGGAAGACGATCGAGAGCAGGCCGAACGCCACGCCGACCGAGGCCAGGTTGAGCACGGTGGACACCAGGCCGAGGAGGACGCTGCGGAACGCGGCGATCATCATCACCATGGTCAGCACCAGGACGAAGCCCAGCAGGAACGGCATCCGCTCGGACTGCTTGTCGGCGTAGTCGAGCGCCTCCGCGGCCCCGCCGCCGACGGCCGCCTCGGCTCCCGGGGTGTCGGCGAAGGCGTCCGGGACCAGCTCGTCGCGGAGCCGTTCGACCGCCTGCGTCGCGCGGTCGTCGGACTCGTCGTACGGCAGTGCGAGGTCGAGCACGGTGGTCCGTCCGTCGTCCGACGTGCGGAGGGCGGCGCCGTCGGTCACGAACCCGCCCGACCGGTCGGCGGCGTCCAGCAGTCGCTCGATCCCGGCGCGTGCGGGTGCCTCGTCGATCCCGGTCACGACGACGCGGGCCGAGGTCCCCTCGGCGGGGAAGGCCGCCATGATGGCGCGGTAGGTCTGCACCGCGGGGATGTCGCGGGGAAGGGTCTCCGCCCCCGCCTGGTTGGTCTTCATCGTCAGTGCGGGCACCGCGAGGGCGACGATGCCGATCGAGGAGACGACCAGGGCGGCGACGGGGTGGCGGATCACGGGGCCGAGGATGCGGCCGCTGACCGTGCCGGTGGGCACCCGCCGGGTGAGCCGCCACAGCAGCGGCAGCCGCGGCCGGTCGACCCAGCGGCCGAGCTTGACCAGCAGTGCCGGGAGCACGGTGATCGAGCCGAGCACGGCGACCGCGACGACGAGGATCGCGCCGGTGGCCAGCGAGTTGAAGGTGACGTCGGAGAGCACGAACAGCCCTGCCAGGGCGGCGATCACGGCGCCTCCGGAGACGACGATCGCGTGCCCGGAGGTCTCGGCGGCGATGGCGACGGCGTCGAGTGTCGTCCGGCCGGCGGCTCGCTCCTGGCGCTCCCGCTTGAGGTAGAACAGCGAGTAGTCGACGCCGACGGCCATGCCGATCAGCACGATCATGCTGAGCACCGTCGACTCGGCCGGGACCAGCCACGAGATGGGCGCGCTGATGCCGATCGTCGCCGCGACGCTGGTGGCGGCGAGCAGCACCGGCAGCCCGGCCGCGATCAGGGCGCCGAAGGCCAGCAGCATCAGCACCAGCGTGATCGGCAGGCTGATGAACTCGGCCGAGTGCAGGTCCTCGCCGACCCGTTCGTCGATCGCCTCGTCGATGGTGACGTCGCCGGCCTGGGCCACCACGAGGTCGGGGTGGGCCTCCTGGACGGCGGCGGTCGCCTTCAGCAGGGGAGCGGCGTCGACGTCGTCGGACGTCAGCTCGACCGGGACGAGGAGCGCCGTCCCGTCCGCGCTGGGGACGGCGTCGCCCACGCCGGCGACGCCGGGTGTGGTCCGCATCCGGTCGGCGACCTGGTCGGCCGCCGCCTGACCGTCGGCGGCGTCCAGGCGACCCGACCGGGCCCGGATCAGCACGTTCTCGGCCGGCGGCTCGTCGAGGCCGGCCCGCTCGACCGACGCCTCGGCGCGGCCGGACTCGCCGACCCGGTAGTCGGCGTCGTCGACCTCGTTGGTGGGGATGGTGGCGGCGAGGCCGACGGCGATCACGACGAAGGCCAGCCAGGCGCCGATCGCGCGCCACGGGTGGGTGGCGCTCCAGCGGGCGGCCCGGGTGGGCAGCGCACTCGGGGACAGTGACATGAGGACTCCTGGGGGAGAGAAGGAGAGAAGCCGAGAGGGTGGTTCCAGCCTCCTGACCCCGGCCCCCACGGTCAGGGGTGGAGCGTCCCGAGCGGTGGTGGTGCCTGCACCACTGCGTGATCACCCTCCGGTCGGTGAGGATGGAGCAGTGCAGCCCGCCCCGACCCGTCGCGCCGGCCCCCTCAAGGCCAGTGGCATCGCGACCGCGCACGTGCTGCTGTTCACCCCGGTGGTCGTGGTGTTCGTCCTCGTCGTGGTGAGCAGCGTCCTCACCGTCGTGTGGGTCGGCGTGCTGCTGCTGCTCGCCGTGCTTCCGCTCAGCCGGTTGGTTGCCGACCTCCACCGGACGATGGCGGCCACGGTGCTCGGGGAGCCCGTGCCCTCGCCGTACCTCCCGGTGCCGCCGGGCCCGCTGCGCGGCCTGCGCGCCCGGGCGCTGGATCCCGCCACCTGGCGCGACCTGCTCTGGATGATGTGGGCGATGAGCGGCGGCTTCGTGCTGTCCCTGCTGGTGGTGGTGAAGATGCTGGGAGTCATCACCCTGCCGCTGTGGTGGTACGCCGCCGTCCCGCTGATGCGGGCCCGCTCCTTGATCGACCGCGCGATCCTCTCGCCGGGCCGCACCGAGCAGCTCGAGCGCCGGGTCCACGACCTGACCGCCTCCCGCGCGGTCGTCGTCGACCACTCCGCCGCCGAGCTGCGGCGCATCGAGCGCGACCTGCACGACGGACCGCAGGCCCGGCTGGCGGCGGTCTCGCTGAGCCTGGGCCTGGCCGATGACCTCTTCGAGACCGACCCCGACGCCGCACGACGGCTGATCAACGAGGCCCGCGGCACCTCGTCCACCGCGCTCGGCGAGCTGCGCGACGTGGTCCGCGGCATCCACCCGCCGGTGCTCGCCGACCGCGGCCTGACCGGGGCGGTGTCCGCGCTGGCGCTGGACATGGCGGTGCCGGTGGAGCTGGCGCTCGACGTACCGGGCCGGTTGCCGGCGCCGGTGGAGTCGGCCGTCTACTTCGCGGTCGCCGAGTGCCTGGCCAACACCGCCAAGCACGCCGGCGCCGGCCAGTCGTGGGTGACCCTGCGGTACGACGGCGCCGTGCTGCGCGCCGAGGTCGGCGACGACGGCCGTGGCGGCGCCGACCCGCGCTCCGGATCCGGGCTCCCGGGGGTGGCTGCACGGCTGGCGGCCTTCGACGGCATCCTTTCGGTGTCGAGCCCGACCGGGGGACCGACCGTCGTCAGCTGGGAGGTCCCGTGCGCATCGTCCTCGCCGAAGACCACGCGCTCCTGAGAGCCGGCCTCACCCAGCTGCTCGAGGCCAAGGGCTTCGAGGTGGTCGCCGCCGTCGACAACCTGACCGAGCTCGAGCGGGCCCTCGACGACCCGAGCGCCGACGCGGCGGTGGTCGACGTACGGATGCCGCCGACGTTCACCGACGAGGGCCTGCGCGCCGCGATCGCGGTCCGCGCCCGGCGTCCGGGCTTCCCCGTGCTGGTGCTCTCGCAGTACGTCGAGCAGCTCTACGCCCGCGAGCTGCTCGCCAGCGGCGAGGGTGCCGTGGGCTACCTCCTCAAGGACCGGGTCTCCGACGTCGCCGAGTTCGTCGACGCCCTGCACCGGGTGGCCGGGGGCGGCACCGTGCTCGACCCGTCCGTGGTCGCTGCCGTCCTCGACCGGCGCAAGGACACCCCGGTCGACCGGCTGACCGAGCGAGAGCGCGAGGTGCTCGCGCTGATGGCCGAGGGCCGCGCCAACGCGGGCATCGCCCAGTCGCTGGTGGTCACCGAGAAGGCGGTCGCCAAGCACATCAACAGCATCTTCGCGAAGCTCGACCTGCCCGCCGACACCGACGACCACCGCCGGGTGCGGGCGGTGCTGGAGTGGCTGCGGTTCTAGGGCGTGACTCCCACGTCCCCGTCTGCTGCGCGACCTTTCCGACTCGATCTGGCCGCGACGGCTCCGACTTGGGAGACACGTCCTCGTCAGCCGACCGCGACCTCCCCGGCCCGGGGATGGTCGTGCACGTCGGCCCGCGCTCGCTCGATGAGCTGCTCGTCGCGCCAGGCCACCCGCCGCTCCCAGTCCGCCAGCGGAAGGAGCTCTCGGCGCTGGGCGGCCACCGCCGCCACGAGGTCCGGGGTCCACGGGTCGTGCTGGCCGCGTTCCCGGCCCATCCGCTCGTAGGCGGGCCCCATCTTCTCCGCGTGGGACTCGATGCCTCCCCGTGTGTTCAGGTCGACGGTCTCGAAGGGACCCACCACGCTCCAGCGTCGGCCGAGCCCGAGCGTCACGACGGCGTCGAGCTCGGCCACGTCGACGACCCCGTCGCGGACCAGGCAGTAGGCCTCCCGCAGGACCGCGCCCTGCAGCCGGTTGAAGACGAAGCCCTCGACCTCGCGGTGCAGCGCGACCGGGCGCAAACCGGCGCCGGCGTACACGCTCGCGGCCCGTTCCGTGATCGCGGGATCGGTGAGGGCGCTCGGCACCAGCTCGATGACCGGGAGCAGGTAGGGCGGGTTCACCGGGTGTGCGACGAGAATCCGGTGCGCCGCCGGATTGCCGTCCGCGATGAGACTGGCGCGCAGCGCCGAGCTGGAGCTCGCCAGCGGGACGGTCGGCCCGGTGAGCCCGGCCAGGCGCTCGTAGAGCGCCTGCTTCACGTCCAGTCGCTCGGGTGCGCACTCCTGGACGAGCTGGACGTCGTCGACGGCGAGGTCGAGCTCGCTCACGAACGCGACCCGGGCGGCCACGACGCCGGGATCCTCGTCGAGCAGCCCGCCGCGGTGCAGCAGGGCCAGCCGGTCGCCGAGCTCGTTCGCCCCCCGGCGGCAGGCGTCCGGGAACGGGTCCCAGCACCGTACGTCGTGGCCGGCGCGGGCGAACACCAGTGCCATGGCGACCCCGATGGAGCCCGCGCCGGCGATCCCGATCGTCATGTCCACCAGCTCCGGTCGCCCGCGATCCCACGTTCGAGGATGCGGACGACGTCGTCGCGGCCGAGCTGGCGCGGGTTGTTGGCCGTGAGCCGTGCTGCGAGCATCGCCTGGTCCGCGACCTGGTCGACGTGCTCGGGACGCAGGCCGAGGGCCGCCAGGTCCAGGGGGCAGCCGATCGTCGCGAGCAGCGACTCGATCCCCTCGACCGCCGCGTGCGCCGCGGCCTCGGTGGAGCCGCCGGTCGGTGCCACGCCGAGGAGGTCGGCGACCTCGCAGAGCTCCTCGGTCCGGGTCGGCAGGTTGAACCGAAGGACGTACGGCAGGAGCGCGCCGACCCCGATGCCGTGGGCGGTGTGGGTGAGCGCCCCGATCGGCGACTGGATCGCATGGGCGGCGGCCGTCCCGGCGGTGTTGATCGCCAGACCGGCCGAGAACGCGGCCAGCATGGTGTCCGAGCGCGCGGCGATGTCCGCGGGGTCGGCCGCCATCCGCGGGAAGGCGTCGCGCACCAGGCGCAGGCCCTGCCGCGCCCAGGTGTCGGCGAGGACGTTCTTGCCGACGTACAGGTGGGCCTCGAGGTCCGCGCTCGTCGGGTTCTTGGCCCGGGCGGTGAACGCCTCGACGAGGTGTGTCAGTGCGTCGGCTGCCGTGGCGGTCGTGAGCGACGGCGGACAGGTGAGCGTGAACTCGGGGTCGATGATGGTCGCCGACGGCTCGAGCCACGCGCTCGCGATGCCGACCTTCATCCCGCGCTCGTCGTCGTAGACCACCGAGATGCACGTCGCCTCGGCGCCGGTGCCGCCGGTCGTCGGCAGCGTCACCAGGGGCAGCCCGGCACCGGGCACGACGTTCTCGCCGTACAGTGCCGCGACGTCCCCGCCCCGCGCCAGCAGCACCGCGGCCACCTTGGCGAAGTCGAGCACGCTGCCCCCGCCGATCGCGACGACCACGTCGAACTCGTCGGCGTCATGGGCATCGGCGACGGCCTCGAGGTTCTGCCGGGGCAGGTCCGGGTCGACCTTCGCGTACGTCGTCACCTTCGTGCCCGCGTCCTCGACCTCCGCGACCAGCGCGCGGTAGACCGGGTCTCCCGCCATCCGCTCGTCGGTGCAGAACAGGGCGCGTCCGCCGTACTCCGGGAGGAGGCGAGGCAGGTGGTGACGCTGTCCGGGGCCGAACAGGACGGTCCCCGGCTGCCGGAGCAGCCCGAGCCGCAGGTCGTTCGTGGTCCGGACCGGGCCGCTCATCGCAGGCCGTCCCGGGACTCGTCGACGGTGATGGCGAGGTACTTGGGCTCCAGGAACTCGTGGATCCCGTCCGGGCCACCCTCGCGGCCGAGACCGGAGGCCTTGATGCCGCCGAAGGACGCGACCGGGTCGGCCATGATGCCGCGGTTGATGCCGACCATGCCGAACTCCAGGCGCTCTGCGATCGAGACGGCCCGGTCGATGTCGCGGGTGAACAGGTACGCCGCCAGCCCGTAGGTCGTGTCGTTGGCGAAGTCGAGCGCCTCGCGCACGCTGCCCACGCGGTAGAGGGCTGCCAGCGGGGCGAAGAGCTCCTCGGTGCACAGCTCGTGGTCGCGGCTGTCGAGGGCCATGACGGTGGGCTCGTAGAAGTAGCCCTCCCTTTCGGACGGTGCGCCACCGGTCAGCACGTGGGCACCGATCGCGCGGAACCGGTCGACGAGGTCGACCACCCGGTCGCGCTGGCGGCCGCTGATGATGGGACCGACCTCGGTGGCCTCGTCGAAGCCGTTCCCGACCCGGAGGTCGCGCGCACGCGCCACGAACCTCTCGGTGAACTCGTCCGCGATCGCCTCGTGCAGGATGATCCGGTTCGCCGCGACACAGGCCTGGCCAGCGTTGCGGAACTTGCAGATGACCGCGTGCTCGACGGCGAGGTCGACATCGGCGTCGTCGAGCACCAGGAACGGACCGTCGCCCCCGAGCTCCATCGACGCGTTCACGATGTTGGACGCGGCCTTCTCGAGCAGGAGGCTGCCGACACCGGTGGAGCCGGTGAAGCTGATCTTGCGGAGCCTGCGGTCGGCGAGAGCGGTCTCCGAGACCGAGGCCGAGCTCGTCGTGTGCAGCAGGTTGACCACGCCGGCCGGGAAGCCGGCGTCCACCAGGGTCTGGGTGAAGAGGGCACCGGTGAGCGGGGTCTCCTGGGCCGTCTTCATCACCACGGTGCAGCCCGCGGCCAGGGCGGCCCCGGCCTTGCGTGCCGACATCAGCAGCGGGAAGTTCCACGGGGTGATGAGGAGGCAGGGCCCGACCGGCTGGTGTGTCGTGACGACCCGGTAGCCACCGTGCGATCCGTGGGCCCAGGTGCCGTGCAGGTGGGTGATCTGCTCGGCGTACCACAGGAAGAAGCTCGCCGACAGGTCGAACTCCGCGCGCGACTCGCTCAGCGGCTTGCCGCTCTCGGCCGTCATCACGCGGGCGAACTGCTCGCGGCGCTCCTTCATCAGCGCGTGGGCGCGGTGGAAGAGGTCGGCGCGGACCCGCGGCGCCCAGCGGCCCCACTCGTCCTGGGTGCGCACCGCGGCGTCCAGCGCGGCCCGGGTCTCCGCCGCGCCGGCGTCCGACATCCGCGCGATCGGGAGGCCGGTCGCCGGGTCGGTCACCTCGAACGACGGACCCGGGTCGGTCCAGGTCCCGTCGATGTAGAGGGCGGTCGGCACGCCGGCGGCCGCCGTCAGTCCGTCGGGTGCCATGGTCTCGGCTGTGGTCATGGGGTGTTCCTTCCTGGTGCGGGTCGGCCCGCGGGATGCGATGGGGTGGAGCCGTCAGCGGGCGGTGTAGCCGCCGTCGATCGGCAGGGCGACGCCCGTGACCCAGGACGCCTCGTCGGAGGCGAGGTAGAGCACGCCGTAGGCGACCTCCTCGGGGCGGCCGAGCCGGCGCAGGGACTGACGGGTCGTGTTGACCTCCTCGTAGGCGGCGATCCCTCCGGGGAAGTCCGCCGCGATGCCCTCGACGAGCGGGGTGAGGACGGTGCTGGGGTGCACGCTGTTGACCCGGATGCCGTACTTGCCGTACGTCGCCGCGTCCTGCCGGGTCTGCATCGTGACGGCACCCTTGGCGACGTGGTAGGCGGAGAACTCGTCGTTGCCGCGCAGTCCGTAGATCGAGGAGAAGTTGACGATGCTGCCGCCGCCCTGCTCGATCATGTAGGGCACCGCGTGCTTGGTCCCCCACAGCACGCCCTTGACGTCGATCGCGAACAGCGCGTCCCACTCGGCCTCGGTCAGCTCGTGCGTGGGCTTGTCGGGTCCGATGACGCCGGCGCAGCTGACCAGGATGTCGAGCCGTCCGTGCTCGCCGACCACGTCCGCCCAGGTCCGGGCGACCGCTGCCTCGTCGCTGACGTCGAGCGGGCGGAACTCGGCCCGGCCCCCGGCGTCGCGGATCGCGGCAGCCACGGCCTCGCCCTCGCGGACGTCGATGTCGGTCAGCGTCACCGTGGCGCCCTCGCGGGCGAACAGCTCGGCGGTGGCCCGGCCCATCCCCATGGCGGCGCCGGTGACGACGGCGACCTTCCCGGCGACCCGGCCGGTCGTCCCGGTGCTCAGCGTGCTCACGCCGGCACCACCGCCGGCTCGGCCGCGACGACCCGGTCGTTGAGGAAGGACGCGTAGCCCTCCGCCTCCGCCTGGCCGCAGTAGTCCTGGTAGACCTGGCCGCCGCCCATGTAGACCTGGAACGCGCGGCCCTTGCCGGGCACGTTGTGCCCGAGGAACCAGGCGCCGGCCTTCTCGCCCTCGGAGCACATCACCGTCGCCTCGCCGGCGCGGTTGGTCTCGTCGAGCCACCACTGCTCGGAGGCAGCCGTGGCCTCGATCCGGGGCACGTCGTTCTCGCGTGCCCAGGTCAGCAGGCGCTGCAGCCACTGGGCGCCGAGCTGGATCGGGACCGGCAGGTTGGAGTACGGCGTCTGCGGGCCGAGCGACATGAAGAAGTTCGGGAAGCCGTGGACCGAGATGCCCAGGTTGCTGCGCAGGCCCTCGCGCTCCCACTTGTCGCGCAGGACCAGGCCGTCGCGGCCGACGATGTCGATCTTCGTCAAGGTGCCGGTCATCGCGTCGAAGCCGGTCGCGAACACGATCACGTCGAGGTCGTACTCGGTGTCGCCGACCCTGATGCCCCGCTCGGTGACCTCGGAGATGGGCGTCGCCTTCACGTCGACCAGGTGCACGTTGTCGCGGTTGAACGTGGCGTAGTAGTCGTGACCGGTCGGCACCCGCTTGCCGTTGAACGAGTAGTCCTTGGGGCAGAGCAGCTCGGCGGTGGCCGGGTCCGTGACGATCTCGCGGATCTTGGAGCGGATGAACTCGGAGGCGAGCTCGCTGGCCTCGTGGTTGGTCGCCAGGTCGTTGAAGCATTCGTTGGCGAAGTGGAAGCCGCCCTCCTGCCACTTGCTCTCGAAGACGGCGCGTCGCTCCTCGGGCGTGGCCTCGAGGGCGCTCTTCTCGGCGTACTCCATCGCGACGCCGAAGGGGTGCGCGGCGGCCTGCGCGAAGATCTCGTCGTAGTGGTCGCGCACGTGCTGCATCCACTCGGCGCTGACCTTCTCGTTGTTGGTCTCCACCACGTAGTTGGGCGTGCGCTGGAAGACGTAGAACTCCTCGGCCTGCTCCGCGATGACGGGGACCGCCTGGATGCCGGAGGCACCCAGGCCGATGATGCCGACCCGCTTGCCACGCAGGTCCATGCCCTCGCGCGGCCAGGCCGCCGTGTGGTACTTCTCGCCGGCGAAGGAGTCGACGCCCGGGATCGCGGGGTAGATCGGCTGGGAGAGCACGCCCATCCCGCTCACCAGGTAGCGCGCGGTCTGCCGGGTGCCGTCCTCGAAGTCGACCAGCCAGCGGTTGCCGGCCTCGTCGTACGCCGCCCGGGCGACGCGCTTGCCGAGCTCGATGTCCTTGCGCAGGTCGAGGCGGTCGGCGACGAAGTTGAGGTAGCCGAGGACCTCCTTGCCGCTGGGATAGCGCTCGGTCCAGGTCCACTCCTCGCGGACCTCCTTGGAGAAGGAGAAGGAGTAGTAGTGGAACTCGCTGTCGGTGCGGACACCCGGGTAGTTGTTGATCCACCAGGTGCCGCCGATGCCGTCGGTCGCCTCGACAACGTGGGTGGCCAGGCCCGCCTCGCGGAGGTGGTGGAGCAGGGCGAGGCCGGAGAAGCCGGCGCCGATGACGAGGGCGTCGTGGTCGACGGTGAGGTCGGTGCTCA
This sequence comes from Pimelobacter simplex, assembly GCA_016803235.1. GTDB lineage: Bacteria > Actinomycetota > Actinomycetes > Propionibacteriales > Nocardioidaceae > Nocardioides > Nocardioides simplex_A. The sequence continues at coordinate 12,693 of JADCLI010000058.1, forward strand.
TTGCTGTGGTCCTTCGGTTTCGGGGAGGGTGGGTCAGGCGGGGAGGCCGGCGCGGTACCAGTCGGCGATCGCGGCGATCTCCTGGTCGGCGCGCTCGGTGCGGCCCGCCAGGAACGGGAAGACGTGCTGCTGGCCCTCTCCGACGGAGAAGGTGACGTTCACGTCGTGCTTGCGGGCCAGCTCGTCGAGCCGCACGCTGTCGTCGAGGAGGGACTCGACGGACCCGGCGCAGATGTAGAGCCGCGGGAAGCCGGTGAGGTCGGCGTACAGCGGGTTGGCCAGCGGCTCGGTCGGGTCGCAGACGCCCCCGAGGTAGCGGTCGATGTTGGCCTGCAGCCCCTCGCGGGTGATGAGGAAGTCGGTGGCGTCGTTGGTGTCGAGGGTGGCGCCGGTGTTCTCCATGTTGAGCCAGGGCGACATCGTGATCACCTGGCGGGGGAGCGGCTCGCCGGCCTGGAGCAGGCGGAGCGTGGTGGCGATCGCCAGGTTGGCGCCGGCCGAGTCGCCCACGAGGGTGATGCGCTCCGCAGCGCGGCCCTCGGACCGCCAGGCCGCCAGGACGGCGAGCGCGTCGTCGATCGCCGCCGGGTAGGGGTGCTCGGGCGCCAGCCGGAAGTCGGCGACGAAGACCGGCGCCGCACAGGCCCGGGCCAGGTGGCCGCCGAGCTTGCGGTGCGAGGCCGACGAGCCCAGCGCGAAGCCGCCGCCGTGCAGGAGCAGCAGCACCTCCTCGGAGCTCGCGCCGATCGGCTCGGCCCAGATCCCCGGGACGCCGCCAACAGCGGTGTGGCGGTAGGTGACCCCCTCCGGCTCGGCGGTGGCCCGCTGCCAGTCGTCGAACATGATCCGCAGCAGCTGCAGCGACATGTCGGGGTGGGTCTGCATCTCGTCGGCCCATTGGGCGTAGATCTCGCCGAGGAGGTCCTGCGGCACCGGTTGCGTCATCGCTGACGTCTCCTTCCGAGGGATGGCTGTCCCCTCGACCGGCGGTCCTGACCGGGGCCGGGAGGGGCGTGGCGATCGGCCACGTCCTCACCTTGAACGGCCGCGACGGGCGATGCGAGGGCTGTCGCAGATTGCGACAGTCCGGTCGCAGAGTGACGCGGCTCACTGCCCTCCGGACGCCCAAGACTCCCGGTTCAAGGAGGTGCTGTGACGGACGGCACCCACGGACAGGGCGGACTGATCACAGATGCAGGTGAGCAAGAAGGGCCTTCTCGCGCTGGCGGCGACCGCGGCGCTGGCGACGGCATGCTCGAGCGGCGCGCCGTCGGGGGCGAGGAGCTCGAAGGGCGCGGTCGAGGGTCAGCAGGTCGGCGTCGTCGGCACCCAGGACCAGATCCAGGACATCAGCGAGTTCTGCGGTGACGACGACATCACCGTCGCGCTCGCCGACGGCTTCGGCGGGAACTCCTGGCGCAAGATCACGCGGGCCGTGTTCGAGGCGGAGGCTGCCCAGTGCGACAACATCTCCAAGGTCCTCTACACCGACGCGCAGGGGGACACGCAGAAGGCGATCGCCGACATCAACTCGCTCGTCGCGCAGGGCGCCGACGTCATCGTCACCTTCGTCGACGGCGGCGAGGCGTTGCTGCCGACGATCAAGAAGGCGACCGCCGCCGGCGTCAAGGTGGTGCCGTTCGTCGGCTCGCCGGGCGGCGAGCCGGGCAAGGACTACGTCGACTTCGTCTCCGAGGACATCGCGACGTACGGCGAGAACCTGGCGGCCTGGACCATCGAGAAGATGGGTGGCAAGGGCAACCTGGTGATGCTCGGCGGCCTCCCGGGCAACTCCTACTCGCAAGGCGTCTACGACGGCGTCGTGCGCGCCGTGAAGGAGAACCCCGGCGTCACCCTGCTCAACACCGACGGCCCGGTGAGCACCGACTGGGAGCCGGGCAAGACCCAGCAGGTCGTCGCCGGCCTGCTCACCAAGTACGACTCGATCGACGGCATCGTCGCCGACTACGGCGGCGGCTCGGTCGGCGGCATCCGCGCCTTCCTCGCGGCCGGTCAGCCCCTGCCGGTCTGGTCGGCCAACGACTCCAACGAGTTCGCGTGCCTGTGGCACGAGCACGCGAAGGCGCAGCCGACCTTCCAGGTCGCGACCGAGTCCTCCCGCAACTGGGTCGTCAAGGTCGCCCTGCACAAGGGCCTCGCCGCCCTCAACGGGGTCCTCAACGAGGAGCCGTCGACCTACAACCTCGAGATCATCGAGGACTCGACCGACCCCGCCAAGGCGCCGAGGTGCGAGGACTCCCTCCCGCCCGACGCCATCCTCTCCTCCGGCCTGACGGTCGAGGAGCTCCAGGCGCTCTTCGACTAGAGCGACCGACCGACCATCCATCGACCGTCGGTCCGGACGGCGCGCACCGCACCGCCCGGACCGGCGGGTCCAGCACACCCAGGAGCACCCCATGTCCCGACTCACTGGCAAGGTCGCCATCGTCACCGGCGCCGGCCGCGGCATCGGCCGGTCCATCGCCGAGGTCTTCGCCCGCGAGGGCGCGACCGTCATCGCGACCAGCCGCGGCAGCGACGCCGACCAGCTCGGCGGCCGCACCGGCCTCGAGTACCAGCAGCTCGACGTCGCGAAGGACGACGACTGGCAGCGCGTGGTCGCCGGCGTACTCGACCGGCACGGGCGCATCGACGTGCTGGCCAACAACGCCGGCATCATCACCTACCAGCCGGTGCACGAGCTCACCGTCGAGGACTGGGAGCGCGTCGTCGCCGTCAACCAGACCGGCACCTGGCTCGGCATGCGCGCGGTCCTGCCGACGATGCTCGGCCAGGGGAGCGGCTCGATCATCAACGTCTCCTCGATCTGGGGATCCGCGGCCGTCGCGGGCGGGCACGCGTACCACGCCACCAAGGGCGCGGTGCGGAACATGTCGAAGAACGCCGCCATCACCTACGCCCAGGACGGCATCCGGGTGAACTCGCTGCACCCCGGCTTCATCAGCACGCCGCTCACCGACGCGCAGGACCCCGAGGTCAACGACTACGTGGTCGGCCAGACGCCGATGGGCCGTGCCGGGAAGCCGGAGGAGATCGCCCAGGGCGCGGTGTTCCTCGCCAGCGACGACTCCAGCTTCATGACGGGCGCGGAGCTCGTCATCGACGGCGGGTACCTGGCCCAGTGAGCACCGCAGGCACGGAGGGGAGCACCGCCGTGACGGTGCAGGAGGCGCCGGCCCCGGCTCGCCCCCGTTCGACGGGCGCCCCCGCCGGGCACGCTCTCGAGCTGCGCGGGATCGGCAGGCGCTTCGGCGCGGTCCGGGCCCTCGCCGACGTCGACCTCGTCGTCGACTGCGGTGAGGTGCACGCCCTGGTGGGCGAGAACGGCGCCGGGAAGTCGACGCTGATGGCGATCGCCGCCGGCGCGCTCGCCGCGGACGAGGGACAGGTCGTCATCCTCGGTGAGGAGCTGGGCGACGCCTCGCCCGACCGGGCCCGGGAGCTCGGCCTTGCCATCGTGCGCCAGCACCCGGCACTGCTCCCGGACCTCACCGTCGCCGAGAACATGGCGGTGGGTGTGGGCTTCCGCAACGGGGGCGTCCGCGGAGCCGTCGCCTGGAGCCGCGAGCAGCTGGCGCCCTGGGGCATGGACATCGATCCCCGGGCGCGTGTCCGGGACCTGCCGATCGAGCAGTGGTTCGTCATCGAGATCGCCAAGGCGCTCGCGCTGCGACCGAAGGTGCTCGTCCTCGACGAGCCGACCGAGCACCTCAGCCTGGACGAGGTGCGGCTGCTCTTCCGGCGGCTGCGCGAGGTGGTCGCCGACGGCACCGCGGTGGTCTACATCTCCCACCGGATTCCCGAGGTCAAGGAGATCGCGGACCGGATCACCGTGCTGCGCGACGGCCGGACGCGGGGCGTCCACGACGCCGCGACGGTGTCGGAGGACCAGATCGTCGAGCTCGTCGTGGGGCGCGCGCTGGAGACCGTCTTCCCACCGAAGGGATCGGTCGCCGGGTCCGTCGGGACCCGTGAGCAGCTGGTCGTGCGGGGGCTGTCCGGCGACCGGTTCCAGGACGTCTCCTTCTCCGTCCGCGCCGGCGAGGTGGTCGGCCTGGCGGGGGTCCAGGGCAACGGTCAGGCCGACCTGCTGCGTGCCATCGCCGGTCTCGAGCCCAGCCGCGGCGTCGTGCTCGTCGGCGGCCACGCGGTACGACGAGGCAGCACCGGCTCGGCGCGGCAGGCCGGGGTGGTGCACGTGCCGGCAGACCGGCACGAGGAGGGGGTGTTCCTGCCTCTCTCCGTCGCCGAGAACACGGTTGCCGCCACCCTCGACCAGGTCAGCACGGGCGGCATCGTGCGTGGCCGGGAGGTCGCCGCCCGCGCCGAGGAGCAACGGGCGGCACTGGGCATCAAGACCCCGTCCGTCGACGCGCCGGTCGCCTCGCTCTCGGGCGGCAACCAGCAGAAGGTGGTGATGGCGCGCACCGTGCTCGCCGCCCCGGGCGTGCTGCTCGCGGAGGAGCCGACCCAGGGGGTCGACGCGGGTGCGCGGGTCGACATCTACCGGATCCTCCGGTCGGTGGCCGACGACGGCGCGGCGGTCGTGGTGCTGTCGTCGGACGGCGTGGAGCTGGAGGGCCTGTGCGACCGGGTGCTCATCGTGTCGCGGGGCAGCGTCGCCAAGGAGCTCACCGGCGCCGAGGTGACCGAGGAGGCGATCGCGCACGCCGCGCTGACGGCCACGACCGTGCGGGAGCGCGCGGAGGTGACCGCGCCCCGGCGCTCGGGATGGCGCCGGCTGCTGACGAGTGACCATGCTCCCGCGGGAGTTCTCGTCGCCGTGATGGCCGTGCTGGGGCTGGTCGTGGGCGCCCAGAACCCGTCGTACTTCTCCTCCTTCAACGTCTACAACCTGCTCTTCATGGCTGCCCCGCTCGTGCTCGTCGGTGCCGCGCAGCACCTCGTGGTCCTCACCGGCGGCATCGACCTGTCGGTCGGTCCGCTGATGGGACTGCTCGTGGTGGTCGGCTCGTTCTGGGTCGTCGACGGCGGCAGTCCCGGCGTCGGCCTGCTGCTGATGGCGCTCACGGGCGTCGGGGTCGGGCTGGTCAACGGAGTGCTGGTGGCGGTCCTCGGCGTCGACGCGGTGGTCGCGACACTCGCGGTGTTCATGGCCCTCCAGGGCCTCTACCTCACCCTGCGCGAGGTGCCCGACGGCATCGTCGCCGAGGGCTTCGCCACCCAGGTGATGGCCCGGTTCGGGCCGCTCCCGGTCGCGATCCTCGGGGCCGCGCTGGTCATGGTCGCCCTCGAGGTCGCGCTGCGGCGCACCCGGTGGGGCGTGGCGCTGCGGGCGACCGGTTCGCGTCGCACGGCCGCCGAGAGCATCGGTGTGCGGACGGTACGGGTGCAGCTCGGCGCGTATGTCCTCGCGGGCGCCCTGACCTTCGCCGCGTCCGTGCTGCTGATGGCGCAGATCGGCATCGGAGACGGCCGGCCCGGCGTCGGCTACACGCTCTCGTCGGTCACCGTCGTCGTGCTCGCCGGGGCCAGCGTGTTCGGCGGGCGCGGGTCGTTCCTCGGCGTGCTCGCAGCGGGCCAGCTGGTGCAGCAGCTGCTCTCCGCCTCGCCGTTCCTGCAGCTCCCCCAGGCGTGGAGCTACCTGCTCCCCGGCCTGGTCATCCTCGCCGCGGCCGTCCTCTTCGGTCGCCTCCAGCACGCACGGAAGGCGTGAGCATGGACATCACCTCCCCGTCGGTCCGGGACCTGGGCCGCCGGCTCCTCACCGCGGGCCCGGCCACCATCGTCGTCGCGACAGTCCTGCTGTTCGTGGTCTCGCCCGTGGTCGCCCCCGGCAGCCTCGGCTCCGCTCCGCTGCTGAGCATGCTGCCGTTCGCGGCGGTCCTGGCGATCGCCGCGGCCGGGCAGACCCTCGTCGTGCAGCAGCGCGGCCTGGACCTGTCCGTGCCGGGGATGATCGCCCTGGGTGCGGTTCTCTGCACCGCCCTGCCCCAGCAGCACGGCTGGCCGCTGGCCCTCGCCGTCCTCGCGGGGGCGCTCGGTCCGGCCGTCGCGGGCCTGGCGACCGGCGTCCTGGTCACCCGGTTCGCGGTGATCCCGCTGATCGCGACCCTCGGCCTGAACGCGGTCCTCCTCGGCGTCGTGTTCGCGGTGGCGGACGGTACGCCGGCGGGCGCGGCCCCGGCGCTCAACCAGTTCGCGCTGGACCGCACTCTCGGCGTACCGAACACGGTGCTGGTCGCGGTGCTCGTCGTCGGCGTCGTCGGCCTCGTGATCGGTCGCTCGACCAGTGGGCGGCGGCTGACCGCGGTCGGCGTCAGCCCCCGTGCCGCCGAGGTGATCGGGGTCCGGGTGGAGCGCTACCAGCTGCTCGCCTACGCGAGCGCCGGCGCGTGCTACGGCGTCGCCGGGGTGCTGCTGGCGGGGTACACCAAGACGCCGCCGCTGTTCCTGGGCGACTCCTACCTGCTGCCGACCGTGGCCGCGGTCGTCCTCGGCGGCACCGCCCTCACCGGTGGGGTCGCCAGCGTGGTGGCCTCCGGGATCGCCGCGCTGTTCCTCACCCAGCTGGGCCAGCTGCTGCGGGCGGTGGGCTGGTCGGACTCGCGGCAGCTGATCGCGCAGGCGACCGTGCTCCTGCTGGTGGTGCTCGGCCGGGTGGTGGTCCCCATGGCCGTCGCGGCCTGGCGCCGGCGTACGGCCGGGAGCGCGGAGCAGGCCGTCGGCCTCCCGGCCTGAGCAGGCAGCTCAGCCGATGAGGCGGTAGGACTTCATCTTGCGGTAGACCGTGGCCCGCGAGACGCCGAGGATCTCGGCGGCGCGGGCCCGGTTTCCGCCGGCCTCCTGGAGGGCCTGCCGGATGGCCCGGACCTCGACCTGCTCGATCAGGGTCAGGCCGGGTGCGCTCTCGCGCAGCGCCGCCGGCAGGTCCGCGATGCCGACCGGCCCGGTCTTGCCGGACTGCGCGAGACGCGAGACCAGCAGCCGGAGCTCGGTGAGGTTGCCGGCCCACTCGTGGCCCCGGAGCAGGTTGAGGGCCTCGGGGCGCAGCACCATGCCGGCGCCGGGTGCGTGGGCGCGCGCGAAGGAGTTCCACAGCTCCGGCAGGTCCGCCGCGCGCTCGCGCAGGGCCGGGACCCAGACCACCCGGCCGCCGCCGAGGCGGACGGCGAGCTCCTCGGCCTCGGCCGGGTCCTTCGCGGAGACCGTGACGACGACCGACGGCGCCGCCTCGGCGTGGGCGAGCAGCGAGCGGAGGCCCGCCAGCGCGGCACGATCGAGCGTCTCGGCCCCGTGCACCACCAGCCGGCGGGGGCGGGTGAGGTGCTGTGCGATGCCTGCCAGCCATGCCTGGTTGCCCACGACGTGGCTCTCCGCGGCGTCCACCACGACCTCGGTCGCGTCGGCGTCGGCAGAGCCGGTCGAGCTCCACGGGCGGCCGGTGGCGACCGACAGCTTCCCAGTGCCCGGCTCACCGGCGACCACGAGCGGGCCGTCCTCGTCGCGGGCGCGCGCGACCTGCTGCAGCACCGACAACCATTCGGGGGTGCGGCCGACCAGGCCGAGGCTGGGAAGGGTGGCTCGGGCGGGGTGCCGGGTCGCGCCCGGGTCGCCGAGGCGGGGCGTCTCGAGCACGACCGCCACGTGGTTGTCGTCGGCGAGCGTCGTGAGCTGCAGCTGCAGGCTCTCGGTGCTCACCCGGGTCGGATGGCCCGGCGGCGCGCCGGCCTCGCGGCAGGCCTCCTGGATCTCCTGCAGTTGGGCGGGCGTCAGCTTGCTGGCCAGGGCGTTCTGGATCACCAGACCGTTCTGACCGACGGCGACGACCGGCTCGGAGTAGCGTCGTACGGCCTGGATGAAGCCGTCGAGGACCTGCCGCGAGGCCGGGGTCTCCACGTCGAGGATGTGCTGGCGCAGGCGCTCCACGATGGTCTGGAGCAGCGGGCGCAGCAGCTCCGAGCCGGGGCTGATGTCGGACGACAGGGTCACCGACCCCAGCAAGGAGCCGGTGATGGGGTGCACCAACGGCGCGCCGGTGCACACCGCGCGTTGGTAGAAGTCGGCGAAGTGCTCGGCGCCCCGGACCTGGACCAGGCTGCGGGTCGCGAGCGCGGTGCCGACGCCGTTGGTGCCGACGGAGTCCTCGGAGAGCACCGAGCCGCGGAACGTGCCGACCTTGTCGAAGTGGGCGCTCGCGGTCCGGTCGCCCACCCAGCGCTCCAGGATCCGGCCGTTGGCGTCGGACAGCAGCAGGCCCAGGCCGGTGCCGTCGAGGGTGTCGGCGAACCGCTGCAGGGGACTGCGCATCATCTCGAGCAGGTGGGCGTCCAACAGCTCCTCGCCGACGTGGGGCACGTCGCGGACGTTGGCCGGCACGCCCAGCGCGTCGCGCGAGCGGCGCCACGAGTCGATCAGGGCGGGTGCGGGGACGGCGGTCTCGACGGGCTCGTTGAGCACCGCCTCCTTCGCAGCCGCCAGCGCATCGGGTGCGGGCTGGTCCGGCACGACCGCCTCCTATCTCGCTGCGTCCAGGCGTCCGGGCCCCCGCTTTCGGAGCGGTTGCCGCGGTCCGAGATGGACAGCCGTGACGACCGTCACGATAATCGTCATACCGTCATACGATCAAGGTCCGCGGCGCGGGCCGCCACTTCGGGAGGACATCGATGATCACGGTCCCGGCCGCACCGGTACGCCAGGAGGTGGTCCGGGCCGTCCGCCAGGACATCGTCCAGCTGGAGCTGCGGCCCGGCCAGCGGTTGGCCGAGCCGATGCTGTGCGAGCGCTACGGCGTGTCCCGCACGGTCGTGCGCGAGGCGCTGCGCCAGCTCGAGTCGGAGGGCCTGATCACGCTGCTCCCCAACCGGGGCGCGATCGTCACGATCCTCACCCGCTGCGACATCATCGCCGTCTACGAGGTCCGCGCCTGCCTCGAGGGGCTGATGGGCGAGTGCTTCGCCGCCCGGGCCAGCGACGAGCAGGCCGCGGGGCTGGTCGACCACCTCGACCGGATGGACCGCGAGTTCTGCTCCGGCGACCTGGCCACGCGGGTCGCGCTCAAGGACGAGTTCTACGAGCGGATGCTGGCCGGCGCCGACAACGAGGTGCTCCGCGAGAACCTCGAGCGGATCCACCTGCGGATCGGCATGTTCCGCCACTTCGCCTTCACCGACGAGGAGCGGGTGCGGCTCTCCCTCGACGAGCTTCGTCGCATCGTGGAGGCCGCCGCGGTCCGCCGTGCACCGGCCGAGGCGCGCGCGGCCTGCGCCGCCCACATCAAGCGGGCGGGCGAGCTGGCGGTCGCCGAGTACGAGGCGCGGACCCCCGCCGCTCGCATCGCAGGCGGCTGAGCCCGGCCCTCGCCCCGCTGGCGATACTCCTCCCATGAACCCGGTCGACATCGCCGAGCCGCTGCGGTCCCGTTGGAGCCCGAGCGTCTTCGACGCCTCCCACGAGCTGACCGACGCCGAGATCACCCGGCTGCTCGAGGCCGCCCAGTGGGCGCCGAGCTCCGGCAACCGGCAGCCCTGGCGGTACGTCGTCGCTCCGCGCGGCAGCGCGCAGCACGTCGCGTTCGTGCCGCACCTGAGCCGCGGCAACTCCGGGTGGGTGCCGCGCGCGTCGGTGGTGCTCTTGTCGGTGGTGGAGCTGGGCCAGGACGGCGTCGAGCTGAGCGACGTGCTCATCCCCACGCACGACGTCGGCCAGGCCTCCGCCCACCTCACCCTGCAGGCGCAGGCGATGGGGCTGCACGCCCACCAGTTCGGGGGGTTCGACCACGAGGCGGCCGCATCGGCGCTCGGGATCCCCGACACGGCGCGGCTGCTCGCGGGCATCGCCGTCGGTGTCCGCGGCAACCCCGCCGAGGTGTCCGAGCGGGACGCCGAGCGCGACCACCGCGAACGGCACCGCCGCCCCCTGGCCGAGACGGCGTACGCCGCCTGGGGGGTCCCCTGGCCCGGCCTGAGCCCGTCCGGCCCGACCGTGGCCGAGCGCCGCTGACGTGGAGGGCGGGCGCGGCGGGGTCCTGGTCGCCCTGGTGGTCGTCGCACTGCTGGTGAACCTGCCGCTCGCGCACCTCGCCTGGCAGCGCTGGGAGCTCTCGCGCGACGGCCTGGAGGTGACCGCGGAGGTGACCGACACGGACGTGCTGCGGGCGACGTCCGACCCGCACCACGTCGTCCGCTTCCGGCTCCCCGAGGACGTCGACCCCCGGCGCCGCACCTGGCCGGCCGAGGTCGACCGCGCCACCTGGCGCGATGCGGAGGGCACCGGCGAGATCGGCGTCCGGGTGCTGCCCGGCAAGCCGTCGGTGCAGCGCGTCGACGGCGCCCACGCCTCCCGGGTCGGGTACGTCGTCATCGGCGTCGTCGACGCGATCGTGCTCCTGCTGGGGCTGCTGCTGCGAGGCAGGCGCCGCCGGGGCATGACCTCGGAGGTCATGGCCGACTGACCGGTGCCGGGGCGAGGCTGCGGGTACCTAACCCCACCCCAGGAGGACACCATGACCGCCACCCGCCGCTTCTGGTTCACCGCCGACGCCCTCGTCACCGGCGCCAACGCCGTCGTCTACCTCGCCGCCGCCGGACCGCTCGCCGACCTGCTCGGAGGCGACGCCACCGCCTGGCGCGGGATCGGCGCCTTCCTGCTGGCCTACGCCGTGTGCGTCGGCCTGTACGCCCGCTCCCCGCGCTCCACCCCGCTCGGCTGGGCGATCGTCGCCGTGAACGCACTGTGGGTGGTCGGCTCCCTCGAGGTCGCCCTCACCGGAGCGCTCGACCTCGACCCGCTGGGCCGGGTCTGGACCGTCGCCCAGGCCGGCGTCGTGGCCGGGTTCGCGGTGTTCCAGTCCCGGGTCCTGCGGGGAGCGCGTGCCACACTGCCTGCATGACCTCCCTCCACGACTTCAAGGCGACCGCGATCGACGGCCAGGAGGCCGACCTGGCGTCGTACGACGGCACCGTGGTCCTCGTCGTCAACACGGCCTCGAAGTGCGGGCTGACCCCTCAGTTCCAGGGCCTGCAGGAGCTGTACGACGCCTACCGCGAGCGCGGCTTCACCATCCTCGGCTTCCCGTGCGACCAGTTCGCCCACCAGGAGCCCGGCACCGAGGAGGAGATCGCCGAGTTCTGCCAGCGCAACTACGGCGTCTCGTTCCCGATGTTCGCCAAGATCGACGTCAACGGGAAGGAGGCCCATCCGCTCTACCAGTGGCTGAAGAAGGAGCAGGGCGGGCTGATCGGCGACGCCATCAAGTGGAACTTCACGAAGTTCCTGGTCGGCCGTGACGGCCAGGTGATCGACCGCTACGCGCCGACCACCGAGCCGGCCAAGCTCGGCAGCGACATCGAGAAGGCGCTCGGCTGACACTCTCCGTCCCCCCAGATCGTTCGATCGAACGGTCTGGGGGGATCCGGACGCGAAACATCCCCCGAACCGTTCGATCGAACGGTCCGGGGGATGCGCAGGATCCGGCCCAGGCTCAGACCCCCGCCAGCTCCTTGTCGCCGACGTGGACCGGCGCGGAGTCACGCTCGAGGGACTCGCCCTCGACGTCGACGTTCGGCAGGATCCGGTCCAGCCACGCCGGGAGCCACCAGGCCTTCTCACCGAGCAGGTAGAGCACCGACGGGATCAGGACCATCCGCACCACGAAGGCGTCGAACACGATCGAGACGGCGAGCGCGAAGCCCATCGACTTCACCACGGCCGTGTCCTCGAGGATGAAGCCGGAGAACACGGCGATCATGATCGTCGCGGCGGCGGTGACCACCCGGGCGCTGTTGCGGAAGCCGTCGATGACCGCCTCGTGGGTGGGCAGGCCGTGCACGTGCGCCTCCCGCATCCGGGTGACCAGGAAGACCTGGTAGTCCATCGCGAGGCCGAACACCACGCCGATCAGGAAGATCGGCATGAAGCTCACGATCGGCTGGCCCTCGAACAGGCCGAAGGCACCCTCCTGGAAGACCGCGACCGTCGCCCCCAGCGTGGCCAGCACCGAGAGCAGGAAGCCCAGGGTGGCGGTCAGCGGGATCAGGATCGAGCGGAACACCAGCACGAGCAGCACGAACGCCAGGCCGATGACGACGGCGAGGTAGATCGGCAGCGCGCCGTTGAGCCGGTCCGAGACGTCGGTCGTGATCGCGGTCAGGCCGGTGACGCCGACGACGGTGTCGGTCTGGTCCTCGATCCCACCCTGCCCGTCGCGCAGCGCCTGCAGCAGGTCCAGCGTCTCCGGCTCGTCCGGGCCGGAGGACGGCACGACCTGGATCATCGCGCCGGTCCCGGTCCCGATCGGCGCGCCGTCCGCGCCGCGCTCGGCGTTGGTCGCGACCAGGTCGGCGCTCGCGACGTCGTCCTGGCTCCCGGCCCACTCGACCACGCGGTCGAACGCGGCCTGCCGCTGGTCGTCGTCGGCGATCGAGCGGCCGTCGACCACCACGAGCAGCGGGCCCTCACGGCCGGGGCCGAACGCCTCGGTCATCAGGTCCGACGCCTTGCGCTGCGTGGTGTCGGTCGGCGAGGTGCTGTCGGTCGGGAACGCGAGGTACATCTGCGAGATCGGCGCGGCGAGCGCACCGAGGAGCACGACGACTCCGAGTGCCCAGGCCACGGGCGCCTTCGCGAGCATCCGTGCCCAGCGCACGCCGTTGTTGTGGACCCGTCCGTGCTCGTCGCGCTTCGGGGAGTACCTGCGCACCTGGCCGGCGAAGGACTTCGACTTGGTCAGGCCCAGCAGCGCCGGCAACAGGGTCAGCGCGACGAGGACCGCGACGAAGACCGTGGCGGCGGCCGCGAGACCCATCGCTGTCAGGAACGGGATCCGTACGACGGCCAGCGCCGACAGCGCGATGAGGACCGTGAGGCCGGCGAAGACGACCGCGCTGCCCGCCGTACCCACGGCGATGCCGGCGGCATGGGCGCGGTCCTTCGTGTGGTGCAGCTCGGTGCGGTAGCGGGCGAGGATGAACAGGGTGTAGTCGATGCCGACCGCGAGGCCGATCATCGTGGCCAGCATCGGGGTGCTGGAGCCGATGTCCATCAGTGCCGTCATCGCGGTGATGCCGGCCATGCCGAGGCCGACGCCGAAGACCGCGTTGAGCAGCGGCATGCCGGCGGCCATCAGCGAGCCGAAGGTGAGGACCAGCACGACGAGCGCGATGCCGAGACCGATCAGCTCGGCCGAGCCGCCCGGCGGCTCCATCACGGCCATGCCGGGACCGTTGGCCTCCGCGACCAGGCCGGTGTCGGCCGTGGTGTCGGCGAGCAGCTCCTCGAGCTCGTCGATCGTGGTGACCTCGAGGTCGGAGGGGGAGTGGACGTCCCACTCGAAGGACAGGGTGCCGATCCGGCCGTCCTCCGAGAGGGTCGAGAACGCGGCGGGCATGCCCTCCGCAGCAGGAGCGGGCGCGACCAGGCCGGGGTTCTCGTTGCCGGTCTGCGGCAGGGTCGGTACGGCGTCGATCAGCTCCTGGATCGCGGCCTGGTACGCCGGCTCGGCCAGGGTGTGGCCCTCCGGCGCCGCCACGACGAGGTTGACGGACGCGTCCTCGAACGCGTCACCCGCCTCGGGGAACAGCTCCTGCTGGATGTCGGCGGCCTTCTCCGAGGGGATGCCCGGGATGGAGAAGGCGTCGGTCATCGGCTTGGAGAAGGCAGCGGCGAGGCTGCCGAGGACGACGGCGACGAGCAGCCATCCGGCGATGAAGAACGGCCAGCGCCGGTAGGCGGTCGAGCCGATGCGGTAGAGCAGGCGGGCCATGGGGGATCTCCTGGTGGGCCTGGGGTGGGACGGTGA
>JADCLI010000059.1 GCA_016803235.1 Pimelobacter simplex
CCCCCACCGAGACCGGCGGCGTGCTCGTCCCGCCCCTGGCGATGGAGGCCGAGCGGCAGTCCGCGCAGCTCGTGTGCCAGGCCCAGATCGGCACGACCCAGTTCACCGCGCTCGCCTACAACATCAAGTCGGCGCGAGCGGGGAGCCTCGACCGCCTGCTCGGCGTGATGCAGCGCTCGAAGGCGACCGTGATCCTGCTGCAGGAGGTCGACTACAAGCGGCGCAGCACCGGCAGCGTCGACCAGGCCGGCTGGTTCGCCGAGCGCCTCGGCGGCTGGGGCTCCGCGTTCGGGCGCAACGTGACCTTCGGCGACGGCCTCTACGGCACGGCCGTCGTGTCCAAGTACCCGATCCTCTCCTCGCAGAACACGCCACTGCCCAACATCGGCAAGGCCCAGCCCCGCGGCCTGCTGCACGTCGTGATCGACGTCGAGGGCGTCGAGGTCAGCGTCTACAGCACCCACCTCGACAACACCTCCGCCAACATCCGCACGGCGCAGGCGAGCCGGATCTCCAGCATCCTGGCCGCCGACCCGCGGCCCAAGATCCTCGGCGGCGACATGAACACCTGGCCCAACTCGGGACCGGAGCGGATCCTCAGCTCGCGGCTCAGCGACAGCTTCGTCGTGGCCGGCAACGGCGGCAAGGGCGCCACGCACCCGGCCGGCAGCCCGCGGACCCGGATCGACTACCTCCTGTACGGCGGCCCCGACCTCACCGCCACCAGCTCGGTCGTGATGGCGGAAGGCGGGTCCGACCACCTCCCGGTCCGCGCCGACTTCACCCTCGGCGGCATCAAGACCGAGAAGTGCAGCGGCGACGCGAAGGCCCGGCCCCGCGACACCGGAAAGGCGACCGGCAAGGCGACCGGCGACCCGTCCACCGGCGGGAGTCCCGAGCCGGGCACCACCGACTGACTGGCCGCGCCGAGGCGGGTTTCAGCCCGTCCTGACGGGTATAGTGCCCGCGTCAAGGGTCGAGATTCGCCTGCCTTCCTGTGGGGGAAGCCGCGTCGGAGCCCGGTCAATTCTCGGGTGGAGACGGTAGGAGTCAGGGACGTGGCGAATGTGTGGGGGAACCCGTCGGCAGCAGGACGCACCCGAGGGGTGGCAGCGCTCGCAGCGCTCCTCCTCGCCGTGGGCCTGCTGGTGGCCGGACAGGCCGGCCTGACCAGGGCCGACGCGGCTCCGGTCGCGGCGGACACGGTCGCGGCGAAGGCGAAGCCGAACCCGGCGTACGTCGTCACGCCCGGCATCACCTTCAACCATCCCTTCAAGCCGAAGAAGCGTGGCGCGATCCAGCGCAAGATCATCAAGACGCTCAAGAACGTCGAGGCCGGCCAGACCGTCCGGATCATGACCTGGAACTTCGACTCGCCGCTCCTGCACAGCAAGGTGATCGCGGCCCACAAGCGTGGCGTCTCGGTCCAGATCATCATGGCCCGTGGCCTGGCCCGCGAGCAGGGCGCGCACCGCTCCTACGGCGTGCTGACGCGCGCCCTCAAGAAGGGGAACGCCGACCGCCCCAAGGAGCTGCGCAGCTGGATGCGCACCTGCTCCGCGACCTGCCGCGGCAAGGGCGGCGCGATGCACAACAAGATGATGCTGGTCAGCCGGTCGGGCGCCACCAACTGGATCGTGATGCAGGGCTCCGGCAACTTCACCGGCGCTGCCGCCGTCCAGCAGTTCAACGACTGGACCACGGTCACCGAGAACCAGGCGCTCTACGACGGCTGGATGACCATGTGGAACCAGGCCAAGAAGGACAAGAACTTCCCGGCCCTGCAGTTCACCGTTCCCAGCACCACCATCCCGGGCGCCACCATCACCACGCAGTTCGCCCCGCACCGTGACCAGGTCGACCCGCCGCTTCGGGTGCTCAACAAGGTCAAGTGCAACGGCGCGGCCAACACCGCCAACGGCCGCACCAAGGTGCGGGTGGCCAACGCCGTGTGGGGCGACGAGCGCGGCGCCGCCATCGCGCGCAAGGTCCGCGAGCTGCACTTCCAGGGCTGCGACGTCCGGGTCGTCTTCATGATGATGTCGGGCAAGATCCGCAGCATCCTGGCGCCGGTCCCGGCGAAGCAGATGGTCTACATCACCGGCGCGACGGCCAACAAGTTCAAGGACCGCTACGTCCACCTCAAGGGGCTCTCCGTCCAGGGCAACCTCGACGACGACCCCAACGGCAGCGCGGTCCTCTCCAGCAGCGAGAACTGGACCCAGCTCGGCTGGTTCTCCGACGAGCACGACATCATCTTCTGGGGCGACGCCGCGATGGCCGCCAAGTACGCCGACTGGACCGACATGATCTTCAACACGGCTCCGCGGACGCTGGCCAACTACGTCAACTCCGCCGACCCCGACCCGGTGGTCCGGTTCAAGCCGGGCACCGAGTACCTCAGCCCGAAGGACTACCCGTTCCACGAGCTCGAGGCCGAGCTGAACTGACGAAGCGCATCCCGGGCCCGGGTCGCTGCCGAGAGGCGGCGGCCCGGGCTTCGGGCGTCACGACCACGAGGACATCGAGAGGGCGGACATGGCTCAGCGGGTGGTGCTGCACGTCGG
This sequence comes from Pimelobacter simplex, assembly GCA_016803235.1. Taxonomy (GTDB): domain Bacteria; phylum Actinomycetota; class Actinomycetes; order Propionibacteriales; family Nocardioidaceae; genus Nocardioides; species Nocardioides simplex_A. The sequence goes on from JADCLI010000059.1 coordinate 2,568, forward strand.
CACCATGAAGTCGGGAACCAGCTTCCTGCAGAACGTGCTCGGCGAGAACAAGGCGGTGCTCGCCGAGCGGGGAGTGCTGTTCCCCGGCCGCCGCTGGCGTCGCCAGGTGCGCGCGGTCAAGGAGCTGATCGCGCACGGCGGGCCCGGCCAGCCGCCGATGCCGGCCGACGGCGTGTGGCAGCAGATGGTCGAGGAGATCCGGGCCTGGCCCGGCACCGCGGTCGTCTCCATGGAGTACCTCGCACCCCGCGACGAGAAGCAGATCCAGCGGATCCGCAAGACCTTCCCGGAGAGCCGGGTGGAGGCGGTGCTGACCTGCCGCGACCTGGCCCGCAACGTGCCGGCGATGTGGCTGGAGTCCGTGCAGAACGGCGGCGTCACCGGGTGGTCCGACTACGTCGCCGCCCTCGACGCCCGCAAGGACCTCACCGGGTCCGCGACGCGGTTCTGGCGCCACCAGGACGTGCCGGCGATCGCGGCGCGCTGGGCCAAGGGGCTCGACAGGGGAGCGGTGACCCTCGTCACCGTTCCCCCGGCCGGCGCGCCCGGCGACCTGCTGTGGCGCCGGTTCGCCGAGGTCCTCGGCACCGATCCGCAGGGGATCGCGCTCGACGTGCGCAGCAACCCGAGCATCGACCTGCCGAGCGCGCTGCTGCTGCTCGAGCTCAACCGCCGGTTCCGGCCCGACGGCCGGGGCGAGCTGCCGCCGTTCTACGACCGGCTGGTCAAGCACCAGCTCGCGAAGCGCGGCCTGTCGCTGCGCGAGGGTGGCGGCCAGCGGCTGGGGTACGACGACCCGTGGGTGCGGGCCAAGGGGGAGGAGCAGGTCGCCCGGCTGCGCAAGGCCAGGCATCGCGTCGTCGGCGACCTCGAGGAGCTGCGCCCGGTCGCCGTACGCGGCGTCCAGCCCGCCGAGGTCCCGGCCGAGGAGGTGCTGAGCGCCGCCCTCGACGCGCTCCAGGTCGCCCTCACCAAGTGGGGCGGCGCACGGGGACAGGAGGAGCAGGCATGAAGTGGCCCGGCCGCCGGGAGACGGGTGCGACGACGGGTGGGCGGAAGGATGCGGCGCCGGGCCCCGGCCAAGCGGCCGTCGACCGGCCGTCGGGGGACGGTCTGCCACGGGTCGCGGCCATCACGATGTCCCGCGACAGCGGGCCGGTGCTGCGCCGCTGGGTCGAGCACTACCAGCGCCAGCTCGGTGCTGACGACGTGTTCGTGGTGGACGACCACAGCGTCGACGGATCGACCGACGACCTGCCGTGCACGGTGCTGCGGCTGCCCTACCTCGACAAGTACTCCTTCGAGCCGTCCCGGATGGGCATCCTCAGCGGCCTGGCGAAGTCCCTGCTGTTCGCGTACGACGCCGTGCTGCTCGCCGACGCCGACGAGTTCGTCGTCGCCGACCCGGCGGTGCACGACTCGCTGCGGCACTTCGCCGCCGCCCGGCGAGGCACCGACGTCGCCGGCGTCCTCGGCTACAACGTCATCCACCGGATCGGCGTCGAGCCGGAGCTGGACTTCGACGCGCCCTCGTTGCTGCGCCAGCGCGAGTTCGCCCGGTTCACGCCGCTCATGTGCAAGCCCGCCCTCAAGTGGGTCGACGCCGACTGGGGGCACGCCTCCCACGGCATCCGGCACCCGTTCGCACCGGACCCCGAGCTGTTCATGTTCCACTTCAAGTTCGCCGACGTCGGCCAGCTCGAGCTCCTCGCCGAGCACCGCCACCAGGCGGCGGTCGTCGAGGGACGTGCGGTGAAGTCGAGCTGGAGCCGGCCGACCGACGAGATCGTCGAGGCGCTGCGCACCGCGGCCGCCCAGGTCGAGCAGGCCGTGGCCGCCGACGAGCTCGGCAGGTTCCGGCCGGGCCCGAAGAAGCTCGAGGCGATCGTGCAGAACGAGGGCGACCTGTGGCGCGCGACGGGTGCGGGCCAGCACCTGGCGCTGGTGAAGCCGCCGTACGTCCGGATCCCCGATCGCCTGCGCGACCTCGTCTGACAGGCTGGGCCCCATGACCGACTTGGCCGTCACGACCGTCGACACGACGGGCCTGGTGCTCGCCGGCGTCGCGGAGGACCGCGCGCTCGACGTGCTCTTCGACGACCGCCGGATCTGGTCGTTCTGGTCGGTGCGCGACACCGAGGAGGCCCCGTCGGGCGTGCCGGGCGAGCGCCGGGTCGCCTGGCCGGAGCGGATGGTGCGCTTCCTGGACGGCCCGACCCGCTTGCGGGTGCGCGACCACGTCGCCGGCACCGTGGTCCACGACGTCGAGACGACCTTCGGGACCGGCGCGGAGCGCATCGCCTTCGTCAACAAGTCCGGCCTGCCGATCGCGCTCGACAAGTCCGGCCGGTTCCACCCGGAGTTCTCGGTGCGCAGCGGCGACCAGCTCGAGCCGCTCCTCGACGCGATGCACCTGGTCATCGCGATCCTCGAGGAGGAGGGGATCGACGCGTTCCCGGCGTACGGCACGCTGCTCGGCGCTGTGCGCGAGCAGGACTTCCTGGGCCACGACTCCGACGCCGACCTCGGCTACGTCTCGCGGCACACCTCGCCCGTCGACGTCGTGCGCGAGTCCTTCCGGCTCCAGCGGGCGCTGGCCCACCGGGGGATGGCGACCTTCCGCTACAGCGGCGGCGCCTTCCGCATCGACGTGGAGGAGAGCGACGGGTCGGTGCGCGGGCTCGACCTGTTCGGCGGCTTCTTCGACGGCGACGGCAAGCTCTACCTGATGGGCGAGGTCGGCGTGGAGTTCCGCGAGGACTGGATCTTCCCGCTCTCGACGGTGACCCTCGCCGGCCACGAGTTCCCGGCGCCCGCGGTGCCCGAGCGGTTGCTCGAGGCGATGTACGGGCCGCACTGGCGGGTCCCGGACCCCGCGTTCAAGTTCGAGACCTCCGCCGAGGTCAAGCAGCGCCTCGACAACTGGTTCCGCGGGCTCTCGCCCTACCGCCGCGACTGGCAGACCAACCGCGACCACCGCAAGGGCGACGTCAACGCGCCGGCCTCGCAGCTCGCTCTCCGGCTCGCCGCCGACACCGCCCCCGGCACCCACGTGCTCGACGTCGGGGCCGGGCGCGGCAGCGACGCCCTGCACCTGGCCCGGCAGGGCTTCCGCACCACCGCCTACGACTACGTCCCGCTCACGCTGAAGAAGGCCGCTCGGGTGGCCGGGCGCGAGGGCGCATCGCTCGACGTACGGATGATCAGCCTGACCCAGCTGCGCTCCGTCCTCGGTGAGGGCGCGAGGGTGGCGCGCCAGGACGGGCCGCGGGCGATGCTCGCGCGCCACGTGCTGGACGCGACCACCGAGCGGGGCCGAGAGGGGTTGCTCCGCTTCGCCGCGATGACGCTGCGCGGCGGCGGCCGGTTGCACGCCGAGTTCGCGACGGGCGAGGGCGAGGCCGGCGAGGGTTTGTATCCTGTCTCCCTCGACGGGGTCCTCGCCTCGATCGGGCGGTTCGGGGGCACGGTCGTCTCCGCGGACGTCGAGCCCGGTGCGCCGGGCCGGTCCGGGCGGGCCGTCGTGGTCGCGGAGTGGTGATGACGTCGATGCGTGAAGAAGAGAAGATGAGCCAGAATCGCTGGAACCTGTTCGCCACCGTCCGTGCCCAGCGGCTGCGGATCGAGGCGCTCGAGTCCGAGGTCGCCGAGCTGCAGCGCCACTACGTGCGGATGGCGGAGCTCGTCGACGTCGTGCAGGAGCTGCTGATCCCGGTCGCCCAGCGCGACGAGGCCCGGATCGCCGAGGCGATCGAGGCGTTCGACAAGAGCCTCTGAGCCCGGTCCGCACCATGGCACGCCGCGTCTTCGTCCACATCGGGTTGCCCAAGACGGCCACGACCTACCTCCAGACCATCGTCTGGGGCTCGCGCGAGCAGCTGCTCGCCGACGGCGTGCTGCTGCCCGGGCTGGGCCGCTTCGACCACCTGTGGACCAGCCGCATCGTCCGTGAGGACCCGCGGCTGCCGAAGGCGTCCGAGGAGCATCGCACTGCCTGGGAGCGGCTGCGGGCGGAGATCGCGGCGCACGACGGCGACGCCCTGATCACCCACGAGTTCTTCGCGGCCGCCAGCGCCGAGCAGGCGGAGCGGATGACCGAGCAGCTCGCGCCGGCCGAGGTCCACGTCGTGATCACGGCGCGCGACCTGCTCGGCCTGTTCACCGCGAGCTGGCAGGAGAGCCTCAAGAACCGCGGCACCGCGTCGATGGCCGACTACTCGCGGGAGGTGTCCGACGACCCGCGCGATGTGTGGAACTGGCGCACCCTCGACCTCCACCTGGTGCTCCAGCGCTGGTCGGCGGCGGTGGCCCACGAGCGGATCCACGTGCTGCCGCTCGACACCACCGCGCCCCGCGACGAGATCTGGCGGCGCTTCGCCGGGCTGCTCGGTCTGAGCGCCGACGCCTACGACCTGAGCCAGTCCTTCCCCAACGAGTCGATGGGCGTCGTGGAGGCCGAGGTCCTGCGGCGGGTCAACGAGCACCTGGTCGCCCGCAAGGCGCTCGGCCCGGCCCGCGACCGCGGCATGTTCATCCGCACCTTCCTCGCCGACCAGCGGCTGGTCCCGCGCCGCGGCGAGAAGTTCTGGCCGCAGCCGGACCGGATCGAGGAGTGCCGACAGCGCAACGCCGCCGCCCTGGCGTACCTGCGCGAGCATCCCGTCGACGTCGTGGGGGACCTGGCCCGGCTCGAGATCCCGGACGAGCTGCCGGCGCGCCGTACGCCGGACACGGTCACCGAGGCCGAGGTCGCCGCCGTCGCCACCGACCTGGTCGCCACGCTGCTCGGCGACGTGCGCGAGCTGCGGGTGGGAGCCCCTCCCGGCCCCACCGCCAAGAGGGGTCTGCTCGGCGCCCTGCGTCGCCGCTGATCCTCAGGTGCGCCCTCTCGACGCCGAAGAGGCGGAGGAAATCGCGCACATTCGCCCCGCGGGGGAATGGTGTATTCCCGAACGAATTACACCGTTGTGATTTATCGAATTACAGGCATGTAGTTATTCGCGCTGTATTGCCATGGTGAAGTTGTTACTGATGTGATTCCTGAGGAAATTGTTCGCTCGGTGCATTTCGGCGCCGTGAATCGGGAGGTCCCATGCGCACGCTGAGCTCGCTTCGATGGCTTCGTGCCCTACCGGCGACGGTCACGGCGCTCGCGGTCCTCGCCACCCTCCTCGTCCTCGCTGCCGCGAGTGGGGGCGGTGGCCGTGACGGCATCGAGAAGGCCGCCGCCCAGGCGGACCCGGGGACCGCCGGCGTGCGTCTGGTCCAGGCCAACATCAAGTCCGGCATGTCGCTGGAGCGCACGGCGGCCGACCTCGGCCAGGTCTTCGCCCAGCTCCCGGACTTCATCACCTTCAACGAGGTGTCGAGCCGCCCCGACGCGATGCTCGCCCCTCCGGGCTATGCCATCCAGCGCACGCCCGGCACCTACACCGGTGCCACCGCGGTCGTGTGGGACACCTCGCGGTGGACCAAGATCGCGGCCGGCACCTACAACATCAGCAATGTGTGGGGGAAGTCGAAGAAGCAGAAGGTCCACTGGGGCGTGCGCTACGCCAACTGGGCCACGCTGCGCAACGCCGAGGGCCGCACCGTGTCGGTGGTAGCCGTGCACTTCTCCCCGGTCACCTCGTACACGCCGGGCATCACGCTGCCGTCGTACCAGCGGATGGCGTCGCTCGCGCAGACCCTCTCGGCGCAGGGCCCGGTCCTGATGGCCGGCGACGTCAACGTGAACTTCCGCAGCGGCGCCTACCCGCGCAACGAGATCGCGGCCATGGGCCTGGTCAACGCCTTCGACCTGTTCGGCGTCGCGCCCGCCACGCACGACAGCGGCGCGGTCATCGACCACGCCTACCTCTACCAGGGCGACCCGCTGCTGCCCGTCACGAACCTGACCACCGCTGAGCTCCACTCCGACCACAAGCTGCTCACCGTCGACCTCGGCAACGTCGGGCCGCGCGCCGGGGCCTTCGCGCCGGGCTGGATGTCCAACAAGGACGACGCCAAGGCCACCATGCGCCTGGTCCGCAGCGCCATCAACCAGGCGCCTCCGGGCTCGGCCCTGCACCTCGCGACCAAGCAGCTCAGCGGCAAGAGCGTCTATCGGGCGATCGTGAACGCCCGCGCCCGCGGCGTCGAGGTCCAGATCATCACCGGCCATCGCAGGGCCACCGACCTGGACCGCAAGCTCGCCAAGCTGCTCGGCACCAAGAAGAAGCACAAGTCCTGGGCCAAGCGGAAGTCCAGCTGGAGCCAGTACGGCATGCCGAAGGGGCTCGTGCTCGCCAGCACGTCGGGCGGCACCCGGGCGGTGCGCATCGACTTCAACCGGGCCTGGGTCGGCAAGGACCAGAAGCGCGCCGGCTCGGCCGCCCAGATCCGCTCCGACCAGTTCGGCTACGACGAGATGTTCATCCGGTTCTTCGCGGCGGTGGGCCGCACCATCTGAGCCGAGGGCTCAGCAGGGGAGGGATCCCAGTCGACGGGGTCGTGGGGCGTGAGGCCGCCCTACGGCCCCGTCACCGTCTTCGCGGCGGCGACGCCCCGCTTGACCGCGGCCGAGGCCACCTGGGAGGCGAGCTGCCCGGCGACCTTGAGCTGGTCGCCGACCTGCTGGGTCGCGGCGATCGGCGCGAGCAGCTTGTCGGCGCGGGTGAGCAGGCCGTCGGCCCGCTCGACCACCCGGTCGAGGTCGGCGACGGCGGCGGTGAAGGCCGCCACGGAGGCGCTGAACTCGCGCAGCGCGTCGGTCAGGTCGGCGTCGGAGGGGGTCGCCCGGGCGTCGTACTGGCTCATGGCGACAAGGCTAGGTGCCCCGTGCGGAGCGGGATTCCGCCGCCGCGGTGACATGTCTCACGTCGCCGGTCTCGCACCCCGTTCGGGGGGTCCGGGCATGGCTACCCGCGGGTACAGTGCGGTCCGGCACCACCACTGAAAGGGAACGTGATGACCCGGCTTTGTCAGACCGAAGGCCTCACCGAGGACCAGTCCGAGATCCTGAAGGCCGTGCGCGTCTTCGTGGACGAGCAGATCATCCCGGTGGCCCAGGAGCTCGAGCACTCCGACACCTACCCGCAGGAGATCATCGACGGTCTCAAGGAGCTGGGTGTCTTCGGCCTGACCATCCCCGAGGAGTTCGGCGGCCTGGGTGAGTCCCTGCTGACCTACGCCCTGGTGGTCGAGGAGATCGCCCGGGGCTGGATGAGCGTGTCGGGTGTCATCAACACCCACTTCATCGTGGCCTACCTGCTCATGCAGCACGGCACCGAGGAGCAGAAGCAGAAGTACCTGCCCCGCATGGCGACCGGTGAGGTCCGTGGCGCGTTCTCGATGTCCGAGCCCGGTCTCGGCTCCGACGTGTCGGCGGTCTCCACGAAGGCGACGAAGCAGGCCGACGGGTCGTACTCCATCACCGGCCAGAAGATGTGGCTGACCAACGGCGCCACCTCGACGCTGGTCGCGCTGCTCGTCAAGACCGACGAGGGCGCCGAGTCCGTCTACAAGAACATGACCACCTTCCTCGTCGAGAAGGAGGCCGGGTTCGGGGAGACCGCCCAGGGCGTGACCGTCCCCGGCAAGATCGACAAGATGGGCTACAAGGGCGTCGAGACGACCGAGCTCATCCTCGAGAACCACCAGATCGCCGCCGACCAGATCCTCGGCGGCGAGCCCGGCAAGGGCTTCTTCCAGATGATGGACGGCGTCGAGGTCGGCCGCGTCAACGTCGCCGCCCGTGCCTGCGGCCTGGCCTGGCGCGGCTTCGAGCTCGGCGTCGCCTACGCCCAGCAGCGCAAGACCTTCGGCAAGGTCATCGCCGATCACCAGGCAGTGCTCTTCCGGATCGCGGAGATGGCGACCAAGGTGGAGGTCGCGCACAACATGATGGTCCGCGCGGCGCGTCTGAAGGACACCGGCCGGCGGATGGACGTCGAGGCCGGCATGGCCAAGATGGTCGCCTCGGAGTACGCCAACGAGGTCGTCGAGGACTCCTTCCGGATCCACGGCGGCTACGGCTACTCCAAGGAGTACGAGATCGAGCGCCTGATGCGCGAGGTGAAGTTCATGCTCATCGGCGAGGGCACCTCCGACATCCAGAAGATGATCATCGGCCGGTCCCTCCTGAAGGACTACAAGCTCAAGTGAGCATCTCCGTACCCGTGAGCAAGACGAACCCGGGCAACTTCTTCGAGGACTTCGCCGTCGGGCAGGTTATCCGGCACGCGACGCCGCGCACGGTGACCGAGGGCGACCGGGCCGTCTACGGCTCGATCTACCCGACCCGGTTCGCGGTGCCGTCGTCGGCGGTGTTCGCGGCGTCGGTCGGTCTGGACCCGCACCCGGTCGAGGACCTGATCGCGTTCCACATCGCGTTCGGCAAGACCGTCCCGGACGTGTCGCTCAACGCGGTCGCCAACCTCGGGTACGCCGAGTGCCGGTTCCACCGTCCGGTGCTGCCCGGTGACACGCTCAGCACCACCTCCGAGGTGATCGGGCTCAAGCAGAACTCCAACGGCAAGAGTGGCGTGGTCTACGTCCGCTCCACCGCGGTCGACCAGCGCGGGAACGTCGCACTGGAGTGGGCCCGCTGGGTGATGGTGCACAAGCGCGACCTCGATGCGCCGGCGCCCGAGGTCGTCGTACCCGAGCTCGCGCCGGTGGTGGCCCCGGAGGACCTGGTGCTGCCCGACGGGCTCGACTTCACCGAGTACGACTTCACCGCCGCCGGCGAGCCGCACCGCTTCGACGACTACGTCGTGGGGGAGCGGATCGACCACGTCGACGGCGTCACGCTGACCGAGTCCGAGCACCAGCAGGCCACGCGCCTGTGGCAGAACACCGCCAAGGTGCACTTCAACGCCGAGGCGCGCCCCGACGGCCGCAACCTGGTGTACGGCGGCCACATCATCTCGATGGCCCGGGCGCTGTCCTTCAACGGCCTCGCCAACGCCCAGCTGGTCGCGGCGATCAACGCCGGCGCGCACACCGCGCCGGCCTTCGCCGGCGACACGGTCTACGCCTGGTCCGAGGTGCTCGACAAGGCCGAGACGGCCGCGCCGGGCGTCGGCGCCCTCCGGCTCCGGCTGGTGGCGACCAAGGGCCGCGACGAGTCGATGACGCTGCGCGGCGAGGACGGCAAGTACGCCCCCGGCGTGCTGCTCGACCTCGACTACTGGGCCTACGTCCCGCGCTGACGGTCAGCTCTCCGGGGTGACCTGCACGTCCTTGATCGTGTAGGTCACCTCGTCGTCGACGCCCTGCGCGATCCGGTCGATCATGACCGAGTCGGGGTGGGCCTGGCCCTCGGGCCAGTCGATCTTCGTCTTGGCGATCCCGGGGGCGTGGGCCTGCTCGAGGATGTCGTTGATCGTCAGCTCCGTGAACTCCGGCGCGCCCGTGCCGGCCTGCGGGCCGTCCACGACGGTCGCCTCGGCCACCTCGCCGTCCTGGACGACGACCTCCACGGTGCCCGGCTGGGGGCAGAAGCAGAGCACCTCGAGGTGGTAGCTGTAGTCCTGGGCCGCGAACGTCGGGTACGTCGGCGCGGGGCTCGTGCTGTCCGTGGCCGTCGCGGAGCCGGTCGCCTCGGCACGGGTCCGGTCGGCGGCCCGTTCCGACTCCGTCGTGCACGCGGACGCCACGAGCAGGAGCGGCACGGTCAGGGCGGCGGTGACGGCGGCGGTGGGCAGGCGCATGGTGCTCATGATGCCTGTGACGTCCGGGCGAGCGCCCGGGTTCCCCCCGCGTGCGCCCCCTTGGCCGGAGAAAACTGGAACAAGTTTCATTTCGAGCGTGACCTGGGTCACAGCAGGATCGTTGGCCGGGCATGCCTCGACTCCCGCGCGCGCGGCGACTGCTCGGCGTCTCCGTCGTCGTTCTGGCCCTGTCCGCCTGCGGCTCCCAGCTGGACCCCGCGACCGTCGCGAAGGTCAACGGTCAGTCCGGTGGCGGGGGGAGCGACCGGACGGGCGGCGTGGCGGCCCCCGTCGCGGGCGCCGACGGCGGGGCGCCGATGGCGGGCGGCGACGTCTCCGGCGGCGGTGTCGCCGCCCCTGACGCGGGAGCGCCCGCGGCGAGCGGCGGCGCCGGCACGGATGGCGCGGGTGGCACCGGGAAGGGCGACGCCGGCGGCAAGTCGAAGGGCAAGGGCTCGCCCACGGGCACCGCGAAGGCGGGCTCGTGCGAGGGTTTCAAGAACCAGACCGGCATCACCGACAGCACGATCACCCTCGCCAACGTCGCGGACATCTCGGGCCCGGTGCCGGGCATCTTCGAGGCCTCCCAGCAGGCGGCGCGCGCGTACGTGGAGTACTTCAACTCGCAGAACACGATCTGCGGGCGCAAGCTCGCCATCACCAACCTCGACAGCCGGGCCGACGCCGGCGCCGACCAGCAGGCCTACACCAAGGCCTGCAGCTCGGCCTTCGCCGCGATCGGCTCGATGGGGGCCTTCGACTCCGGCGGTGCCAGCACCGCACAGGGCTGCGGCCTCCCGGACATCCGGGCCGCCATGACGACCTCCGAGCGGGCGTCCTGCTCGACCTGCTTCGGCATCTACTCGGTGCGCCCCAACCTGATCGCCGACTCCGGACCGAAGTGGCTCGCCGCCCAGTACCCGGACGCCGTCAAGAACGTCGCCATGCTCTACATCAACGCCGGTGCCGCGGTCGGCAACGCGAAGAGCCAGGCCGCGGCCTGGGGCAAGATGGGCTGGTCGGTCAACTACCTCCAGGGCATCGACGTCGCGGAGTTCAACTTCGCGCCCTACGTCCAGCAGATGAAGGACAAGGGCATCAAGATGGTGGTCTACCTCGGGCCCTACCAGAACACCGTCAAGCTGCAGCAGGCCATGCAGCAGCAGGGCTTCAAGCCGGACGTGTTCATGCAGGACCCGACGATCTACGACCAGCGCTACGTCCAGCAGGCCGGTGCGCTCGCCGAGGGCACCTTCGTCTACTCGACCATCGACCTGTTCGAGAACAAGGCCAACCCCGAGGTCCAGCTCTACCTGTCCTGGCTCAACCAGGTGAAGCCAGGAGCGGTGCCGAACTTCTACGGCCTGTTCGCGTGGTCGGCCATGCGCCTGTTCGTGGAGCAGGCGACCGCCCTCGGCGGCAAGCTGACCCGCGAGTCCCTGGTCGCGGCGGTCCGCAAGGTCAACGACTGGACCTCGAACGGCGCGCACGCCGCGATGCGGGTCGGCACCGCGGAGACCCCGCAGTGCCAGAAGATCATCCAGTACAAGGGCGGCAGGTGGCAGCAGGTCTCGCCCGGCACCTGGCTGTGCGGCAGCGTCGTCAACTCGGGGATCAGCGGATGATGGGCGCCCGTCACCGCATCCGCCGGACGGCCGGGGCAGCCCTCGTGCTCCTTGCCCTGAGCGCCTGCGGCTCGCGGCTCGACCCGGCCACCGTCGCCGACGCCGCCGGCCAGGGTGGTACGACGGGTGAGGTCTCCGCCGCCGGCGGCGACACCGGACTCCCGGCCGGCGAGGCACCGGCCGCGGGCGACGTACCGGCTGCGGGCGAGGCACCCGCAGCCGGTACCGCCGGTGACCCGGGCGCGCCGGCAGCCTCCCCCGGAGCGGGTGGCGCCCCGAGCGGCGGTGGCGGGAAGTCGAAGGGCAAGGGCTCGCCGACCGGCACCGCGAAGGCCGGCTCGTGCGAGGGGTTCAAGAACCAGACCGGCATCACCGACAGCACGATCACGCTGGCGAACGTCTCCGACATCTCCGGGCCGGTGCCGGGCATCTTCGAGTCGGCACAGCAGGCGACCCGCGCGTACGTCGAGTACTTCAACTCGCAGAACACCATCTGCGGTCGCAAGCTCTCGCTGGTCAACCTCGACAGCCGCGCCGACGCGGGAGCCGACCAGCAGGCCTACGTCAAGGCGTGCACCGACGCCTTCGCCGCCGTCGGCTCGATGTCGGCCTTCGACTCCGGCGGTGCGGCGACGGCGAGCTCCTGCGGGATCCCCGACATCCGCTCGACGATCGTCAACCCCGAGCGCCAGGCGTGCAAGTCGTGCCTGGGCACCTACTCGATCCGCACCAACCTGATCTCCGACCCGGCGGCGAAGTGGCTGGCGGCGAAGTACCCCGACGCCGTGAAGAACGCGGCCTTCCTCTACATCAACGCCGGCGCGGCACCGGTCAACGCCAAGAGCCTCGCGGCGGGCTACGAGAAGGCGGCCGGCTGGTCGGCGAAGTACATCCAGGGCATCGACGTCGCGGAGTTCAACTTCGCGCCCTACGTCCAGCAGATGAAGGACAAGGGCATCCGGGCCGTCATCTACTACGGCCCCTACCAGAACACCGTGAAGCTGCAGCAGGCCATGCAGCAGCAGGGCTTCAAGCCGGACTTCTACATGCAGGACCCGACGATCTACGACAAGCGCTACGTCCAGCAGGCCGGCGCGGTCGCCGAGGGCACCTACGTGTTCTCCCCCAACGACCTGTTCGAGAACAAGTCCAACCCCGAGGTGCAGCTCTACCTGTCGTGGCTGCAGCAGGTGAAGCCCGGAGCGATCCCCAACTACTACGGCCTGTTCGCCTGGTCGGCGGCCCGGCTGTTCGTGGAGAAGGCGACCGCGCTCGGCGGCAAGCTGACCCGCGCCTCCCTCGTCGACGCCGTCCGCGCCACCACGGCCTGGACCGGGAACGGAGCCCACACGGCGATGAACCTCTCCACCGGGGCGACCCCGCCCTGCCTGAAGATGCTCCAGTTCAGCGGCGGCCAATGGTCGCAGGTCTCCTCGGGCACCTATCTCTGCGGCAGTGTCGTCGACTCCGGGATCGGGGGCTGATCACGTCATGTCGTCACTCTTCGCCTTCACCCTGCTGGGCCTGTTCACGGGCGCGGCCTACGCGATCATGGCCAGCGGCCTGGTGCTGACCTACACCACCACCCGGGTGTTCAACATCGCCCACGGTGCCTTCGGCATGTTCCTGGCCTTCGTGTTCTGGGACTTCACCCAGCGCCAGGGGCTGCCGACCGTGCTGTCGCTGGTCCTGGTGGTCGGCGTCGTCGCACCGGCGATCGGATGGTTCATCCAGCGCTTCGTCACCCGCGGCCTGGGGGAGGGCCCGGTCTCGGTGGCGCTCGTCGTCACGGTCGGCCTGCTGGTCGGCCTGATCGGCCTGGCCCAGCAGATCTGGCCCCCGGAGCCGCGCGTGCTGCTGCCGTTCTGGTCCGGCACCGGTTGGCAGGTCGGCGACACCTTCGTCACCGCCCACCAGCTGGTGACCCTGGTCTGCGCGATCGCCGTCGCGTTCGGCCTCTACCTGCTGCTCAGCCGCACCCGGATCGGCACCGCCATGCGGGCCTCGGTCGACAACCCCGAGCTGCTCAAGCTCTTCGGGGGGAAGCCGGACCGGGTCGCCGCGCTGTCCTGGGCGATCGGCATGTCGCTGGCCGCCCTCGGCGGCATCCTGCTGACGCCGGTGGTGCTGCTCGACTACTACGCGCTGACCCTGCTGGTCATCAACGCCTACGCCGCCGCGATGCTCGGCCGCCTCAAGAGCCTGCCGATGACCTTCGCCGGCGCGATGATCCTCGGCGTCCTCGAGTCGTGGGCGGTCGGCTACCTGCCGACCGACGGCTTCCTGGCGTCCTTCCGCCCGGTGATCCCGGCGCTGTTCCTGTTCGCGATCGTGGTGCTGATGCCGCAGGCGCAGCTGCGCATCGGCCAGGTCAAGGGCATCGTCACGGCTCCGGTGCCGACCATGCGGCTCTCGCTCGGGTCCGGCACCGGGCTGCTCGTCGCGGCGCTGCTGCTGGTCAACGTCGTGGCGCCCAACCAGGTGCTCCTCATCGGCGTCGCGGCGACGTACGCGATGGTGATGCTCTCGCTCGTGCTGCTGACCGGGTACGGCGGCCACGTCTCCCTCGCCCAGTTCACCTTCGCCGGCGTGGGCGCGCTCGCCTACGCCAAGCTCGACGAGCCCAACCTGTTCGGCCTGCTGCTGTCCGCGGTCATCGCCGCCGCCGTCGGCGCGCTGGTGGCACTGCCCGTGCTGCGGCTGACCGGTCTCTACCTCGCGCTGTCGACGATGGCGTTCGCCGTCCTCATGGACAAGGTGGTCTTCAATGCCGAGTTCGCGTTCAAGTTCAACGGCACGCTGGCCGCCGACCGGCTCTCGATCCTCGGTATGCGGATCGGCTCGGACACGGCCTACGTGTGGTTCATGGTGCTGGCCTTCGTGCTGCTCGCGCTCGGCCTCCTCGTGCTGCGGCGCGGCGCGCTGGGCAGGCTGCTGATCGCCATGCGGGACAGCCCGTCGGCCTGCGGCACCCTCGGCCTGGACCTGCGCTGGTTCCGGGTCGGCCTGTTCGCCCTGTCGGCAGGAGTCGCCGGCCTCGCCGGCGGCCTGTTCGCCGGCCTGCGCGGGACCGTCGGAGCGGCGGACTTCCTCTACTTCCAGTCGCTGCTGGTGCTCCTGCTGGCCGTCGTCTTCGGTGCCACGTCGGTCACCGGTGCGCTGCTCGGCGGCACCGCGCTGATGCTGCTGCCCGAGTTCCAGGCGGCGTCGCCGAGCATGGCCGGCCTGCTGTTCGCCGTGATCGGCTTCGGTGCGGTGCTCCTGGGCCGCGACCCCAACGGCATCGCCAACCACGTGTTCCGGATCGGGCGCTGGCTGCGCTCCCGGATCGCACCCGGGCTGGAGGGCCGGCTGCAGGGGCTGCTGCCGCGGGGCGGCGGGTCGGACGGAGCGGTCGACGTACCGCTGGTGGACATCGCTGTGGACGTGGAGAAGGTGGGCTGACGTGGCGCTGCTCGAGGTCGACGACGTCGTGGTCCGGTTCGGTGGCGTGACCGCCGTGAACCGGGCGACCTTCACCGCGGACCGGGGCGTGATCACCGGACTGATCGGACCCAACGGCGCGGGCAAGACGACCTGCTTCAACGTGATCACCGGCCTGCAGCGGCCCACCAAGGGACGGGTCCGCTACCGCGACAAGGACGTCACCGGCTGGCCGGTGCACCGGCGCGCCCGGCACGGCGTGGGCCGCACCTTCCAGCGACTGGAGGCCTTCGGTTCGCTGTCGGTGCGTGACAACGTGCGCGTGGCGCAGGAGATCCACGGGGGACCGCTGGCCTGGTTCGGCGGCAGGCGCGGCGCGAGCGGTGTCGACCTGCTGCTCGACCGGGTCGGGATCGCGGAGTACGCCGACGAGCGAGCCGACTCGATCCCGACCGGCACTGCTCGACTCCTCGAGCTCGCCCGGTGCCTGGCGAGCGACCCGCAGCTGCTGCTGCTCGACGAGCCGTCCTCGGGGCTCGACGAGACCGAGACCGACGCGTTCGGCGAGCTGCTCGTCGAGCTCGCGGCGGAGGGCTGCTCGATCCTCATGGTCGAGCACGACATGGACCTGGTGATGAGCGTGTGCCACGACATCCACGTGCTCGACTTCGGCGAGATCATCGCCTCGGGCGCGCCCGCCGACATCCGCACCAACCCGGACGTGCAGCGGGCCTACCTGGGCTACGCCGAGGGCGACGGCGACACGAGCGTGATCCCCGCCATCGAGGAGGTGGTCTCATGAGCGTTCCCATCCTCGACGTGATCGACCTGCACGCCGCCTACGGGCGGATCGAGGTGCTGCGCGGCGTCGACCTGTCCGTGCCGCGCGGCGCGGTGATGGCGCTGCTCGGGCCCAACGGCGCCGGCAAGTCCACGCTGGTGAAGGTGATCAGCGGCCAGAAGGAGGCGACGTCCGGGGACATCCACCTGGCCGGCGTCCACGTCCAGGGCGCGGCCTCCGACGCGCTCGCCCGGGTCGGGCTGTGCACCATCCCCGAGGGCCGCTCGGTGTTCCCGAACCTCACGGTCGAGGAGAACCTGGTCCTCATGTCGTACGCCGGGGTGCCGGCCGCCGCCGTCCTCGACACCGCCTACGGGTACTTCCCGCGGCTGCACGAGCGGCGCCACCAGCTCGCCGGCACCATGTCGGGCGGCGAGCAGCAGATGCTCGCGATGTCGCGGGCGCTGGCGTCGGACCCGGCGCTGCTGCTGCTCGACGAGCTGTCGATGGGCCTGGCGCCGCTGATCGTGGACGAGCTCTACGAGACCGTCGCCCGGATCGCCGAGTCCGGCGTGTCCATCCTGTGCATCGAGCAGTTCGCGCGCACCGCCCTGCGGGTCGCGGACTATGCCGCCGTGATGAGCGGCGGTCGCATCGTGGCCACCGGTGAGCCCGGGGAGATCCTCGACACCATGGCCGACGTCATCCTGGGAGGGGCAGCATGAAGTCACCAGCACGATCGACACGCACGATCCGCAACCTCGTCGCAGGGGGGATGGTCGGCTCGCTCGCGCTGCTCGCGGCCGGCCCCGCTGCCACGCCGGCCTCGGCCGACGACGGCGGCGCGGCGGCGTACGGCGGGTACACCACGCAGGCCTGGTCCGCCCCGATCCGGGTCGAGGTGTTCGAGCCGAGCATCCCGATCCCGGTCGACGCGGGCCAGGCGCAGGTCGAGTTCGACATGGGCTACAGCAAGGTCAAGGCCGACTCGGGCGAGTCCCGCGGCCGCGCCAGCCTGTTCTGGCCGGGCGACCCGGTCGGCGAGGGCCTCAAGACCTTCGGCGAGCAGCTGGGCCTGCCGCCGACGCCGCTCACCTCGAACGGCTACCCGATGCAGGTCAACTCGCAGTTCCCCGGGGACACGCCGACCCAGAAGGACGAGTCCATCCCGGGCGCGGTCATGACCACCACCTCCGGCGAGGGCACCGCGAGCGCGGAGACCGGGTTCTCGCCGGACGGTGCCGTGCTCGGGCCCGAGGGAGCGACGCCCGACCCCACCCAGAAGAGCGGTCTCATGGACCTCCTCACCGGTCTCACCGGGATGCTCACCGGCGGTGGGCTGGGGCTCCCCGGGGCCGCCCCGACGACCAAGGCGTCGGCCCCCGGGCTGCCGCCCCAGCTCGCCGCGCTCATCGACGTCGACGGATACGTGTCGACCTCGAGGATGGAGGCCAAGGACGACAAGGTCGTCGGCGTCTCCCGGGCGACGCTCGGCGAGATCCGCCTGCTCGGCGGCCTGATCACCCTCGGCGGCGTCGAGACCCTCGCGAAGGCCACGTCCGACGGCAGCACCGGTACGGCGACCGGCACGGCCACCTGGGGCAAGATGGCGATCGCCGGCCAGGAGTTCGGGATCGGCCCCGACGGGGCGATCGCGATGGGCAAGACCACCCCGATCCCGGGGCTCGACCAGCTGCCGCTCGACGCGCTCGAGGCCCTCGGCGTGACCTTCGAGATCCCGCAGCAGGTGCGCACCGTCGAGGGCGACGCCGGCACCAGCATGTCCCAGGGCCTGCGGATCACCATCGACACCAAGCTGCTGTCGCCGCTGCTCCAGGCACTGCCCACCAACATCCTCGGCGAGCTGATCCCGGCCCAGGCCGGACCGCTCAAGGGCGTCGTGTCCGGCCTGTCCAACCTCAAGCCGTTGGTGGTCGTCACCCTCGGCGTCGCCAGGGCCGAGGTCGACACGGTCCCGCCGATCTCGGTCTCCGCACCGCCGCCGCCCGCCGCCGAGGAGGCCCCGCCGGCCCCCGCCGAGCAGGCGCCCGCTCCTGCCGCGGGCGGGGTCGGCGTACCGTCCGCGGCGACGCCGGTCCCGGTCGGCACCGTGCCGACCGGCGGAGCGGCACCGACGGCCGACCTCGTGGACGCGGCGCCCGCCAGCGCCGGCCTGCCCGAGCTGTTCTCGATCCCCGGCATGCTCCTCGTCGCCGCCTTCGCCCTCGCCGCCGTCGCCGGCTCGTGGTTCCGCCGGCTCGGGGCCGCGGCCCTCGGCATCGGCGCCTCCTGTCCCCACGGCCTCGACAGCGGCCTTCCCGACCTCCGAAAGGCGTGAGTCCATGACCACCGCAGCCACCCCGTCCAGCCGCGCCGGCAACCTCCCGCGGGCCGGAGAGTCGACCCGCTCCGGGATCGCGCCGCTGAAGGACAACCACTACGCCCTGCTGCAGGTCGTCCTGTTCTGGGCGGGCGCGATCATGCTGCCGCTCGGGATCGTGGTCATCATCCTCGGCTGGTACGGCGCCGCCAACACGCCGTACCAGTGGGACCAGATGTCCTACGTCGTCTCCGGCGGCATGCTCGGCCTCGGCCTGACCTTCGTCGGCGGCTTCCTCTACTTCGGCGCCTGGCTGGCGCGGATCGCCGCCGACGGCCGCGAGTCGTCGAAGCGGCTCGCCGACACGCTGCTCGTGCTCGCCGAGGTCACCGCGACCTCGGCCCGCACCGACGAGCAGGGCCTCGACATCGGTGCGATCCCGGTCGTCGCCGGCGGCGGCACCACCATGCACCGCCGCGACTGCGCGCTCGTCGCGCACCGCGACGACCTCACCCCGGTGGGAGAGGACAACGCGCACCTGGCTACGTGCCGGGTGTGCCGGCCGACCGCACGGCGCTGACCTCGGCCTCCTCGCCCGCCCGGCTCCCGAACCAGCGGGCGAGGGGGAGCAGCGCCAGCACCAGCACCATCGGTACGACGAACCCGTAGCGCAGCTCGTCCTTCCCGACCACGCCCGTCAGCACCGCGCCGAGCAGGCCGCCGACGTAGTTGAACTGGTTGAACCGCGCGATCACCGCGTCCACCCGCTCGACGGACCCGCCCGCGATCCGCGCGGCCGCGGAGAAGCTCAGCGGCGCGACCACCGAGATGCCGGCACCGGTCAGCGTGAAGCCGAGCACCGCGACCGGCCAGGTCGGCGCGGCCGTGACCACGACCAGTCCGCCGCACGCGACCACGGCGCCGACGCGCAGGACCGGAGTGACGCCGTACCGCTCGACGAGGGAGTCGCCCGCGAGGCGCACCACCAGGCTCGCGACGAGGTAGGGGAGGGTCGCCAGGGCGACCCAGCGCGACGGGGCGTCGACGACCTCGTCGAGGTAGACCGCGCCCCAGGTCTGGGCAGCCGTGTCGACCATGTAGAAGACGACCATGCCGAGGCCGACCATCAGGATCGGGCGCCACGGGATCGCCAGCTCGGCGGTGGCGGCGGAGGTCTGGGCGTCGCGCGGCAGGAAGGCCGCACCCGCGACGAGCAGCGGGAGCACCGTGATCAGCGCCGTCCACGCCAGGTCGACGTCGGCGGTGGCGAGGGTGACGGCGGCACCGAGCAGGCCGCCGAAGGTCCACGCGCCGTGGAAGCTCGGCAGGATCGTGCGCCCGTAGCGCCGCTCCAGTGCGACCGCCTGCATGTTGGTGGTCGCGTCGACCATGCCCAGACCGACGCCGTAGACCCCCACGCCGAGGAGGTACGCCGCCCACACCGGCGCCGCCAGCATGAGCGCCGCTCCGCCCGCGACGAGCACCAGCCCGGCCCGGAGCACCCGGGCACTCGCGATCTGCCGCGACAGCCGCTCCGCCAGCACCGAGCCGGCGCCGGCGAGCAGCACGATCGCCAGCAGCACGCCGGAGATGCCGAGCTCGGAGAGGTCCCAGCGGTCCTTGATGTCGGGCAGCCTGGTGGTCAGCCCGATGAAGACGAAGCCCTGCGCGGCGAAACCGGCCGCGATCGCGAGCCGGTGGCGGTGGAGGGTGGGGGGCATGCCGGGATCCTGCCACTTGATCGGCGGTCCTGATGGCGAACTGTGCGCGGGCCACGATCCCCGCCGGAGGTCGAGGAGGCCGCGCAGCGACCGCCATGAGACCACCCGACAACGTTCACAACCCGCTAGGAATAAGGGGAAACCCCTCGCATACGGGTATCGATCGAACCTATGTTCGAGTGGAATGACTCCGTGATCTCGGACCTCTCGGACGCCACCCCGGAGCAGCTGCTCCACGCGGCCGAGGACGGCGCCCGGGAAGCCCGACTCCTCGGCGTCCGCAAACTCGAGCTCCTGCTCGCCTGGGCCGACCTCCACTCCGGCGACCCGCAGTCCGAACCGGACGCCGTACCCGTCCGGTTGGGTGGGCCGAGGCTGATCACCCTCGGCGGCGACGGCACCCCGCAGGTCTGCGATCTCGCGTTGCTGGAGATCGCGATCGTCCGCCACGAAGGCGTGATGACCACCCGCAACGCCCTCGCCGACCGCGTTCGACCTGCGCCACCGTCTCCCGCAGGTCTGGGCCGGCGCCCGGGACGGGCGGTGCGAGACCTGGGTGGTGCGCAGGGTCGCGCGGATGTTCCGCAGGCTCGACCGCCACCAGGTCTGCATCGTCGACACCGCGGTCGCGGCCGCGTTGGACGAGGCGCCCGCGCGGATCCTGACGATTGCGGAGGCGAAGGTCATCGAGGCCGACGCCCTCGAGCACGCCCGCGTCGTCGAGGACCTCGCCACCGCGCTCGCCGAGCACGCCGCTCCGCCCGCTGAGGGTGAGGAGCCGCTGGGCATGGACCACTGGCGGGCCGAGGCGTTCGCGATGCTCGCCGATCCCGCAGCCGTGGCGTCCCCGAGGTGGTCGAGTAGGTCGCGCAGCGACCGTATCGAGACCTCTGTGCCTACTACCGGAACCCCACCGCGGCGACCGCTGCGCGTCCTTGACCGGGTCTCGTGACGCGTCGCAACCTGGCTTGCTTTGCGGCGCCAGATTGCCGACGCTCCTCGACCTTCGGCCTTCACCCGCGCGTTCGCAAGCTCACGCGCGGCGGCCTCGACCTCCACGCCGGGCGCTCGGTCAACGGCTACGAGCACCCCACGGATGTCAAGATCCGCACCGAGCTGAGAGCGGTCGGGGACGTCTTCCCTCACGCCACCGGCCTCTTCACCCAGCACGGTCGGGCCCCGGACCGCGACGACACGACGTCGTACGACAAGCCCGGCCCGCCCGGCCAGACCGGCGACCACGACGACGCCCCCATGAGCAGGCGCCACCACCGGGCCAAGACCCACGTGCCCGGCTACACCGTCCTGCAGCTCGGGCCCGACCGCTGGGTCTGGGGCACACCCCACGGCCTGTTCCGCCTCGTGACCACCACCGGCACGACCGCGATCACCGGCGCCGAGTACCAGCTGCACGCACAGCACGCGCTCGCGCTCGCCGACGACTACGCCGCCTGACCGCTAGCTGTTCTGACCACGGACGTTAGGTACGGCGGGTCGGCTGGACCATGACG
>JADCLI010000005.1 GCA_016803235.1 Pimelobacter simplex
TGCGCGACGCTCGCACCTCAACCACCGGAGAACGCTGCGCGACGCTCGCACCTCAGCGACCGGAGAACACATCGAGACCACCGGCAGCGGTCGGCTACGGTGGCGGCCGTGTCCGGACTGCACCTGACCCGTACCGCGGAGAACAGCGACGAGATCGACGCGCTCGCCGCGGCGCTGGCCGCCGACGGCGGCGGCCGGGTGGGGATGGCGGCGATGGCGCCGGACCTGCCGTTCCGGATGCGCCGCACGTTCGCGCCGCTCCCCCGGATGCTCGGGCTCAAGGTCAGCCGTGCGTGGACCTGGGAGGCGGCGGACCGACAGGACACGAACTGGTACCCGCAGGGCATCACCACCTCCGCGCGGACCGGGTTCCGCGAGACGCACGGGCACGACGTGCTCGTGACGTCGTGGTACGCCCGCAGCACCGGAGGCTCGCGGATCAGCGTCGTCGACCTCGAGCGGCGCCGCTACGGCCACGTGCTGCTGGTGGTCCCGACGCTCGCCGACGGCAAGGCGGGCTTCCGGCCGCTCAAGGTGCACGCCGGCGGCATCGTGTGGCACGGCGACCACCTGCACGTCGCCGCGACCGGGGCGGGCATCCACAGCGCCCGCGTGAGCGACGTGCTGCGGGTGCCGGCAGGCTCGTCGTACCACACCTTCGGGCACCGCTACGTGCTCCCGATCCGCTTCACCCAGCAGAGCGGGCACGACGAAGGCGTCGAGCGACTGCGCTACTCCTTCCTCACCCTGGACCGCAGCCACGACACGCCGGCCCTGGTCGTCGGCGAGTACGGCTCAGCGCAGCAGACGCGGCGGATGGCGCGCTTCGCGATCGACCCCGACAGCGGCCTGCCGCGGCACGAGGTCGACGGCCGCGCGATCCCCGAGGTCGACGAGCGCGGTGTGCCGCGGATGCAGGGGGTGGCCGCCGTCGAGGGCACCTACTACGTCACCCGCTCACGCGGGCGGCGCAAGCCCGGGTCCGTGTACGTCGGCCGCCCGGGTGCGCTGCGTGAGCACAGGTGGGCGACCCCGCCCGGCCCCGAGGACCTGGTCTGGTGGCCGGAGACGGGTCGCCTGTGGTCGGTCAGCGAGCACCCGCGCCTGCGGTGGGTGTTCGGGATGCGCCGGGCGGACCTCCCCGCCTAGGAGGCCGCTAGCGCCCCATCTCCTCGCGCAGCGCGCCGAGGAAGGCGTCGACGTCGTCCTCGGTGGTGTCGAAGGAGCACATCCAGCGCACGTCGCCGGCGGCCTCGTCCCAGAAGTAGAACCGGTGCCGCTCCATCAGCCGGCGGCTGACGTCGTGGGGCAACCGGGCGAAGACGCCGTTCGCCTGCACCGGGTAGAGGATCTCGACGCCGTCGAGCTCGCGGACGCCGGCGGCGAGCCGCTGCGCCATGGCGTTGGCGTGGCCGGCCAGGCGCAGCCACAGCCCGTCGGCCAGGAGCGCCTCGAACTGCACCGAGACGAAGCGCATCTTGCTGGCCAGCTGCATCGACAGCTTGCGCAGGTGCTTGAGGTGGCTGACCGCGTCGGGGTTCAGGATCACGACGGCCTCGCCGGCGAGCGCGCCGTTCTTGGTCGCGCCGAAGGACAGCACGTCGACACCGGCGTCGGACGTGAACGACCGCAGCGGTACGTCGAGCGCGGCGGCCGCGTTCGCGAGCCGGGCGCCGTCCAGGTGCAGGCGCATCCCCAGTCCGTGGGCGTGCTCGGCGAGCGCGCGCACCTCGTCGGGCGTGTAGAGCGTGCCGAGCTCGGTGGACTGGGTGATCGAGACGACCTGCGGCATCGCGCGGTGCTCGTCGTCGAAGCCCCAGGCGTGCCGGTCGACCAGCTCGGGCGTGAGCTTGCCGTCGGGCGTGACGACGGTGTGCAGCTTGAGGCCGCCCATCCGCTCGGGGGCGCCGCCCTCGTCGACGTTGATGTGGGCGGTCGCCGCGCAGATCACCGCGCCCCAGCGGTCGGTCAGGGCCTGCAGGCCGACGACGTTGGCGCCGGTGCCGTTGAAGACCGGGTAGGCCTCCACGCCGGCACCGAACAGGCCGGCCATGATCTCCTGCAGGTGCTCGGTGTAGGCGTCCTCGCCGTAGGAGACCTGGTGGCCGCCGTTGGCCAGCGCGATCGCGGCCAGCACCTCGGGGTGCACGCCGGCGTAGTTGTCGCTGGCGAACTGACGGGCCTCGGGGTCGTGCCGCCGCTGGGCCGCGGTCGAGGTGGTCAGGGTTGCGGCGTCAGCCACAGTCGCTCTCCGTTCAGCTCGGCGCTCGGCCGGTCCCACAGACCGGCGATCGTCTCGGCCAGGTCGTCGACGTGGGTGAAGCCGTCGAACGCGGCGTCCGGGCGGGCAGCGCGCATCGCGTCGTCGAGGAGGGCCTTGACCACCAGGATCGTAGCGGCGGCGTCCCCGTCAGCCCGGCCGAAGGCATGGGCCAGGGCGAGGGTCCAGGCCTCGGCGGCGGCCTTGGCGGCGGCGTACGCCGCGTTGCCGGCGGTGGGCGCCCCGGCACCGGCGGCACTGACCACCACGAACCGGCCACCCGACTCGACCAGCGCCCGCTGCGCAGCCAGGGACGTGTGCTGCAGCGTGCGGACCAGCAGCGGCTCGAGCGTCGCCCAGTGGTCCAGCGCCTCGGTCGTCAGGCCCTTGCCGCCGCGCCAGCCACCGACCAGGTGCACGACCCCGTCGAGGCGGCCGTGCCGGGCGACGACGTCGTCGAGCCACGCCCGGGTCGCCTCGGCGTCGAGCAGGTCGACGACCTGCCCCTCGACGGTGCCGTCGTCCCCCACGTGGGCGACGCACGCGTCGAGACGGGCCGGGTCGGCGTCGGCGGCGGCGACGACGGCGCCGGCAGCAGCGAGCCGGCGCACGGCGGCACGGCCGGACGGCCCGCCGGCACCGGCGACCGCGATGACGCGGGTCATGCGGCGGCGGTGATGCCGCGGGTCTCCGCGATCACGTGCTTGAGCTTCTTGGCCAGGGCCTCGAAGAACATGCTCAGCGGGAACTCGTCGGCCAGCACGTCGTCGACCAGCTCGCGCGGCTGCTTGGAGAAGTCGAGCGCCTCGGCGCCGCGGGCCCACTTCGAGGCCGGGTGCGGCGCGAGGTAGCGGCTGACCAGCTCGTAGGCGGCCTGCCAGTGCACGATCTTCGGCCGGTCGATGCCGTCGCGGTAGAGCTGCTCGATCTCGGCGCACAGTGCGTTGGTGACCTGGGGTGCGAGGTCCCAGTCGATGCGCAGCTTGTTGTCGGTCCAGCGGATCGCGTCGTGCTGGTGCAGGTAGGCGAACAGCAGCTGGCCACCGAGGCCGTCGTAGTTGCGGGTGCGCTCGCCGGTGACCGGGAAGCGGAACATGCGGTCGAGCAGGATCGCGTGCTGCGCGTCCGCGGCGACCTCGTTGCCCTCGGCCTCGAGCTCGACGGCCGCCTTGAACGCGGTCAGGTCGCAGCGCAGCTCCTCCAGGCCGTACATCCAGAACGGCTGGCGCTGCTTGATCATGAACGGGTCGAACGGCAGGTCGCCGTGGCTGTGCGCGCGGTCGTGGATCATGTCCCAGAGCACGAACGCGTCCTGGCTGCGCTGCTGGTCCTCGAGCAGGCCCCGGACCTCGTCGGGGAGCTCCACGCCGAGCAGGTCGACGGCGGCGGTGCCGACGCGGCGGAAGCGCGCGGCCTCGCGGTCGCAGAAGATGCCGCCCCAGCTGAACCGCTCGGGCACCTCGCGCACGGCGACGGTCTCGGGGAAGAGCACCGCGGAGTTGGTGTCGTAGCCGGAGGTGAAGTCCTCGAACGCGATGCCGCAGAACAGCGGGTTGTCGTAGCGCGTGGCCTCGAGGTCGGCCAGCCACTCGGGCCACACCATCCGGAAGACCACGGCCTCGAGGTTGCGGTCCGGGTTGCCGTTCTGCGTGTACATCGGGAACACGACGAGGTGCTGGCGGCCGTCGACGCGCTCGGCGGCGGGCTGGAAGGCGAGCAGCGAGTCGAGGAAGTCCGGGACGCCGAAGCCCGCGTCGGCCCAGCGGCGCAGGTCGGCGACGAGCGCGCGGTGGTACGCCGCGTCGTGCGGCAGCAGCGGCGAGAGCGCCTCGACGGCCTCGACCACGCGGGCGACCGCGGCGGCGACCGTCTCGCGGGCCGGGGCGCCCTCGGCGGCGAGGTCGACGGAGCCGTCGGCGAGCTGCCAGGTGCGGATCTGCTCGACGGCGTCCTTCAGCGCCTGCCAGGACGGATCCGCCACCACGGCGGCACCGCGGGCGTCAGTACGGTCAGCGAGCGAGAGAACGTCCGTCATGGCATCCATTCAACAGGAAATCTTCCTGCTGAATCAACCTGACGAGCGCACTCTTTCCTCGATCGTCAGCCCTGAGCCGCCTGTCGTCCGGCGACGAAGGCCTCGACGCAGCGCCGGACCTGCTCCTCGGTGTGCGCGGCGGAGAGCTGGACCCGGATCCGGGCCTCCCCCCGCGGGACCACCGGGAAGCTGAACGCCGTGACGTAGACCCCGTGCTTCTGCATCTCGTCGGCCACCCGGGCGGTCAGCGCGGCGTCGCCGAACATCACCGGCACGATCGGGTGCTCGCCGGGCAGCAGATGGAACCCCTCGGCCTCCATCAGCGACCGGAACAGGGTGGCGTTGGCCTGCAGCCGCTCGCGCAGCTCGCCCGAGCCCTCGACCAGGTCGAGCGCGCGCAGCGTGCCGGCGACGATCGACGGGGCGAGGGTGTTGGAGAACAGGTACGGGCGCGAGCGCTGGCGCAGCAGCGCGACGATCTCGCGGTGCGAGGAGACGTAGCCGCCCGAGGCGCCACCGAGGGCCTTGCCGAAGGTGCCGGTGTAGATGTCGACCCGGTCGGCCACGCCACACAGCTCGGGGGTGCCGCGCCCGCCCGCGCCGATGAAGCCGACCGCGTGGGAGTCGTCGACCAGCACGAGGGCGTCGTACCTGTCCGCGAGGTCGCAGATCTCGCGCAGCGGCGCGATGTAGCCGTCCATCGAGAACACGCCGTCGGTGACGACCACCCGGAACCGGGCGTCGGCGGCGGCCTGCAGCTGGGCCTCGAGGTCGGCCATGTCGCGGTTGGCGTAGCGCAGGCGGCGGGCCTTGGAGAGGCGGATGCCGTCGATGATCGAGGCGTGGTTGAGGGCGTCGGAGATGATCGCGTCCTCGGCCCCGAAGAGGGTCTCGAAGACGCCGCCGTTGGCGTCGAAGCACGACGAGTAGAGGATCGTGTCCTCGGTGCCGAGGAACTCCGCGAGCCGGCGCTCGAGCTCGAGATGCTGCTCCTGGGTGCCGCAGATGAAGCGGACGCTCGCCAGGCCGTAGCCCCACTCGTCGAGCGCGCCGCGCGCCGCCTCGAGCAGGCGCGGGTCGTCGGCGAGGCCGAGGTAGTTGTTGGCGCAGAAGTTGAGCACCTCGGCGCCGTCGGCGACGATCTCGGCCTTCTGCGGCCCACGGATGCCGCGCTCGCGCTTGGTCAGCCCGGCCTGCTCGATCCCGTCGAGCTCCGCGGCGAGGTGGTTCCTGAATGCTCCGTACATCACAGCTCCGTCCAGTCCAGCACGACCTTGCCGACCCCGGCGGACGCCGCGATCTCGAATCCCCGCGCCCAGTCGCGCGCGGGCAGGCGGTCGGAGATGACCGACCCGATCGCCGTACGGAGCGCGCTGCTCGACTGCAGCATCGCTCCCATGGCGTTCCAGGTCTCGAACATCTCGCGGCCGTAGATCCCCTTGAGGGTCAGCATGTGCGTGACGACCTTCCCCCAGTCGATCGCGAACGGCGAGCTCGGCAGGCCGAGCATGGCGATCCGCCCGCCGTGGTTCATGTTGTCGATCATCTGCGGCAGCGCCGACGGGGCGCCACTCATCTCGAAGCCGATGTCGAAGCCCTCGCGCATGTGCAGCGTGCGCTGGACGTCGGCGACCGAGCCGGTCGACACGTCGACGACGGCGTCCGCGCCCATGCCCTTGGCCAGCTCGAGCCGGGCGGGGCTGACGTCGGTGCCGACGACGTACCGGGCGCCGACGTGGCGGGCGGTCGCGATCGCCATCAGCCCGATCGGCCCGCAGCCGGTGACGAGCACGTCCTCGCCGACGAGCGGGAAGGCGAGCGCGGTGTGCACGGCGTTGCCGAGCGGGTCGAAGATCGCGCCGAGGTCGGGGTCGACGTCGGGGTGGTGGACCCACACGTTGCTGGCCGGGAGGCTGAGGTACTCCGCGAACGCGCCGTCGCGCTGCACGCCGAGGCCGATCGTGCGGATGCACATCTGGCGTCGGCCGGCCCGGCAGTTGCGGCAGGTGCCGCACACGATGTGGCCCTCGCCGGAGACCCGGTCGCCGACGGCGACGTCGGTGACGAGCGGGCCGACCTCGACCACCTCGCCGTAGAACTCGTGCCCCGGGGTGAGCGGTGCCTCCACCGCGCCGGCGGCCCACTCGTCCCACCGCAGGATGTGCAGGTCGGTGCCGCAGATGCCGGTGCGGAGCACCCTGATGACCACGTCGGCCGGGCCGCAGGTCGGGTCCGGGCGGTCGACGAGCTCGAGCCCGGGGGCCGCCTCGGCCTTGTAGAGCGCCTTCATGGATCCATTGGAGCGCCGGGCGACCGTGCAGAGCAACGGGCACTTCCTGCACCATCCCTTAAGTGATCGCTTCACCGTAGGCTGGTCCGGTGGAGATCCACCAGCTCACGATCCTGCGCGAGCTCGGCGCCCTCGGCAGTGTGACGGCCGTGGCCGAGGCGCTGCACGTCTCCCCGTCGGCCGTCTCGCAGCACCTCGCCGCGCTGCAGCGACAGTTCGGCACGCCGCTCACCCGCCGCGAGGGGCGGGTGCTGGCCCTGACCGATGCCGGCCGCGTGCTCGCCCGGGCGGGTGCCGACGTCATCGACGCGATGGCCGCCGCCCGGAGCGCCGTCGAGGACTTCGAGGGCTCCCCCGGCGGCACGGTCACGTTGAGCAGCTTCCACAGCGCCGGCCAGGCGGTGTTCGGCCCGCTGCTGCGCGAGCTCGGCGCCCACGCCGACGCGCCCGACCTGAGGCTGACCGACGAGGACGTCGCGCAACGCGACTTCCCCGCCCTCACGGCGCAGTACGACCTCGTGCTCGCCCACCGGATGGAGCACAGCCCGCCCTGGCCGACCGACGACCTGCACGTCGTCACCCTGGCCCGCGAGCCCCTCGACGTGGCCCTGCCGGCCGCTCACCCGCTGGCCGGACGCGAGCGGCTGCGGCCACGCGACGTCGTCGGCGAGCGCTGGGTGACCAGCCGGGTGGGCTACTCCCCCGACGACGTGCTCATCGCGGTCGCCGCGCTCACCCGCCGCAGCGCCGAGGTCGTGCACCGGGTCAACGACTACGGCGCGGTCGCCGCCCTGGTCGCCGCCGGCTCCGGGATCGGGCTGCTGCCCCGCTACACCTCCGCCCACCCGTACGACGACGTCGTGCTCCGCCCCCTGCACGGGCTCAGCACCAGCCGCACGATCGACGTGCTCGCCCGCCCCGAGACCCTCCGCCGCCGCTCGGCCCAGCACGTGGTCCAGGCGCTGCGCCGCGTCATGGAGCGACTCGTGGCCTCGCAGGGTTGAATGGCGGCATGAGCGAGGAGACCTGGCTGGCCCGGGCCGTCGAGCTGGCCACGACCAATGTCGCTGCCGGCGGAGGCCCGTTCGGCGCGGTGATCGTCCGCGACGGCACCGTCGTGGCGGAGGGGCAGAACCGGGTCACGCGCGATCTCGACCCGACCGCCCACGCCGAGGTGATGGCGATCCGTGCCGCCTGCGCCTCCCTCGCGACCTTCGAGCTCACCGGGTGCACGCTCTACACCTCGTGCGAGCCGTGCCCGCTGTGCGTCTCCGCAGCACTGTGGGCCCGCCTCGACCGGGTGGTCTACGCCGCCGACCGCGACGACGCGGCCCGCGGCGGCTTCGACGACCGGGCGTTCTACGAGCTCTTCGAGCGGCCGCGCACCGAGTGGACGATGGCGGTCGCCCACGTCGCGACCCCCGACGCCGCCGCCCCCTTCGAGGCCTGGCTCGCCCACGACGGGCGCACGGCCTACTGAGCTCGCTGGCGGACAGGGCCGAGCAGCTCGACCGCGACGGCCAGCGCGATCCGCGCCGGCTCCTTGCCGCTGATCGCCGGGTCGCCGATCGGCGTGTGGACGCGGGCGATCGCTGCCTCGTCATGCCCGAGCTCGGCGAGGCGGGCGCGGAAGCGGGCCCACTTGGCGCTGGAGCCGATCAGCCCGATCGAGCCCGGCACCTCCGAGCGGAGCAGGGCGTCGAGCAGGGCGAGGTCCTCGGCGTGGTCGTGGGTCAGCACCAGCACGTCGGTGCCGGCGGGGAGCTCGGCGACGACGAGCTCGGGCAGCACCGGCACCCGGTGCACCCGTACGTCGGCCGGGCCGGTCAGGACGGCGGCGAGCCGGTCGTCGGCGAGCTGGTCGGCGCGGGAGTCGACGAGGTGCAGCTCGAGGTCGTGGCGGCTGAGCAGCAGCGCCAGCTCGAGGCCGACGTGGCCCATCCCGAAGACCGCGATCGAGCGCCGGACCGGGAGTGGCTCGTAGAGCAGGCTCACCCGCCCGCCACAGCACTGCACGCCGTGCTCCGCGGGAGCCCTGTCGGACAGGTCGTGCTGCTCGGTGCACACCGGCGGCTCCGCGTCCTCCAGCAGGGCCCGTGCCCGTCGTACGGCGGTCTCCTCGAGGTTCCCGCCGCCGATGCTCCCCCAGGTGTCGCTGGCCGAGACGACCAGCTTGGCGCCGGCCCCGCGCGGGGCGTGGCCGTGGACGTCGGTCACCGTCACGAGCACCCCCGGGGTGCGAGTGTCGCGGAGGTGCTGGAGCGCACGCAGCCAATCCACGCTCAGCTCCTGACCCGATCAATGGCCCACCAGACCGCCTCGGGCGTCGCGGGCGACGCGAGCTCGACGCTCACGCCCGGCGGGCCGAAGGCGGCGACGGCGTCGCGCAGCGCCTCCCGGACCGAGAACGCCAGCATCAGCGGCGGTTCGCCGACGGCCTTGGAGCCGTGGACGACACCCTCCTCCGTGGCCCGGTCGAGCAGCGTGACCCGCAGGTCGGCCGGCAGCTCGGACAGGCTCGGCAGCTTGTACGTCGACGCGGACTGGGTCGCGAGCCGCCCTCGGCCGGGGCCGTCGGAGCTGTCCCAGCGCAGGTCCTCGAGGGTCAGCCAGCCGAGGCCCTGCAGGAAGCCGCCCTCGACCTGGCCGAGGTCGACCAGCGGCGAGAGGCTGTCGCCGACGTCGTGGACGATGTCGACCCGTCGCACGGCGTACGCACCGGTGAAGCCGTCGACCTCGACCTCGGACGCGGCGACGCCGTAGGCGAAGTACTTGAACGGGTGGCCGGTCATCGTGGTCGCGTCCCAGGACAGGCCCTCGGTGCGGTAGAAGCCGGCGGCCCACAGCTGGATCCGGTCGAAGTACGCGGCGCGCACGACGTCCTCCCACGAGGCGTCGCCACCCAGTCGCTCGCGCACCGGCGCCAGTCGCGCCAGGACCTGGTCGCAGGCGTCCTTGACCGCCGCGCCGTTGAGGTCGGCGCCCGAGCTGGCGGCCGTGGCGGAGGTGTTGGGGACCTTGTCGGTGCGGGTCGGGGCGAGCCGGACCCGCTCGATCGGCAGGCCCAGCGCGGTCGCAGCCACCTGCAGCATCTTGGTGTGCAGGCCCTGGCCCATCTCGGTTCCGCCGTGGTTGATGAGCACCGAGCCGTCCTTGTAGACGTGCACGAGCGCGCCCGCCTGGTTGAAGGCGGTGAAGTTGAACGAGATGCCGAACTTCACCGGGGTGATCGCCAGGCCCCGCTTGCGATGGGGGTTCCCGGCGTTGTGGCGCTCGATCTCCTTGCGGCGCACCGCGAGCTCGCCGGTGTCGAGCACCTGCTGCCAGGCGCGGTCGAGGCGCTCGGGGTGCCGCACCGGCTGGCCGTACGGCGTCGCCTGGCCGTCGACGTAGAAGTTGCGCCGCCGCAGCTCCTCGGGCGCCAGCCCGAGCAGCGGAGCGCAGCGGCCGAGGGCGTCCTCGATGACGAGCATCCCCTGCGGGCCGCCGAAGCCGCGGAACGCGGTCTGCGAGGTGGTGTGGGTGCGCGCGATCCGGCCGTCGACCCGGACGTGCGGGATCCAGTAGGCGTTGTCGACGTGGCACAGCGCCCGCGACAGCACCGGCTCGGAGAGGTCCAGGCTCCAGCCGCCGTCGGAGGTGAGGGTCGCGTCGAGCGCCTGCAGCAGACCGTCGTCGTCGAAGCCGACCCTCCAGCGCGCGTGGAAGCCGTGCCGCTTGCCGCTCATCGTCATGTCCTGCTGGCGGGTGAGCCGGACCCGGACCGGACGGCCGGTCAGCGTGGCGCCCAGGGCCGCGACCGCGGCGTACCCGTGAGGCTGCATCTCCTTGCCGCCGAAGCCGCCACCCATCCGCAGGCACTGCACGGTCACCTGGTGGCTGGCCAGGCCGAGCACGTGGGCGACGATCTCCTGGGTCTCGGTGGGGTGCTGGGTGCTGGACTGCACGAAGACCTGGCCGTCGTCGTCGACCTGCGCGAGGGAGGCGTGCGTCTCGAGGTAGAAGTGCTCCTGGCCCGCGATCTCGGTCACGCCCTCGAAGACCCGGGTGCTGGCGGCGAACCCGGCCTCGACGTCGCCGCGCTCCAGGGTCGGTCGCGCGCCCTGGAAGGAGCCGGCGGCGATCGCCTCGGTGATCGTGACGAGCGAGGGCAGCGGTTCGTGGTCGACCACCACGGCGAGAGCACCGAGCCGAGCGGCTTCCAGGGTCTCGCCCAGCACCCACGCCACCGCCTGGCCGTGGAACATCACCTCGTCGGGGAAGAGCGGCTCGTCGTGCTTGGTGCCGGAGTCGTTCGCGCCCGGGACGTCGGCGGCGGTCAGGACCCGCACCACACCGGGGACCCGGTACGCCGGCCGCGGGTCGAGGTGGGTGATCCGGGCGTGCGCGCGCAGCACCTGGACCGGGTGGGCGTGGAGGACGCCGGGCGCGCGCAGCGCGAGGTCGTCGGTGTAGAGCGCCCGACCGGTGACGTGCAGGGCCGCGGCCTCGTGGGGGCGGGCCTCGCCGACGCTCATGGCCGCGTCCCTTCGAGCGTCTCGGCGAGCAGCCGCGGCAGGGCCTGGCCGAGCATCGCGCGCCGATAGGCGGCGCTCGCGCGGAGGTCGTCGAGCGGCGTGCCGGCGTCGGCCAGCGCCGCGGTCGCGGGCGCGATGCCGTCGGGCGTCCAGGCGGCGCCCACCAGCGCCTGCTCGGCCGCGGTGGCGCGGATCGGGGTGGCGGCGACGCCGCCGAGCCCGATGGCCACCCTGCGGACCACACCGTCGACGACGTCGAGCGCGAAGGCGACCGCGACCGAGGAGATGTCGTCGAAGGGCCGCTTGGCGATCTTGTGGAAGGCGGTGGTGGCGGCGAGCGGCAGCGGCACCCGGATCCGGGCGACCAGCTCGCCGGGACGCCGGACCGACTGGCGGTAGCCGGTGAAGAACTCGGTGAGCGGCACCGTGCGCTCCCCGTCTCCTCCGACGAGCACGAGCTCGGCGTCGAGGGCGAGCAGCGCGGGCGGCAGGTCGCCGATCGGCGAGCCGGTGCCGAGGTTGCCGCCGAAGGTCGCGCCGTTGCGGATCAGCCGGGAGGCGAACTGCGGGAACACGGCGTCCAGCAGGGGGATCCGCCCCTCGAGCCGCCGTTCGACCTCGCTGAGGGTGAGGGCCGCGCCGATCTCGACCACGTCGTCGGCGACGCTCAGCCCCCGCAGCTCCTCGAGCCGGTCGATGGCGACCAGCAGGGAAGGCCGCGAGCCGCGCAGGTTGGCCTCGACGCCGAGGTCGGTCGAGCCCGCGACCGCGACCGCGCCCGGCCCGGCGAGCAGCGCCAGCGCCTCGCCGAGCGTCGCCGGCCGGACCCAGCCGGCGACCCGGTGCGGTGGGACGGGCGGCGGGGCGGCCGTCGTACGCACGGCGAGGGGGTCGCCCGCGGCGGGGGCACCCAGCGCCTCGGCCGCCTCGACGATCGGGCGGTAGCCGGTGCAGCGGCACAGGTTGCCGGACAGGGCGTGGTGGTCGAACGAGGTCCGGCCGGGGCGGTAGAACTCGGCGGCCATGCTGCACACGAAGCCGGGCGTGCAGTAGCCGCACTGCGACCCGCCCCGCACCGCCATCTCGTGCTGGACGGGGTGCAGCGCGTCCGGCGTACCGAGTCCCTCGGCGGTGACGACCTCCTGCCCGGCGAGGGCGGCGGCCGGGACCAGGCAGGCGTTGATCGCGGTCCACTCGGTCGCGGCGTCGCAACCGGGGCGCGCGACCAGCACGGCGCACGCACCGCACTCGCCCTCGGCGCAGCCCTCCTTGGCGCCGGTGAGCCCCAGGCCCCGCAGCCAGTCGAGCGCGGTCACCGGCGGCTGGGCGCCGACCAGCGCCCGGGCGGCTCCGTTGACCGTGACGGCGGCGCCCGGCCCTGCGGCCGGCTCCGTGCTCATCACCTCAAGGTTAGTGACTCTCGGCGGTGGCGAGGGTGATCCCGAGGCCGACCATCATCACGCCGCCGGCCGCGCCGAGGGAGTCGAGGCGCTTGGGCTTGCGGGCGAACCAGTCCCGGGCCCGGGCGGCGAGCAGCGCCCAGCAGCCGTCGGAGCAGACCGCCATCGCCCCGAAGAGCAGCCCGAGCAGCACCAGCTGGGGCGCCGCGGCGGCCCCGGCGTCGATGAACTGGGGCAGGAAGGCCACGAAGAAGACGATCGTCTTGGGGTTGGTCGCACCGACGACGAAACCGGTGCGCACCGAGGCGAGGCCGTTCTCGGGAGCCATCGGCGTGCCGGTCTCGACGGCCTCCAGGGCGGCGCGGGCATCGGCGCGGTGCGCGATCGCGCGCACGCCGAGGTAGACGACGTAGGCCGCGCCGGCGAGCTTGAGCAGCGTGAACGCGGTCGCCGACGCCGCCACCACGGCGCCGAGGCCGACGGCCACGAGCACGACCTGGGCGACCAGCCCCAGCGCGTTGCCGATGACCGACAGCAGGGCGTCGCGGCGCCCGACGGTCAGGGCGCGGCCGATGGTGAACAGCAGGCTCGGGCCCGGGACCTGGATGAACAGGAACGAGGCGATCGCGAAGGCGGCGAGCTGGCTGGTGGACGGCATGCCCGTCAGTATCCGCTCGCGGCAGGGGTCCGCGCGAGCTGATTCCTCAGGCGGACGGGCGGGGCGCCGATCGGAGGGGGGTGGAGGCGGACGAGGACCGGCCGGACTGCCCGTCGTGGTGCCTGACGACGGCGGAGGAGCACGCCGAGGACGACCCGGGCACGTGGCTGCACGAGGGCCCGCGCTTCGGCCTGCTGCGGACCTGGTGGCTCGAGGGCGCGACGAACGCCTTCACCGCGACCGTCGAGGACGCCGAGGAGGGTGTCGAGCTCGCCGCCGACGACCTCAGGCAGCTGGCGACCGATGCGCTCGACGCCGCGATCTGGCTGGACCGGCAGGCCCGGACCTCACCGGCCGAGCACGGCGTCTCCGTGGTCGAGCTGGTCCGCCGGGCGCACGAGCGGTCGACCCGCTCGGCCTGAGCGTCGGCCGACCGTCAGGGCAGCACCGCCAGCGCGAGCCGGCGCGCCGTGTCGAGCGCCGCTTCGTCGTCGAACAGCTGGCGCCGGGTGTTCGCGGCGACGAGGTACGCGTCGATCCGGAACGCCCCCTCGGCCGGGTCCGCCACGCCTGCGGTCGCGAGCTCGCGCTCCAGCAGGTTGAGCCACTCGCGCTTGAGCGCCCGGACCGCGTCGGCGACCGGGCCGTGGCGGTGCCCGAACTCCGCCGAGGTCGCCGCGACGAAGCACCCGCCGGGGAAGATCCCCGCCCGCTGGTAGTCGACCCACGCGTCGAGCAGCGCCGCCAGCCGGTCCTGCCCGGGTGCGGCTCCCCAGACCGGGGCGATCACCGTGTCGACGTACACCCGGCGGGCCTCGGCGACGGCCGCGACCTGGAGCGCCTCGCGGGTGCCGAACACGGTGAGGATGCCGCTCTTGCTCAGACCGGTGGCGCTCGCGAGTCCCCCCACCGAGATCGAGTCGAGGCCGCGGGTGGTCGCGAGGTCGGCCGCGCACCGCGCTGCCCGCCGCCGGGTCGCGTCACCCCGGGCCCGCCGCCCGTCGGTGACGCTGTCGGTGTCCCTGTCGGTGTCCCTGTCGGCGTCCCTGTCGGCGTCGCTGTCGGTCATGGGAAAACTATACGACCGACTGGACGTATAGGTGGATCGCGGCTACGGTCCGGAGGCATGGACCAGCTCGAGGACTCGATCGGGATCGACGCCCCGCCCGCCGCGGTGTGGGCGCTCGTCAGTGACGTACGACGGATGGCTGAGTGGAGCCCGCAGGTCACCTCCACCCGGATCAAGGACGGCGCGGAGCCCGGCGAGGGTGTCGCGTTCAGCAACCGCAACCAGCACGGCGAGCTGGAGTGGATCACCCACGCGCGGATCCTGCGGTTCGAGCCGGAGCAGGAGATCGCCTTCCGGGTCGAGGAGAACTGGACGGTGTGGTCCTTCCACCTCGCCGCCTCGGACACCGGCACCGTGCTCACCCAGCGCCGCGCCGCCCCGGACGGGATCTCCCAGCTCTCCCGCGACTTCACCGAGGCCCTCCCCGGTGGCACGGAGTCCTTCACCGCGGCGATGCGCGACGGGATGCGGCAGACCCTGACCGGGATCAAGGCGACCGCGGAGGCCTGAGCGCCCGCGCCGCTCGCCGGACGTCGTCGGTCAGCGCGGCGAGGGCCGGGCTGTCGAGGCGCCACCGCTGCCAGAAGAGGGGTACGACGACCGGCCGGGCACCCGGCAGCCGGACCACCTCGTCCGCGGCCAGGCTCGCGGACAGCTGCGGGTCGAGCAGCATCCCCCAGCCGAGACCGGCACGGATCGCCTCGTGGAAGTCGGCAGTGCTGGGGACCCGGTGCACGACCGGCGGCCGGCCGGCGCCGTGGGCCGCGAGCAGGTCGTCCTGCAGGTGGTCCTTCTCGTTGTAGACGACCAGTGGCATCGCCGACCAGTCGATGCCCCGGCCGCGGCGGTGCCGCTCGGCCAGCCGGGGTGCGGCGGCGGGGGTGTAGCGGATCCCGCCCAGGCGCTCGACGACGCAGCCCTGCACGGGGTGCGGCTCGTCGGTGACGGCCGCCAGCACCTCGCCGCGGCGCAGCAGGTCGTCGGAGTAGGCCTGGTCCTCGACGTGCAGCCGCAGCGCGACCCCCGGGCGGGATGCGACGGCGGCGAGCACCGGCCGGAACCAGGTCGCCAGCGAGTCCGCGTTCACGGCGACGGCGAGGTCGACCACGTCCTCGCTGCCCAGACCGACCGCGGCCTCGGTGTCGAGCAGGCGCAGCTGGCGGCCGAGCCGGACGAGCGGCTCTCCCGCCGGGGTCACGGTGGCGGGCGTCGTACGGCGGACGAGGACCTGGCCCGCCGCCTGCTCCAGGGCGCGAACCCGTTGGCTGACGGCGCTCGGGGTGACGTGCAGCCGCCGGGCGGCCGCGTCGAAGGTGCCCTCCTCGGTGATGGCGACCAGGGTCTCCAGCTGGGCCGGGTCGAAGCGCATGCGCCAAGTTAAGCAAAACTCATGTTCCTGTAGGAACATTCGCTGGTCTTCACCCCTCGCCGAGCCTAGGTTCGACGACGTGCTCGCCCCTGCCCTCGCCGGTCTGCTGACCACGGCCTCCCTCATCGTCGCGATCGGCGCCCAGAACGCCTACGTGCTGCGGCAGGGCCTGCTCCGCTCCCACGTCGGCGTCGTCGTCCTCATCTGTGCCGCCTCGGACGCGATCCTGATCGCCGCGGGCATCGCGGGCGTCGGCGCGCTGGTCGACGAGACCGGCTGGGCCCTGGTCGTCGTGCGCTGGCTGGGCGTCGCCTTCCTGCTCTGGTACGCCGTCGCGTCGCTGCGCCGCGCCATGCGGCCCGAGTCGCTGGCAGCTGCCAACGGCACCGCGAACGCGGCGACCGAGACCCGGCGCAGCGTCGTCACCCGGGTCGTGCTGCTGACCTGGCTCAACCCGCACGTCTACCTCGACACCCTGCTCCTCATCGGCTCGATCGCCACCGCCCACGACGGCGGCGAGCCGGCCGGCCGCTGGTGGTTCGGCGCCGGCGCGGCCGCGGCAAGCGTGCTGTGGTTCTGCGGGCTCGGCTTCGGCGCCCGGCTGCTGGCGCCGCTCCTGGCCCGGCCGCGGTCCTGGCAGGTGCTGGAGCTGTGCATCGCGGCGACGATGGTCCTGGTGGCGGCGAAGCTGGCCCTGGGCTGAGGCCGAGGCCGGGACTGGGGCCGGGCCTCACCAACCCGCCCGCACGATCCGGGCGGCGGTTCCCGTTCCGACGACCTCGCCACTACGGGGTGCACGCCGACTCGCTGGAGGCTTCGTCGCGCACCTGCACCGGTTCGAGGACGTCGTCGAGCTGCTCGTCGCCGTGCGCGCGGTGCGGATGCCCTGACTACATCCGGGCCGCACCGGTGCGGATCGCCTCGCGGATGCGCGAGTAGGTGCCACACCGGCACACGTTGCGGATCGAGTCGAGGTCGTCCTCGGTGATCGCGCGGTTCTCCGCCCGCACCCGGTTGACGAGCGCGACTGCCGTCATGATCTGGCCGGGCTGGCAGTAGCCGCACTGGGCGACGTCGTGCTCGAGCCAGGCGTCCTGCATGGGGTGCAGGCCGTCGCCGGGGGCGGTGTCGGCGAGGCCCTCGATCGTCGTGATCTCG
This sequence comes from Pimelobacter simplex, assembly GCA_016803235.1. GTDB lineage: Bacteria > Actinomycetota > Actinomycetes > Propionibacteriales > Nocardioidaceae > Nocardioides > Nocardioides simplex_A. The sequence continues at coordinate 16,757 of JADCLI010000005.1, forward strand.
TCGCCCGGGCCGATCGCTCCGACCGGCACCGCACACGGGTTGAAGGCCTTGCCGTTGATGTGCGAGGTGCAGGCCTTGCAGACGTTGATCCCACAGCCGTACTTCGGTCCGGTGACACCCAGGACGTCGCGCAGGACCCAGAGGATGCGGACGTCGTCCTCGACGTCGACAGTCACGGTCTCGCCGTTGAGCTGGAAGGTGTGCTTCGGCATGGCGGGGTCCTCAGGAGACGAAGTCGAGGCCGTTGGTCGGCGACGCGGGGACGGACGGGACGAACGACTTCGGCTCGAAGTGCAGCGGGTCGTGGAAGTTGATCGGGAACTCGGTCGGCATGCTCCCGGTGGCCCGCGCGTAGGCGCAGGCAACCGCCGCCATCGACGCGGCGACGCCGGCCTCGCCGATCCCTCCGGGCTCCTCGCGGTCGGAGTCGACCACCTCGCAGCGGAACTCGAAGGGCGTGTTCCACTGCCGGGTGTAGGCGGAGTTGTCCCAGCTCGCCTCGAGGAAGTGGCCGTCGACGAGATGGTTGCTGTACGTCAGTGCCTGCGCCATGCCGTCAGAGAACCCGCCCATCATCTGGGCCTGCACGCCGAGCGGATTGATCGCGAGGCCGCAGTCGACGACCACGGTCGCCTTCGTGACCCGCGGCCCGGTGACCGCGTCGCGGACCCTGCGGTCGACCGTCTGCCGGCGGCAGTCGATCTCGACGAGGACGGCGGTGGCACCCTTGTACTCCTTGTGGATCGCGATGCCCTGGGCGGTGCCGGCCGGCATCTGCCTGCCCCACTCGCCGAGCTCGGCGGCCCGGCGCAGCACGTTCTTCACGATGCCGCTCTTGAGGTGCTTGAGCCGGAAGGCGACCGGGTCCAGCTTCAGCTTCGCGGCGAGCTGGTCGACGATCAGCTCATTGGCGGTGCGGACGTCGGGTGAGTAGATGTTGCGGACCGAGCTGGTGTTGAAGCGGTCGAAGTCGCGGTCGGACTCGTTGAGCAGCTGGGTGACGACGCCGAAGTTGTAGGGCAGCTCCTGGCTGAGCAGGAAGACGGTCTCGGAGAAGCCGAGGTTGCCCAGTCCGGTCGGCAGCGCGGCGACCTCAGCGGTGAGACGCTCCCCCAGTCCGTGCGTGAAGTCGGTCGACACCGAGGTGTGCCGCTGCTCGAACGAGATGACGCTGCCGAGCAGGACCGTCGCGCGCACCCGGGACGTGGCCATCGGGTGCACGCGTCCCTGGCGCGGCTCGTCGGCGCGGTGCCACATCAGCTTCACCGGCGCCCCGAACGCCTGCGACGCCTGGGCCGCCTCGATCGCTGCGTCGCTGAACAGCTTGCGCCCGAAGGAGCCGCCCCCCTGCACGACGTTGACGGTCACCTTCGCCTGCGGCAGCCCGAGCGCCTTGGCGACCTTGGACTGCGCGTCGATCGGCGACTTGAGGCCGCCCCAGACCGTCGCGGTCCCGTCGCGGACGTCGGCGACCGCGCAGTTGGGCTCGAGCGCCGATCCGCTGCGGAAGTGGAAGACGAAGTCGCCCTCGACGGTGGTGGCGCCGAGCCTGGGCACGGCGAGCGGCAGCTGGGCCGAGCGCAGCTCCTCGAGGATGTCGGCCGACGACCTGCCCGCGACGGTGCCGCCCTTCCACTCCACGTCCAGCGCCCGGACCGCGTCGATGCACTGCCCGAAGGTCCTCGCCCGCACGGCGACGCCGGTCGGGATGATCGCGACGTGCGTGACGCCGGGCATCGCCGCGACCGCCGCCTGGTTGCGGACCGACACCGGCCTGCCGTTGAGGTCCGGAGCGCGGCAGACCATGGTCGGCAGCGCGTCCGGGACGTCCACCTCGGTGAGGTCCATCGCGAACTTCTTGCGCCCGGTCACCGCGTCGAGGGCGTCGACACGCCGCTGCGGCGTACCGACGACGTTGCGCTCGGCCGCGGCCTTGAGCTCGACCTGGACCTGCTTCGTCTGCGCGGGCGCGGCCAGGGCCGCCGCGTCGCCGTACGACAGCGAGTTGCCGAGCAGGTCGAAGATGACCCCGCCCTTGACGCTCAGCGTGGTGACCAGAGCGCCCAGTTGGATCGCGGCGGCGTCGAGCAATGCCTTGCGGGCGACGGCGGCCGCGACCCGGATCGGGGTGTACGTCGAGATGGTGGTGTTGGAGCCGCCGGTGAGCTGGTTGAACAGCAGCTCCCTGCGGGCCGGGGCGAGGGTCACGTGCACACGCTCGACGGGCAGGTCGAGCTCCTCGGCGATGATCATCGCGGTCGAGGTGGTGATGCCCTGCCCGACCTCCATCCGCGGGAGCGCGAAGTGGGCGTCGCCCTGCTCGTCGACGTGGATCGCGATCAGGCCCGAGGTCGGCATCGTGCAGTGGGTGAGGAAGTCGTTGAGGTCGTAGAGCTCCGGGACCTGCGGCACCGACGGGATCGGCAGCCCTGCCGCCTGCGCGGGCGCCGCGCCGAGCGCGAGGTCGGCCGCGACGACGAGGCCGGTCCCGCCCATCACGTAGCCGACGAAGGAGCGGCGGCTGAGGCCCGTGGCTGGCGGGTCGGTCGTCTGGTCGTGCGGCATGGCGGAGCGTCTCCCGTTCGTCCGAGGCCGGCGCCGCCCCATGCAGCGCCACAACGGGTGGCCTCCTGCAGCGTGGCACCCGTCACACCGCGGTGACCATGTGAGTCGGTCCAAGGCGGTTTGGAGTCTGCTCCAAGACGGCTGCCAGTAGCCTCGGGTCATGGACTCGGACCGGTACGGCTCCCGGCCGCGCTGGCAGCGGCTGGTGTTCGGCCTGCCGCCGGCGATCGCGCTGATGCTCGTCGGCGGCTACTGGACCCTGCTGTCGTGGGGCGTCATCGGCGACGAGACGTCCAACACCTTCTCCATCATCGGGCCGATCCTCGCCGGGTTCGGCGTGGCGCTCGGCTGGGTCGTGCTGCAGCGACGCGACTGACCCGTCCGGGGTCAGCCGTGGATCCAGGCCGCGACGGTCTCGGCGAGCGGCAGCGGCTGCGCGTCGGCGTCGAGCAGCAGGTCGTAGCCGTGGCCGGACTCGACCGGCTCGAACCGGCTGCCCTCGGGCGCCTGTTCGACGATCGCCTGGGCTCCGCTGACCTGGTCCTCGCCCTCGCCGTCGGCCATCGCGACCAGCACCGGCACCTTCAGCGCCCGGCCGCCGTCGACGACCTCCATCCCGTCCCACTCCACCGGCCCGGACAGGTCCACCGCGGAGTCGACGTCGTCCCGGGTGGCCGCGGTCATCAGTGCCACGCTGCCGCCCATCGACGCCCCGACGACCACGACCCGGGTCGCCGCCAGCCGGGTCCGTGCCTCGCGCACGGCCACGCCAACCGCATCCACCTGACGGGCGCCCTTCCGGTCACCCCGGCACGTCGCCTCGCCGTACCCGCACAGGTCGATCGCGAGCACCTGGACCCCGGGCTCGGCGACCAGGTCGGCGGCGTACGGCAGCCAGCCGCACAGGCCGTTGCCGTCGGTCTGGTGCAGCAGCACGGCGACCGTCGTGCCGGTCCCGGCCGTCACCGCGGGGATCGTCCCGACCTCCGGGTCGTCGAGCGTCGTCGGGACGAACCCGGCGTCCGCGACGTCCGCGGGCTGCGGGCCGCACCGGCCGAGCGGTCCGTCGAGTGCCTGCCACGGCATCTGCGTGGGCGTCGGGTCCTCCTGGGTCGGGGAGCTGCTCGGTGCGGCGTCCGGCCCGTCGGTGCTGCCTCCGCACCCGGCGAGCGCCAGCGCCGCGAGGACCATCACTGCCCCGATGCGTGACTTCATCGGGACATTCTCAACCCTGGCGGCGGATGTGGGGGGAGATCAGCGCGGTCCGCACCGACATCGCGAGGTCGCGGTGGCGCAGCGTGGTGATCCGCCGGCCCGGCTGGACCGCGTCCTTGACCCGGCCGGTCCGCTCGCCGAGCAGGGCGGCCGCGGCGTCGATGTCGGCCACCGTGTGGGTCAGCCCCCACAGGCTGGACGCACCCTCGTTCGCGGCATCCGGTGAGCCGACCACCTCGAGGATCACCTCCCCGAGCCGGAAGAACACCTGCCGCACCGCAGCCCCGCCGAGGACGCCGTCCCGCTCGCGCCGTACGTCGAGGCCCACGGCCTCCAGCGCGGCGACGGTCCGCGCGAGGTCGGGTGAGAGCAGCACGACGTGGTCCAGGTGGGTCACCCCGTTGGGGTGGGTCGCGGGCTCGGCGGGACCTGCCGTCGCCGCGGTGGTCGCGATGCCGTCGAGCTCCGCCGTCTCGCTCGGCACTCCCGCCAGCTCCCAGGCCACGATGCCCGTCCCGCGCTCGCGGCCGACCAGCCTGATCCGGACCGCCCCGACCCGGCAGGTGCCGTCGTCGTCGACGGCGAAGCCCGCCTCCCGCCAGCTCTCCGGGGGGTCGGCGACGACGAGGTCGGTGAGGAGGACGGTCACGAGCGGGACCCTAGCCGTCGCCTCGCCCCGAGAGGGTTCTCGCGGTCCACTCGGGATCCCACCTGACGCCGAGCACCGCGAGACCGGTCAGCCGGACCCTCTTCGTACCCCCCGACCCAGCCAGCGCGGCACTCGCGCCCGGTAGTCCGCGTACGCCTCGCCGAAGTTGCGCTCCATCGCCGCCTCCTCCGCCGGGACCTGGAGCCGGTCGATGAGGACGACGAACGCCGCGACCGGGAGCGGGGTGAGCCAGCCGCCGCGGCGCACCGCGTGCGCGGTGAGCAGGCCCGCCATGGCGACGTACATCGGGTTCCGGGTGAGCCCGAAGGCGCCGCCGGTCACGATGCTGGTGGCCCGAGTGGGATCGATGGGGTTCACCGTCGTGTGGTGGCGGCGGAACTGCGCCATCGCGCTGGCGTCCAGCGCGAGCGAGGCCGTGGCGATCGCCGCGGCCGCGACCTTGCGCGTCGTCGTGGCCGGGCGGTCGGGCGCGAGCAGGTGCTGCGCGGTCCCCGCGGCCAGGCCGAGCACGGGAGGCGGTACGACGGGCACGGTCCGAGCCTGACAGCCGCATGCCGCCCCGGCAATCCCTGCGGACCCGGGTCGCTCAGGCCGGCTCGAGGGCCGGGTCCTCGGCCGGCTTGGGTGGTCGCTCGACGGTGATCACGACCGCGACGGCAGCCACGATCACCAGTCCGCCGACGAGCACGGCGCTGGTGATCGGCTCGTCGAGCAGGGCCCAGCCGAGGAACACCGCGACGACCGGGTTGACGTAGGCATAGGTCGCGACGAGGCCGATCGGCGCGTTGGCCAGCAGCCACACGTAGGCACTGAAGCCGACCATCGACCCGATGACGACGAGGTACGACCAGGCGAGCCAGGTCCGGGCGTCGTACGCGAACGGGGTGGGCGACTCCCCCACCGCGAGCCCGAGCGCCACCATCATCGCGCCGCCCGTCCACATCTCGTGGACCGCGAGCACGAACGGGTCCTTCGGCAGCGTGAGGCGGGGCTGCACCCAGGAGCCGAACGCCCAGAAGCCGCTCGCCGCCAGCACGAACGCGGCGCCGACGAGCGGGACGTCCCCCTGGCCGCGCCCGCCGAGCACCAGCCAGGCGAGACCGACGAAGCCGAGCAGCACGCCCAGCACCGACCACCCGCGCGGCCGGTCGCCGCTCGTGAGCCGGTACGCCACCACCCACAGCGGCACCGCGGCGACCAGCAGCGCGGCGACCCCGCTCGGGGCTCCCTTGCTCTCCCCGATCGCGACCAGGCCGTTGCCCAGCAGCGGCAGCATCAGGCCCAGCAGCGCCGCACCGAGCAGCTCCGCACGGGTGACGCCCAGCCGTACGCCGCGCAGCCGCAGCACCGCTCCGAGCAGCAGGCCGGCGGCCACGAACCGCGCCCCCATGCCGGTCAGCGGCGGCATCTCCTCGACGACGACCCGGATGCCGAGGTACGTGGAGCCCCACACGACGTACACGATCGCGAGCGCGGTCGCGACCATGCCGAGACGAGCCTGCCTGTTCATCGCACTCCTGCCTGCACCCTGCCCGGTCACGTCGATCCTGACGAGGACAACAGGGTGCGCGCCACGCGATATTGCGCCGCGGGCGCGATTGGCAGCGGGTCGACGGAGACTGGCAGTTCCTCGATGCCGCGCGGAAGGAGCAGGCTGTCGAGGTACCGTTGAGTGCCGGGGAGCTGCGCACCACGTGTCGGCCGAACCGAGCAGTTCGGAGCGCAGGACCCATGCCACGAAGCGAGGCCCCAGGCCCGTACCCGTCCACCCGGGCGATGCTCGATGCCTGCCAGGCGGCGGTCGTCGCCGCGCGGGCGCAGCTCGACGACGCGCGTCGACGTGGAGCCCGGCTCGAGATCGACCCGTCGCGCGAGAACCTGGTGGCCGCACTGGAGAACTACGCCGCCACCATCGAGCGTTCCGGAGCGCCCCTTCCCCCGCGGCTCCACGCAGAGCTCAGCCTCTACCGCAACCTCGGGCACCGCGCCTGACCCGTGGTCGTCTCGTAGCCGGGAGGTCTGGCCCGGGCGCGCGCGGGTAGCGCCGGTGAAGTCGGCAACGGGACCTGGGAATCTCGGGGTCAGGCCGGCGAGGCCCTGGCCGGGGAGGTGGGCTCCACGAGACCGGCTGGGGTCGCTCACCCTCCTCTCCCGATGCTCCGTCGTCGTCCGCTCTGCCCCTTCCCGACACCCCGCACCGAGTGCTTCCATTGCTGGACGGGGTCATCGACCCCTCTCGGGGTGCCGGACGCGCGCCGAGCGGATGGGGAGCAGGCATGGTCGAACAGCCGAGTACGCCGACGGGCTCCCCGCGCGTCGGCCGGTTCACCTACGACGTCACGACCAGCACGTGGAAGTGGGACGACGAGGTGTTCCGGATCCACGGCATGGAGCCGGGAGACATCGAGCCGACGACCGAGTACGTCCTGGGGCGCAAGCACCCCGACGACCGCGACCGGGTCGGCCCGGTCCTCCTCGCGGCCACGAGGACGGGCGAGCCGTTCAGCGTCTGCTATCGCCTGGACGCCGAGGACGGCGTCGAGCGGCGCGTGGTGCTGGTGTGCGAGGGCGGCGTGTGTGACGCCAGCGCCGAGGTCCCCGTCACCCAGCTGGACGGCTACTACATCGACCTGACCGACGACTTCGAGCGCGTGGCGAGCGAGGAGGCCAGGGAGGCGGTCGCCGCGTCGGCGGAGCACCGAGCGACCATCGAGCAGGCCAAGGGCAGCTTGATGCTGGCCTACGGCCTGGACGCGGACCAGGCCTTCGCGATGCTGCGCTGGTGGTCACGCAGCAAGAACGTCAAGGTCCGCGACCTCGCCGACCATCTCACCCACGTGGCCACCGCCGGCGACCTCACCGACCGCACCCTGCGCCGCACCGTGGACAACCTGCTCCACGACGGCGCGACCTCGGCACCGACGGTCGATCCTCCTCCCGCACCCTGAGCTCGGGGCGCCGCCGTCGACGGCGCGGTCAGACGTCGAAGCGGAACGCGTTGCGCGTCCTCCTGAGCGCACATCGAGGGCAGACGAGTCGCCGCCGCCGCGAGCGCCGAGTCTGAACGGGATTGCCCCTTCACGCCTGGTCACACGTCGACGACAAGGGTCTGTGAGAAGGAGCGAGACACGCACGGGTAGAAGTACTGAGCATCGTCATTGATCTCGTCGCGGTGCTCAGGCTGACCGTCCACGACGCGGAGTCGGCAGGTTCCGCAGACGCCCTCTCGACATCCACCCACGACGCCCATGCCATTGCGCGCGAGGACGTCGAGGACGCTGTCACTTTCTGCGACCTCGAGACGCTCACCCGACCGAAGGCACTCGACCTGAAACGCCGTGTTGGGCGCGAACGTCCGCGGCTTCGGTCGAAAACGCTCAACATGAATCGCGTTCGACCTACCGTCAAACGCAGCTTCGATCGCGGACAGCAACGGCTCGGGGCCGCAGCAGTATATGTCGGCGATGCCGTCGAACTCCTCGGCAATGGCTGACAGGTCGGGTCGACCAATCTCATCCTCAGGATAGATGCGTACGTCTGCGGCTGCTGACGCGAGCTCCGAGAGGTAGGCCATGCGGGAACGGCTCCTGCCGGCGTACACCACGCTGGCGAGATGACCCGCGGCTCGAACCATGGGAAGGATCGGGGTGATACCGATTCCTCCCGCAATGAAGAGGTACCTGGACGCATCCTTCAGCGAGAATGTCACCCGGGGAGCAGAGATCTCCAGTACTCGTCCGGACGTCAGGTAGTCATGAATGTACTCGGATCCACCTCGGCTCAGTCGCTCGCGACCAACGGCGATCCGATAGACGTCTGAGTCAGCAGGGTCCCCACACAGGGAGTACTGCCTCCGTAGCCAGTTCGGCAGCTGAAGATCAATATGAGCCCCTGGTACCCAGGTTGGCAGCGCTCCCTCGACCCCCCGAAGCGTGAGTTCGACAACGTCCCGCGCGATGATGCGCTTTTCGTCGAGGGTTACGGGGAGAGCATCAACGGTAGTCATCAGTCCACCCGATTCCTCAATACAAGGTCTTGTAGCCATCTTCAGCAAAGCCGTCTATGACGTCGGCGGTCACGCCGTCCATGTGAAGCTGCTCCTCGACGATTTCGCCCATCGACGGGACCTCGGTGGCAAGGAGCTGGCTCTTCGGGTCCCAGAGCCGCGAACGGATGATGGCTCGGCCGCAATGGATATAGGCCTCCTTGACCTCGACGATGATGGCGAGCGAGGGCAGCTTGCCCTCGACCTGGAGACGAGCCAGGACGTCGGGTTCATCCGTCACGTACGCATACCCATTGACCCGCAACGTCTCTCTGTGGCCAGGAACGAGAAAGTTCAGGCCAATCCCGGGGTTGACAGCGATGTTTCGCAGCGAGTCGACGAGCCGGTTGCCTACTCGATCAGGAATCGCCAAGGTGCGCTCGTCGAGCACTCGCGCGAAACCCGGATAGTCCCCACGAGGAGAACAGTCGAAGTCCCCGTCAACGCCACCGGTGGCCATGCACAGAAATGGGGAGTGGGCGATGAACCGGCGCAGGTGACGGTCGAGCTTGTCCTGAACCTTTGCCAGCGTCAGAGTCTCAGGCTCACCGATGATGTCCAGCACTCGCTCGATATCTATGCGGCGATACTTGTGCTGGCGGGTCTCTAGGTGCTTCTCGCTTGGCATCAAGTTGCCTCTCGCCTTCGGTCGCTGGTCTTTCAACCGTGCAACGTGCGATAAGCGAGCGCCATGGGCGCCAGGCACTCCCGGCCTCGCGCCGCTAGGCGAATTGCCCAAGCGTTGCCCGCGAAGTCGACAACCACGCTGACCACCCGCGCCGACCTGTGGCGGCAACTAATCTGACCGGGCAGGTTGGGCACGCGGTCGAGGGGTGACCTGCCCTTGAGGCTGATGTGGCGCGATGAGGATCGTCGGGATGCAGCCAGGCCGGGTTGGTGGCTGTGCGTCGGCCTCTGAGGTGGAGGCGAGCTTCTCGATGTCGACGTGGACCAGCTCGCCGGGAGCGGGGTGCTCGTAGCGGTTCTTGTCGCGTGAGGAGGCCTTGATCCGGGTGCCTGTCGCCGGGTCGGTCCACTTCAACCGCGGCACCCGTAGCGGCAGAGGACGCGTGGGCCGTCGATGGGTTCAGGCCGAGGTGGTAGGCGATCGGGGCGATCCGGGCGGTCCCCAACGGCGTGCCATCCGTAGGTTCAGGATCCGCCGTTCGGTGCCTGGGGCAGCCGGTTCGGGCTGTCGTGCGGGCGGAAGAGCGGTCGCTCATGCCGGCCTTGCCGGACTGACGGTAGCGGTCGGCCCATCGCCGGGCGGTGGTGGTGCTGACGGAGAACCGTTCGGCTGCTCGGCATGGGACAAGCGCTTGTCGACGATGAGCCAGCCGACCCGACGTACCCAACGTCCGTGGTCAGACACCTGACGAGCCAATACATCGGCTCTGCCTGCGGAAAGAGTCCAACATCAGACGTTGAAGCGGAACGTTTCTTGAGCTTTTCGACAGTCGTCACCTCTTGGCAAAAGTGCCTCTGACCTGCACAAACGCAGTTTTGTCGTCATCGTCCCTTGTGGTCGCTTTCCGTGCTGGTGAGGGCAGATTGAGGGCAGGCGAGGGCGCGGAGCCGCTTGAACTCGGCCGCGTCCACCTCACCTCGGCAGAGCCGAACGGCCTCCTTGAGGCTGACGTCCTCGACGCCGCTCAGGTCGCGCAACGCCTCACCTGCGACGACGTCCGCGCGGGGGTCGCGGCCGCGTTGAGCGAGGGCGTTGAGCGCCTTGATGACCAGCATCTCGGTCAGCCGTGCGCGGCGCAGCAGCTGGCGCCGATGTTCCTCCTCTTTGGCACGCGCCCGGACTCGGCCCAGCTGGCTGGTCACCAGCGGGTCCGCTCGCGGTTGGATGGCGTGTTGCGGCTTCCGCGCTCGGTCTGCCGGAGGAGGCGAGCGAGCTCCGCGGCAACACTGCTCCACCTCGCCTCATCCAGCGCCCCACTCACGGTCCAGTCCCCCACTTGGCGCAACACGCGCCGGCATGCTGCGGGTGACTGCAGGACCACCTCGACCGCTTGGTCCAGATCCGGTGCCGGCTGGAGGCCGCGCTCGAGGGCCCGACGCTCGGAGTGGTCAGCCCGTCGGCAAGCATCGCTGCACCATCGTCGAGGACGGCCCGGATGCCGTGGCTGCCCTTCGTAGATCGGACGACCGCGTTCGCAGGGCCGTTGCGTGATCACTCGTCCTTCTCCAGGCCCAGGGTCCAGGCGATGACCGCGGCCGAACGCCACCGCAGGTGCTTGCCCACCCGGAACCCCTTCGGTCCGTAGCCCGTGTGACGCCAGGAGTAGATCGTCTGCTTCGGCACGCCCAGGTAGTTGGCGACGTCCTCGATCGTCCACAACTCGCTGTAGTCCATCGGCTTGAGCGGTCGCCGAGCCGGCAGGTCCGGCGCGGGAGCCGCACTGCGGCCGCTCCCCGCGTGGCCCTCAGAACGGCCCCTTGCCGTTCGCGCGCCCTCTGCTGGAGCCGCGGCCGGCTCACGCCACAGCCCCAGCTGGTCTCCTTCGTCGGCTTGCATGCTCATCTCGGCCTCCTGCGGTAACTGGTGGTTCTTGGTCAGTCACCTAGGTCCGAGTTGGCGCCCGCAGCGATCAATACCGTGGCAATGCCTCTGAAATCCCCGTCAGAGAAGCTCGATGGGCAATTGCATCGGGACGAATCTCCGCCGGCAATGCAATAGGTGTGTGGCAGTCGGTTCGGTCCTTCGTCACGGGGGGACGGTGCTGCAGAACGCGGGTCACAGCTCCACTCGCCGGAAAGGTACCGCGGCCGGGCGGCGAGCGCGGAGATCTCGATCAACGGGTTCCATGGATAACGGAAGCATGCTGGCGGCCACTTTCGTGACATGCCCGCCCACGATTGGATCCGTGCGGACGCGAGCGCCCGCTATGCCTTAGTGCGGACGGCCGCCATCGGTGAAGTACCGACGAAACGCCGCGCACGCCGATACGGTGCATGAACGCCGTAACGCCGAGCTACGGCCAACGCTCATCCAACACCTTGGGGCCTGATGCAAACTCTGATCCGATACCGAGCTGGGGTCTCCTCCTCATATGCATGGGCAGCTCGACGGTGGCGAATCAGATGACCGGCCTCGGGAGTACGACCGGAGCGGCGACCCCCTTAGGAGTCACCTATCGAGCGCTGGTAGCCGGAACTGACAGGAGCCTCCGTGCGGGTTAGCAGGATTGAGTTCAACGGGTATCGCCGGCTCGCGAAGACGGCCACCGGCATCGACGGTCCGTTGACTGCATTCATCGGGTTCAACGAAGCGGGCAAGACGACCGTCCTACGTGGGCTGCGGTGGTTCACCCACGGCGGGCAGGTCTCGCCCGTCGACCACAACCGCAGCCGTCCGCCCGCGTCGGACCACTCCGCCGTCGTGAAGGTGTTCTACGAACTCGATGACGATGACAAGAATGCCTTCGCCGACATCGCAATGGACAACCAGCCAACGACGTTGGTGCTGTACAAGAAACGGGACGGCAACCGCATCCGCTCTCTGTCCCCGCGTCCCACCCGCCCAGCGAAGCCGTTCGAACTGGTCCGCGGACGACTCGCGAAGGCCACCACCAAGCTGGCAGCTCAGTTCGCGGCGGCCGCCGACGAAGACGAGCAGGACCCGAACGACTGGGCCGCGACCGTGAGCGAGGCACTCTCGAGCCCGGACGAAGAATGGCCCCCTCAATGGCTGAGCGCAGTCCAGTCACTCGCTGCATGGTTGAAGGAGACCCCGGCTGGTCGCAAGCAGCCACGCGACGTGCGGCTCGCGCAGATGCTCGACGACCTCTCCGAACACCTCACCGAGGAGCATCCGTCGGAGGCCGTCTGGAACGCGATCGCGGACCGCGTCCCTGACTTCGTGCTCTTCGAAGACGAGGATCGCGCCCTCGAAACGTCCTACAACCTCCAGCCTGAGAACCGGGCCATCTCACCGGCCGTCGCGAGGTTGCTGACCCTCGCGGGCATCGACCTCGACGAGATGTGGAGCCACATCCAGACCAGTGACTCCACCAAGCGGGAGACCACCCTCGAACGAGGCAACGACCGGTTGCGGGAACTCTTCGACCAGGCATGGAACCAGAGCAAGGTCACCGTGCGGTTCAACGTCAACGGCACCCTTCTAGAAGTCCTGCTGAAGGAACTCCACGGCAACGGCGACGTCACCAACATCGCCGAGCGAAGCGACGGGCTCAAAACGTTCGTCGCGCTCGTCGCGTTTCTCGCATCCGGCGGTCACACGGTGCCGCCTGTACTGCTCATCGACGAGGCTGAGACGCACCTCCACTACGACGCTCAAGCCGACCTCGTCAGTGTGCTGCTCAAGAGCGTTAACGCAGCCCAGGTCTTCTACACCACCCATTCACCAGGATGCCTTCCCAGCGACCTCGGCACCGGAATCCGTGTCCTCGCCCGCGACCCCGAGTATGCGGATGCCAGCGTCATCAAGAACAACTTCTGGGAGGGTGAAGGTCCCGGATTCTCTCCGCTCCTGTTCGCGATGGGAGCAGGAGCCGCAGCGTTCTCCATGTGCCGCAACGCCGTGCTGGCCGAAGGAGCATCCGACATGGTGCTGCTGCCCACCCTCATCCGCAAGGCCACCAGGCTCGACGACCTCGACTACCAGGTAGCGCCGGGCCTTGCTAATGCACACGGCTCAGGGATCCGCGTCGAGGAAGTCGCGGCCAAGGTTGTCTATCTCACCGACGGCGACAGGGGCGGCGACGAACACAAGGCCGCTCTCAAGGCCGTAGGCGTCGATGGCAGCCGCATCTACAGCCTCCCCACGGCGCACGCGGTCGAAGACCTCATCAACCGCGAGGACTACGTCACCGTGGTCAACAAGTTCCTCGACACGATGGGGCAGGTCAAGCGGTTCACAGCGGCCGATGTCCCCGATGGGGTGCCCATCGCCAAGGCCTTCGCCGATTGGGCCAAGCGGAAGAAGGTTCGCACCCCGAGCAAGGTCGAGATGGCCTATGCACTCGTCCGTGCGGACGTCCGGCTCACGCAATCCGGTAAGCGTACGCTGGTCGGCTTGCACGACAAGTTCACAGACGCATTCATGGCGGGTTCGAAGTAGTCGCCGGCAGCATTACCGGCTCGAACGACGACACACAGATGCGCAGCGTGCCGTTGATCGCGTGCATCGGCAGCTTCGGCTCACGGCTAGAGCCGCGAGGTGGCTCATGTGGTCGTCTCCGACCACAACGACAATTGCCTTTGTCCTCACCGACCTGATCGTTCGAGCGGACCCGGCGGTCGCGGACCGCCGGTGCGGGTGGACTCACACCTCCGCATGATGTGCCGGCTCCCTTCCCGGAAGCCTCCCTGACGGCCACCAACTTCCAACGCTGGTGGGCCGTCGTGCTGCCTCAGACGGCCGCAACAACCCGGTGCCTCGGTAGCCCCGGGGTAGGACCGGTGCGGGACGGGTCGAGGCGGTGGTGACAAGGGGTCAGCGTGCGGGTGGCGCGACTACCTCCGCCACGAGCGCCCGGACTCTCGCTGGAACGTTCCCGGGCACCTGAGCATCACGGTACGGGTCGCGGGCCGGTGTGGCGAAGCTGCGGTGTAGGACGCGGGATGCGTCGAGCCCGGACCCGGCCAGAGGCCATTTCTCGGCCTTCACTCCGGCGGCGTAGGCGACCTCCAGGAGCCGCCAGATGTCGAAGGCGTCCCGAGCCGAAAACCGTCCCGCCCACGCGGTGGCCTTCATACACAACGCAGAGATGGGGTCGGGCAGCGCCAGCTGGGCGGTGACCGTCGTACCGGATGTCAACTGCACGTCAATGTCGACGACGACCGGCTCGCGGACCAGAGCGATCCCCAGACCCGGCACTTCGTCGACGACAAGGTCGCCGTGCTCCTGATTCGTTCGCATCTTTGCGTCGTACGCGGGGGCGAGAACGTCGACCACCAGCTGCAGCGTTCCGTGCTCGTCGGACAGGGGCCGCTCGAACCGGTTCCCGTCGGTGCGCTGGTATCCACGGCCCTCGAGCGCTGCGGGCAATCGCGGGTCGGCAACGACCTCGTACCCGACGCCGAGGTCGGCGTCGGCGGTGTCTCGAGGCGGGATGCCGGTGACCTGGTACGCCGCGACGAGCAGCGTCACGCAGTTCCCGCCGACGAGGCGGTACGGCACGTCGAGCTCGGCTGTCACGGAGGCGATGTCGGCGGCCGCGAGGTACGCCGCATCGGTTGACCGGGACGTCGACAGCAGGTCGAGATGAATCACGCCTGCTTCCTCGCTGTCCGCCGAAGATTGCGACGTCACCACGTCCCCCGCCACGTCCCCCACCGCGTGCTCCTGCTCGCGCTGGTACTGCTGTTCACGGTGCTGTTGTTCGTGGTGTTGCTCGTGCTGGTGATCATGCTCGTCATCTTGTTCACGAACCGGCTCGCGCGCAGGTTCTTGACCCTGTTCTAGCTCGGTCACAGCGGCCCGCCGCTCCCTTGGTCACCGTGACCGCTCTCCCGGTCACCGCGGTCGAGCTGGGCGAGGGCCTCGTCGAACAGGTATTTCCGCAGGTGAAGTGCAGCCTGGTCCGCATCAGTGACAGCGGCGCCGATCGGGTGGGTGAGGTCCCACAGGATCTGGAACGGATCCGCCAGACGCCGCCCTTCCAGCGCCTGCCACATTCGGGGCACGAGCCACACACCTGGATCTGCGGGTACGACGAGCTGGATGGTGGCATCTCCCGGCGAGGCTGGTGTCAGGCCGACCTGCTGGAGGTCTGCACCGACCGGGGTGTAGATGGCTGCCACGTTCGCGCGTGCCCACGGCGCGATTCGGTCTGCAGCAACTAGCCCGGACAGCGCCGGGACGGTCCGGTACGCCATCAGATGACTGGAATTGGCGGCGGCAGCAGCGACGGCGGTGCCGTCGAGGAAATCGAGGACCCGGTCGGCGGTCTGCGCGGCCTGCTCGAGGCCGTACCAGTAGGTGCGAGTGCCGCCCGGACCACGGTACGTGGTCAGCCAGTGGTCGAGAAGGTCACCCCACCCGGCCGCCTCCCACCGATAGGGCTTCACACCGCGGGGATGGGCCAGACCTTCCCCGTTTAGTTTCCGCAACGTCTGGGAGATCCGCGGCTGGCTGAGGCCGGTTAACTGGGCGAGCTCGGCTTGGGTGAACTGCTGCCCGGTGAGTAGGGCGCGGATCACCTGCCCGACCCCGTACGCTGGGCGTCCCTTTCTGCTGGTCCTGCGCTTCCCCGTTCCAGCCGGCCGGGTTCCCAGATGCAATGTCCCCGAACCCACCGGCTGGTCCGGCTGTTCGGAGGCATGGGAGCGCTCAGGTTCGTCCGGCTCTCCGAGGAGCTGCCAGCGGCCATCGGGCAGGGCGAGCGCGCCGGTCGGCCCGTCCGCCCGGTTGGGGTTTGTGGCGATAACCGACCAGCCATGCTCGCGCGCCACCGCTCGCGCCTGCTCGCTAATGCTTGGCGCGATCGCGAGCACGCGACGCGAGCTGAGGCTCTGCGCGGCCTTGCGAATGATGTTCGGCGTCAGGGTGCGATCCCATGCCTTGACCTCCACCGTCCACGTCTCCCCCGACGGCAGACTCATGGCAAGATCCGGCCCCAGATCGGCTGACTCGCCGAGTTCATCAGTGGGACCGTCGGTGGAGTCGTAGGGGTGCGTGGTGAGCTCGACCTGGTTCGGGCCGAGTTGGCGCACGGCGACGCCTGCCCTGATCAGCGCCGCCACCCACACATCACTCGATATAAGCAAAAGTCACCCTCTCTGACATTTGTTTATATTGGCAGGTCAGCGAGGCATCTGCAGCATCTGCAGCGGCGTGCCCCTTGAGTGTGGCATACCCGCGAATGCACAGTCCGGGCAGCGACAGCCATTGGGTGCGCATCGGCTGCGAGAGCGGTAAAACCGGTACCTGACGTCGACGTCGACGGCTCACCCAGCGGCCATCGCGGCGTGCAGGATCCTACCGACCTCGTGCTGCCACCACGCTGCCAGCGGCGGGGCGTCGCGGCGCAGCTACCCCATATCGCCGCGCAGCGCCACGGTGGCCACGTCGGCAGTCATCCAGCTCGCGTCGGCGACCGGCCGCCCTTCGAGGTCGCTGAACGCAGCAACTTCGACGTACCAGGTGCGGCGAGGACCGGGCAACGTCCGCCACCAACGGCAACGCATCACCAGCGATTCGCAGATCGGCTCGACCGCTGTCGGATCTCAGACCTACTCTCGAAGGTCTCGGAGAGGAGTCGGGATGCCGGAAGGGATCACGAGACGCGGGAACTCTTGGCGGGCCAGGTACCGCAACCAAGAGACCGGTGCGCAGCACGAACGGTCCTTCGCCAAGCAAGTGGACGCCGTCAAGTGGCGACGGCAGCAGCTCGATGCTCTCGATCGCGGACGGTGGGTGGATCCGCAGGCCGGCAAGGTCTCGTTCCTGCGCTACTTCGAGTCGTGGGAGCGGGACCAGCTGTGGACTGACGGCACGCGGAAGGCGATGTCGCTGGCGGCCCGGTCGACGTCGTTCGCCGAGGTGGACCTGCGCTCGATCCGGCCGAGCCACGTCGAGGCCTGGGTGAAGTCGATGACGGTCGCCTCTTCAGATCGATCCGCCCCACTGGCGCCGGGGACGATCAAGACGCGGTTCGTCAACGTGCGCTCGGTCTTCCGGGCGGCGGTGCGCGACGGGATGATCGCGACCGACCCCACGGCGCGTGTGCGACTCCCCCGTCAACGCAAGCGCGAGGCCGCGATGACGATCCCGGCCCCGGAGGTGGTCCGGCAAATCCTGGAGGCCGCGGATCCGCGCTTCCGGGCGTTCGTCGGGCTGTGCGCGTTCGCCGGACTCCGACTCGGGGAGGCGGCCGCGCTGCAGGTCGGCGACGTCGACTTCCTGCGTCGCGAGATCCACGTCCGCCGTCAGGTGCAGCGGGTGAACGGCGGAGAGCTCGAGGTCCGGCTGCCGAAGTACAACTCCGAGCGCACGGTGCACGCCGCGCAGGCTCTCATCGACATGCTGGCCGAGCACGTGGCGCTGGGTCTGACCAACGAGTGGCTGTTCGAAGGCAACGCCAAGCTTCCACCGCACCAGAACACCGTTGGTCACCGCTGGCGCACGACCCTTGCGCGCGCCGGCGTGGGCGGTGTCCGCCTGCACGACCTTCGCCACTTCTATGCGTCCGGACTCATTGCTTCCGGTTGCGACGTGGTGGCCGTGCAGCGCGCGCTGGGGCACGCGAAGTCCACCACCACGCTGACCACCTACGCGCACCTGTGGCCGAGCGCGGAGAGCCGAGTGAGGGACGCGTCGGCCCGTCTCGCGGCCGAGGTCCTCACCGCTGGTGAGGGCAGAATGAGGGCAGATGAGGCATAAACAGCCTCTGAGCTGCGGCTTTACACGTTGAAGCGGAACTCCACCACGTCACCGTCGGCCATGACGTAGTCCTTGCCCTCCATCCGGACCTTGCCGGCCTCCTTCGCCTTGTTCATCGACCCGGCGGCGACCAGGTCGTCGAAGGAGACGACCTCGGCCTTGATGAAGCCCTTCTGGAAGTCGGTGTGGATGACCCCGGCGGCCTCGGGTGCCGTGGCGCCCTTGGGGATGGTCCACGCGCGCGACTCCTTGGGGCCGGCGGTGAGATAGGTCTGCAGGCCGAGGGTGTCGAAGCCGACCCGGGCCAGCACCTCGAGGCCGGGCTCGGTGACGCCCGCCTCGGCGAGGAACTCGGCGGCCTCCTCGTCGTCGAGCTCGATCAGCTCGGACTCGAACTTCGCGTCGAGGAAGATCGCCTCGGCGGGGGCGACCAGCTCACGCATCCTCTCCTTGAGCGAGTCGTCCTGGAGCTCGTCGGCGTCGCAGTTGAAGACGTAGATGAACGGCTTGGCGGTCAGCAGGGAGAGCTCGCGCAGCAGCGAGCGGTCGATGGAGGTCGCGATGATCGGCGTACCGGCCTCGAGGGCCTCCTTCGCCTCCTTTGCGGCCTCGAGGTTGGCGGCGAGCTCCTTGACCTTGCGCGCCTCCTTCTCCAGCCGTACGACGGCCTTCTCCACCGTCTCGAGGTCGGCGAGGATCAGCTCGGTCTGGATGGTCGAGATGTCGTTGCCGGGGTTGACCTCGCCGTCGACGTGGGTGACGTCCTCGTCGCGGAAGACGCGGGTCACCTGGCAGATGGCCGCGGACTCGCGGATGTGGGCGAGGAACTTGTTGCCGAGGCCCTCGCCCTGGGAGGCGCCGCGGACGATGCCGGCGATGTCGACGAACTCGACGGTCGCGGGCAGCTGGCGCTCGGAGCCGAAGATCTCGGCGAGCTGGGCCAGGCGCGGGTCGGGCACGCCGACGACACCCACGTTGGGCTCGATGGTGGCGAACGGGTAGTTCGCCGCAAGGACGTCGTTCTTGGTCAGCGCGTTGAAGAGCGTCGACTTGCCCGCGTTGGGGAGACCGACGATGCCGATGGTGAGTGCCACGGGCGGATTCTAGGGCGGTACGACGAGGGGACCCGAATCAGCGATCGGGCCCCCTCGTCACTCACCGCAGGCTCACTGGAGGGAGTCAGGAGCCGTACAGCGTCCGGGCCCCCGCCGCGTCGGACGACTGGAACTCCAGGTCGGCCGAACCGCCGTTGCACTGGGGGTAGTGCATGATCGAGGAGGAGTCGTACGGCGTCAGCGGCCGCCAGTTGTTGTCCTCGAAGCAGGTGCCGGACTCCGGGCGGGTGTGCTCGTGCCGGAACCCGAGGGCGTGGCCGAGCTCGTGGCCGAGGATGTCGCCCGGCTCCCAGGTGCCGGAGGTCCAGATCGAGTCGTCGATCAGGACGTTGCGCTGGCGCTTCGGGGAGCTCGGGAAGAAGGCGCGCGCGATGTACTGCGAGGTCGCGACCGGCTCCACGGAGAACACGACCGAGTTGTTGCGCGTGGTGCACTTGCCGTCCTGGGCGGGCACGTGGACGAAGTTGATCTTGGACGTCGCCGCCTCCCACAGGCCGGCGCCGGCGTTCATCGCGGCGACGACGTCCGCGTGGCGGGTGCCGAACCTCGTGCTCACGCAGTAGGTCAGGTTCGCGGCCTGCGTGGCGCTCCACTTGTCGTCGGCACCGTTGACGGTGTTGACGATGAGCCCGTCGGTCGGGGTGCTCTCCGGGCCGACCAGCCGCTCGTAGAACTTCTTGAGGTCGCCCTTGGTGCTGAGCGCCTCGTCGCCGTTGACGACGTAGGCACCGTCGACGTCGACGTAGGTCGAGGCGGCGAACTCCTGGTAGCTCGGCACGTCGGCGGTGCTGTCGGCACCAGCGGCGGTCGAGACGGTCGCGCCCGCGAAGGCTGCGACCAGGCACGCGACTCCGGCGGAGATCTTGTGGACCCGGGAAGACAACATGCAAGAACCTTTCGATGGATGGGGTGGATCGGCGCTCATCGAATCGCCGCCGCCCCGTCCCCGACAAGGGATCGCGCGGGTCAGAAAGAGGCAGGGTCCGTGGCTGCACGAAAATGAGCCACGAACCCCCTTGCAGACCGGCAGGTCAGGCTGGCATGGCGTTGTGGGGATCCATCGCTCCGATGTGCGCCTGCGACTCGCGCACGCCCAGACGTCGTCGCCCCCTCCGCGACCGCGGCGCATTCACGCTCCCCGCCTGAACCCGTGGATTCAGGTGCACCGCCGGTAGCGGTCCGACAGCGCGTAGCGCAGCAGCGCCACGTCGCCGATCGTCCGGGTCTCGACCAGCTCGGCCCGGCTCCCGGCGTGCCACGGGAACCCACCGTCCCCGACGAACCGGCGGGCCCGCGAGTCCCCCACGAAGAAGGGTGCGACCACGAGCTGCAGCTCGTCGGCGATCCCGGCGGTGAGGAACTGGGTGTGGACGCTCCCACCGCCCTCGACCATCAGCCGGCGCACGCCGCGCAGGCCCAGGTCGGCCACGAGGGCGTCCATCCGCACCTCGGCGCCGAGCCCGACCACCTTCGCCCGCGCACCGACCCGGCTCTCCACCAGGGGGAGGGTCGCGTCCGGGCAGTAGACGAGCTTCTCACCGTCGCCGGCCGTGAAGAACCGTGCGCCGGGAGCGAGGTCACCTCGGCAGGTCAGGGTCACCTTGACCGGACCGGGGGGCAGGCCGGCCGCGACCCGGCTCCGCCGGCGCTCCTCCGAGCGGACCTGCAGCCGGGGGTCGTCCTTGCGGACCGTCTCCGCGCCCACGAGGATCGCGTCGCAGCCCGCCCGCACCCCGTCGACCCGGTCGAAGTCCTCGTCGTTGGACAGCAGCAGCCGCTCCTCGCCGGCACTGTCGAGGTAGCCGTCGAGGGAGATGCAGCAGCTCAGGAGGACGTACGGCCGCTGACCCATGCTGGGGCTCCTTCCAGTGCCAGGATGCCCGGCAGGGTGGCGACGAGCGACATCACGCCGTACACCACCGCGACCTCGACGCCGGCGGCGGCGCCGAGCCCGGCCGCGCCGAAGACCCAGGCTGCGGCGCCCTCCCGCGGCCCCCACCCGGCGATGCTCAGCGGGATCGCGGACGCCAGCAGGACCAGGAACGCCAGCCCCAGCAGGTGAGGGGTCGTCGCGGCGACCCCGGCGGTGCGGGCCGCGACCAGGAACACCAGGACGTGGCCGCACGCCGCCAGCGCGGAGAGCAGCAGCACCTCGGGCCACACCCCACGGAGGGCGGCGACGGCCTCCCGCCGGACCGGGGTCGCGCCGAGGAGGGCGACGCCGACGAGGACCAGGACGGCCAGCCCGGCCAGCGCCCAGACCCGCAGCGCCGGCAGCAGCAGCGGTACGACGGCCGCCGCGAGCGCCACCTGCACCACCTGTCCGCTCGCCCGGTCCCAGGCCACCGAACGCAGGCCGCGCCCGAGGGCGCCGGCGTCCTGGCCGTGCCGGTAGCCGCGGTGCACGTCGCCGAGGACCCCGCCGGGCAGGGTGGCGTTGAGCAGCTGGGCGCGGTAGCAGCAGCGGTAGGCGTCGCGGAACGGGATCGCCACCCCGAGGCCGGTCGTGAGCAGGCTCCAGCGCCGGGCGCAGCAGGCCGTGGTCGCGGCGGTCACGACCAGCGCGACCAGGAGCGCGCGGGGATCGGTGTGCGCCAGCCCGTCGAAGAACGGCTGTGCGCCCAGCCGGGCCGCGAGCACCACCAGGATCGCGGCCCCGGCGACGAGCCGGACCCGCGCCCCGAGCATCGTCCTGTCGATGGCTACGTCCTCCCCTCGCCCGTGAGTACGACGGCCGGCGCGATCCGGTTCAGGACGCCGGCCACGACGTGCGCCGTCTCCGCCCAGGTCCCCAGGCTCGACCGGCGCTGCGCCGCGGCCGCCCGCCACCGGGCCCGGAGGCGGGCGTCGCCGAGCCAGGCCCGCAGCGCCCGGGCGAGCGCAGCCGGGTCCCCCACCGGCACCAGCAGGCCGGGCAGCGACCCGTCGTCGGTCGAGCCCAGCGCCTCGGGGTGGCCGCCGACCTCGCTCACGATCGCCGGCAGGCCGCGGGCCAGGCCCTCCGCGAGCGCCATCCCGTAGGACTCGCGGTGCGACGGCGCCAGCACGAGGTCGCTGGCCGAGCGGACCTCGTCGAGCTCGGCCGCCGAGAGCGGGCCGGTGAGCTCGATGCGCCCGGCCCGCGCCCGGAGGGTCTCCACGTAGCCGGGCGCCAGGTCCAGGGCACCGACGCACCGGCAGGTCCAGTCGAGGTCGCGGACCAGGTCGAGCGCGGCGACCAGGTCGTCGTACCCCTTGGCAGGGGTGAGGGGCCCGACGCAGAGCAGACTCGTGCCGTCGGCCGAGCCGGTGACGAGCGGCCCGGGGTCGACGCCGGGCCGCGCGACGTGCACCCGGTCCGCCGGGACCCCGAGCTCGAGC
Source organism: Pimelobacter simplex (assembly GCA_016803235.1). GTDB lineage: Bacteria > Actinomycetota > Actinomycetes > Propionibacteriales > Nocardioidaceae > Nocardioides > Nocardioides simplex_A. Next base: position 39,082 of record JADCLI010000005.1, read on the forward strand.
ACGCGCTCGCGCGCCCACCCGCTCGTCGTCACGACCGCCGCGACCGCGCGGAGCACCGCGGGCTCGGCCGGCCCCGACCCGGGCATGTGCAGCAGCACCGCGACCCGGAGCCGACGGCTCTCCTCGACCAGGGCCGAGGTGGTCGAGGCGACCAGCCCGTCGACGAGGACCGGCGCCCCGTCCGGCAGCCTCGCCAGCACCGTGCCCAGGTCGACGACCCCGACCCGGTGCTCGCGCACCTCGTGCCCCAGCGCGGCGAGACCGGCGACCAGCCGGCGGTCGTAGACGTTCCCGCCGCTGGGTCGCCGCGGGTCGTCGACGGCGTCGGGGACGACGACGTGGACCGTCACAGCGCCCGCTCGTAGCTCGCCCACGCGACGTGCGACTCGTGGAGCGTCACCGCGACCGTCGCGAGGGTGCGGCCGCCCGGCCCGAGGTCGCCCGCCGACGCCCGCTCGGCCAGCCGGTCGGCGACCCAGCGGGCGAGCACCTCGGTCGAGCTGTTCTGCCCGGCGAGGAGGTCCTCGTCGTCGAGGTTGCGGTAGTGCAGCCGGCCGAGCACCTCACGCACCACGTCGGTCGCCCGGCCGATGTCGACCAGGATCCCGTCCGCGTCGAGGTCCGGGCCGGCGAAGGTCGCGTCGACGACGTACGTCGCGCCGTGCAGCCGCTGGGCCGGCCCGAACACCTCGCCGGTCAGGCTGTGCGCGATCATGATGTGGTCGCGGACGGTCACCCGGAACATCAGGCCTCCTCGTGGATCGGTCGGTCGGAGTAGTCGATCGCGTGGCACAGCCCCGGCATCGAGCCGGCGGCGATCCTCGCCAGCACGGCGGGCAGCTCGCGGAACGGCGAGCAGCCGGTGAGCAGCGCGTCGAAGCCCGGGTCGCGGAGCAGCTCGAGCGCCAGCGCCAACCGGTCGCGGTGGGTGCGGGAGTCGCGCCGGGCCGGCGCGACGGCACCGACCTGGCTGCTGCGCAGCGTCAGCCGCGAGGAGTGGAACGCCTCCCCCAGCGGCAGGCTGACCGGCCGGTCGCCGTACCAGGACAGGTCGAGCACGGTGCCCTCCGGCGCGACCAGCTCGAGCGCCCGCCGCAGCCCGGCCTCGGTCGCGCTGGCGTGCACGACCAGGTCGCTGTGGCCGACGTCGTCGGCGGGGCCGGCGAAGCCGACGCCGAGGGCCGCCGCCACCTCCGCACGGCCGGGGTCGACGTCGACGAGGGTCACCCGCACGCCCGGCACCCCCGCCGCCAGCCGCGCGACGCAGCAGCCGACCAGGCCCGCGCCGACGACGGTGACCCGGTCGCCGAGCAACGGCGGCGCGTCCCAGAGTGCGTTGAGGGCGGTCTCGACGGTGCCGGCCAGGACCGCGCGCTCCGCCGGGACGCCGTCGGGCACCGGCACGACCGAGGTGGCGGGTACGACGTACGCGGTCTGGTGGGGGTGCAGGCAGAAGACGGTGCGGCCCACGAGGTCCGCGGGACCACGCTCGACGACGCCGACGCTGAGGTAGCCGTACTTCACCGGTCCGGGGAGGTCGCCCTCCTGGAAGGGCGCCCGCATCACGGCGTGCTGACTGGGCGGCACCCGGCCGTCGTGGACCAGGGTCTCGGTGCCGCGGCTGATCGCGGAGCGCAGCGTGCGGACCAGCACGTCGTCGACTCCCGGCTCGGGGAGCGTGAGCGGTCGGATCTCGCCGTGCCCGGGCTGCGTGATCCAGTAGGCCTGCGCCTCGTCGACCACCCGGACTCCTCTCGTTGAACCGGCACCGTGCGCTCGCCGTACCCGTCGATACAACCTAGGACACGGAGGTGCGATGGATCCGGTTCAGCTCGGCCCCGCGGATCGGGTGACGGCGGTGCGCGCCGCGCTCGCGGTCGGCGTCGCCGGGCTCACCCTGCGCGGTCTCGCCGAGCCGCTGTCCGGTGGGCTGACGGCGGTCCTGGTCGCGGTCAGCACGGTGGCGCTGGTGCTCGACGCGGTCGATGGGTACGTCGCGCGCCGGACCGGCACGGCGAGCGCGTTCGGCGCCCGCTTCGACATGGAGACCGATGCCTTCCTGATCGCGGTGCTCAGCGTGCACGTCGCGCCGCAGGTCGGCTGGTGGGTGCTCGCGATCGGCGCGATGCGCTACGTGTACGTCCTCGCCGGGTGGGCGCTGCCATGGCTGCGCCGTCCGACGCCGCCGAGGTACTGGGCGAAGGTCGTCGCCGCGATCCAGGGCATCGTGCTGACCGTGGCGGCGTCCACCCTGCTGCCCGGCCCGGTCGTCCGGCTGGCCGTCGCGGGAGCCCTCGCACTGCTGGTGGAGTCCTTCGGGCACGACGTGGTCTGGCAGTGGCGGCACCGCCACGACCCCGGACCCGTCACGCCGCCGCCGGCCCGGCTGGTCACGGCGACCGCCGTCGCCGCGGTCTGGGTCGGGCTCGCCCCGCCGCACGTGAGCGACGGGATCAGCCCGGCCGACTTCGCCCGCATCCCGGTCGAGGGGCTGGTGCTGGCGGCGTTCGCCGTCGTGCTGCCCGCCCGCGCTCGCCGCGCGCTCGCCGTCGTGCTGGGGCTCGGCGTGACCGCACTGGTCGTGCTGCGCGGCCTGGGCATCGGCTTCGACACCTATCTCGGCCGGCCGTTCGACGTGCTCGGCGACTGGTCGTACCTGCCCAAGGGGTACGAGGTCCTCCGCGACACCCGGGGTGTGCCGCAGGCGGTGCTCACCGTGGCCGGGGTGGTGGCGCTGGTCGTCACGCTGGCCGCCGTACTGACCTGGGCGGTGGGCCGGGCGGCGCACGCCTCGGCGGCGCACCCCCGCCGGACCTGGCGTGCCCTGGCCGCGCTCGGCGTCGTGTGGGTCGTGTGCGCCGCCTCCGGCGGTCCGGTGGAGCGCGTCGCCGCCGCCGGTTCGGCCGGCCTGGTCGTCGACACCGTCGACCAGGTGCGCGTCGACCGGCATGACAGGGAGGTCTTCGCTCGCGAGCTCGCCACCGACCGGTACGCCGCCACGCCCGGCGACCAGCTGCTGCAGGGCCTGCGCGGCAAGGACGTGCTCCTCGTCTGGTTCGAGAGCTACGGCCGGATCGCGCTCGAGGACAGCTGGTTCGCGCCGTCCGTCGTCGAGGTCCTGGAGCAGGGCGGCCGCGAGCTGGCGGCCGCCGGGTACCACTCCCGGAGCGCGTTCCTCACGTCTCCGACCTTCGGCGCCGGCAGCTGGCTGGCACACGCGACCCTGCAGTCGGGTGCGTGGACGAACAGCGAGCGGCGCTACGGCCAGCTCCTCGACAGCGACCGGCTCAGCCTCACCCGGGCATTCGGCGCCGCGGGCTGGCGCACGGTGTTCGCCGTACCGGCCAACACCCGCGACTGGCCCGAGGGCGCGGCCTACTACGGCTTCGACGAGCTCTACGACTCACGCAACGTCGGCTACCGCGGGCCGGAGTTCGGGTACGCCTCGATGCCCGACCAGTACACGCTCGACCACCTCCGCCGCGTCGAGCTGACCCCCGGCGAGCGCCAGCCGGTCTTCGCCGAGGTCGACCTGGTCTCCAGCCACCACCCGTGGGCCCCGGTGCCGGAGGAGGTGCCGTGGACCGAGGTCGGCGACGGCTCGGTGTACGACGGGATGCCGGCGCTCGGCGACGAGGCGGTCGACGGCCACCGGCACCCGGAGACGGCGCAGCGCAACTACGCCGCCTCGGTGCGCTACACGTGGCGCACGCTGGTCTCGTTCCTGACCACCCATCCCGACCCGGACCGGGTGCTCGTGATCGTCGGGGACCACCAGCCGCACTCCTTCGTGAGCGGTCGCGCCCCGGGGCGCGACGTACCGGTCACGGTGCTCGCCCAGGACCCCGCCGCCATCGCGCGGATCGACGACTGGGGCTGGCAGCCCGGCATCCTGCCCTCCCCCGCCGCGCCGGTGTGGCGGATGGACACGGTGCGCGACCGGTTCCTGGCGGCGTACGGGCCTGCCGACTGAACCGGACGCCGCCGCGTTGCGTGTTCCCCATCGGACGAGCGAACCCGGAGCGAGTGGAGAGTGTGATGGTCCTGCGAGTGATCGGTGCGCTGGCGGCCGTGGTGAGCGCCGCGGTGCACCTCTACCTGTGGTTCGACGGCGTGCGCGACCAGGGCACCGTCGGGCAGCTGTTCGTGGTGAACGTGGTCGCGGGTGCGGTGATCGCCGTGCTCGTCGTCGCCTGGCGGAGCTGGGTCCCGCTGTTCCTGCTCGCCGGGCTCGGCGCGACCACCCTGCTGGCGTTCGTCATCGCCACGACCGGCGGGCTGTTCGGCATCCACACCACGTGGGACACCTGGTACGCGTGGCTGGCGGCGGTCTCCGAGGCCCTGGCGGTCGTGGTCGCGGTCGCGGCGGCCGTGGCGGAGGGCTGGTTCGCGTCACTCCGCAAGGCGCAGGACTGAGTAGCCCGACGCGGTCCGCACCTCGACCGACGCGATCTCGCCGGGCGGCACCGCCGTCGCCATCGTGACGTGGACCTCCACGCCCTCGGCGGTCCGCCAGCTGCCGACCTCCTCGGACCGGCCGTCCGTCGAGGTCACCACGAGCACGTACGACGCCGGGCCGCTCACCGGTCCCTCGTAGGTGCAGGTCAGGTCGATCCGCGTCCCCCACCGGCGCTCGGTCAGGGACACCCAGCCGGAGGACGCGGTGCCGAGCGGCTCCATCCGCTGGGCGGCGGCGAGCCGCTGCGCGGGGGCGTCGTCGCCCAGCGTGGTGCCGATCCCGACCGCGAGCAGCGCCAGCAGCACGGCGGCCGCCGCCACGAACGAGCCGACCACGACGCGACGCCGGCCCCGGTCCCGGCGTACCTCGGCCTGCATCGCCGGGAGCAGGGTGGTGGGCACCGGGTCGGCGGGCTGGAGCTGCTCGACCGTCTCCGGCTGGACCCGCCCCAGCAGGCCGGGGATGCCGGCCAGGTCGCGCAGCGCGCGGGTGCACTCGGCGCAGCCCGGCAGGTGCCGCTCGTACGCCGCTCGCTCGCCTGCGGCCAGCGCGCCCAGGACGTACACGCCGTCGAGGTGGGCGTACTCGCAGGTCGTCCCGGAGTGGTTCACCAGGCCACCCCCGTCTCCTCGAGGACCAGCCGCAGGGCACGCAGGGCGTAGTGGGTGCGGGACTTCACGGTTCCTTCCGGGACGTCGAGGCGGCGGGCGGCCTCGGCCACCGACCTGCCCCGGTAGTAGCACTCGACGAGGACCGCGCGATGGTCGTCGGAGAGCTGGCGCAGGGCGTCGGCGACGACCCACGACAGCAGCAGCTCGTCGGTCTGGTCGTCGGCCGCCTCCGTCAGGGGCGGCTCGGCGGTCGCGAACTCGCGGGTCCCGCGCCTCGAGCGCCACTCGTCGATCACGATGTTGCGGGCGACCGTGAACAGCCACGACCGCACCGAGCCCCGGGACTCGGTCAGGACCGCGGCGTTGCGCCAGGCGCGCAGCATCGTCTCCTGGGCGACGTCCTCGGCACGGGCTCGGTCGTTGCCGGTCAGGTGCAGGCAGAAGCCCCACAGGGCTGCCGCGTGGTCGTCGTACAGCACCTGCATCGCCGTGGCCCGGTCCTCGGTCATCCGCACCTCCTGGCCGGGGATACGACGACGCGGTCGGGTCGGTTCAATGCCTGGGCGGCGGCGACAGTGAGCGCCAGCGCGGCGAGCAGGTAGGCGTTGCCGGGGAGGTGCTCGAACCAGCGCCAGCCGTACTCACGGCCCTCGGCCCACGGCGGCCAGACGATCGGTCTCGCCACGAAGACCGCCGCCCAGGCGGCTGCGGCCACCCGGCTGCGCTGCCACAGGACCAGGGTGATCGGGACCGCCCAGACCCAGTGGTGCGACCAGGACACGGGCGAGGCCACGAGCATGGCGATCCCGGCCAGGCAGGTCGCGGCGACGCGGTCGCGGGACCACCACCGCACGGCGACGACCAGGACGGCGATGGCCGTCGGGGCGGCGACGGCGACCCAGAGCCAGGTCGGGGCGGGCTCCCCGAGGACCCGGGTCAGGGCGCCGTGGACCGACTGGTTGTGGGCCAGGGCCGGTGGCCCGACGCGACGCGCGTCGAGCAGCCCGTCGGTCCAGTACGACGCCGCTTCCTTCGGCACGGCCAGCACGCCGAGGACGACGGTGGCGGCGAAGGTGACGATCGCCCGGCGGGCCGCGGCCCGGTGGCCGGTCGCGGCGAGGAGGACGACGAGGACCAGCGGGGTGAGCTTGATGCCCGCGGCGATCCCGACCAGGACACCGGACCAGCGGCGCTCGGGCCGCTGCAGGTCGACGAGCAGGGCGAGCACGAGCAGCAGGTTGACCTGCCCGAACGAGAGCGTCTGCCAGACCGGCTCGAGGGCGAGGGCGGCGACGCCGACCCCCGCGACCACCGCGGGCGGGGCCGGTCGGCCCCGGGCCCGGAGCACCACGGCGACGGTCGCCATCAGTGCAGCCAGCGACGCGGCGCTCCACAGCGCGGCTGCCGCGGCGTTCGGGAGGACGGCGAGCGGGACCATCAGCACCGCGGCGAAGGGCGGGTAGGTGAATGGGTAGCCGGTGACCGGGTCGTCGGCCGCGTAGAGCCCGGTCTGGTGCAGGACCGCGCTGCCGCCGTACCGGTAGACGTGGAGGTCGGGGAGCCCACCGGCCAGCGCACCCACGACCAGCGCGCCGAGGAGGACTCCGACGACGAGCGCCGGGCCGCCTCCCCGCCGTACGCGGTCCATGCCTGCACACTAGGGTTGCCCGGTGCGACTGGCCACCTGGAACGTCAACTCCCTGCGCACGCGGATCGACCGCGTCGAAGCCTTCCTCGACCGGCACGAGATCGACGTGCTCGCCGTCCAGGAGACCAAGGCCCGCGAGGAGCAGCTGCCCCTGATGGGCCTGCAGGCGCGCGGCTACGAGATCGCCGCGCACGGCCTCAACCAGTGGAACGGGGTCGCGATCTTCAGCCGGGTCGGCCTCGAGGACGTCACCGTCGGCTTCCCCGAGCAGCCCGGCTTCGGCGACACGCTCGAGGTCGAGGCCCGCGCGCTGGGCGCGACCTGCGGTGGCGTCCGGGTCTGGAGCCTGTACGTGCCGAACGGCCGCAAGCCCGACGACCCGCACTACGTCTACAAGCTGGACTGGCTGTCCCGGCTGCGTGCCGCGTCGGAGTCGTGGCTGGACGCGCCCACCGCCCTCGTCGGCGACTGGAACATCTGCCCCACCGACGACGACGTCTTCGACGTCGCGCAGTTCAAGAACTCCACCCACGTCACCCCGGCCGAGCGCGCCGCCTTCCAGGCCTTCCTCGACGGCGGCTGGTCCGAGGTCACCCGCTCCTTCGCGCCCGGCTACACCTACTGGGACTACTACCGCCAGCGCTTCGAGCGCGACCGCGGGCTCAAGATCGACTTCGTCCTCGGTTCCGCCTCCTTCGCCGAGCGGGTCACCGGCGCGTTCATCGACCGCGAGGAGCGCGATCCCTCGGTCTTCCCGGCCGCGCCGTCCGACCACGCGCCGGTGGTCGTCGACCTGGCCGACTGAGAGGCGCTGGCACTTGTAACTAAGGGTTACGTCACGATTTCTGGTGCCAAAGCACCCGGGTAGGTGTCGGAGCACCCGGGTGGTCGCGGCTCACGCCTGTCGGGTCGGCCACGATGGCTTCGGCACGAGTGGCGGTGGTCTACCCGGGCGTTGTGGCTGCTACCCGGGCGTTCCTGCACCTAAAACCGTGCTGTAACCCTTAGTTACAAGCGCTACAGCCCCTGCCAGGACGGCTTGGCGTCGTACACCTCCCGGTAGTGCTCGCGCCGGGCCAACCCGGAGGCCGCCGTCGCGTCGCACAGCACCGTGACGTGCGGGTGCAGCTGGAGCACCGACGCCGGGCAGGACGCCGAGACCGGTCCCTCGACGGCGGCGGAGAGCGCGGCGGCCTTGCCGGCGCCGGTGGCGAGCAGCAGCAGGTGCCGGGCACGCAGGATGGTGCCGAGGCCCTGGGTGAGGACGTGGCGCGGGACCTCGTCGATCGAGCCGAAGAAGCGCGCGTTGTCGCGGCGGGTCTCCTCGGTCAGCGTCTTGAGCCGGGTCAGCGAGGCGAGCGAGGAGCCGGGCTCGTTGAAGGCGAGGTGGCCGTCGGAGCCGATGCCGAGCACCTGGACGTCGACGCCGCCGGCGGCCACCAGCGCCTCCTCGTAGCGCTCCCCTGCGGTCGGCAGCCCCTCCAGCTCGGGCGAGGGGCCCTGCACGCGGTCGGCCGGGATGCCGAGCGGGTCGGTGAGCTCACGGGCGATCGTGGCGCGATAGCTCTCCGGGTGCCCGGGCGGCAGTCCGACGTACTCGTCGAGCGTGAAGCACCGCACCCCGTCGTACGACGGCGCGAGGCCGGCCTCGTGACGCCGGATCAGCTCCCGGTACGTCGGCAGCGGCGTCGATCCCGTCGCCAGCCCGAGCACCGCGGCACCCGACCGGGCCCGGACCGTGGACTCGATCACGTCCGCCCCCAGCGCCGCGACCTCGTCCACCGAGCCCAGCGGGACGACCTCCATCAGCCCTCACCTCCGATCGATCCGTGCACCAGCCGGCCGCCCACGACCGTGGCCACGACGGCGAGGTCGTCGTCGACGACGGTGACGTCGCCGCGCAGCCCGGCGACGAGCCGGCCACGTGACTCGTCGCCGAGCAGGTCCGCGGCGACCGAGGTGCAGCAGCCGACGACGTCGTCGAGCGACCACCCGGTCACCGAACGCAGCACCCGCAGGCACTGTGGGAGCGAGGCGGCCGAGCCGGCGAGGGTGCCGTCCTCGAGCCGCACCGTCCCCTGCCGTACGACGACCCGCTGCTCGCCCAGCCGGGACGGGCCGTCCGGCATGCCGAGCGCGGCGGTGCAGTCGGTCACGGCGACCAGCCGGGACGGGCCGAGCGCGCGGGCCCAGGCGGCGAGGGTGGTCGGGTGCAGGTGGTGCCCGTCGGCGATCACGCCGGCGACGAGCCGCGGGTCCGCGAGGCCGACGCCCACCGGTCCCGGCGCGCGGCCGGCCATCGGCGGCATCGCGTTGCCCAGGTGGGTCAGGGACCGGGCGCCGCGGTCGACGGCCGCGGCCACCTGCTCGGCGCTCGCCTCGGTGTGGCCGACGGCCACCGCCACGCCGCGGTCGACCAGCGTCGCGATCACCTCGAGCGCACCTCGCAGCTCCGGGGCGATGGTCACCATGGCCACACCCGCCGAGCGCGACCAGCCGGCCACGACCTCCGGGGACGGCGGGACCAGCCACGCGGCCGGGTGCGCGCCCTTGCGCGCGGGCGCGATCATCGGTCCCTCGAAGTGCAGGCCCAGCGGCCACGCTCCGGCCCACCCCTCGGGCGGGCCGGCCGCCAGCGTCTCCAACGCCACCGCCCGGGCGTCAGGCGACGAGGTGATCACGGTCGGCAGGAAGGCGGTCACGCCGTACGCCGGCAGCGCGGCCGCCACCTCCCACAGCCGCGCCGGCTCGAGGGTCAGGTCGATGCCGGCCGCGCCGTTGACCTGGAGGTCGATCAGCCCGGGCAGGACGTACAGTCCGCTGGCGTCGTACGCCGGGCCGTCCGCGGGCCCGGAGGTCACCACGCCGTCCACGATCGTCACGTCGACCGATCCCCCGACCACTCGCAGCGAGCCGGTCACGACGCCCCCAGCAGCGCGGCGCCCAGCGCGGCGACCGGCCGGTCGAGCGGCGCCAGCCGCAACCGTCCGGGCAGGTCGAGCGAGCGCAGGAAGGGCGAGGCGGCGGCCTGCTCGGCCAGCGCGTGCGCGACCGCGACCCGCAGCCGCTCGCCGACCTGCGCGACCCCGCCACCGAGCACAACGACGGCCGGGTCGACCGTCAACGCCACCAGCCGTACGGCGTCCGCGACCCGCGCCGCGAACCGGTCCCGCACCGCGGCGGCGCCGGCCGATCCCGCTGCCGCCGCGTCGAAGAGCGCCTGGGCCGCAGGCTGTCCGTCGCCGGGCCAGAGCGCGGCGATCGCCGAGCCGGACGCGACCGTCTCGAGGCAGCCCACCTGCCCGCACTCGCAGCGTGGACCGGCCGGGTTGACGGGGATGTGCCCGATCTCGCCGGCCGCGTTGCGCGACCCGCGCCGCAGCGACCCGTCGAGCACGAGTGCGGCGGCGAGACCCGTGCCGAGGCTGAGGTAGCCGACGTCCTGCTCGCCCAGCAGGGCGGCGGCGCCGAGGGCAGCGGCGTTGGCGTCGTTGTCGAGCACGACCCGGGCGCCGCTCGCCGCGCCGAGCCGCTCGCTGAACGGGTACCCGTCGGCCACGCCGAGGTTCACCGCGTGCCGCACCGTGCCGTGCTCGACGTCGACCAGGCCGGGGATCCCGACCCCGACCACGCCCGACCCGAGGCCACCGGAGGCCGCCCGCAGCTTCTCGACCACCTCGGCCGCCGTCGCGACCACCCGGTCGCCGCCGGCCGGGCTGGGGACCCGCACCGACGCGAGCACCTCGCCGTCCGCCGATGCCACGACCCCGAGGATCTTGGTCGCGCCGATGTCCAGTCCCATGAGCACGCCGCTCACCTGTCGAGCCCCGCTTCCCTGAGAATCGATGTCACCGCCGCGATCGACGGCTGCCCGTTGCCGCGGGTGCAGATCCGCGCGTGCGGCGCGTCCTCCCACCCGCTGCGGGGGCCGGGCCAGCCCCACTCGACGACGACCGCCGGCCCCGGGTGCGCGGCCAGCGCGGCCGCGACCTCGGGGCGCCGGTGCGCGTCCCGGACCTGTACGACGACCGGCCCGGCCGGCAGCGCGGCACCGGCCGTCACGACGACGTCGGGCTCGAGCCCCCAGCGCCCCGCACCGACGGCGATGTTCGCCTCGGTGGCCACGCTCACGACCCGCGCACCGGCCAGGTCCGGCAGCGGCCCCTCGACCAGGCACGCCTGCCGCACCGCCGCCTCGAGCGCTGCGGCACGGGGCGGTGCGGGCGGCGGCTCGGGCTGGGACGTGCCGGCCACGCGCCGGATCCCGGCGACCCGCGAGGCCGCGTCGACGAGGCGGTCCTGCGGCAGCCGCCCGGACGCGACGGCCGCGACGATCGCCCCCTGGACCTCCCGGACCAGCGAGGCGGGCTTGTCGGGGCCGATGCAGAGCAGGTCGCAACCGGCGGCGAGGGCGAGCACCGCGGCCTCCGGGATCCCCCGGGAGGCGGAGGCGCCGGCCATGTCGAGGGCGTCGGAGACGATCGCGCCGGCGTACCCCAGCTCGTCGCGCAGCAGCGCCAGCACCGGTGCCGACAAGGTGGCGGGGAGGACCGGGTCCACCGCGGGGACGAGGATGTGCGAGGTCATCACCGATGCCGCGCCGGCAGCCACCGCCGCGGCGAAGGGCACCAGCTCCCGCCCGCGGACGAGGTCGAGCGGGGCGGCGAGGACCGGCAGGGTCAGGTGGCTGTCCTGGCCGGTGTCCCCGTGTCCGGGGAAGTGCTTGACGCAGGCGGCCACCCCGGCCACCTGCAGTCCGGACACCCACGCGGCCACGTGGCTCGCCACCAGCGTGGGCTCCGCCCCGAAGCTGCGGGTGCCGATCACGGGGTTGTCGGGGTTGCTGTTGACGTCGGCGACCGGGCCGAGGTCGAGGTCGATGCCGACCGACGCCAGCTCCGCTCCGACGCTGTGGCCCACCGACCGCGTCAGGGACGCCGAGTCCACCGCGCCCAGCACCGCCGCGCCCGGCACCGGGCTGGCCGTGCGGGTGTGCAGCCGGGTGACGTCGCCGCCCTCCTCGTCCGTGGCGACCAGCGCGTCGGCCCGCCGGGAGCGGATCTCGCCGACCAGCTCCGCGACCTCCGGAAGCGACCCGGTCAGGTTCGAGCCGAACAGGCAGATCCCGCCCAGCCCCTCCTCCAGGAGCTGCGCCCACTCGTCCGGCAGCACCGGCCCGGCGAAGGACGCCAGCTGCACCTCGAGCGCCAGCGCCTCGACACCGGCGTTCATCCCTTCACCGCTCCCGCGGTCAGCCCGCTCACCATCCGGCGCTGGACGAGGAGGAAGAACACGATGACGGGAATGGTGATCAGCGTCGACGACGCCATGATCGCGCCCCAGTCGACGCCGCGGCTGCGCGCGTCGGTGAACGCCACCAGCCACACCGGCAGGGTCTCCTTCGCCGGGTCGGTCATCACCACGACGGCGAGCGTGAACTCGTTCCAGGCCTGGATGAAGCCGAAGACGCCGGTCGCGACGAGGCCGGGCGCGAGCAGCGGCAGGGTGACCCGGAAGAACGCCTGGGTCCGCGAGCAGCCGTCCATCATGGCGGCCTCCTCGAGCTCGTGCGGCACGCCGTCGACGAACCCGCGCAGGGTCCACACCGTGAAGGGCAGCACGCCGGCGACGTACACGAGGGTCAGGCCGATCACCGAGTTGAGCAGGCCCATGCCGTCGAGCATCTTGTACTGGCTGATGAACAGCGCCTCGGCCGGGATCATCTGGATCAGCAGCAGGGTGAGGATGAAGGTACGCCGCCCGCGGAACCGGAACCTGCTCACCGCGACCGCTGCCAGGAAGGCGAACAGGAGCGCCACCGTGACGGTGAGCAGGGTGACGCTGAGGCTGGTGAGCATCGCGTCGCCGAAGTCGTCGTCGCCGAGGATCTTGCGGTAGTTGTCGAGGGTGCCGTCCCACGGGACCAGCACCGGGTCCTCGCCCTTGATCCGGTTGCGCGGCAGGAAGGAGCGGCTGACCATCCAGTACACAGGGAAGACGCAGGCGAGCAGCACGACGATGCCGACCACGTCGGCTCCGATCCGCACGGCGCTGGGGGTGCGACGCGCCATCAGTCCTCCTCCTGCTTGATCATCAGCCGGACGTACGGCGCCGTGAGCACGACCGTCAGCAGCAGCATGAACATCGCGGCCGCCGCGGCGGTGCCGAAGTCGCCGCCCTTGATGCCGAGCGTGTAGATGTAGGTGCCGAGCAGGTTGGTGTCGGCACTGACGCCGCCTGCCTTCTGGAGGGTGTAGATCTGCGTGAACACGCGCAGGTCCCAGATCACCTGCAGCAGCACGACGACGAGCAGCACCGGCCGGATCGCCGGCAGCACGACGTGCACGAACCGCTGCCACGGCGAGGCGCCGTCGATCTCGGCGGCCTCCATCACGTCCTCGGGGACCTGGGTGAGCGCGGCGTAGAGCGTGAACACCACGAACGGGACGCTCATCCAGACCACCACCACGGTGGCGACGAGGAAGAACGACCACGGGTCGAGCAGCCAGCCGTGCCCCTCGAAGTCGCCGCCCGCCCGCGTGAGCAGCCAGTTGACGACGCCGTACTGGGTGTCGAAGAGGAACTGCCACACGGTCATCGCAGCGACGACCGGCATCGCCCAGGCGAGCAGCAGCCCGCACTGGGCCAGGATCCGGACCAGGCGGCTCATCCGCGCCATCAGCAGCGCCAGGCCCAGCCCGATCCCGAAGGTGAGCGCCGCGTTGACGAAGCAGAAGGCGACGGTGCGCAGCACCACGACCCACAGCTCGCTGTCGGTCAGCAGGTCGCGGTAGTTGCCGAGCCCGTTCCACGCCGGCGGCTGGCCGAACTGCTGGGCCAGGCCGAACTCCTGCAGCGACAGCACGACCTGGCGCACCAGCGGGTAGCCGAGCGCGAGGGCGAGCAGCGCGGTCGCGGGGAGCACGAGGCCCAGCGGGAGGCTGGTACGGCGAGCTGCGGGGCGGGTCACGACACTCCTCTCGGGGCAGGGGCGGACGGCACGGTGTCCGGCCGGCTGGGGGCCGGCCGGACACCGTCGATCTTCGTCCTCAGTTGAGCTCGGCGTCGATCTGCTCGTCGGCGGCGGCCGCGAGCTTCTTCACGTCGCCGCCCTGCGCGATCTTGCTGTAGAGGTCCTCGAGCACGAACTTGCCCTCGACGGTCGCCCAGTTGGCGGCCGGCGGGGTGAGCTTGGCGTTCGACGCGGCCGCGATCGTGGCCTGGGCGAACTCGTCGTCGCCGAGCTTGGCGGCGTACGACTCCCGGGCCGGGGTGAGGCCGGCCTCGGCGAGGATGGTCTGGTAGTCCTCGCTGAGCATCAGTGCCACCACGTCGCGGGAGAGGTCCTGGTTGGGCGACTTCGCGGAGATCGCGATGTTGGAGCCGCCGAGGAGCACCGGGGCGGGCTCGCCGTCGCTGCCCGGCAGCGCGAAGACGCCGACCTGCTCGGCGAGCTCGGGGCAGCCGCTCTCCGGGTCGGTGAGCATCCCCTGGACCCAGCCGGGACGGGACATCATGCCGATCTTGCCCGCGCAGAAGGGCGTGACCGGGTCGGACTCGTTGGCGTCGGCGGGGGCCCCGGAAGCGGAGGTGTAGAGATCCTGGAAGGCCTCGAGTCCCGTGATCGACTCGGGCGAGGAGAGCGTGGCCTTCCAGCCGTCGCCCTCGGGTGCGGCGAAGTCGCCACCGGCGTCCCAGAGGAAGGCAGCGCCGTCACGCCAGTCCTTGCCCGGCAGCCAGTAGCCCGAGAAGTCGGCCTGTCCGCTGTCCTGCTTGAGCTTCTTCGCGGCCGCGACGAAGTCGGCCATGGTGGCCGGGATCTCGGTGATGCCGGATTTCTCGAAGAGGTCCTTGCGGTAGAAGACGTACGTCGAGCCGGCGTAGTAGGGCACCGCGTAGGTCTTGTCGTCGACCGAGCCGGCCTCGACGAAGCCCGGCAGCAGGTCGTCCCCGCCCAGGTCGGCGAGGTCGCCGCTGAGGTCGCTGAACGCGCCGACCGTGGTGAAGGTGGCGGCCTGGGTGTTGCCGACCTCGACGACGTCGGGGGTCTGGTCGGCGGAGGTCAGCGCGGTCGTGAGTCGCTCGACGAGGCCCTCCCACTCCTGCTGCTCGATCGTGAGGGTGGAGCCCGGGTGCTCCTTCTCGAAGGTCTCCTTGAGCCAGGTGCGGGCCGAGTCCGGCGTGTCCGCGCCGTTGAGCCACACCACGATCTCGGCCTTGTCGGGGCCGCCGCCGGCGTCCTCGTTGTCGGAGCCGCAGGCACTGGTCACGCCCAGCAGGGCGGTGATGGCTGCGACGGCCACGCTCTTCGTGGCCAGGGTCTTGTTGAGTCGCACCGCTGATTTCCCTTCGATCTTCCTCATGGTTCAGGACACCCCCAGCTCGCCGGCGAGCACGACGCCCGTCGCTCCGGCGAGCACGCCGTCGTCGCCGAGGGACGACGTACGGACGACGAACTGCTGGGCCGACACCGGCATCACCCGGTCCCGGACCGCCTGCTCGGCCACGCGGGCCAGCGGCTCGACGAGGTCGGCCGGTCCGCTGAGCACCACCTCGCCGAGGTTGAGCGTGGCCACGACCGGCGCGAGCGCCTGGCCGAGCCGGGCCCCGGCGTCGGCGAGCACGGCGTCGGCATCGCCCGCGGCGAGCTCGCGCCGCAGGCGAGGCACGGCGAGGTAGGTCTCCAGGCAGCCCGGCCGGCCACAGCCGCAGAGCGGACCGCCGGGATCGACTTGGACGTGGCCGATCTCGCCGGCGGCCCCGCCCTGCCCGTGCAGCAGGGCACCGTTGATCACCAGGCCCGCGCCCAGCCCGGTGCTGAGCCGGAGCAGCAGCAGGCCGCCCTCGCCGCGGCTGCCGAACACGAACTCCCCCATCACGGCGGTGTTCGCGTCGTTGGCGACGTAGACCGGCAGGTCCAGCGCCGCGGCCAGGTCGTCGGCGAGGTGCAGGTCGTGCCAGCCCAGGTTCGGCGCGTCGAGGACGACCCCGTCGGGCGTGACCACGCCGGGCGTCGCGACCGCGACACCGAGCAGCGGGCGGCTGCTGCGGGCGATCAGGTCGGCGGCGAACCCACTCACCAGCGCGACGGCGTCCGCGCCGGTGCGCCCCTGGCGCGGCTTCGCGTCGCGGAGCACCACCTGGCCCTCGAGGGTGAGGACCGCGCCGGCGACCTGGTCGTCGACCGAGAGGTCGATGGCGACCACGTGCTTGGCGTCGGCCACGAGCCCCACGAGCGTCGGCGGCTTGCCCACGCGACTCTCGCTCGGCGTACCCAGCTCCTCGACCAGGCCCTCGGTGAGCAGCTCGGCGACCAGGTCGGAGACCGTGACCCGGGTCAGCCCGCTGCTGCGGGCCAGGTCGGCGCGGCTGGCCGGACCCGCGGCGAACAGCTCCTGGAGCAGCATCGAGCGGTGGTGGCGCCGGGAGTCGGCACGGTCGAGCTTGATCCGCTCTCGGGGCGACCGGGAGGTCGGGCTGCGCCAGGACATGTTTGTTAGTTCAGCACACTTACATATACCCTCGCAAGGGCAGAATGCGATCCAGGTCACACGGACCCAGTCGAGGAGCAGCGATGGCCAGCATCACCTTCGAGGGCGCGCAGCGGTGGTACGCCGGCGCGGACTCCCCCGCCGTGCCCGGCATCGACCTCGTGGTCGAGGACGGCGAGTTCCTCGTCCTGGTCGGACCCTCGGGCTGCGGCAAGACCACCACCCTGCGGATGCTCGCGGGCCTCGAGGAGGTCGACGCCGGCCGGATCCTGATCGGCGAGCGCGACGTCACCCGGCTCGCGCCGAAGGACCGCGACATCGCGATGGTCTTCCAGAGCTACGCGCTCTACCCGCACAAGACCGTGCGCGAGAACCTCGGCTTCGCGCTGCGGATCGCGAAGGTCGACCGCGAGGAGCGCGAGCGCCGGGTGGCCGACGCGGCCGCCCTGCTCGGCCTGACCGAGCTGCTCGACCGCAGGCCGAAGCAGCTCTCCGGCGGCCAGCGGCAGCGGGTCGCGATGGGACGCGCGATCGTGCGCTCCCCCCAGGTCTTCTGCATGGACGAGCCACTGTCCAACCTCGACGCCAAGATGCGCGTGCAGACCCGCAGCGACATCGCGCGTCTGCAGCGCGAGCTCGGCGTCACCACGGTCTACGTCACCCACGACCAGGTGGAGGCGATGACGATGGGCGACCGGGTCGCGGTCATGAACGGCGGCGAGATCCAGCAGGTCGACGCTCCCCTCGCCCTCTACGACCGGCCCGCCAACCTGTTCGTCGCCGGCTTCATCGGCTCGCCGCAGATGAACCTGATGGCCGCGAAGGTCGGCGGCGACGACGGCCTCGCCCTCGGCGGGTACGCCGTCCCGCTCGACCCGCACACCCGCGCCGCCCTGACCCCGGAGGTCACCGTCGGCGTCCGCCCGGAGGCCTGGCGGCTGGTCGAGCCCGGCGCCGGCATCCCGGTCCGGGTCGACCTCGTCGAGGAGCTCGGCTCCGACGGCTTCGCGCACGGCACCGCCGACCTCGGGGACGGCACCGCCACGGTCGCCGTCCGGCTCCCCTCGCGAGGCCACGTCGGGCCCGACGACGTCCTCCACGTCGCGGTCCCGGAGGGCGCGGCCCACGTCTTCGACACGGCCAGCGGACGGCGCATCAGTCCCTGATTCCGCCGGACCGATGTCCTAGCGTGGAGACGTGAGCAGCGCTGTCCGCCAGCGAACCCTGTGGGAGGAGGGCCGCCGTCCCGGCCGGGAGGTGGCCTCGCTGGCCGTCGCGCTCCTGCTGACCGCGACCGTCGTCGACCTGGTGCTCTCCGACGGGCTCGGGCTGTTCTTCGACCTGGCGTTCGTCTCGCTGTGCGTGGGCGCCGCGCTCGCCGTACGACCGCGCGACTTCTTCCTGATCGGCGTGCTGCCGCCGATCGCGATGGCGTTCGTGGTGCTGCTGCTCGGCGTCAGCGACCGCGGCAGCATCGCGCGCGCGGACGACGGGATCGCCCAGGCCGTCATCGCCGGGCTCTCGCGCCACGGCATCGCCCTGGCGCTCGGGTACGCCGCCTGCCTGGGCCTGCTCGCGCTGCGCCGCTCGTTCGTCGAGCGCCACCCCCGCTGAGCGCCCTCGGATCAGAAGCGGTCCGGGTCCCCCGCGCCGCGCCGGATCACCTCGGGGTGGCCCTCGGACCAGTCGACGACGGTGGTCGGCTCGGGCTTGACCTCGCCGGCCTCGACCACGATGTCGACCTCGTGGTCGAGGTCCTCCTTGATCTCCCAGCCCATGGTCCGCGGCTCGGTCTCGCCCGGCAGGATCAGGGTGGAGCTCAGCAGCGGCTCACCGAGCTCCTCGAGCAGCGCCTGCACGAAGGCGTTCTCGGGGATCCGCACGCCGACCGTCCTCTTCTTCGGGTGCAGCAGCCGCTTCGGCACCTCCGGCATCGCCGTGAGGATGAAGGTGTAGGGACCCGGCGTCGCCGACCGGATCGCCCGGAACGCCGAGTTGTCGACGTGGACCAGCTGCCCGAGCTGCGAGAAGTCGCGGCACATGAGGGTGAAGTGATGCTTGTCGTCGAGGCCGCGAATCCTGAGGATCCGATCGCGGCCCTCGCGGTTGCCGATCCGGCAGCCGAGCGCGTAGCCGGAGTCGGTCGGGTAGGCGATCAGCGCGTCGTCCTGCAGCGCGGCGACGATCTGCTGCACCGTGCGCGGCTGCGGGTTGTCCGGGTGGACGTCGAGGTAGCGGGCCATCGCTCAGAGCCGCACGGCCGTCTTGGTGCTGCGCCCGGCGGCCTTGAGGTCGCGGTGCAGCTCCTTGGGCAGCGAGAAGGCCAGGGTCTCCTCGGCCGTCTGAACGGCGCGGGCGTCGGGGTAGCCACGCTCGGCGAGGTGCGCCAGGACCTCGGTGACGAGGTGGTCGGGGACGGAGGCGCCCGAGGTGACGCTGACCGTCGCCGCGCCGTCGAGCCAGGAATCGTCCAGCTCGGACACGTCGTCGATGCGGTACGACGCCTTGGCGCCGGCCTCGAGCGCGACCTCGACGAGGCGCACCGAGTTGGAGGAGTTGGCCGAGCCGACGACGATCACCAGGTCGGCGGCGGCGCCGATCTCCTTGACCGCGACCTGGCGGTTCTGGGTGGCGTAGCAGATGTCGTCGCTCGGCGGGTCCTCGAGCTGCGGGAACTTGGCCCGGAGCCGGCGTACGGTCTCCATCGTCTCGTCGACGCTCAGGGTGGTCTGCGAGAGCCACGCGAGCTTCGCGTCGGCGGGGAACTCCAGCTTCTCGACGTCGTCGGGGTGCTCGACCAGGACGGTCTGCTCGGGGGCCTCGCCGGCGGTGCCCTCGACCTCCTCGTGGCCCGCGTGCCCGATCAGCAGGATGGTGTAGCCGTCGGCGGCGAAGCGGACCGCCTCGCGGTGCACCTTCGTCACCAGCGGGCAGGTGGCGTCGATGGTCTTCAGGTCACGCTCGGCCGCCTCGCTGACGACGGCCGGCGAGACGCCGTGCGCGGAGAACACCACGCGGGCACCGGCGGGGACCTCGTCGAGCTCCTCGACGAAGATCGCGCCCCGCGCCTCCAAGTTGGCGACGACGTGCTTGTTGTGGACGATCTGCTTGCGCACGTAGACCGGCGAGCCGTAGAGGTCCAGCGCCTGCTCGACCGTCACCACCGCCCGGTCGACGCCGGCGCAGTAGCCGCGGGGCGCCGCGAGCAGCACCTCGCGCTCGCTGTCCTCGAGCAGGCGCGGGCTCCCCAGGTCGATCGTCATGGCGCCAGTCTACGTTTGGAGCGGCTCCGAACCGGAACCATGGGCACCATGGCCCTCGGCACTCCCCTGCCTCCCCCACGCGCTGCCCGACGTGCGCCGTCGGCCCTCGCGACCCCGCTCGCGTTGCTGCTGCTCGCCCTGGCCCTCGGCGTCGACCTGGTGGCCGCTCTCCTCCCGTGGTTCGCCCTCCGCGGCGGCGACCCGATCCCCGATGCCCAGGCCCTCGCGGCCTCGGTCCTGAGCCTCCTCGTCGGCGCCGGGGTCGCGGCGACGGTGGGGCGGGGCGTCCTGCGCCGACTGCTCGCCGCGGGCACGGTCGTGGCGGCGATCCCGCTGCACGTCGCGTTCTGGTTCGTCACCTCCCGCGGCCCGCTGCGCCCCGACACCATCGACGAGGCCCAGGTCATGGTCGTGGTCCAGCAGGTCGTCATCGGGACGATTCTGGTCGCCGCCTGGGGGATCGCCCGACGGCAGGGCGCGTGGTGGTGGCTCCCACTGCCGCTGGTGGCCGTCCTCGCCACCGCCCAGTACCTGGTCCGGGAACCGGTGAACCGCGTGGTCCAGGACCTGGCCGACGGCACCGGCGAGCCGATCCTCGCCATCGGTGCCCTGTCCTGGGCGTGGGCCGTCGTCCCGATGCTGGTGACGGGCATCGCCTGCTGGCTGGTCGACCTCGCCCGCCCCGCTCACGGCTGACTCGGCCGGCGGCGAGAAGCAGGACGGCCCGCCACCCTCGCGGGTGACGGGCCGTCGCAGAGCGTGAGCTCAGGCCTTGTCGGCGTCCTCGACGGACTCCTCGGCGGGCGCCTCGTCGGCGGCCTCCTCGGTGACCTCGGCCTCGGCCTCGGTGGCCTCGACCTCAGCGGCCTCGGTCTCCTCGACCTCGGTCGCCCCGGCCGTGGGGGCCTCCTCGACCGGAGCGGCCTCGGCGGCCTTGGTGGCCTTCGGCGCGGCCGGCTGGTACGCCTCGGTCACCAGCTCGATGACCGCCATGGGGGCGTTGTCGCCCGCACGGTTGCCGATCTTGGTGATCCGCGTGTAGCCGCCCGGACGCTCGGCGAAGGTCGGCGCGATGTCCGCGAACAGGGTGTGCACGACACCCTTGTCGCGGATGTCCTTGAGGACCTCGCGACGCTGGTGCAGCGGGTTCTCACCCAGGTGCGCCTTCTTCGCCTTGGTGATCAGCTTCTCGGCGTACGGACGCAGCGTGCGCGCCTTGGCCTCGGTGGTCGTGATCCGGCCGTGCTCGAAGAGCGCGGTGGCCAGGTTCGACAGGATGAGGCGCTGGTGCGCGGCGCCACCGCCGAGGCGGGGGCCCTTCTTGGGCTTGGGCATTGCTTCTCTCGATTCTCCCCGGCCGTGTCAGGTACCGGGGTAGTTGCTGTCCCGGGTGGGACGGATCAGATCAGAACTCCTCGGACTCGATGAACGACTCGTCGTCGTCCTCGTCGTCCGAGTAGTTGGCCAGGGCGGCCGACGGGTCGAAGCCCGGGGCGCTGTCCTTGAGGGACAGACCCATCTCGTGGAGCTTGGCCTTGACCTCGTCGATGGACTTCGCACCGAAGTTGCGGATGTCCAGCAGGTCCTGCTCCGAGCGGCTGATGAGCTCACCCACGGTGTGGATGCCCTCGCGCTTGAGGCAGTTGTAGGACCGCACGGTCAGCTGCAGGTCCTCGACCGGGAGGGCGAGGTCGGCGGCGAGCTGCTCGTCGACGGGCGACGGGCCGATGTCGATGCCCTCGGCCTCGACGTTGAGCTCACGGGCCAGGCCGAAGAGCTCGACCAGCGTCTTGCCGGCCGACGCGATGGCGTCGCGGGGCAGGATCGACGGCTTGGTCTCGACGTCGATGACGAGCTTGTCGAAGTCGGTGCGCTGCTCGACACGGGTGGCCTCGACCTTGTAGGTCACCTTGAGGACCGGGCTGTAGATCGAGTCGACCGGGATCCGGCCGATCTCGTTGTCGGCGCCCTTGTTCTGGACGGCCGAGACGTAGCCGCGGCCGCGCTCCACGACGAGCTCGAGCTCGAGCTTGCCGTTGTCGGAGAGGGTGGCGATCTTCAGGTCGGGGTTGTGGACCTCGACGCCGGCCGGCGGCGCGATGTCGGCACCCGTGACGTCACCGGCACCCGACTTGCGCAGGTACATGGTGACCGGCTCGTCGTGCTCGGAGGAGACGACGAGGCCCTTCAGGTTGAGGATGATCTCGGTGACGTCCTCCTTGACGCCCTCGATGGTCGAGAACTCGTGGAGGACGCCGTCGATCTTGATGCTCGTGACCGAGGCACCGGGGATCGAGGAGAGGAGGGTACGACGCAGCGAGTTGCCGAGCGTGTAGCCGAAGCCGGGCTCGAGCGGCTCGATGACGAAGCGCGACCGGAACTGGTCGACGGTCTCCTCCGACAGGGTGGGGCGCTGTGCGATGAGCACTTGTTTCGTTCCTTTCCGGGCCGACCGCTATATGAGGACCCAGACGTGGTGCGGAGATGGAGAGGAGGGACTGCGGGATGACGCATGCCCGCCCCGGCTCCCCCACGCGGTGGAGGTGGACCGGGACGGGCTCGCGATCACTTCTTGGAGTAGTACTCCACGATGAGCTGCTCCTGGATCGGCATGTCGATCTGCTCGCGCACGGGGACCTGGTGGACCAGGATCCGCATGCGGTTCGGGAGCGCCTCGAGCCAGGCCGGCACGATCCGCTCGCCGTGGGTCTCGCGAGCCACGATGAACGGGGTCATCTCGAGCGACTTCTCACGCACGTCGATGATGTCGTACTGGGTGACCTGGAAGGACGGGATGTCGACCTTCTTGCCGTTGACCAGGAAGTGACCGTGGGTCACCAGCTGGCGGGCGTGGCGGCGCGTCCGAGCGAAGCCGGCGCGGTAGACCACGTTGTCGAGACGGCACTCGAGCAGCTGCAGCAGGTTGTCGCCGGTCTTGCCCTGGCGACGCGCAGCCTCCTCGTAGTAGCGGTGGAACTGCTTCTCCAGCACGCCGTAGGTGAAGCGGGCCTTCTGCTTCTCCTGCAGCTGGTTGCGGTACTCGCTCTCCTTGACCCGGGCGCGGCCGTGCTGGCCCGGGGGGTAGGGGCGCTTCTCGAAGGCAGCGTCGCCGCCGACGAGGTCGACGCCGAGACGGCGCGACTTCTTGGTCAGGGGTCCGGTGTAACGGGCCATTGAAGTTCTCCTAGTCCTGGTCAGACGCTCAGACGCGACGGCGCTTCGGCGGGCGGCAGCCGTTGTGCGGGGCGGGGGTCACGTCCTGGATGGTGCCGACCTCGAGGCCGATCGCACCCAGCGAACGGATCGCCGTCTCGCGACCCGAGCCCGGGCCCTTGACGAAGACGTCGATCTTCTTCATGCCGTGCTCCATCGCCCGACGACCAGCGGCCTCGGCGGCCATCTGAGCGGCGTACGGGGTGGACTTGCGGGAGCCCTTGAAGCCGACGGTGCCGGCAGAGGCCCACGAGATCACCGCACCGGTCGGGTCGGTGATCGTGACGATCGTGTTGTTGAACGTGCTCTTGATGTGGGCCTCGCCCTGAGCGACGTTCTTCTTCTCCTTGCGGCGCACCTTCTTGGCGCCCGCGCGAGCCTTGGGAGGCATGCGTTATCTCCTTGAGAAAGCTGGTCGGTGTGAGAGGCGGTGTCGAGCCCGGGGGCTCAGATCACTTGGCCTTCTTCTTGCCGGCAACCGTGCGCTTCGGGCCCTTGCGGGTGCGAGCGTTGGTCTTGGTGCGCTGACCGCGGACCGGAAGGCCCATGCGGTGACGGCGACCCTGGTAGCTGCCGATCTCGATCTTGCGGCGGATGTCGGCCTGAACCTCGCGACGGAGGTCACCCTCGATCTTGAAGTTCGCCTCGATCTCGTCGCGGAGCTTGACCAGCTCCTCGTCACCCAGCTCGTGGACGCGGAGGTCCGGGCTGACGCCGGTGGCCTCCAGCAGCTGCTGGGCGCGGGTACGGCCGATGCCGTAGATGTAGGTGAGAGCGACCTCGATGCGCTTGTCGCGCGGCAGGTCGACTCCGACGAGGCGTGCCATGGTGGCTTCCCTTTCGAACAGTCACGGTGGTGTGGTCGTGATGCATCCGGGCGGTCCTGCTCGTCGTGCCCAGCTCCGGCCATCCGCTCCGGAGGTGATTCGGTCCCACTCGTTGGTCGAGCTCGTCGGGACCTAAGCGATCACGTGGTTGTCGTATTCAGTTGTGTCTCGAGACGGCCGCTGCGCGACCTCCTCGACAACCAGCCGGGCTCAGCCCTGGCGCTGCTTGTGGCGCGGGTTCTCGCAGATCACCATGACGCGGCCGTGGCGACGGATCACCTTGCACTTGTCACAGATCGGCTTCACGCTCGGGTTGACCTTCATGTCAGCCCTTTCTTGCTAGTGGCGGAACAGGCGAGCAGTGGCTCACTTGTAGCGGTAGACGATCCGACCGCGCGAGAGGTCGTACGGCGAGAGCTCCACCACCACGCGGTCCTCGGGGAGGATCCGGATGTAGTGCTGGCGCATCTTGCCGCTGATGTGAGCCAGGACCTTGTGGCCGTTGCTCAGCTCGACGCGGAACATGGCGTTCGGAAGGGCCTCCACGACGGAGCCCTCCATCTCGATGACGCCTTCTTTCTTCGCCATGTCTCACAATCTGCTCGGGGATGTTGTGTCTACCGGTGGTCCGGGAACCTCTCGGCAGCCCGCGGGCGGCCGAGTGGACCTCGTGGGTCGTGCACCACACACGGAACCCACGTTGGACCGACACGCCAGTCTATGTGCTGGCGGCAACGAACTCCCAATCCCCGAGGCCGGTGCTCAACCGGCAGGGGTCGCGTACGCCTCCGCGATCCGCGCCGCGGTGTCGACCAGCCGCGCGAGGCCGAGCGTGAGCCCGCCGCCCACGGCGCCGGCCGACACGACGACGTGCAGCCCGTCGTCCCCGGTCAGGGAGACGAGGTCGACCTGGATCTGCGTGCCCGGGACCTCGGTGACCACCATCCGCGCGGGTGTGCCGCCCGGGAGAGTGGTCTCCTCGACCGCCGGCGCGGGCTCGCGGTCCCCGAAGACCCTGTTCGACGCCACGTCGAGGGTGCCGGCGCCGGTCACCGGCGCCCACGACAGCGTGACCCGCTCGTCGCCGAGATGGACTGCGGAGCACGCCGTTGCGCCGTCCTCCGTCGGGTTGGCCTCGACCTCCAGCGGTGCACCGAGCCACTGCCCCACCTCGGCGCCGCTCACCCGGTCGCACCCGAAGGCGGCGCGGGTCGGCGACGGGCTCGGCGTGGCCGCGGGCGTCGGCCCGGCCGACGGCTCGTCCCCGGTCGAGCAGCCGGCGACGAGGAGCACCGCGACGGCGAGCGCGGCCGCGGCATCAGCGCGCACGCCGGTCCCCACCGTCCTCGGCCGCGAGCCGGGCCACCTCGGCGGCCAGGCCCCGGCCCTGGGCCTGCAACGCGGCGAAGAGCAGGCGGGAGCCGCCGTCGTAGTCAGAGGGCCGTGTCCACACGTCGGCCCACTCCATCCTGCCCTCGTGGACCCGGCGGTGCAGCGAGCGCAGCACGAGCGGCGCGTCGTCGGCGCCGGCGATGGCGTCGAGCAGCGCCGCGGTCGCCGGGTCGATCCCCTCGGCGAGCCGCCGCTCCTCGCCCTCGGCGGCGAGGTCGTCGACGCGGCCGAGGACGTCCTCGAGACGCCGGTCGACGTCGACCGACGCCAGGTCGAGCAGGCTCGGCACACGCTCGTCGGGCGGCGGTGCGGAGGCGTCGTAGTGGCCGGTCATCGGGTCGGGAGGGGATCGTCGTCGGTGGTGGTCGTGACCATCCAGCCCGGCGCACCGTTCTCGGGCGTCCAGCCGGGCGGTCGCGACGCACCGGGGACGTTGTTCGACGGATCGCAGTCGGGGTCGTAGTAGGGCTCGGTGTAGCCGGAGTCCTCGACCAGGTCGTCCGACGCGGCGTCGAGGTCCTCCTCGGCCTGGCCCCCGTCCGCCCCGAAGTCGGCCACGATGTCGTCGATCTTCTCCTTGATCCGGACCGGGTCGATGGCGGGCGCCTCGCCCAGCGGCGTGCCGAGGTCGACCGACGGGAGGGCCTTGACGAAGTCCAGGATCTCCTTGAAGGCCTTGATCCGCTCACCCTGGGTGCGGCACCACTCCTCGACGGCGTCCTTGAGCTCGAAGCAGGCGTTGATCGCCTCGATGACGTACTTCGCGTCGTCGATGACCTCGGTGATCGCGTCGATCCCCTTCTCGGCGAGGTCCTTGGCGAGCATCAGGGCACCCCAGTAGCCACGCCCCCAGCGCAACAGCTTGGACGAGAGCCGGAGCAGCCGCTCGCCGAGCTCCACGAGGGCCTTCTCCACCCGGATCGCGATCCGCTCGGAGATGCGGGCCACGTAGTCGAAGACCGCCGAGCCCTTCGACACCACCCCGCCCATGCCCTGGACGGCCAGGTCGTAGAGGCCCAGCTGCGCGCCCATCGTGACGCCGACCTCGCCACCGATCACCAGCACCTGGTTGAGCCCGAGGACGCCGAAGTTGTGGCCCCACGTCTTCATCGCCGTCCCGAAGGTGCGACAGGCCTCGGCGTTCTGCTTGATCCGTAGGTAGTCGCCGGACAGCGGGTACACGACGTACTGGTCGAGGCTCGTCGTGGGGAGCGACGGGATCGGCCGGCCGAGGCCGACCCCCTCCGCCACCCCGTTGACCCAGTCGATCGCACCGTTGCAGGCGTCGCGCACCGAGTCGAAGGTCTCCGAGGCGGTGATGAACGCCGGGTCGTGGCCCTTGCCGCGGCTCTGCTCGGCGGGGGCATCGAGCGGGAGCTCCTCCTCGATCGTCGTCCACGTCATTGCGCGTCCGCCAGGTCGAGGTAGGCCTGCAGGAACGCGTGCAGCTGCTGACCGTCAGCCGTCTCGTAGTCCTTGGCCGAGAGCGCGACGGCCGCCGTGAGGCTCGTCCACCGCTCCTGGAAGCCCGTCTTCACGTCGTCGATCACACCGCTGCACTCCTGCAACGCGTCGGAGATCGGCTTGAGGACGCTGACGCCGGTCAGCGGGATCTCGTACTCGAACGCCGTCGAGTTGAAGACCTCGTCGGTCGCGTAGGTCGCGACGTCCTCGATCTGACCGCCGACGGTGTCCATGTCGGCCAGCAGGCGCTGCATCAGCTCCCACTTGATCCACATGACCCCGATCTCCGCGGGTGTCTTCTCGCCCCCCATGAGCCTGCGCCCTCCTCGCCCGAGCCGATGTCGTCCGGGGGCAGCGTGACCACGAACGCGCTGTTCAAACCCCCGCGTCGTCAGCGCAGAGCAGCTCGAGGGTACGCACCCGCGCGGGCGAGGTCCTCGGTCCGGTGTCGCGGTAGGCGCCGGCGACCGGGTTCACCATGACCTCGTCGACGCCGTACGACGCGGCGAGCTCGGCCAGCTCCTTGCGAGCCCCTGGCGCGTCACCGATCACCCAGCGTCGCCGCATCGCGTCGACCAGGCCGTCGTGCGCCTCGGGCAGGCCTGCGTCGACGATGGTCTCGGCGTCCTCGACCGTGCGCTGGGCGACCAGCGGCTGTCCGGTGCGCAGAGCGAGCATCTGCAGCAGCTGCGGCAGCGCCAACCGGTGCGCCTCCTCGGCGGTGTCGGCGACCGAGGCGTTCACGGTGAGGAAGGTGCGCGGCTCGGCGAGCTCCGGGGACGGCTGGAAGGTGGAGCGGTACAGCTCCAGCGCCTCGGCGGTGCCGGAGCCGGAGAAGTGGTGGGCGAAGACGTACGGCATGCCCTTGGCGGCCGCCAGTCGTGCCGAGTAGTCGGAGGAGCCGAGCAGCCAGATCTGCGGTACCGACCGAGCCGCCGGGGTCGCCTTGAGCACGTGCTGCGAGCCGCGCAGCGCCAGCCCCACCCCTGCCGGCTCCATCATGGCGAGCACGTTGTCGACGTACTCGGGGAAGTGGGTGACCGCCTCGTCGCTCACACCCCCGGCCCCGTGGCGCAGCGCCCAGCTGGTGACCGGGTCGGTGCCCGGCGCCCGGCCGATGCCGAGGTCGATCCGGCCCGGGAACGCCGCCTCGAGCAGCGCGAACTGCTCAGCCACGACCAGCGGCGCGTGGTTCGGCAGCATCACTCCCCCGGACCCGACCCGGATCCGCTCGGTCGCCGAGGCGACCAGGCCGATGACGACGGGCGGGTTCGTCGCGGCGACCGCCGGCATGTTGTGGTGCTCGGCCAGCCAGTACCGGCGGTAGCCGAGCCGGTCGGCGGCGCGCGCCAGGTCCAGGGTCGCGGCGAGGGCGTCGCCGGTGGCCTGGTCGCTGCGGACGGGGACGAGGTCGAGGACGGAGAGCGCGAGAGACATCGTTCAGGTCAAGGCATCGGCGGCGCCAAAGATTCCCTGTGCGACAGGTGGCTCGGGCTGATGTGCTGCGTGAAGGGACTCACGGTGTTGGTTTGGCGCTCGCTTCGCTCGCGCATGTCGGGCGCGCTTTTGGCGCGTTGCCTTCCCTCGCTGCGCTCGCTGGCGCTCGCTTCGCTCAGTCCAGGCAACGCGGCGCGCCCGACGACATTCAACCGGACGTCATGCGTGCGTGCATGACGTGCGGCTGGGTGTTCTCGTCGCGCCGCCCGCCGTTTCTGCACGGAGGAGCCCGCGACCGAGGAACGAGGGAGCGGGCGGGGGAGGAAGAAACGGCGTCAAGAGGCGGCGCGACATGCGCGAGCGAAGCGAGCGCTAATCAGACACAGCACTGCGTCGGACGAGCAGCAGCCCCACCCCGAACGCCACCGCACCGAGCAGCCCCAGCAGGAACAGGTCCATCAGGTAGTGCCCGCCCCCGCTCTGCGCGATCCAGTCCGCGCGGTCGGTGCCCTCGAACCGGTCGACGAGCTGGATCGCCGAGGCGGAGGCGGCGTACCCCCAGCGCGAGGGCGAGAGCCAGGCGATCTGCTCGAGCAGGACGCGACCGGCGATCTCGAAGAGGGCACCGGAGAGGACCAGCTGGAGCATGACCAGGCCGACCAGGGCGGGCATGGTCTGCTCGGTGCTGGTGACGAGCGCGGACAGCGCGAGCCCGATCACGACCATGACGGCGGACAGGAGGGCGATCGCCAGCGCGACCCGGAAGGTGCCGGCAGTGCCGTCGGCGCCGGGGAGGCCGACCGTCGCGAGGAAGGTGACGACCAGACCCTGCGCGAAGGCCGCGGTGCCGAGGACGAGGACCTTGCTGGTGAAGTAGATGCCGGGCGAGAGGCCGACGGCGTACTCCCGCTGGAAGATCGGCCGCTCCCCCACCAGCTCGCGGATGGCGAGCGCGGTGCCCATCAGGCAGGCGGCGACGATGAGGACGGTCAGGCGCTGCTGGGCCTCGCCGACCCTGCCGCCGGCCTCGAGGATCGAGATGCCGTCGTTGCCGGGGACGACCCGGCTCAGCCCGCCGAGGATGAGCGGGAGCAGCACGAGCATGCCGAGCAGCAGCCGGTCGGCGAGCACGACGGCGAGGTTGCGCTTGACCAGGGTCGTCAGCTGGCGGGAGACCGACTGCCGCGGCGGAGCGGGTACGGCGCCCGCGTGGGACTGCTGCGGCATCGAGGAGGTGTCGACGGCGTGCTGGGGCACGGGGATGCGCTGCCACAGGTCGGCGTCGTCGAGCAGGTCGAAGACCTCGGGGTAGTTGGTCTTGCCGAAGTGGGTGAGCACCCCGTCCGGCGGACCGAAGTAGGCGATCCGCCCACCGGGGGCGAGGACCAGCACGTTGTCGCACACGTCGAGCGCGAGCACCGAGTGGGTCACGACCATGACCACGCGGCCGTCGTCGGCGAGGCTGCGCAGCTGGCGCATGACCTCGAGGTCGAGACCCGGGTCGAGGCCGGAGGTCGGCTCGTCGAGGAAGAGCAGCGGCGGCGCGGTGAGCAGCTCGGTGGCGATGGAGACCCGTTTGCGCTGGCCGCCGGAGAGCTGGGTGCCGATCCGGTTGTCGAGGCGTTCGGTGAGCTGCATCTGCTGCGCGACCGTCTGCACGCGGTGGTCCCACTCCTGCGCCGTCGTGTCGGGCGGCAGCCGCAGCTGGGCCGCGAACCGCAGGCCCTGCCGGACCTTCAGCTGCGGGTGCAGGATGTCCTGCTGCGGCACCAGTCCGATCTGGAAGCGCAGCTGGTCGTAGTGCTGGTAGAGGTCGTGCCCCTGCCAGATCACCCGGCCATGGCTGGCGGGCCTGAGGCCGGTGAGCGCTCCGAGCAGCGTGGACTTGCCCGCACCCGAGGGGCCGATGACCGCGGTGAGGCTGCGCGGCTCGAGCTTGAAGGAGATGTTCTCGATCAGCCGCTTGCCGCCCGCGACGACCTGGGTGAGGCCGTCGGCGTACAGCGTGAACTCGTGGGCGGTCGCCGAGGCGATCAGCTGGTGGCCGTCCCAGCGGAAGGTCTGGTTGCCGAAGATGACCTCGGCCCCGACCGGGAGCTGGACGGCACCCTGCACCCGCTGGCCGTTGACGAAGGTGCCGTTGAACGAGCCGAGGTCGTGCAGCACGGCCGGCGAGGTCGGGGTCGCCGGGTCGAGGCGGGCGTGCCGCCGGCTGACCAGCGGGTCGGCCAGCACGACCTCGTTGCCGTGGTCGCGACCGATGCTCAGCGACCGGCCGGCCTGGAGCTGCTGCGGGAGCACGATGGAGTGGCCGTGCGGCAGCTGCCCCGGAGGCAGTACGCCGGCCGGGCGCCATGCGTCGACCGGCCCGCCGCTCGCGGGGACCTGCGGCGGCGGCAGGTTCTTCCAGAACTCCCCCACCGGCGCGGACGCCGGCGGGGGCGGGGGCGGGGGCGGCGGGGTGACGACAGAGGCCAGCACGCTGACCACGACCGGCTCGCCGGTCGGGCTGCCGAGGTGGAGGCTGACCGGGGCGCCGGTCAGCGGGAGGCGGGTGATCCGCTGCCCGGAGACGTAGGTGCCGTTGCTGCTGGCGTCGACCGCGACCCAGGCGCCGTCCTCGACCTGAAGGAACAGGTGGTGCCGCGACGCCTTGGCGTCGGTGACCGGGATGTCGCAGTCCAGCTCGCGTCCTGCGACGACCCGAGGCCCGTCGAAGGTCCGCGCCTGCCCGGCCCACTGCACCTGGAGTCGATCCACGACCGACACCCTAGGTGAAGCAGCGGGCCGGGCGGGCGGTCAGCGCCAGTCGGGGCCGGAGGTGTCGTCGGCGTCGGCCGGCTCGCGCGGGGCCACCGCGTGGTCCGGGACGTGGTCGTCGCCGCCCTTGGTGGAGCGCCACAGGCTGGCGACCGCCGTGACCACGAGGGTCACGATGATCACGCCCAGGCTGAACAGCGAGGAGATCTCCGGGGCGCCGTGGACACCGTGACCGCCGTTGATGAACGGCAGCTCGTTCTCGTGGAGGGCGTGCAGCACCAGCTTGACGCCGATGAAGGCGAGGATGAACGCCAGGCCGAGCGAGAGGTAGACCAGCTTCTGCAGCAGCCCGCCGAGGAGGAAGTACAGCTGACGCAGGCCCATCAGAGCGAACACGTTCGCGGTGAAGACGAGGTACGGCTCCTGGGTGATGCCGAAGATCGCGGGGATCGAGTCGAGCGCGAACAGGATGTCGGTGACGCCGAGCGCGATGATCACGATGACGATCGGCGAGACGAAGCGGACGCCGTTCTCGTGGTACCAGAGCTTCAGGCCGTGGTAGGCGTCGCCGACGCGCATGTGGCGACGGGCGAACTTGACCACCGAGTTGTCCTCGGGGTGCTCGTCCTCGTGGCTGCCGTAGGACTTCACCAGCTTGAACGCGGTGTAGACCAGGAAGGCGCCGAAGATGTAGAAGACCCAGCTGAAGTTCTCGATCAGGGCGTAGCCGAGGGCGATGAAGATGCCGCGGAACACCAGCGCAAGGACGATGCCGACGAGCAGCGCCTCCTGCTGGTACTTGCGGGGCACCTTGAGCGCCGACATCAAGATGATGAAGACGAAGAGGTTGTCGATCGACAGCGAGTACTCCGTCAACCAGCCGGTGTAGAACTCGATGCCGTAGTCGTGGCCGTGGTGGAGCCAGATGAACGCGCCGAACGCGAGCGCCGCGCCGATGTAGAAGCAGAGCGCGATCGCGCACTCCTTCATCGAGGGCTCGTGCGGGTCGCGCGCGATCACGACGACGTCGAACAGGAGGACTCCGACGGTCACCGCGATGGTGATCGTCCATTCCAGGGTGGTCACGTCCATAGAGGTGTCCCTTCAGGGGCGGATGCGTCGACAGAGCGCCCGAGGTCTCTTCCGCTGCCGACGGCTGGTGCGCCGTCCTGCAGCCTACGGGACCGGAGCGGGCGACTTCGACCGCTCGTGATGACGAGCCCGCAGCGAAGGAGTACTCCCCCCTGGTGCGCGGAATCCTCGCACGCGCGGCGCAGGCGGGTCCAATCAGGCACGCCACCGGATCGCAGGCAGGCTCAGGGCAGGCCGGTGACCCGGGCCATCGTGGCCAGCTTGGCCCCGGTCTCGCGGACCTCGGCGGCCGGGTCCGACCCGGCGACGATGCCGGCGCCGGCGAACAGCCGCAGTCGCGGTCCGTCCATGACGGCCGCCCGGATGGTGACCGCGAACTCGCCGTCGCCGTACCGATCGACCCAGCCGACGCACCCGGCGAACCAGTCGCGCAGGTCGCCCTCGAGGTCGGCGATGACGGCGTTGGCCGCCGCGGTCGGCACGCCGCCGACCGCAGGGGTCGGGTGCAGCAGCTGGGCCAGGCGCAGCGCGCTCGGGCCGTCGACCGGGTCGGCGAGGCGGGCGTGGATCGGGGTGGCGAGGTGCCACACCGTGTCGGTCGAGAGCAGCTCCGGCGTCGCGGGGTACTCGATCTCGACGCAGACGTCCTTGAGCGCGTGCACGATCGCCTCGACCACGAAGGCGTGCTCGGCGAGGTCCTTGGCCGACTGCTGCAGCTCGGCGGCCCGGCGGGCGTCCTCGTCGGGGTCGCCGGAGCGCGGCACCGACCCGGCGAGCGGGGTGCAGGAGATGACCGCGCCTTCGCGACGCACCAGGAGCTCGGGGCTGGCACCGACCAGGATCGGGCCGACGCCGTCGGTCGAGGCGTCGAGGGGGACGCTGAACACGTACCGACCGGGCCGGGTCGTGAGCAGCCGGTCGATGATCTCGGCCGGCACCAGCGGCGGTGTGCTCACGACGTCGAGGCAACGGCCCAGGACGACCTTGTGCAGGTCGCCGCTGGCGATCTTCTCCAGCGCGGCGACCACCATGGCGGCGTACTCGTCGGGCGTGGGGAACTCGGTGACGTCGTAGGTCCGCTCCACGCTGGTGTCGGTGTCCGGACGCTGCAGGGCGTGCTCGGCGCCGGTCACGAAGTGCGCCAGGCCCGGCGCCCCGGCCGCGAAGGACAGCGCGCACAGCGCGCGCTCCCCCGGCTCCAGGTCGGCGACCACCTGGTCGGCCCACGCCGGATCGGCGCCGTCGGGCACCTCGGAGGTACGACGCACCGCGCGCGCGACGTAGGCCTCCTCGCCGGAGGCGAACAGCATCGGCCTGGCCGCGAGAGCCGCTGGTGTGATCGGGTCCCGCGCCATGGCCGCCAGCCTAGTCCTCGCCGCCGAAGGGGACGCCGAGCGCCTCCAGGCGGGCCCGCCCGCCGTCCTCGGCGGTCAGCACCCACACGCCGCGCTCGGTGAGGGCGAAGGTGTGCTCGTAGTGCGCCGCCCAGCTGCCGTCGGTGGTCACGACGGTCCACTCGTCGGCGGCGACGTCGCTGTCGTGCGTGCCGAGGGTGATCATCGGCTCGACGGCGAGGGCGGTGCCCTGACGCAGTCGCGGGCCGCGTCCGGGGCGGCCCTCGTTGGGGACGTCGGGCTCCATGTGCATGGAGGTGCCGATGCCGTGCCCGGTGTAGCCGTCGACGATGCCGTAGTCGCCCTGGCTGCGGACGTACGCCGCCACGGCGTGCGAGATGTCGCCGACGCGGCCGCCGGTCCGGGCTGCTGCGAGACCGCGCCACAGGGACTCCTCGGTGACCCGCATCAGCTCGGCCACCTCGTCGCGCACGGTGCCGACGGCGACGGTGATCGCGGCGTCACCGTGCCAGCCCTGGCCGGAGTCGTCGAAGACGATCGCGCCGCAGTCGATGGAGATCGCGTCGCCCTCGGCGAGCACCCTGCTGCCGGGGATGCCGTGCACGACCTCGTCGTTGACCGACGCGCAGATGCTGGCGGGGAACGGCGGCTCGCCGTACCCGAGGAAGGACGGGACGGCGCCCTGCTCGCGGATGGTCTCCTCGGCGAGGGCGTCGAGCTCGGCGGTGGTGACGCCGGGGCGGACCGCGTCACGCAGACGTGCGAGCGTGCGACCGACCACGAGGCCGGCCGCACGCATCACGCGCACCTGCTCCGGCGTCTTGATCTCGATCCGGTGCTGGTCGAAGAACAAGGGAGGCCGTCAGGACCGCGGGATGTCGTCGAGCGCGTCGAAGATCCGCTGCTGGACGTCGTCGATCTCGCCCATGCCGTCGACGGACACCACGAGGCCGCGCTCGGCGTACACCGCGATGAGGGGCTCGGTCTCCTCGGCGTAGACCTCGAGGCGTCGCCGGATGACGTCCTCGGTGTCGTCGGCGCGGCCCTCGATCTCGGCCCGCTTCAGCAGGCGGCCGACCACGGCCTCCTGGTCGACGGTCAGGCACAGCACCGCGTCGAGCCGGTGGCCGGTCGCGTCGATCATGCCGTCGAGCTCGGTGACCTGCGCCAGGGTACGCGGGTAGCCGTCGAGCAGGAAGCCCTTCTCGGCGTCCGGCTCGGCGATCCGGTCGCGGACCATGTTGTTGGTGACCTCGTCGGGCACGTACTCGCCGGCGTCCATGTAGCGCTTCGCCTCGATGCCGAGCGGGGTGCCCTGGCCGACGTTCGCGCGGAAGATGTCACCGGTGGAGATGGCCGGCACGCCGAAGTGGTCGGCGACGGCCTTCGCCTGGGTGCCCTTGCCGGCACCCGGCGGGCCCATGATCAGAAGCCTCAACGCAGGAATCCTTCGTAGTTGCGCTGCTGGAGCTGGCTCTCGATCTGCTTCACCGTGTCGAGCGCGACGCCGACCATGATCAGGATGGACGTGCCGCCGAACGGGAAGTTCTGGTTGGCATCGATCAGCACGAACGCGATCAGCGGTACGAGCGAGATCAGACCCAGGTAGAGAGCGCCCGGCAGCGTGATGCGGGACAGGACGTAGGACAGGTAGTCCTGGGTCGGCTTGCCCGCCCGGATCCCGGGGATGAAGCCGCCGTACTTCTTCATGTTGTCGGCCACCTCTTGCGGGTTGAAGGTGATCGACACGTAGAAGTAGGTGAAGAAGATGATCAGCAGGAAGTACGACGCCATGTGCACCGGGTGGCCCTGGTCGACGAGGTACTCGTTGACCCACCGGATGAACTGGTTGGGGTTCTCCTGGTTGAACTGGACCGCCATCGCCGGCAGGTAGAGCAGCGACGAGGCGAAGATGACGGGGATGATGCCCGCCTGGTTGACCTTGAGGGGGATGTAGGTCGAGCTGCCGCCGAACATCTTGCGGCCGACCATCCGGCGGGCGTACTGCACCGGGATCCGGCGCTGCGCCTGCTCGATGAAGATGACCGCGGCGACCAGGACGAGGCCGATCACGACCACGATGCCGAAGGTCCACCAGCCCTGGCTGATCTTCACCTGCCACAAGGAGGCCGGGAAGGTCGCGACGACCTGGGTGAAGATCAGGATGGACATGCCGTTGCCGACACCGCGCTCGGTGATCAGCTCACCGAGCCACATGATGACGGCGGTACCGGCGGTCATGGTGACGACCAGGACGAGGAAGGTCTTGGTGTCGTCGCTGTGCAGCAAGGGGTACAGCGAGCTGTCACAGCCCTGCAGCAGGTTGCCGGTGCGCGCGAGCGCGACGATGCCGGTCGCCTGCAGCACGGCGAGGCCGAGGGTGAGGTAGCGGGTGTACTGCGTGATCTTGGTCTGACCGGCCTGGCCCTCCTTCTTGAGGGCCTCGAGCCGCGGGATCACCACGACGAGCAGCTGCAGGATGATGCTCGCGGTGATGTACGGCATGATGCCGAGCGCGAAGATCGTCAGCTGGAGGAGCGCTCCACCGGAGAACAGGTTGACCAGGCTGTAGAGGCTGGCGTTGCTGCCTTCCTCGACCACCTTGATGCACTTCTCCACGTTGGAGACGTGCACGCCAGGTGCCGGGATCTGCGATCCGGCCCTGAAGATGACGATGATCAACAGGACGAAGAGCAGCTTGCGCCGCAGGTCCGGGGTCCGGAAGGCGTTCACGAACGCGGTGAGCACGCGGGTCCTCTTCTCTCATCGCTGGCCTTGTGGCCAGCGGGAAGCCTAACAGGGCGGTCACAGCCCCCTGACGGGGTACGGCGAGCCTGCCGCGGAGCAGGTGGGGAGATGACACGAGGGGCGCGGCGGGACCCGGGCAGAGCCCGGGACCGACGCGCCCCTCGCAGCGCCATCACAGGACCGTGACGGTCCCGCCGGCGCCCTCGATCTTCTCCTTGGCCGATGCCGAGAACGCGTGCGCGCTCACCGACACCTTGACCGTCAGGTCACCCTGGCCGAGCACCTTGACGAGCTCGCCCTTGCGGACGGCGCCCTTGGCGACCAGCGTCTCCGGGGTGACGTCGCCGCCCTCGGGGAACAGCGAGCTGATCCGGTCGAGGTTGACGACCTGGAAGGTCACCTTGAAGGGGTTCTTGAAGCCCTTGAGCTTCGGGAGCCGCATGTGCAGCGGCATCTGGCCACCCTCGAACGCGACCGGGACCTGGTAGCGGGCCTTGGTGCCCTTCGTACCACGACCGGCGGTCTTGCCCTTGGAGCCCTCACCACGACCCACGCGGGTCTTGGCGGTCTTGGCACCCGGCGCGGGGCGCAGGTGGTGCAGCTTGAGCGTCATTGTCACTCGCCTCCGACGACCTCGACCGTCACCAGGTGACGGACGGTGTGGAC
Source organism: Pimelobacter simplex (assembly GCA_016803235.1). Lineage (GTDB taxonomy): Bacteria > Actinomycetota > Actinomycetes > Propionibacteriales > Nocardioidaceae > Nocardioides > Nocardioides simplex_A. Next base: position 75,508 of record JADCLI010000005.1, read on the forward strand.
CATGCCCCGGATCTCGGGACGGTCCTCCTTGATCACGACGTCGCCGATCCGCTTGAGACCGAGGCTGCGCAGCGTCTCACGCTGGTTGGCCTTGGTGCCGATCTTCGACTTGGTCTGCTGGACCTTCAGCTGTGCCATCAGACCGACACCGCCTCGGGGGCCGAGGCCTTGGCGGCGGCCGCAGCGGCCTCGCCCTCGGCCTTGGCCTTGAGCAGCGCCGCCGGAGCGACGTGCTCGACCGGCAGACCACGACGCGCGGCCACCGACTCGGGCTGCTCCAGCATCTGGAGCGCCGCGACGGTCGCGTGCACGATGTTGATCTGGTTCGACGAGCCCAGCGACTTGCTGAGCACGTCGTGGATGCCGGCGCACTCGAGAACCGCGCGCACCGGGCCACCGGCGATCACACCGGTACCGGGCGCGGCCGGGCGCAGGAACACCACGCCGGCAGCCTTCTCGCCCTGGACCGGGTGCGGGATCGTGCCCTGGACGCGGGGGACGCGGAAGAAGTTCTTCTTCGCCTCCTCGACGCCCTTGGCGATCGCCGCGGGAACTTCCTTGGCCTTGCCGTAGCCGACACCGACCAGACCGTCGCCGTCACCCACGATCACGAGGGCGGTGAAGCTGAAGCGACGACCACCCTTCACGACCTTGGCGACGCGGTTGATCGCGACGACGCGCTCGACGTACTGGCTCTTCTCGGCGCCGCCACGGCCGCCGTCGCGACCGCCACGGCCACCACGGTCGCCGCCCGAACGCTGTCCGCGCTGGGGTCCGCTCATGATTTCTCCTCAGTCCTGTTCGCGGTCAGAAGGTCAGGCCGCCCTCGCGGGCGCCATCTGCCAGGGCCGCGATGCGACCGTGATACTTGTTGCCCGACCGGTCGAAGACGACCGACTCGACGCCCTGCTCCTTGGCGCGGGCGGCGACGAGCTCGCCGACCTTCTTCGCCTTGGCGGTCTTGTCGCCGTCGAAGGCGCGCAGGTCGCCCTCGAGGGTCGAGGCCGACACGAGGGTCTTGCCGACCAGGTCGTCGACGACCTGCGCGGTGATGTGCTTGCTCGACCGGGTGACCACCAGGCGCGGACGCTCGGCGGTACCGGAGATCTTCTTGCGACCGCGGATCTGGCGGCGCAGCTTGGAGCTGGCGCGAGCCGAGAGGTTCCGCTGGTGCTTGAGGGTGATCGCCATGGTCACTTACCAGCCTTTCCGACCTTGCGACGGACGTGCTCGCCGGCGTACCGGACGCCCTTGCCCTTGTACGGCTCGGGCTTGCGGAGCTTGCGGATGTTGGCGGCGACCTCGCCGACCAGCTGCTTGTCGATGCCGACGACGCCGAGCTTGGTCGGGCCCTCCACCGTGAAGGTGATGCCCTCGGGGGCGTCGAAGATGATCGGGTGCGAGTAGCCGAGCTGGAACTCCAGCTGGGTCGGGCCCTTCGACAGGACGCGGTAGCCCACGCCCACGATCTCGAGCTTCTTCTCGTAGCCCTCGGTCACGCCGATGACCATGTTGTTGAGGAGCGTGCGGCTCAGGCCGTGGTAGGCCTTCGAGAGCCGCTCGTCGTCGGGACGCTTGACGTCGAGGACGCCCTCGCCCTTCTCCACGGTGATCGGAGCGACGACGGTGTGGCTCAGGGTGCCCTTCGGGCCCTTGATCGTGACGTCGGAGCCGTTGATCTGGACGTCGACCCCAGCCGGGACCGGGACGGGGAGCTTGCCGATGCGCGACATGTTCTTCTCTCTCCTTCCCTTGTCACCAGACGTAGGCGAGGACTTCCCCACCCACGCCCTTCTGGTTGGCCTGGCGGTCGGTCAGCAGACCCTGGCTGGTCGAGATGATCGCCACGCCCAGGCCGCCGAGAACCTTCGGCAGACCGGTGTGCTTGGCGTACACCCGCAGGCCGGGCTTGCTGATGCGGCGGACACCGGCGAGCGAGCGCTCGCGGTTGCGGCCGTACTTGAGGGTGACGGTCAGCAGCTTGCCGACGCCGTTCTCGTTGTCGGCGACCGCGTAGGAGGTGATGTAGCCCTCCTGCTTGAGGATCTCCGCGACGCCTTCCTTGAGCTTGCTGTACGGCATGGTCACCGCGTCGTGGTACGCCTGGTTGGCGTTGCGCAGACGCGTGAGCATGTCTGCGATCGGGTCAGTCATCGTCATGATGTGTGTTCTTTCTGCTGTGGTTTCCACCCGCTCGCGGCAGGTGGACCTTCAACGGTTGGGTGTTACCAGCTCGACTTGGTGACGCCGGGCAGCTCGCCGCGGTGGGCCATCTCCCGCAGGCAGATCCGGCACAGGCCGAACTTGCGGTAGACCGCCTTGGGCCGGCCGCACCGCTGGCAGCGGGTGTAGCCGCGCACCGCGAACTTGGGCTTGCGGGCCGCCTTGACCTTGAGCGCAGTCTTCGCCATGTCAGTTCTCCTTGAACGGGAAGCCGAGCTGCTTCAGCAGCGCGCGCCCCTGCTCGTCGTTGGTCGCCGTGGTGACGATGGTGATGTCCATGCCCCGCTGGCGGTCGACCTTGTCCTGGTCGATCTCGTGGAACATGACCTGCTCGGTCAGGCCGAACGTGTAGTTGCCGCGGCCGTCGAACTGCTTCGGCGACAGGCCACGGAAGTCACGGATGCGCGGGAGGGCGAGCGCCAGCAGGCGGTCGAGGAACTCCCACATGCGGTCGCCCCGCAGCGTCACGTGCGTGCCGATCGGCATGCCCTCGCGCAGCTTGAACTGGGCGATGGACTTGCGCGCCTTGGTCACGGCCGGCTTCTGGCCCGTGATCGCGGTGAGGTCGCGGATCGCGCCCTCGATCAGCTTCGAGTCGCGGGCGGCCTCGCCGACACCCATGTTGACCACGATCTTGACCAGACCAGGGACCTGCATGACGTTGGCGATCTCGAACTCGTCCTTCAGCGCCGGGAGGATCTCCTCGCGGTACTTCGTCTTGAGCCGAGGGGTGACCTTCTCGATGGTGGTCTCGCTCATCTCAGATCTCCTTCCCGGTCTTGCGGGAGATGCGCACGCTGCGCGTCGAGGGGTACTCCGAACCGTCGGGGCGACGCTTCGTGACGTCGACTCGCTTGTAGCCGACCTTGGTGACGCCGTCACCCTCGACCAGCATCACGTTGGAGACGTGGATGGGGGCCTCGGTGGTGATGATGCCGCCGGTGTTGCCGGAGCGCCCACCCTGGTCGACGACCTTGGTGTGCTTCTTGATCCGGTTGACACCCTCGACGATCACGCGCTCCTCCTCACGGAGGACCTTGATGATCTTGCCCTCGGCGCCCTTGTCCTTGCCGGCGATGACCTTGACGGTGTCGCCCTTCTTGACGCGCAGGTTGGGCTTCTTGCGAACCTGCTCGGACTTCTTGCGGGCAGCCATCACAGCACCTCCGGAGCCAGCGAGATGATCTTCATGAACTTCTTCTCACGCAGCTCACGACCGACGGGGCCGAAGATGCGGGTACCGCGCGGCTCGCCGTCGTTCTTGAGGATCACCGCCGCGTTCTCGTCGAAGCGGATGTACGAACCGTCGGGGCGACGGCGCTCCTTGACGGTGCGCACGACGACGGCCTTGACGACCTCGCCCTTCTTGACGTTGCCGCCGGGAATGGCGTCCTTGACGGTGGCGACGATGACGTCACCGATCCCGGCGTAGCGACGACCGGAGCCGCCGAGCACCCGGATGCAAAGGATCTCCTTGGCACCGGTGTTGTCGGCGACCTTGAGTCGCGACTCCTGCTGAATCATCGATTTCTCCTGGTTGTCGTGCCGGTTCTCAGACCCACACGGGACCTGAGCCTGGCCGAACGGGAATTACTTGGCGCGCTCGAGGATCTCCACCACGCGCCAGCGCTTGGTGGCAGACAGCGGGCGGGTCTCCATGATGAGGACGCGGTCGCCGACGCCGGCCTCGTTCTGCTCGTCGTGGGCCTTGAGCCGCGTGTTGCGGCGCATGACCTTGCCGTACAGAGCGTGCTTGACGCGGTCCTCGACGGACACGACCACGGTCTTGTCCATCTTGTCGCTGACCACGAGACCCTCGCGGGTCTTGCGGGCGTTGCGCGCGGTCTCAGTCGACTCGCTCATCAGTTCTCCTCCTCCGAACCCGGGGCGGTCCGGATGCCGAGCTCGCGCTCACGCACCACGGTGTAGATCCGGGCGATGTCCTTCTTGACCGTGCGGAGCCGACCGTGGCTCTCCAGCTGGCCCGTGGCCGCCTGGAAGCGGAGGTTGAACAGCTCCTCCTTGGCCTCCCGGAGCTTGGCCTCCAGGTCGACGTCGTTGAGCTCGTCCAGCTCGTGGGCGCGGATGACGTTCGCCATCAGAACTCACCAGCCTCTCGCGTGATGAAACGGGCCTTCATGGGCAGCTTGTGGATCGCACGACGCATGGCCTCGCGAGCGATGTCCTCCGGGACGCCGGAGAGCTCGAACATGACGCGGCCGGGCTTGACGTTGGCGACCCACCACTCGGGGGAACCCTTACCGGAACCCATGCGGGTCTCGGCGGGCTTCTTGGTCAGCGGGCGGTCCGGGTAGATGTTGATCCAGACCTTTCCGCCACGCTTGATGTGGCGGGTCATCGCGATACGGGCCGACTCGATCTGGCGGTTGGTGACGTACGCACCCTCCAGCGCCTGGATACCGAAGTCACCGAACGCGAGCGACGTACCGCCCTTGGCAGCACCCGACCGCTTGGGGTGGTGCTGCTTGCGGTGCTTGACGCGACGCGGCATCAACATGGGTCAGGACTCCGTTCCGGTGGTCGGCTCCACCGCGGTGGCCTCGGGGTTGCTCTCCACGGCGGGAGCGGCACCCTCGGCGTTGCGGTCCGAGCGGTTCGGGCGGTCGCCGCGCGACCCACGGGTCGGGCGGTCCCCACCACGGCTGGGGCGGCCGCCGCGACCGGGAACGCCGGCGCGGGCAGCAGCCTGGGCCTGGCGCTCGGCACGCGTGCCGGCGACCTCACCCTTGTAGATCCAGACCTTCACGCCGATGCGGCCGAAGGTCGTGCGGGCCTCGTAGAAGCCGTAGTCGATGTCGGCACGCAGCGTGTGCAGCGGGACGCGACCCTCGCGGTAGAACTCGGTGCGCGACATCTCGGCGCCGTTGAGGCGGCCGGAGCACTGGATCCGGATGCCCTTGGCACCGGAACGCATCGAGGTCTGCATGGCCTTGCGCATCGCGCGGCGGAACTGCACGCGACCCGACAGCTGCTCGGCGACGCCCTGGGCGACCAGCTGCGCGTCGATCTCGGGGTTCTTGACCTCGAGGATGTTCAGCTGGACCTGCTTGCCGGTCAGCTTCTCGAGCTCGCCGCGGATGCGGTCGGCCTCGGCGCCACGGCGGCCGATGACGATGCCCGGACGCGCGGTGTGGATGTCGACGCGGACCCGGTCACGGGTGCGCTCGATCTCGACCTTGGCGATACCGGCCCGCTCCATGCCCTTGCTGAGCAGCTTGCGGATCGCGACGTCCTCGCCGACGTAGGACTTGTACAGCTTGTCGGCGTACCAACGCGACTTGTGGTCGGTCGAGATGCCGAGGCGGAAGCCGTTCGGGTTGATCTTCTGACCCATTACTTCTTGCCCTTCTTCGCGACGACATCGGCCGGCTGGACCGCGATGGTGATGTGGCTGGTGCGCTTGTTGATCCGGGTGGCCCGGCCCTGCGCACGCGGACGCCACCGCTTCATCGTCGGACCCTCGTCGACCCGCGCGACCGAGACGACCAGGTCGCCGGTGGCGAGGCCCTCGGTGGTCGCGGCGTTCGCGACGGCGCTCTGCAGCACCTTGTAGACGGTCTCGGAGGCCGACTGCGGCGCGAACTGCAGCAGCGTCAGCGCCTCGTCGGCGGGCAGGCCGCGGACCAGGTCGACGACGCGGCGCGCCTTCATCGGGGTGATCCGCACGAAGCGGGCGGTCGCGAACGCGCCGGGCTCGTCGCCCAGGAGGGACTCGCGGCGCGCGCTGACGCGGTTGCGCTCAGTGGTGCTCATCGACGGCGTCCCTTCCGGTCTTCCTTGACGTGGCCGCGGTAGGTGCGGGTCGGCGCGAACTCACCGAGCTTGTGGCCGACCATGGAGTCGGACACGAAGACCGGGACGTGCTTGCGACCGTCGTGGACCGCGATCGTGTGGCCGATCATCGAGGGGATGATCATGGACCGGCGCGACCAGGTCTTGATGACGTTGTGGGTGCCCTTCTCGTTCTCGGCGTCCACCTTCTTGAGCAGGTGGCCGTCGACGAAGGGGCCCTTCTTCAGGCTGCGAGGCATCTCTCAGTTCCTTCAGCGCTTGTTCTTGCCGGACTTGCGGCGTCGGATGATCTGGGAGTCGCTGGCCTTGCGCTTGCGCGTACGGCCCTCGGGCTTGCCCCACGGCGAGACGGGGTGGCGACCACCGGACGTCTTGCCCTCACCACCACCGTGCGGGTGGTCGACCGGGTTCATGACCACACCACGCACGGTCGGGCGCTTGCCCTTCCAGCGCATGCGGCCGGCCTTGCCCCAGTTGATGTTCGACTGCTCGGCGTTGCCGACCTCGCCGATCGTGGCGCGGCAGCGCACGTCGACGTAGCGCATCTCGCCCGAGGGCAGACGCAGGGTGGCACGCGAGCCCTCACGGGCGACGAGCTGCGCGCTGTTGCCGGCCGAGCGGGCCAGCTTGGCGCCGCCGCCGGGACGCAGCTCCACGCAGTGGATCGTCGTACCGACGGGGATGTTGCGCAGCGGCAGGTTGTTGCCCGGCTTGATGTCGGCGCCGACGCCCGACTCCACCCGCATGCCCTGCGTCAGGTCCTTCGGCGCCACGATGTAGCGCTTCTCGCCGTCGGCGTAGTGCAGCAGCGCGATGCGCGCGGTGCGGTTGGGGTCGTACTCGATGTGCGCGACCCTGGCCGGCACGCCGTCCTTGTCGTAGCGACGGAAGTCGATGATGCGGTAGGCACGCTTGTGACCGCCACCGTGGTGCCGGGTGGTGATCCGGCCCTGGTTGTTGCGACCGCCCTTCTTGGGCAGCGGGCGGGTCAGCGACTTCTCGGGCGTGGTCCGGGTGATCTCGGCGAAGTCGGCCACCGAGGAGCCACGACGGCCCGGGGTGGTCGGCTTGTACTTGCGGATAGCCATGTCAGATTCCTCTACCTAGCCCGGTCAGGAGACCGGACCTCCGAAGATGTCGATGCGGTGACCGTCGGCCAGGCTCACGATGGCGCGCTTGGTGTCCTTGCGCTTGCCGAGGCCGTTGCGGGTGCGGCGGACCTTGCCCGGACGGTTGAGCGTGTTCACCGAGGTGACCTTGACGCCGAAGATCTTCTCCACGGCGATCTTGATCTCGGTCTTGTTGGCGTCCGGGTGCACCAGGAAGGTGTACTTGTTGGCGTCGAGGAGGCTGTAGCTCTTCTCCGACACCACGGGCGCGATCAGGACGTCGCGGTGGTCCTTGTGCAGGGTGCTCATCAGTTGCTCTCCTCCTCGGCGTTGCCACCGACGAGGCGGTCGAACGCGGCCTTGCTGAACACCACGTCGTCGCTCACGAGGACGTCGCGGGTGTTGAGCTGGTCGACGGCCACGATGTGCACCTCGGGCGCGTTGCGCAGCGAGAGCCAGGTGAGGCTGTCGGTGCGCTCGAGCACGACGAGGAACTTGCGGCGCGTGGTCAGCTCGAACAGCGAGGCGAGTGCGGCCTTGGTCGACGGCTTGTCGCCCGACACGAGGCCCTCGACGACGTGGATCCGCTCGTTGCGGGCCCGGTCGGACAGGGCGCTGCGCAGGGCGGCGGCCTTCATCTTCTTGGGGGTCCGCTGGCTGTAGTCACGCGGCTGCGGGCCGTGGACGATGCCACCGCCGGCGAACTGCGGCGCCCGGGTCGAGCCCTGGCGGGCGCGGCCGGTGCCCTTCTGCTTGTAGGGCTTCTTGCCACCGCCGCGGACCTCGCCGCGACGCTTGGTGGCGTGGGTGCCCTGACGCGCAGCGGCCTGCTGGGCGACGACGACCTGGTGGATCAGCGGGATGTTGACCTCGACGTCGAAGATCTCGGCGGGGAAGTCGACGGAAACGGTCTTGGCCATGGTGATCAGCCCTTCTTCGCAGCCGTGCGGAGAACGACGAGGCCGCCCTTGGGGCCGGGGACGGCGCCCTTGATCAGGACGATGCCCTTCTCGACGTCAACGGCGTGGACGGTGACGTTCTGGGTGGTGACGGTGTCGGTACCCATGCGACCGGCCATGCGCAGACCCTTGAACACGCGACCGGGGGTGGCGCACGCGCCGATCGAGCCCGGCTTGCGGTGGTTGCGGTGGGCACCGTGGGAGGCGCTCACGCCGGCGAAGCCGTGACGCTTCATGACACCGGCGAAGCCCTTGCCCTTGCTGGTGCCGGTCACGTCGATGACCTGGCCGGCCTCGAACGTGTCGACGGGCAGCTCCTGGCCGACGGTGTACTCGCTGGCGTCGGCGGTGCGGATCTCGACCACGTGGCGACGCGGCGTCGTACCGGCCTTGGCGAAGTGACCCGCCTGCGGCTTGTTGACCTTGCGGCCCTCGATCTCGCCGAAGCCGATCTGGATGGCGTTGTAGCCGTCCGGCTCGGGCTGGCGGACCTGGGTGACGACGTTGGTGCCGGCGGCGACCACGGTCACCGGGATGACCCGGTTGTTCTCGTCCCAGAGCTGGGTCATGCCGAGCTTGGTGCCCAGCAGGCCCTTCACGTTGCGCTCAATAGTCATGTCTCGAACCTCAGAGCTTGATCTCGATGTCGACACCGGCCGGCAGGTCGAGGCGCATGAGGCTGTCGACGGTCTTCGGCGTGGGGTCGATGATGTCGATGAGCCGCTTGTGGGTGCGCATCTCGAAGTGCTCGCGCGAGTCCTTGTACTTGTGCGGCGAGCGGATGACACAGAAGACGTTCTTCTCGGTCGGCAGCGGCACCGGGCCGGCGACCTTCGCACCCGTCCGGGTGACCGTGTCCACGATCTTGCGCGCCGAGGTGTCGATCACCTCGTGGTCATAGGCCTTGAGCCTGATGCGGATCTTCTGTCCCGCCATAGGTCTCTCTCGTCCTTACTCGTCGTACGACTCTGGGTCCTTCAGCTCCGACCCCCGCGGTCGGGCGTGTCGCACCTTGTTGAGGGCGCGCACGTCTTCCCTGGGGAAGTCGAGCTGTTGTTCTTGGCTGCCTCGGGCCTCCCGGGCGTGCGGTGCGAGCTGATGTCGACGACCGGCACACGCTCCGCGCGGCTCGGATCGGCAGGGCCGACCACTCCGCAGGGGAGACACGATTCAGTAGTCAAGATTGGCGCGCACCCCGACGTCCTGTCCGGGGCAACCGGAACATCTTGGCAGAGTTCGCGGGGCACTCCAAATTGTGGAGGCCGCTCCCTTCCGGTCGGCGTCTCCCCCGGTTGCTCGGGGGTCGGGTGCAAGGATGACCCGCATGACCGACGGCCCCTCGCAGCAGTACCCGCCCCCGGGTGCGCCCGCGCCTGCCGAGCCGGTGCCGTCCGCCCCCGCCGCGCACTCCTACGCGCCCCCGGGAGCGTCTCCCGGAGCCGCTGCGGGCCACGGCCCCGGCCCGGTGCCGCCCGGCTGGGCGCCGTACCCGGCCGGCGCGGGGGCACGCCCCGGTCTGCTCCTGGGCGCGGCCCACAAGCCCGGCGCGCTCCCCCTGCGCCCGCTCAACCTCGGCAACATCTACGACGGCGCCTTCCGGATCATCCGGTTCAACCCGAAGGCGACCGTCGGTGCCGCGGTGATGGTCACCGCGGTGGCCATGCTGGTCCCCGTCGTGGTGACGCTGGTGCTCACCTTCACCATCGGGATCGCGACCGACGCCTCCGGGGAGATCGACCCCGACGCCTCGGTGGCCGAGCTGGTCGCCGCCCTGGCGGCCTACGGCTCCCTGCTGCTGTCGCTCGTCGTCGCCCAGGTCGGCGTCGTCTTCGTCACCGGGATGGTCGCCCACGTGACGCGGGCCGCCGCGGTCGGCCGGCGCCTGGGGCTCGGCGAGGCGTGGGCGGCGACCCGCGGCAAGCGCTGGCGACTGCTGGGTCTGACGCTGGTGCTCAACCTGACCTTCCTGGTCCTGCTCGTGGCCTACGTGCTGCTGTGGGTGGTCGTCGTCGTGGTCAGCTCCAGCCCCTGGCCGGTGGTGATCTGGGGCGTGGTCAGCGTGCCGGCCTTCATCGCCCTGTGCTGCTGGCTGTGGATCCGCTACTACTACCTGCCGGTGCCGGCGCTGATGCTCGAGCCGGTCGGCGTCTTCGGCGCGATCGGCCGCGGCTGGCAGCTCAGCTCGCGCCAGTACTGGCGGACCTTCGGCATCGCGCTGCTCACCGTGCTCATCGCCCAGTTCGCCGGCGGGCTGCTGTCGTTCCCGGTCAGCCTGGCCGGCAACATCGTGGCCCTGGCCGTTCCCGAGCACGCCGTGCTCGCCCTGATCCTGACCCAGGCCGTCGCGCTGGTGGTCCAGAACGCCTTCGTCGCGCCCTTCCTCGCCGCCGTCACGTCGGTGCAGTACGTCGACCTCCGCATGCGCAAGGAGGCCTTCGACGTCGAGCTGATGCGGGAGGCGGGGATCGTCCCCGCATGACCCCGGCGCTCGCCCTCGTCCGCTCCGACCCGCCGCTCGACCCGAGCGGCGACGAGGCGCGCCGTCAGCTGCGCCGTGAGCTGGTCCGGCCGGAGTACTACGAGGACGACGTCATCGGTCGGCTGACCCGGTGGCTCGACCGGCTGATCTCCGGGACCGTCGACGCCGCCTCGGGCTCGTCCTGGCTGACCACGACAGCCGCGATCCTGGTCGTGCTGCTGATCGTGGCCGGCGTGCTCTTCCTGGCCAGCCGCGCCCGCCGGACGGCCACGGGGCGCCCGACCAACGCCCCCGCCCTGACCGACGAGGTGGTCAGCGCCGACCAGCTGCGCGCTCGGGCCGAGGCCGCGCTCGCGGCGGGAGACGCGGCCGCGGCACTGGTCGACGGCTACCGGGCCGCGGCCGTGCGGCAGGTCGAGCGGGGCCGGATCGAGGACCTCCCCCAGGCCACGGCCCACGAGCTGGCGGACGCGCTGGTCGCGGTCTTCCCGGAGCACCGCGGAGCGGTGCTGCGCGGCGCCGACCTCTTCGACGGCGTCCTGTACGGCGAGCGGCCGGCCACGACCGCGCAGGCGGCCGAGCTGCTGGCACTCGACGACACCCTCGCCGGACGGGCGGTGCGCCGATGACGGCGACCTCCACGGCCCCCACGCCGGTGACGGCCCGGAGGCGGGTGACGCGGGCACAGCTGGCCGTCGCGGTGGCCGTGCTGCTCGCGCTCGTGGTCGCGGTGTGGAGCACCCGCGGCTCGGAGAAGTACCCCGGCGCGGCGGACCCCCGCAACCCGGGTCCGGACGGCGCCCAGGCGATCGCCAAGGTGCTCGCCGACCAGGGCGTGGACGTCACGATCGCCCGCTCGGCCGACGCGTTCGAGGAGGCGACCGTCGACGACCGCACCACCGTCGTGGTGAGCAGCACCGAACAGCTGGCGCCGAGCACGCTCCGGCGGATGCGCACCCACGCCTCCGCCGCCGCGCGGATCGTGCTGGTCGAGCCGGACTTCGCGATCCTGCAGGAGATCGACCCGTCGCTGGGGCTGCTCTCCGTGCCCGCCGGCAAGGACGAGGCGATCGCGGCCCGCTGTCCCGACGGGGTCGCGGGCGTCGGCCTCGACGGGCTCGACGTCGAGGTGGACCGCGCGACGTCGTACACCGGCGAGGGTTGCTTCCCTACCGGTGACCGCGCGCTCGTGCGCAGCGTCGACGGGCTGGTCCTGCTCGGCGCCGGCCAGGCCCTGACCAACGACCAGGTCACCCGCGCGGACAACGCCGCGGTGGGCCTGCGCCTGCTCGGACAGGACCCCCGGCTGGTCTGGTACGTCCCCGACGCGACCGACGCCGTGTCCGACGACGCCGTCACCATCGGCACGCTCCTGCCCGACTGGATCGGGCCCGCACTGTGGATCGTGGCCCTGGCCGGGGTCGCGCTGCTGCTGTGGCGGGTGCGCCGTCTCGGCCCGCTCGCGACCGAGCCGCTGCCGGTGGTGGTCTGCGCCGTGGAGACGGCTCGCAGCCGGGGGCGGATGTACCGCCGCAGCGGCGACCGCGAGCACGCGGCCCGGGCGCTGCGCCGAGCCGCCCGCACCGACGTCGCCCGGCGGCTGCGCCTCGACCGCGCCGCCCCGCCCGCGGCGGTCACCGAGGCGGCGGCCCGGCACCTCGGCGTCCCCGTCGAGGCCGTGGCGGCCCTGCTCGACGACGACCGCACGACCCCGGCGACCGACCACGACCTGGTCCGGTTCGCGCAGGACCTGGCCCGACTCAGGAGAGAGGTACGACGCTCATGACCCAGACCATCCCCGAGGCCGGTGTGCGCGAGCGGCTGCTCGCCGTGCGCCAGGAGGTCGCCAAGGCCGTGGTCGGCCAGGACGCGGCCGTGTCCGGCCTGCTCGTCGCCCTGCTCTGCGGCGGTCACGTCCTCATGGAGGGCGTGCCCGGGACCGCGAAGACCCTGCTGGTGCGCACCTTGGCCCAGAGCCTGGACGTGCAGACCCGCCGGGTGCAGTTCACCCCTGACCTGATGCCGGGCGACATCACCGGCTCCCTGGTCATCGACTCCGCGGGCGGCGGCGAGCTCAGCTTCCGCGAGGGCCCGATCTTCACCAACCTGCTGCTGGCGGACGAGATCAACCGGACTCCCCCGAAGACGCAGTCCGCGCTGCTGGAGGCGATGGAGGAGGGCCAGGTGTCGGCCGACGGCGTGACCCGGCCGCTCCCGAAGCCCTTCCTGGTGGCCGCGACCCAGAACCCGGTCGAGTTCGAGGGCACCTACCCGCTCCCCGAGGCGCAGCTGGACCGGTTCCTGCTCAAGGTGGTGCTCCCGGTGCCGCCGCGGGAGGACGAGATCACCATCCTCACCCGGCACGCCGACGGCTTCGACCCGCGCGACGTGGCCGGCGCCGGGGTCCGCCCCGTGGCCGGCGCCGCCGACCTCGAGGCCGGCCAGGCAGCGGTGAAGAAGGTGCAGGTCGCGCCCGAGGTGGCGGCGTACATCGTCGACATCGCGCGGGCCACCCGCCAGTCCCCGTCGCTGTCGCTGGGCGTGAGCCCCCGTGGTGCGACCGCGTTGCTGCGGGCGGCGCGGGCCTGGGCCTGGCTCTCGGGCCGCGACTTCGTGACGCCCGACGACGTGAAGGCGCTGGCCCAGGCGTCGCTGGCGCACCGTCTCGGCGTACGGGCCGAGGCCGAGCTCGAGGGCGTCGACGTCGCCCAGGTGCTGGCCTCGGCGATCGCGTCCGTCCCGGTCCCGCGCTGATCCCCCGGTCTCGACCGACGTCATGGCGATCTCCGGCCGGGTCCCGCTGCTGCTCCTCCTGGGGCTGGTGGCGGTCGTGCTGCGCCCGCAGGCCGGGACGGTGTGGCTCTGGCTGCTGGGCGTGCTGCTGCTGGTCGGGCTGGACCGGCTGCTCACCCCCTCACCCGCGCTCGCCGTGCTCACCCGGCGTCCGCCGGGGTCGGTCCGGCTCGGCGACCCGGCGTCGTCCGACCTGGTCGTCGCCGCGACCGGCCGCCGACTGCACCTCCACGTCCGCGATGCCTGGCAGCCCTCCGCCGGCGCGCGGGACAACCGCTACCGGCTGCGGCTGGCCCCCGGGGACCAGCGCCGGCTGACCACGTCCCTGCTCCCCCGCCGGCGCGGCGACCTGCGCGCCACCGGCGTCACCGTCCGGTCCTGGGGGCCGCTCGGCCTGGTCGCGCGGCAGCGGACCTACGACGTCCCCGGCGCGGTCCGGGCGCTGCCGCCCTTCGAGTCGCGCAAGCACCTGCCCTCCCGGCTGGCGCGGCTGCGTGAGCTCGACGGGCGGGCCGCCGTACGCGTGCGGGGACAGGGCACCGAGTTCGACTCGCTGCGCGAGTACGTCCGCGGCGACGACGTGCGCTCCATCGACTGGCGTGCGTCGGCCCGCAACACCCACGTCGTGGTCCGCACCTGGCAGCCCGAGCGCGACCGCAGGGTCGTGCTGGTCCTCGACACCTCCCGTACGTCGGCCGGCCGGGTCGCCCGCGCGCCCGGCGAGGACGAGGTCGACGGCATGCCGCGACTCGACGCCGCCATGGACTCCGCCCTGCTGCTTGCCGCCCTGGCGTCGCGAGCCGGCGACCGGGTCGACTTCGTCGCCGGCGACCGTCGGGTCCGCGCCCGCCAGCGGCTGCACGGTGCCCGCGACGTCGCGATGCGGCTGCAGGAGCAGATGGCCGACCTCGACCCGGTCCTGGTCGAGGCCGACTGGGACCTGCTCGCCGGCGCGGTCCAGGGCTTCGGCCGCCAGCGCGCCCTCGTCGTGCTGCTCACCGCACTCGAGCCGTCGGCCGTCGCCGACGGCCTGCTGCCGGTGCTGCCGGTCCTCACCCGCCACCACCGCGTGGTGATCGCGTCGGTGCGCGACCCCGAGCTGACCCGGATGGCGGCGCTCGCCGACGAGGAGGTCGCTGCCGGCTCCGCCCCTCCCACCGCCGACGACGTGTACGCCGCCGCGGCCGCCGCCCACGAGCTGGACCGCCGCGAGCGGACCCGCGCGATGCTGGTGCGGCTCGGCGTCGACGTGGTCGACGCCGACGCGGGCGAGCTGCCGCCGGCGCTGGCCGACCACTACCTCGCGCTCAAGGCGCAGGGCTTGCTCTGAGGCCGCTCGCGTCCGAACCTGCGAGGACGCGGCGAGCGGCCGAAGGTCGAGGAGTGCCGGCGAGCTCGCGCCGCGAAGCAAGCGAGATCGTGGCACGTCACGAGACCGTGAGGTGATGCCGGAACTGTGCGAGGGCGGTTCCGGCAGCACAGACGGGGATCTCGTGACGGTTGCTGCGCAACCGCCTCGACCACCGGAGGAACCACGGGACCGTGCCCGGCGTCCGAGTGCCATGGACACCACGCCGCGCCGCACCGCCCTCCTCCTCGCCGCTCTCGTCACCGCCCTGGCCGTGACGGGCTGCAGCGGCTCCGGCGACTCCGGTCGCTCCGAGTCCGGCGGCGAGAGCGAGGCGAGGGCCGGGCTCGCCGACGCCGCGAGCGAGCCGGCCGACGGCCTCGCCGCACCGGTCGCCGACGACGCGGCCGGTGACGCGGGCAAGGTGGCGACGGCCCAGCAGCCGGCGGTCATCGCGACCGGGACGGTCTCGCTCGAGGCCAAGGACGTCGCCAGGGCCCGACTGGCGGTGCGCAAGGTGGTCGACGCCCACCAGGGCCGGCTCGGCGAGCAGGAGACCACGACGGGCGACGAGGGCGAGCTGAGCACGGTCCGGATGGTGCTGCGGGTACCGAGCGACCACTTCGACGCCGTGGTCGCGGAGGTCGAGAGGGTCGCGACGCCGACCGGGACGACCACGAGCAGCGAGGACGTCAGCGCCGAGGTGGTCGACGTGGCGGCCCGGATCCGGGCGCAGCGCAAGAGCGTCAGCCGGATCGAGACCCTCCTCGCCCGCGCGGAGACCATCGAGCAGATCGTCGCGATCGAGTCCCAGCTCGCCTCCCGGCAGGCCGACCTCGACGCGCTCGAGTCCCGGCAGCAGTGGCTCGCCGACCAGACCGGCATGTCGACGCTGAGCGTCTACATCGAGCAGCCGAGCGGCCGCGACGACCACCAGGACGACGAGGCCGACGACTTCCTGAGCGGGCTCGCGAACGGCTGGGACGCGTTCGTCGACGGCGCTCGCGCGGTCCTGGTGGTGGTCGGATTCCTGGTGCCGTGGCTGGTCCTGCTCGCCCTGCTGGCGGTGCCGCTCCGCCTGGTCCTGCGGCGGCGGACGCGGGGTCCGGCCCGTACTGCGTGAGCCGGGTCCGGAGGCCCCGCGTCCCTCGTGTTACTGTTTGTCTACAGACTTACTTGACTTAGCCGCACGGGCAAGGCTCTCGCCCCACGGCGTCACCGATGGACGTGAAAGGCCGCAGCCATGCGCATCGAACAGCTGGAGTACCTCACCGCCGTCACGCAGCACGGCTCGTTGCGCAGGGCCAGCGAGAAGCTGCACCTCTCCCAGCCCGCCCTCAGCGAGGCGCTCACCAAGCTCGAGCGCGAACTGCGCGTCACCCTGCTCGACCGCCGCCGGTCCGGGGCCCGCATCAGCCGCGAGGGCCGCGAGCTGCTCCCCTACATGGCCGACGTCCTCACCGCCGTCGAGCGACTGCGCAACGCGGCCGGCGACCGTCGTACCGACGCCCGGGTGATCCGGGTCGGCACCGTGCACGCCGCCACCTCCACCCTGCTCATCCCGGCGGTGCGCGCGTTCCAGGAGCGCCACCCCGGTACGACGGTCGAGGTGCTCACCCTCCAGCAGTCGCAGATCGACGAGGGCCTCGCCGAGGGGACCCTCGACCTCGGCCTGGTCAACGTGCTGGACGGCGACGACGCCCCCGTCGGCCTCGACGGGATCGACCTCCTGCACGGCCGGCCGGTCGCCGTCCTCCCGCCCGGCCATCCGCTCACCGCGCGCCCGCAGGTCAGCGTCGACGAGCTGCGGCAGGAGCGTTTCGTGATGATGCGGCCCGGCTACGTCATGCACCGCTACGTCCACCGCGCCTTCGGTCCCGAGGTCCCCCCGGCCGCACACAGCACCGACGGCGCGGAGATGGGCAAGGCCCTGGTCGCCGAGGGCGTGGGCGTCACCGTGCTGCCCGACTACGCGGTGATCGGCGACCCGCTGCATCGGGCCGGCATGATCGAGGCCCGCCCGATCGCCGGCGACCAGACCTTCCTCACCCTCCAGCTGCGCCAGCGCAAGGCGCTGCAGCAGCCGCTGCCCGTGCGCGAGCTCCAGGCCGCGCTGACGGCGCGGGCCGCGGAGTACCGCGCCGCCGGAGCGAGCTCGAGCGCCGCTTCCTGACCCGAGGCCGCCGCCTCGGCCATGATGGGGCGATGGCCGACCTCCGCATCGCCGTCCTGATCGACGCCGACAACGTCTCGCACCAGTACGCCGGCCCGCTTCTCGAGGAGCTGGCCAAGTTCGGCAGGACCACGGTCAAGCGTGCGTACGGCGACTGGTCCGGCGACAACATGAAGGGCTGGAAGGACAAGCTCAACAAGCACGCCATCTCGCCGGAGCACACCTTCGCCTACACCCGCGGGAAGAACTCGACGGACTCGGCGCTGATCATCGACGCGATGGACCTGCTCTACTCGGGCAACGTCGACGGGTTCGCGATCGTGTCCAGTGACAGCGACTTCACCCGGCTGGCGAGCCGGCTGCGGGAGTCCGGCAAGACGGTGTACGGCGTCGGCCGCGAGCGGACGCCACGGGCGCTGCAGGAGGCCTGCGACCAGTTCCTCCTGCTGGAGCTGCTCGGCACCGTCGACGCGGTCCCCGCCGACGAGTCCGGCGAGGCCGAGGAGGTGCCGGACCTGCCCAACCTGCAGAGCCTGCTGACCCGCGCGGTCAACAACGCCGCCGGCGAGGACGGCTGGGCCAACCTGAGCTCGCTCGGCACGAACCTGAGGCGCCTGTTCAGCGCCTTCGAGCCGAAGCGGTACGGCTACGAGACGCTGCTGCCGCTCGTCGAGGCGCAGCCGTTCCTGGTCGTCGACAAGGACCGGCAGCGGGTCGGCCTGAAGGGCCAGGTCACCCAGACGAGGAAGACCGTGGCCAAGAAGGCCGTGGCGAGGAAGACGCCGGCGAAGAAGGCCGCTCAGTCCAAGGGGTAGGACTGCACGAACTCGGTCAGCCGCGCGAGCTGGTCGGGATCGGTGCTGGGGATCACCCCGTGCCCGAGGTTGAAGATGTGGCCGCGGGCGGCGCGCCCGGCCTCGATCACGGCGGCGGCGCGCTCGGTCATCACCTCGGTCGGCGCGAACACCAGCGTCGGGTCGAGGTTGCCCTGCACCGAACGGTCGCCGACGACCGGGATCGCGCGCTCGAGCGGGGTGCGCCAGTCGACGCCGACCACGTCGGCGCCCGCCTCGCCCATCAGGTCGAGCAGGTTCGTCGTACCGACGCCGAAGTGGATGCGCGGGACGCCCAGCGCACCCACCCGCTCCAG
This sequence comes from Pimelobacter simplex, assembly GCA_016803235.1. Taxonomy (GTDB): domain Bacteria; phylum Actinomycetota; class Actinomycetes; order Propionibacteriales; family Nocardioidaceae; genus Nocardioides; species Nocardioides simplex_A. The sequence goes on from JADCLI010000005.1 coordinate 93,555, forward strand.
CACCCGGGCGGAGTGGGGCTGCACGAAGCGGACGTAGTCGTCCGGGGTGAGCGCGCCGGCCCACGAGTCGAACAGCTGGACCGCCGAGGCGCCCGCGGCGACCTGGGTCTCGAGGAAGACCGCGGAGACGTCGGCGATCTTGCGCATCAGCGCGTCCCAGACGTCGGGCGCACCGAACATGAGCGCCTTGGTCTTCGCGTGCTCCTTGGACGGCCCGCCCTCGACGAGGTACGACGCCACGGTGAACGGCGCGCCCGCGAACCCGATCAGCGGGGTGCCGCCGTTGATCGAGGCCAGCTCGCCGACCAGGTTCTCGACGGCCCGGGTGACGTAGGGGATCTGCTCGGGCGTGAGGTCCGGGACCGCCTCGACGTCGGCGAGGGTGCGCACCGGGGAGGCGACGACCGGGCCGACGCCGGGCACGATGTCGAGGTCGACGCCCACCGCCTTCAGCGGCAGCACGATGTCGGAGAAGAAGATGGCTGCGTCGACGCCGTACCGGCGCACCGGCTGGAGGGTGATCTCGGTGATCAGCTCGGCGTCCATGCAGGAGTCGAGCATGGCGATGCCCTCGCGGACCCGGAGGTACTCCGGCAGCGAGCGGCCGGCCTGGCGCATGAACCAGACCGGGGTGTGCGGCACCGCCTCGCCACGGGCTGCCTTGAGGAAGGCGCTGTCCGAGAGGGGGCTGTCGTGCAGGGGGGCGGTCACGGGGCCAAGCGTCGCAGGTCAACGGCGTGGGACGCACATCGATCCGGCCCGGTCGGCCTAGGGTGGCCCCATGGTCGCCCGCCAGGAGATGAACGAGGGATCCGGCGCGGCCGGCACTCCCCCCGAGTTCACCGCTGCCGTCGCGGGCCTGCGTGCGGCGACGTTCCGTCCCGAGGTGTTCTGCGAGGAGATGCCGGCACCGCAGCGGATCGCCCCGTACGCCGCCGCGCTGTCCGCCGACGTGACGGTGGACGACGAGGAGGTCGCGACCGGGCGCCTCGTGCTGCTCCACGACCCCGCCGGCAACGACGCGTGGGAGGGCACCTTCCGGTGCGTGGCCTACTGCCGCGCCGAGATCGACCACGACCTCGCGACCGACCCGCTGCTCACCGATGTCGGCTGGACCTGGCTGAGCGACGCGCTGGAGGCCCACGGCGCCGAGCACGTCGCCGTGTCCGGGACGGTGACCAAGGTGGTCACCGAGTCCTACGGGTCGATGGCCGACGAGCCGGGCAGCGCCCAGCTGGAGATCCGGGCGTCGTGGACGCCCGTCGACCCCGGCGACCTCGCCACCCACGCCGAGGCGTGGGGCGAGCTGATGTGCACCGCCGGCGGTCTCGAGCCGGTGCCCGACGGGATCGCGGTCATGCCGTCGCGGCGCGGCCAGCGGGGCGGCTGATGACCGACGACGCGATCACGGCAGAGGACCAGCAGCCGGTCGAGCTGCTGACCCTCGCCGACGGGCTCCCGCCGGTGATCGACACCCCGGAGGCGTTGGCCTCCTACTGCGCCCTGCTCGCCGCCGGCACCGGGCCGGTCGCGATCGACGCCGAGCGCGCCTCCGGCTACCGCTACTCCAACCGCGCCTACCTGATCCAGGTCAAGCGGGCCGGTGCCGGCATCGGGCTGATCGACCCGATCCCGTTCGGCGACCTGACGCCCCTGGCCGACGCCATCGGTGACGCCGAGTGGATCCTGCACGCGGCCACCCAGGACCTGCCGTGCCTCGCCGAGGTCGGGCTGCGCCCGGCCGTCCTGTTCGACACCGAGCTCGCCGGTCGGCTCCTCGACTACCCGCGGGTCGGCCTCGCCACCCTCGTCGAGACGCTGCTCGGCCGGCACCTGCGCAAGGAGCACTCCGCGGTCGACTGGTCGACGCGGCCGCTGCCCGAGCCCTGGCTGGAGTACGCCGCCCTCGACGTCGAGGTGCTCGTCGAGCTCCGCGACCTGCTGGCCACCCAGCTCGAGGAGGCCGGCAAGGCCGACTGGGCGCGGCAGGAGTTCGAGCACGTGCGGGGCTTCGAGCCGGCGGTCCGGGTCGACGCGTGGCGGCGCACGTCGGGCCTGCACAAGGTGCGCGGCCGTCGTACCCTCGGCGCGGTGCGGGCCCTGTGGGAGGCCCGCGACGCGATCGCCCGCGAGCGCGACGTGACGCCCGGCAGGCTGATCCCCGACGCCGCCATCGTCGCCGCAGCGACCGCGATGCCGACCAGCCGGGGCGCCCTGCTCAGCACGCCGGGCTTCCACGGCCGCGGCGCCGCCCGGCACGCCCGCGAGTGGCTGGCCGCGCTGCAGTCCGCCGCCGAGCTGCCCGAGAACGAGCTGCCGTCGCGAGTCACCCACGGCGACGGTCCCCCGGCGCCGCGCACCTGGGCCGACAAGGACCCGGTCGCGGCCCGCCGGCTGGAGCTGGCCCGCGCCGCGGTCGCCGAGCTCGCCGAGGAGCACTCGGTGCCGCTGGAGAACCTGCTCACCCCCGACACGCTGCGCCGGGTGATGTGGGCGCCGCCGAGCACCCGTGACCCGGTCGACCTGCTGGAGGCGGTCATCGACCAGCTCCGCGCCCTGGGCGCGCGCAGCTGGCAGATCGGGCTCACCGCCTCCGCGCTCAGCCGCGCGGTCCTCGACGCCGAGGCGGCCCCGGCGAGCCGCCCGAAGCGCAAGCGTCAGGGCGTGGCGGAGCCGGACGGCGTACCGGACGGCGGGGACGACGGCGAGTCGGACGGCGTCTCCGACGGCGCCACGTAGTCCGGGTCGAGCAGACTGCGCGACTTCTCGTCGATCGCCTTCAGCGACTCCTGGAGGTCGGCGATGTCCGGCGTCGTCAGCAGCGTCTCGACGTCGGGGTCGACCAGCTGGCGCAGCTCACGGCCCTGGGTCAGCAGCGGCGGCAGCACGATCGTGCGCATCACCGAGTTGAACAGGGCGGAGTGCTCGGGTGCCTGCCCGGGCTGGAGGAAGTCGTCGCTGAACGCGACGGTCAGCTTGGCGGGCTGGACGTAGCCGGTCTCGGCGACCCGGGCCAGTGCCTCGTCGCTGACGAGGTAGCTGAGCACGTTCGCCGCGGCCTCGTTGCGCTGGGGGCGCCCCGGCGCCAGGCAGATGCCGTTGAGGTCGGCGATGGTCTGGGGAGAGCCGAGCGACGGCATCGGCATCACGTCGAAGTCGAGCCCCGCGATGCCCCGCAGCTCCGGGGTCAGTCCGCGGAAGCCGGCGATCATGGCGAGCTTGCCACGCTTGAACCAGTCGACGGCCGAGCGCTGCTCGAGCTGCTTGGTGCTCAGCGTCAGCCTCGGGTCGCGCAGCACCTCGAGGGTACGCCGCAACGCGTCGGTCGAGCCGTCGTCGCTGAGCGCGAGGCTGGTCGGGTCGTTGTCGTCGTCGAAGACCTTGCCGCCACCGGAGTAGATGAACGGCGCCAGGCCGCGCAGCGTGGGGTCGACATGGATGCCGCGGGTGTTGCGGCGCGGACGGCTCGCGTACTCCGCGGCCGCCCGGAACTCCGCGAGGTTCCAGCTGGTGTGGTCCTCACGCGGGACCGGCAGGCCCTCGGCCTCCATCGCCGCGAAGTCGACGAGGGCGGTGTTGTAGTAGATGACCATCGGCGAGGCGGCGTACGGCATGCACTGCAGGTCGTCGTCGAACGAGAACGCCGAGACCGTGTCGCGGGCCCAGTCGTCGCCGATGGGGATCTCGCGCTCGTTGACCAGGTCGAGGAGCGGAACGTTGCGCTTCTCCGCCACGGTCTGCGCGAGGTCGCCGCGCGGGAGCAGGTAGAGGTCGGGCTTGGCGCCGCCGCTGCGGATCGCGTCGAGCATCGCGTCGGCGTCGGGCCAGGACACGACGGACACGTTGGTGTCCTTGCTGCTGGCGTTGTAGTCGTCGACGACCGTCTGGTACGCCGCGATCTCGGGCGCCGTGCCCCACACCGCGAGCTGCAGCTCGGTCACCGTCTCGGCCGTCGGCTGCGGCTGGTGCGGACCCGGCTTCTGCTCGGTCCCGCTCGCGAGGGCGATCATGCCCACCAGGACCGCCAGAGCGACCCCGACCACGACTGCACCCGTCCGCCACGTGAACCGACCCACGGCGGCAACCCTACCGGCCGGTCACAGGACTCCCTGCGGCGCGTGGTTCTAGGGTGAACGGGTGTCCGAGCACCGCCGTCACCACCGCCCCGCACCCCGGGAGGCTGCCTTCTTCGACGAGTACGTCGGCGCCGCCGACCCCGCGCTGCTCGCCGAGGCCGCCGAGCGGGCCGCGGTACTGCTGGTCCGCGGGGCACGCACCAGCGACGACGCCGGCGTCGCCGAGCGCCTGGTCCACCTCGCCGACACCGAGGGCATCGAGGCGATCGCCGAGGTCTGGTCCCACGCCGCCGCCGAGACCCTGGCCGGCTGCCTGTGGCGCCTCTACCTGCTCCGCTCGTGGGTGTACGCCGACCCGGCCGGCGTCGCCCGCCAGTTCGAGGCCGGCCGCTCCCGGGCCGAGTTCGCGCGCGTCGTCGCCGGCGTCGCCGAACCGCCGGGACCCGACGAGCTGCGCGCGATGGTCGACGAGGTGCTCCGCGGCATCGCCGGCGGGGAGTTCGCCGACGTGCTGCTCCGCGCGGCCGCCTTCGCCCGGGTGGTCGCCGCCGGCCGGGCCACCCTGCACGAGGTCCCCGACGCCGACATCCGCCGGATGCTCGCGCTCGCCGAGCAGCTCGAGGCGGCCGGCCACTTGGAGCTCGGCCACCGATTGGCCTGAGCACTGGTCCGCAGGTCGTAGACTGGGCTGTCGAGCACGCCGGGTCGCGGCAGCCCCGGGTCCCAAATTCAGCCGCTACGAGCGGCCCTGCGCCGTGAGGCGCTCCCGGTCCGGCGTGCTCGACCTCGCCCGCCCTTGTAACTAAGTGTTACAGCGCCGCTTTTCGTGTCACAGCGCCCGGGTGGATGTCACAGCACCCGGGTAGTCGTCGCGCGCCGCCCGCACCGCGACGCTGAATCTCGAGGCCGGGTCTGCGGCACAGATCCTCGAACTACCCGGGTGCTGTGTCTAGTACCACGGTGCTGTGGCACCACAATCGGCGTTGTAACACTTAGTTACAAGCGGGCGCGCGCCTCAGAGGGAGTCGAGGGCCTTGCGGATCCGCACGTCCGAGATCGGGCCGTCGGTGCCGAGCTGCTGGGCCCACAGCGAGACCCGGTACTCCTCGAGCATCCACCGGATCGCGCGCAGGCCGGAGCCGGCCGGGCGGCCGTCGGGGAGCGCCGCGACCCGGGCGAGGTAGGCGTCCTGGAGCGGCTGGAGCACGTCCATCCGCTGCCGGTCCTTGGCGAGGGCGGCCGGGCCGCCGTTCTCGAGGGCGGTACGACGCTCGCGCATCGCCGCCAGCCAGGTCCGGTAGCGGCGCAGGCGGGCGGCGCCGGCCTCCCCCACGAATCCGTCGTGGACGAGGCGGGCGAGCTGACCCTGGAGGTCGGTGAGCGCGGGGAGCATCGGCAGGTCGGCCCGGCCGCTGAGCAGGCGGTCGACCTCGCGCCAGGTGGCGAGCACCCGGAGCAGCTCGGCGAGCACGTCCCGCACGCCCGCGGCGGCGCCGGCGCGCAGCGTGGCCAGCAGGTCGTCGTACTCCTGGCGGGTGCGGACCGGCGGACGGGCGTCGACGGCGTCGACCACGACCGCGCGCAGGCAGTCGTCGAGGATCGCGGGCACGCCGGCGTACGGCGTCCCGGCGAGACCGAGCTTGTCGGCGTTGCCGAGCCCCTCGACCACGCCGGCCAGGGGTGCAGGGCCGAGGGCGAGCAGGGCCAGCCGGACCACGCCCAGCCGGTGGCGCGCGTCGCGCTCGTCGGCGGAGCCCGCCACCTGGAGTCCGACGGTGGTGCCCTCGTCGACGAGGCCGGGGTACGCCTCGACCTCGTGGCCGGCGCGGGTCCAGGTCGCGGTGGCGGGGATGTCGTCGAAGACCCACGCGGTCTCGCCCGAGCGGGCGACGCCCGAGTCGGACGCGACGGCGGCCATCGCGCGGTCGAACTGCGGCTGCAGCGGCGCCTTGAGCTCGGCGAGCGACTTGCCGCTGCCCTGCACCCTGCCGCGTTCGTCGACGACCCGGTAGCTCGGCTTGAGGTGCGCCGGCAGCGACGCCAGGTCCCAGGCCGCGCGCGGGACGTGCACGCCGGTGGTGGAGCGCAGGTAGCGCTCGAGGGCGGTGAGCAGCGCCTCCTCCCCCGCGGGTACGGCGGCCAGGAACTCGCGCGCCGTGTTCGGCGCCGGCACGAAGCTGACCCGCAGTGCCTTGGGCAGGCTGCGGATCAGCTCGGTCACCAGCTCCTCGCGCAGGCCGGGGACGATCCAGGAGAAGTCGTCGTCGTCGACCCGGTTGAGGGTGGCGACCGGGATGTCGATGGTGAGCCCGTCGTCCTTCGCGCCCGGCTCGAAGTGGTAGCTGATCGGGAAGGTGAGCCCGCCGGAGACCGACCACGCCTCCGGGTAGTCCGCCTCGCGGACCTCGTCGGCCGTGTCGTGGGTGAGCATCGCCGGGTCGAAGGTGAGCAGCTCGGGCTCGGCGCGGCGGGCGTCCTTCCACCAGCGGTCGAAGTGCGCGCCGCTGACGATCCCCTCGGGGACGCGGGCGTCGTAGAAGTCGAAGAGGGTGTGCTCGTCGACGACGAGGTCGCGCCGGCGGGCGCGGTGCTCGAGCTCCTCGGCCTCGGCGAGCAGCCGCCGGTTCTGCTGGAAGAAGCGGTGCCGGGTGTCCCACTCGCCGTACACGAGGGCGTGGCGGATGAAGATCTCGCGCGAGAGCTCGGGGTCGACCTTGCCGTAGGCGACCGCCCGGTCGGCGGCCAGCGGCACGCCGTACAGGGTGACCCGCTCGCGGGCCATCACGGCCTGCCGCTTGCGGGACCAGGCGGGCTCGGAGTAGGTGCGCTTGACCAGGTGGGCCCCGAGGCGCTCGGCCCAGCGAGGGTCGATCGCGGCGTTCTGGCGCGCCCACAGCCGTCCGGTCTCGACGAGCTCGCCGGCCATCACGAACGGCGGGTTCTTCCGGGCCAGGCCGGAGCCGGGGAAGATCGCGAACCTCGCGCCGCGGGCGCCGAGGTACTCGCGCGGGCCGGGGCGGCGCGTGTCCTTGCGGGCGCCCTGCCGGGGCTTCTCCCTCTCCTCGAGCACGCCGATGTGGGACAGCAGGCCGGAGAGCAGCGCCTGGTGGATCCCGTCGGCGTCCGGGACGGCGGCGGGCGCCTCCAGCCGCACGCCCATCTCCTTGGTGACCTGGCGCAGCTGGGTGACGAACTCCTGCCACTCCCGCACGCGCAGGTAGTTGAGGTACTCCCGCTTGCACATCCGCCGGAAGGCGCTGCCGGAGAGCTCCTTCTGCTGCTGGCGCAGGTGGTTCCACAGGTGGAGCCAGGTGAGGAAGTCGGAGCCCTCGGCCTTGAACCGGGCGTGGAGCTGGTCGGCCTGCGCACGCTCGGTCGGGTGGTCGGCGCCGGGACGCTCGCGCGGGTCCTGCAGGGAGAGCGCGGCGACGATGACGAGGACGTCGCGCACGCAGCCGAGCCGCTCGGCCTCGAGCAGCATCCGGCCCAGGCGCGGGTCGATGGGCAGCCGGGCGAGACGGCGACCCACCTTGGTCAGCTCACCCTGACGGGCACCGGAGGTGACCGCGCCGAGCTCCTCGAGCAGCTGGGTGCCCGCTTGGACGTTGCGCCGGTCGGGCGGCTCGACGAACGGGAACCGTTCGATGTCCCCGAGCCCCAGGGAGGTCATCTGGAGGATGACGGAGGCGAGGTTGGTGCGCAGGATCTCGGGATCGGTGAACTCCGGGCGGGCGTCGAAGTCCTCCTCGGCGTACAGCCGGATCGCGATGCCGGCCGCGACCCGGCCGCAGCGGCCGGAGCGCTGGTTGGCGGAGGCCTGGCTGATCGGCTCGATCGGGAGGCGCTGGACCTTGGTGCGCGCGGAGTAGCGGGAGATGCGGGCGACGCCGGTGTCGACGACGTAGCGGATGCCGGGAACGGTCAGGGAGGTCTCGGCGACGTTGGTGGCCAGCACGACGCGACGCCGGGAGCCCTTCGCCGGTGCGAAGACCCGGTGCTGCTCGGCGGCGGAGAGCCTGCTGAACAGCGGCAGCACGTCGACGCCACGGATCCCCTCGCCCAGCGGCGCGAGCGCCTCGGCGGTGTCGCGGATCTCGCGCTCGCCGGGGAGGAACACGAGGATGTCGCCGGGGCCCTCCGCGGAGAGCTCCTTGACCGCGTCGACGATCGCCTCGGTCTGGTCCCGGACGATCGGCTCGCCGTCCTCGTCGTCCTCGGGCAGGTCCATCAGCGGGCGGTAGCGAACCTCGACCGGGTACGTGCGCCCGGAGACCTCGATGATCGGGGCGGGCTCGCCGGTGCGGGCGTCCGCGAAGTGCTCGGCGAAGCGCTCCGGGTCGATGGTCGCGGAGGTGATGACGAGCTTGAGGTCGGGCCGCTTCGGCAACAGCTGGCGCAGGTAGCCCAGCAGGAAGTCGATGTTGAGGCTGCGCTCGTGGGCCTCGTCGATGATGATCGTGTCGTAGCGGCGCAGCAGCCGGTCACGCTGCAGCTCGGCCAGCAGGATGCCGTCGGTCATCAGCTTGACCCGGCTCTGCTTCGACGTCTTGTCGGTGAAGCGGACCTGGTAGCCGACCAGGTCGCCGAGCTCGGTCCCGAGCTCGGAGGCGATCCGCTCGGCCACCGACCTGGCTGCGATACGGCGCGGCTGGGTGTGGCCGATCATCCGCGGCCGGCCGTCCTCACCGGGCCCGCCCCGGCCCAGCTCGAGGCAGATCTTCGGCAGCTGGGTGGTCTTGCCGGAGCCGGTCTCGCCGGCGACGATCACGACCTGGTGGTCACGGATCGCGGCCGCGATGTCGTCGCGTCGGGCACTGACCGGCAGGTCGGGCGGGTAGGTGATGTCCACAGCACGGCCATTGTCCCATCCGGGCCCGAACGGGAGCGACACGGTTTCGGCCCGGCCCTCGCGCGCGCCGCCGGATCAGGGCAGGGTGAGGCGCGGGTCCGCGGCCGCGGCGAGCAGGTCGTCGACGCTGAGGCCCAGGCTGCTGACCGGCGTCAGCGAATTGTTGCCGAAGAGCGTGTTCGCGTCGACCTCGACCGTGAACCCGTCGGCACGGTGCACGACGACCGCCGTCCCGCCGTCGTGGTCGGCCACCTGGGCGGAGACCACGCCGGGGAGGGACACCGGACGGTCCCGCCAGCTCTCGTAGGAGGCGACGACGCTCGAGTCGGGCCAGCTGCCGGGAGCGACCACGAAGACCTGCACGACGCCCTGACCTGGCTCGCCGTCGATGCGCCAGCCGATCTTGGTGCCGAGGGCGGCCGTCCAAGCGGACCCGTCCGGGCATCCGAGCCGGCTCGTCGAGCTCTGCACCGACCGGGTCACCTGCCACCGGTCCAGGTGGGCGCGCTGCGGGTCGAGCCGATCGGCGAGGATCTCGCGGTATCCCTTCACCACCCGGTCGAGAGCCGGATCCGGGCGCATCCGCTCGGTGACCGGCAGGCAGGTCCGGCCCTCCGGCGTCGCGACCGGCGTGGGCGCAGGCTCCGGGCTCGGGTCGACCGCGACGTCACCGCGCCCCGACCCGCCGGGACCGCCCTGCCCGGAGCCCACGATCGCCACGCACGCGAGGGTCGTGACGACGGCGCCGGCCGCCCCGGCGACGACTGCGGTACGGCGACGCCGCAGCCGGGTCCGCCCACGTCGTACGTCCTCGTCCGCGGCGGTCGCCGGCACCGGCGCGCGGGCGGTCAGGTCGTGCAGGCGTCGGGTGAGAAGCTCGTCCATCACGGGACCTCCCTGGTCAGGTCGTCTGCCAGCGCCGTGCGCAGGGCCGCGAGGGCGGCGGACGTCTGGCTCTTCACGGTGCCGGTGCTGACCCCGAGGTCGGCTGCGGTCTCCTCGACGCTCAGCCCCCACCAGTGCCGCAGCACGACCACCCGGCGCTGGCCGGGCGGGAGCGCGCGCAGCGCGGTCCAGAGGGCGTCGAGGTCCTCGACGGCGGGTGCGGCCGCGGGTACGTCGGGCAGCCGCTCCCCCGCCGCCGTCTCCCGGCGCCAAGGGCGACGGCCCTCGTCGAGGTGGGCGTTCACGACCGCGCGACGCACGTACGCGTCGACCGAGTCGGCGCGGCGCACCCGGGCCCAGGCGACGTACAGGCGGGTCAGCGCCGCCTGGACGACGTCCTCGGCGCGGTGCGGGTCACCGCACAGCAACCACGCCGCACGGAACAGCTGCGGGCGCCGTTGCTCGACGTAGGCCGCGAACTCGTCGTCCCGCATGCTGCCCACCCTGCTCCCGTCCGTCCGGCGTTGTCGTCTCCTTGACGCAGCCGCGGGCCGATCGGTTGGGTGCACGCCGGGACGGGTCTCAGGCGAGGGCCTCCACGTTGCGGACCAGGGCCTCGCTGGAGTGCTTGACCGCGATCCCGACGACCGGCTTGACCGCGCCGGCGATCGCCTTGCCGGCGGGGCCGCCGGGAAGCGTGAAGGAGATCCAGGCGTCCACCCGGGTGCGGTCGCCGCCGAGGTCGGTGAAGCTCCACCGCTGGGTCGTCTCGACGCCCTTGACCGAGGTCAGCTCGAGCAGCCGGTCCTGCTCCCAGGCGGTGCACTGGATGCGGGCCTTGAGCGGGACGCCGACCTTCATCACGCCGTCGTACTGGGCGCCGACGCCGCGGAGCTGGTCGGTCACCGGCTCGATCTTCGTGAGGCCGTACATCCAGTCCTTCGTGCACGTGAAGTCGTCGACGTACGCGAACACCTTGCTGACCGGCGCCGCGATCTCGACGCTCTGCTCCACCACGTTGGTCACCGCGAAAGTGTGACACGCGGTCACAGGTTCATCGGGGAGGGGGCAGCGCGTCGGTCGCCTCGAGCTGGCCCATGCCGGTGACCATGAGCAGGTCGGCGACGATCGCGCGCAGCTGCGCGAGGATCGCCTCGGCCGCGAGGATGTCGCTGCGCTCGACCTGCCCGGTGGCCGCTCCGACGGCGAGCACCTCGTCGCGGGCGGCGATGGCGATCCGGTCGGCGTGCAGCTCGCGGGCGACCGCGTCGGCCGCGTCGGCGAGCTCGGCCGTCAGCCCGATGTAGGAGGCCGGCACGGGCAGCCGCCGGTACGCCGTGATGGTCGTCTGTCGCACCAGGACCCGGGTGCTGCGCAGGGCGCGGTCGAGCGGGTCGACGAGCTCGACCATCCGCCGCAGCGGCTCGCGGTGCCGGATCCGGAACGGCGAGGAGCTGACGACGGCCATCCCCTCCTCGGCGGCGGCCTGCAGCTCGCGGATCAGCCGGTCGGTGGTGCGGGCGTCGGCGAGCAGCTCCAGCGCCGGCGTGACCTCGCCGTCGACCATCACGTCGGACGCCGCCCGCAGCAGCTCGGCGATCTTGCGCGCCACGGCCGCGGCCTGCTCGCGGGGCCGGCGCAACGGAGCGGCCGGGACCGCCATCGCGGCGAGCAGCGCGACCCCTCCGCCGACCACGGCGTCGGTCCAGCGCAGGAAGGAGCCCTCGGCGCCGGGCAGCAGCACGGTGACGACGATCGACTGCACCGCCGCCTGCGAGACGAACATGATGCCGGCGTCGAGGAGCAGGGCGAGGGACATCGACAAGAAGACGATCAGGGCGAGCTGCCAGGCGCCCGAGCCGATGCCCGCGACCAGGACGTCGGCCATGAACACGCCGATCGCCACACCGAGCATGACCTCGACGACGCGACGCAGGCGCTGGCCGTACGACGTGCCGAGGCACAGCACCGCCGCGATCGGGGCGAAGAACGGCAGGTCGTGATCGAGCAGGTCGTGGGCGACGAACCAGGCCAGGCCCGCGGCGACCGAGCACTGCGCGACCACCCACAGCTTGTCGCGCCAGCGGTCGAAGCGGCCGCGCAGCGACAGGCGGCTGCGCGACCACATCCGGTCCAGGACCCCGTCGGTCACCGCCTCCACACGGCAACACTAACGGCCCTCGGCGCCGAGTTCGTCGAGTAGCCGCCGCACTGAGGAACGAGCGCAGGCGGCGTATCGAGACGTCTCGGGCGCCGTCAGACGGCCTTGGCGGGCAGCACCTTCTTGGACACCAGCGCGACGACGTCCTCGTAGCGCGAGCCGGCGAACTTCTGGAAGTTGTGCAGCGCGTGGGCGTCGAGGCCGACGAGGACCCGGGCCTGGTTCTTCACGATGCCCTTGACGATGATCTCGGCGGCCCGCTCGGGGGTCATCTTGGCGAGCTTCTCGTCGAAGAGCTTCGCCGTCGCGGCCTTGTCCTCCTTGTCGGAGACGCGGGCGTTGCGGGCGATCGCGGTCTTGATGCCGCCGGGGTGCACCGAGGTCACGCCGACGTTGTGGCCGGCGATGAGCATCTCCTCGCGCAGCGCCTCGGTGAACCCGCGGACCGCGAACTTGGTCGCGTTGTAGGCGCTCTGGCCGGGCATCGCGAGCAGGCCGAAGAGCGAGGACAGGTTGACGACGTGGCCCTCGCCCGAGGCGATGAGGTGCGGCAGGAACTCCTTGGTGCCGTGCACGACGCCCCAGAAGTTGACGCCGACGATCCAGTCCATGTCCTTGTAGTCGAGGTCGACCACGTCACCGGCCAGCGCGACGCCGGCGTTGTTGATGACGACGTTGACCTGGCCGAAGTGGCCGGCCACGGACGCGGCGTACGCCGCGAACGCCTCCCGGTCGGCGACGTCGAGTCGCGCGGTCTGCACGTCCGGGGCACCGGCGTCCTTGGCGAGCGCGGCGGTCTCGTCGAGACCGGCCTCGTCGACGTCGGACAGCGCGAGGCGCGCGCCCTTGCCGGCCAGGTTCACCGCCAGGGCGCGGCCGATGCCGCTGCCCGCGCCGGTGATGACGACGACCTTGTTGTTGAGGTTCTTCACGCCTTGACTGCCTCTCGCTGGGTGGTGGCCTGAACGTCGTACTTGTCGAGGTCGAACGAGCTCAGGTGGTGCCGGAAGGTGAAGGTCTGGCCGGGCCACAGGGTGGTGTTGTTGCCGAACTTGTCGAGGTACCAGCTGGCGCAGCCGCCGGTCTGCCACACGGTCGGCTTCATCTTGCGGCGGATCTCGGCGGTCCACGCGTCCTGCGCGGCCTGGGTCGGCTCGACGACGGCGAGGCCCTCCCGGCGCATCGCCCTGGCCGCCTCGACGAGGTAGCGCACCTGCGACTCGATGATGAAGATCATGCTGGAGTGGCCGAGCGCGGTGTTGGGGCCGACGATCTGGAACAGGTTGGGGAAGCCGTGGAAGGTCGTCCCCTTGTACGCCGCCATGCCGCTCTCGTCCCACAGGTCGGCCAGGGTGCGGCCGTCGCGGCCGGTGATGTGGCGCGCGATCGGGGGCTCGGTCACGTAGAAGCCGGTGGCCACGACGAGCACGTCGATCGGCCGCTCGACGCCGTCGGCGGTGACGACCGCGTTGCCGGTGATCTTGGCGATCGGGTCCGTCACCAGGTCGACGTTGTCGGCGTCGAGCGCGGGGTACCACTTGTTGGAGATCAGGATCCGCTTGCAGCCGGCGCGGTAGCCGGGAGTGACCTTGCGACGCAGCTCGGGGTCGGAGATGCCCTTGGCGATGTTGCGCTTGCCCTGCAGCTCGACCGCGCGCATGGCCTGCGGGAACCTGGCGAACGCGGGGACGCGGGACTCGAGGGTGCCGTAGACGAGGGCGCGCAGCGCGCGCTGGGCGCCGGGGACGCGCTTGAAGACGGCCTTCTCGAGGGCGGTGTAGGAGCGCTCGTTGCGCGGGATGACCCAGTTGGGCGTGCGCTGGTAGACGTCCATGTGGCCGACCACCTTCTGCAGCTCGGGGACGAGCTGGATGGCCGAGGCGCCGGTGCCGATCACGGCGACGCGCTTGCCGGCGAGGTCGACGTCGTGGTCCCACCGGGCGGAGTGGAAGATCTCGCCCTGGAAGGTGTCGATGCCCTCGATCTCGGGGAGCCGGGGCTCGGAGAGCCCGCCGGCGCCGGCGACGACGGTGCGGGCGGCGTACTCCGTGACGCCGGCCGGTCCCTCGGTGCGCACGATCCAGCGCTGCACCTCGTCGTCCCACGCGGCGTCGAGGACGGCGGTGTCGAAGACGAAGCGGTCGAGCGTGCCGGAGTCCTCGGCGACCTTGCGGGTGTACTCCCAGATCTCCCGCTGCGGCGAGTAGACCTTGGACCACTCGGGGTTGAGCGCGAACGAGTAGGAGTAGAGCTGGCTGGGGACGTCGCACTCGGCACCCGGGTAGGTGTTGATGTGCCAGGTGCCACCGACGTCGCTGTCCTTCTCGATGACGACGAAGTCACGCTCGCCGGCCTCGTCGAGCTTGATGGCGGCAGCCAGGCCGGCGAAGCCGGCACCGACGATGAGGTGGTCGACCTGGGTGCGACCTGCGCTTCGGGAGCTCATGGGACGACGCTATTGGCGTTATTGAACATCTGTCAATAGAATGTCCGGCGTGACGACCGCCACGCCCTCCCCCACCCCACGCACCCGGCTCTCGCCGGCGGAGCGTCGTACCCAGCTGCTCGACCTCGGGATCCGCCTGCTGGCGACCCGGTCGCTCGACGAGCTGTCCATCGACGTGCTCGCCGAGGAGGCCGGCATCTCGCGCGGGCTGATGTACCACTACTTCGGCGGCAAGCAGGGCTTCTACGAGGCGGTCGTCCAGCACGCCGCCGACGACCTCTACGCGCGGACGGCGCCGCCCGAGGAGGGGGAGCCGATGGAGCGGCTGCTCGCGTCACTGGCCGGGTACGTCGACTACGTCGTCGCCAACCACGCCGGTTACCGCTCGCTGGTCAAGGGCGCCACGGCCGGCAACGACAGCCTCCGGGCGATCTACGACACCACGTTCGCCGCGCTGGCCGAGCGGTTCTTCACCTCCGACCCCGGCGGCCTGGTCATCCCCGACACCCCGGCCGTGCGCCTGGTCATCCACGCCTGGCAGGCCATGGTCGAGGACCTCGTGCTGACCTGGTGCGACTCCCCCGCCGGGCTCTCGCGCGAGGACCTGCTGCAGGTGATCACCGCGTCCCTCCCTGCCATCGTCGACACACTGCCCCGGTGACGCAGCGAGCCGGGCCCCCGACGCGGGGAGCCCGGCTCGCGAGAGATCGGAGTGGGATCAGGGCAGGTTCGCCACGTCGCCGCACTCGTCCTTGACGGCGTCGGTGAACTCCTTCTCGTCGCCCTTCTCGTCCTTGTTGTCCTCCGCCCACTTCAGCAGCGCGTCCGAGGCCTTCTGCAGCTCGTCGGTGTCGCCCGACTCAGCCGCCTCCTGCGCGTCCTTGGCCAGCTCGCAGTACTCCTTGGCGAGCTTGCCCTCGTCGGCGCCACCGCAGGCGGTGAGCGAGAAGGCTGCCGCGAGGACGATGCTGCCGAGGCCGAGGGTGGTCTTCTTCATGGGTGTCTCCCGTAGTCAGGCGATTCGATCGCGAAGGTCGCTCCCGGGTGCGCGGCGAAGCAGCGCGCCCCGGAGCCGGGGGGAGCCTCCCACCGATGCGTCTGGCGAAACCTCACCGACACGCGCGGGCCTCACTCCCGTCGCTCGCGGGGACGTCCCCTCCCCCGCCGACGGGCCCGGGTGACGCCGACCAGCCGCGGGCCCGCCAGCCGTGCCTCGACCCGGCGGGCCTCGCGCATGACCGGCTGCGCGACGTACTCGCCGAGGATCACGCCGGAGGCCAGCGCGATCGCGACCGACGCTGCCGTGACCATCGCGAGCAGGCCCTGGGCCGCCTGCTGGCCGCCCTCCTCGCCGAGCAGGAACAGGCCGCGGTAGATCGAGAGGCCGGGCAGCAGCGGGACGACCGCGGACACCACGACGACCAGCGGCGGGACCCGGAACCGGCGACCCACCGTGTAGCCGAACAGGCCGATGGCGAAGGCGGAGACGCCGACCGCGAAGGTGCGCCCCGCGCCGGCCTCGGACATCGCCTCGGTGGCGGCGAGGGCGAGACCGCCGAGGACGCCGACGGGGAGCAGCGTGCGGAGAGGGGCGTAGGACGCGAAGGCGAACGCTGCGGCCGCGACAGCGCCGCCGACGCCGACCGTGGTGACCCCGACCAGGTCGAAGCGGGGAAGGGTGAGGCTGGGGATCTCGAGGCCGACGGCGTCGCACAGCGACAGTCCGCCGCTCACGCCGGCGATGATGCCGGCGGTGGCGAGCACCGCCTCGAGGATCCGGGCGCCACCGGTGACGAAGAAGCCGGAGAGCGCGTCCTGCACCGCGCCCATGAAGCCGATGCCGGCGAGCAGCATGATGATGTTGGCGGTGACGACCAGCGAGGCGTTGAGGTGCACCCACGGCTCGGCGAGCCGCGTGCCGAGCGCCGCGAGCACCGTGGCGACGACCCCGCCGGCGACCTGCTGGTAGAACCCGGGCAGCCGGCGGCGGGTCATCAGCAGCTGGAGCCGGTCGATGCAGATCGCCGCCAGCATGGCGACGAGGACGACGACCAGGCTGCCGCCGAGCTGGAGCCCGACGCCGCCGCACATCGCGCCCCAGCCCAGGGTCGCCGCCCAGCGCGGCCGCGCGTGGCCCGAGGACACGATCTGCGCGAGCTCGGTGCGGGCGCCCTCGAGGTCGGTCTCGCCGGCGACCACGTCGCGCACCAGGTGGTCGACCCGGGTGAGGTCCTCGTAGTCGATCTCGCGCTGGGTGACCGCCCGCAGCTGCACGACCGGTGGTTCGTCGGGTCCCTGCTGGACGCTCATCGCCAGTGAGGTGAAGGTGACGTCGACCTGTGTGTGGCGCACGCCGAGCGCTCGGGCCAGGGCCCGCATCGTCGCCACGACGTCGGGCGCACCGGCCCCGGAGGAGAGCAGCACCTCCCCGACCTTGAGACACAGGTCGAGCGTGCGGTGCAGGGTCCGCAGGTCGTCCACCCGCCCAACTCTGTCAGGTCGCCGTGCGCCCCCTCTACGCTGATCGCGTGCGCATCGACTTCCACGGCTCGGCCGAGCCGACGCTGGGGGTGGAGTGGGAGTTCGCGCTGGTCGACCGCCGCACCCGCGACCTCCGCAACGACGCCGCCCACCTCTTCGCCCGGGCCAAGCCCCGGATGCCCACGCCGGACAAGCTCCACAAGGAGCTGCTCAAGAACACCGTCGAGGTGGTCACCGGCGTGTGCGGCACCGTCGGGGAGGCGATGGCCGACCTTCGCGACACGCTGCAGTACGTCGCGAGCGCGGCCGACGACCTCGACCTCGACCTGTACGGCGCCGGGACGCACCCCTTCGCCGACTGGACCGGCCAGCAGCTGACCGAGGGCCACCGGTACGCCGAGCTGATCAACCGCACCCAGTGGTGGGGCCGGCAGATGCTGATCTGGGGCGTCCACGTGCACGTGGGGCTGCCGGAGAAGGACCGCGTGATGCCCGTCCTCAACGGGCTGCTCACCTACTACCCGCACCTGCAGGCGCTCTCCGCGTCCTCGCCGATCTGGATGGGCGTGGACACCGGGTACGCCTCCAACCGGGCGCTGATGTTCCAGCAGCTGCCGACCGCGGGCCTGCCCTTCCAGTTCGACAAGTGGGAGGAGTTCGAGCACTTCGCCCACGACCAGCTCACCACCGGCGTGATCGACGAGCTCAGCGAGATCCGCTGGGACCTGCGCCCGGCGATCAAGCACGGCACCCTCGAGAACCGGATCTGCGACGGCGTCTCCACCCTGGCCGACATGCAGGGTCTGGTCGCGCTCATGCACTGCCTGGTGATCTGGCTCGACGAGCGCGTCGCGGCCGGCGAGCCGCTGACCACGATGCCGCCGTGGCACGTGCAGGAGAACAAGTGGCGCGCGGCCCGGTACGGCGTCGACGCGATCGTCATCCTCGACAGCGAGTCGAACGAGCGGCTGGTCACCGACGACCTGGCCGACCTCGTGCCTCGCCTCGAGCCGGTCGCCGCCCGGCTGGGTTGCGAGTCCGAGCTGGCCTCGGTCCTCGACATCGCCACCCGCGGGCCGTCGTACGTGCGCCAGCGCGGCGTGGCCGAGAGGACGGGCAACGACCTGGTCGCCGTCGTCGACTCGGTGGTGACCGAGCTCAAGGCCGGCCTCTAGGAGGCTGCTGGATCAGGACTCCGGGAACTCGATCCGGCAGTCGGAGCTCTCGCACGCCGGGGTCTCGGCCCAGACCGTCGCGCTCTCGAAGACGGTGCCGGTCGACCTCATCACCTGCACCCCGGTGAACTTCGCCTCCTGCGGCGCCTTGACGACGAACACGACGTCGCCGTCGCCGTCGCCGTCCACGTCGCTCAGCGTCGCGCCCTCCAGGCTGCGCTGACCGATGGTGGAGGTACCGGTGAAGCCCGCGACCGCGCGCGGCCGGCCGTCGGCGAGGTCGTAGACGGTGAGCTCGACCTCCTCGTCGTAGGAGCTGGCCTGCACCGCGACCAGGCTGGTCGTGCCGTCGCCGGTGACGTCCCCGACGAGGTAGGCGTCGGCGTACAGGTCGTCCTCGACGACCGCGCCGACCTCGAAGTCCTTGCCCGTCGAGGTGAGCAGCGCGTAGCCCTGCTTCCCGGAGTAGTAGCCGGTGTAGTCCTCGTTCTCCACCTTCTCGGCCGGCAGCCGGGTCCACAGGTCGGCCTTGCCGTCGTGGTCGAAGTCGCCGGCCCGGATCTCGGTGGAGTCGATGGTCGCGTTGGTGAGCGAGGCCCAGCGCACCGGGTCGGCGAAGCCGCCGGTGCCGTCGCCGAGGAGCACCTGGACCTCGACCGTGCGGTCGTGGGGCCCGACGAGGGCGAGGTCGAAGGTGCCGTCGCCGTCGAAGTCTCCGGCCTGGACCTGGATCCGGGTGCCGAACTCCTCCAGGGAGGACAGCGCCAGGCGGAAGGTCTGGTCGCCCGGGAACTCCTTGTCCGTCGACGACAGGGTCAGCTGGTTGGCGTCGTCGACGAAGGTCCAGCCGAGCTGCTCGTTGGTGCCGTCGCCGTCCCAGTCGAAGGAGAGCTCGTCGGGCTTCGCGGACTCCTCGACGGCCAGCTCGCTGGTCGTGAACACCGTGCCGTTGCTGCTCGCGGTGACCCGGGTCGTCCGGTCGTAGTCAGGGGAGAAGTAGAAGACCGCGTCGCCGTGGCCGTCGCCGTCGAGGTCGCCCTGGATCGCCGCAGGCCGCTCGTCGCCGCCGTCGCCCCCACCGGCAGTCGGGTCGTCCTCCCACGGGCGCAGCGCGGCCAGGGTGCCGGAGGCGCCGGCGAGCAGGACGAGGACGACGGCGAGCGCGATCCACAGGCCGAGGCGGCGGCGCCGGGGCGGGGACGGCGCCGCGGCGTACGAAGGCTGCGGGCCGCCGTACCCGAGGGAAGGGATGTGGCCGTAGCCGGCCGGCGGAGCGGCCGGGGGCGGCGTCGGCGGTGGCGTCGGCGGTACGGCGGTCGGCGGGGTGGCCGGGGCCGGCGGGGCCGGGCGGACCCGGGTCGACTCGTCGGCCGGCGCGAACCGGGTCATGGGGCGGCGCTCGTCGGTCCAGCCGGAGCCGTCCCAGCGGCGCTCCATGCCGTCGCCGTCCGGGTACCAGCCGGGCGGGGTGATGTTGCTCAAGGCCTGTTCCCATCCGTTCGCGTGCAGCCGGGGCCTTCCTACCCCGTGCCGCTGCCGGTCACGCCTCGCCACGCCACCCGATTCCCTTGTGGCGGCCGTCACGAAGCGCGAGGATCGGGACCCTCCTGCGACGAAAGGGGCTGCTCCATGGTCTCCGTTCCCGGCAACCGCTTGATCGACCCGACCTCCGCGGCGTTCCTGCTCGCGGAGAACCGCAACATGCCGATGCACGTCGGCGGGCTCCAGCTCTTCGAGCGGCCCGCGGACGCCGGGCCGGGCTACGTGCGGGAGATGTTCGAGTCGATGCGCGACACGGACCGGATCGCGCCGCTCTTCCTCAAGCACCCCCACCGGTCGGTCAAGACCGGGGGCACGCTGGTCTGGCGCGACGACGAGCAGTTCGACATCGAGCACCACGTCCGGCACAGCGCGCTCCCCCAGCCCGGCCGGGTCCGCGAGCTGCTCGAGCTGGTCGGCCGGCTGCACTCCACCCGGCTCGCGTGGGAGCGTCCGCTGTGGGAGACCCACGTGATCGAGGGACTCGCCGACGGCCGGGTCGCGATGTACACCAAGCTCCACCACGCCCTGGTCGACGGCATCTCCGCGATGCGGCTCATGGCGAGCACGCTCTCCTCCGACGCCGAGCGCCGCAACATGCTCGCGCCGTTCGCCGAGGGTGCCGCCGGCAGGCGCAGGCCGGAGCCCGAGAGCCCCGACTCCCTGCCCGCCGCGGCCGTCGACGCCGCGACCACGGCCGCCCGCACGCTCGCCGACCTGCCCGGTGACGCCGTCCGCACGGCGCTGTCGATCAGCGCCGACGCGGCCGGGATGCCGATGGCGCTGGTCAAGACGTTGCGCAAGGGCCTGAGGAACGAGACGTCGGCGGTCTCGCTGGCCGCGCCGCGCACGATCTTCAACCAGTCGATCACCGGTGCCCGTCGCTTCGCCGCCCAGGACTGGCCGATCGAGCGGATCCGCGGCGTCGGCAGGGCCAGCGGTACGACGATCAACGACGTCGTCCTCGCCATGTGCAGCGGGGCGATGCGGACCTACCTCACCGAGCTCGACGCGCTGCCCGACCAGTCGATGGTGTCGATGGTCCCGGTCGGACTCAAGGCCAAGCAGGCCGGCACCGCCTCGGCCGAGGGCGGCAACGCGATCGGCTCGGTGATGGTGCGCCTGGCCACCGACAAGGCCGACCCGGCCGACCGGCTGCGCACGATCAGCCAGTCGATGAAGGACGGCAAGGAGGCGCTGTCGTCGATGACGCCGGCGCAGATCGTGGCGATGAGCGCGATCGGCATGGCGCCCTCGATCGTCGTGCCGATGCTGAAGATGCAGGGCATCGTGCGCCCGCCGTACAACCTCATCATCAGCAACGTGCCCGGGCCGCGGGTGCCGCACTACTGGAACGGCGCACAGCTGGTCGGCAACTACCCGGTCTCGATCCCGATCAACGGCATGGCGCTCAACATCACCTGCACGTCCTACGCCGGCAACATGGGCTTCGGCCTCACCGGCTGCCGGCGCACGGTGCCGCACCTGCAGCGGCTGCTGACCTTCCTCGACGACGAGCTCGCGGCGCTGGAGAAGGCCGCCGGGGTCAGCTGAGCTCGGCGAAGCCGCCGCCGAGCCGCTCGGCGACCGCCCGCAGCCGGGCGCGGGTCACCGACGACACGGTGGCGTGGCCGGCGCGCTCGGCGTTGGAGCCGGGCCGGGTGGGCTCGGCGGAGTTGACCGAGAGGCAGGTACGACGCCCGCCGTCGGCCGCGTTCGCGAGCGCGACCGCGTGCCCGGTGGTCCCGCTGCCGGCGAAGTAGTCGAGGACCCGGGCGTCGTCGGGCATGGTGCCGATGACCCGCAGCAGCAGCCCGGTCGGCTTCGGCGACTCGAAGACGTGCCCGACCAGCTCCTTGAGCTCGGCGACCGCCGTGTCGGTGGAGCCGACCTCCTCGGCCAGCCAGATGGTCGGCAGCTTCTTGCGGCGACCGCCCACGGGGTGGCGCCAGTCGCGCTGGTAGACGTCAACCCGCGGGCCCCGCGCGCCCCGGACCACGCGGCACTCCAGGTCGTCGGGCCGCTCGTCGATCCGTGGGCGCGACCAGCGCCACACGGCCGGCGTACCGTCCCCGAACACCGGCTTGATCTCCTCGGCACCCGCGAAGGGCGTCGTGGCGACCCGGCCCGTCGCCGGGTCGCCCCAGACCGGGAAGTGCAGGGTCGGCGTGGACAGCGGGTTGAACTTCTTGTTGGTGTTGCGCAGCGGCAGCCGGCGGTAGCGGCGCCCGTCGGGCGCCTCGAGCGGGAAGTCCGAGTCGACCACGGTGGTCGCCGAGGTCGCGTCGAGCACGCAGCGGGCGGCGTCCTTCGCGTAGACGAGGAGGTACTCGTGCGAGGTCGCGAACCCCTTCCCCAGCTGGCGGCCCTTGGGGTTGAGGTTGACCACGACCTGGGCGAGGAAGTTCGCCTCGCCGTACACCTCGTCGAGGAGCAGCCGCAGGTGGGCCACCTCGTGGTCGTCGATGCTGACGAAGAGCGCGCCGGTGTCCGCGAGCACCCGATGGCCGGCCTCGACCCGGGGCCGCAGGTAGGCGACCCAGGCGGCGTGGCGCCCGGCGGCGCCCGCGCCGCGCTGCCCACGGAAGTCGTCGTGGTAGGTGAGGTCGTTGCCCGTGTTGTAGGGCGGGTCGAGGTAGATCAGGTCGTGCGACCCGTCGGGCAGCGTGGCGAGCACGTCGAGGTTGTCGCCCTCGACGAAGGTGTTCCAGGGTCCCGGCTCGTTGGCCACGGGCTCATCGTGACAGGCTCGATGCGTGGCGCGCCGTACCTTCTCCCGAGCCGAGCTCGAGTCCTACCGCGACGCCGTGGTCCCCGACCTGCTCCCGAACGCACCCGGCCAGGTGCTCAGGCTGCTGTTCGTCGGCATCAACCCGGGGCTGTGGACCGCCGCGACCCAGACCCACTTCGCGCACCCCGGCAACCGCTTCTACCCGGCGCTGCTGCTCGGCGGCGTGATCACCGAGCCGGTCGACCCGGCCGACGGGATGACCGACGTCGAGCGGACGATGATGCGCGAGCGCGGGATCGGGATCAGCAACGTGGTGCACCGCGCGACCGCCAAGGCCTCCGAGCTCTCCGCCGAGGAGCTGCGGGCCGGCGGCCGGCAGCTGGTCGAGCTGGTGGCCAGGGAGCGGCCGAAGGTCGTGGCGATCGCCGGGATCACGGCGTACCGGACCGCCTTCGGGCTGCCCAAGGCCGTGCCGGGTCGGCAGCCGGAGACGATCGACGACGTGTGGTCCGGTGCCGAGCTGTGGGTCGTGCCCAACCCCAGCGGCCTCAACGCCCACGAGACGGTCGCCTCGCTGGCCGCGGCCTACCGTGAGGTCGCCCTCGCCGCGGGGGTCATCTGATCCGGGCTCGCTCGCTTGTAACTAAGTGTTGCGTACCGAATTTCGGTGCAACAGCGCCGAGGTGGTAGCCACATCGCCCGGGTAGTGGTGATCGTGTCACCGCGCCAGGTGACCCGACGCCGACTGCTGCACTCAGTCGTGCCGTGTGTCATCCACCCGGGCGTCGTTGCCACCACCCGGGCGTTGTGGCACCGGTTTTCCTGCTGTAACCCTTAGTTACAAGCGGTCGCGGCGCCCACGACCATCGGCGTGATCCGCGCCGGCGGGCCGGGCATCCGCAGGTGCTCGATCTCGGTGACCTCGAACGGCGAGCGGTCGAGCAGGCCGAGGAAGTCGCGGTTGAGGTGGCAGCCGTCGGCGATGCGCGACTGCAGCGGCGTGGCGACCTCGTGCAGCACGCGGAGCAGGCCCGTGCCGCGGACGTGCTCGTGGAACAGGAAGGTCCCGCCCGGCTTGGTGACCCGGGCCAGCTCGTCGAGCGCGGCCTCAGGGCGGTCGAGCGAGCAGAACACCAGGGACGCGCTGACCGTGTCGAAGGACGCGTCGGGGAACGGCAGGGCGTAGGCGTCGCCGTCGACGATCTCCCAGGCCGTGGCCCGGATGTCGGCGGTACGACGCTGCAGCTGCTTGCGCAGGCCGGGGTTGGGCTCGACCATCACCAGCTCGCTGACCGCCGCCGTGTAGTGCGGGACCGAGAACCCGTTGCCGGTGCCGAGGTCGAGCGCCCGGCCCCGGGCCCGGGCGAGGTGCCGGGCGCGGATGTCGGCCTGGCCGGCGTCCTCGGCGCGCTGCATGAGGTCGGGGTACCAGCGCGCGAAGAACCGCTGGCTGCGGGTGCCGGGGCCGTCGGTCATGCGGGCGACCCTACCGACGCCGTCCCGCGGGGGCTGGGTCAGAGCGGCTCGATGCCGGTGACCTTCCAGGTGTCGCCGGTCCTGGTCGCCCGCACCGAGAGCTGGGCCGCGGAGACCGCCGACTCCTGGTCGGTGGCGCGTTGCGAGGCCTGGTCGAGGAACACCAGCAGGGTGGCGGAGCGCGCGGTGAGCTCCTTGACGGCGGCGACCTGCACCTGGGCGGTGAGCACGAGCTGCTGGCCGGGCGCCTTCTCCTCCAGCGCGGCGAAGAGCAGGTCGTACTGCTCGCGCGCCCTGCCGGCGAGCAGGTCGTCGGCCGCCTGCTGGGTCGGGGCCGGGTCGGCGTAGTCGTAGCTGAAGACCCGGACCAGCGCGGAGGACACGGCGGACTGCACCTCGGTGGTCGCCGCGACCCCCACGACGGCGTGGTTGCCGACGTTGTCCCTGCCGCGGGCGACATCGGCCTGCCAGAAGGCGACGGCAGCCGCCGCGACGAGGAGGGCGGCGAGCACGAGGACCCCGTGCCGGCGTACGACGGTCGTCAGCGCGGTCACTTGATCTCCACCGCCACCTGGTCGAGGCCCTCGAGGAGCCAGCGGTCGCCGACCTTGACCAGGTCGGCGGCGAACCGGTTGCGCTTCACGCTCGGCACGGCGGACGGGTCGGCGTCGTTGCGGACCGTGACCTCGACCGACGCGATCACCGTGGCGGTGCTGGCGGTGAGGTCGAGGACGGCGGCGTCGACGACCTTGCCGGTGGAGACCATCTGCTGGTCGGCCATCAGCTGGCGGGTCTCGGCGTCGGTCGCCGCGATCTGGTCCTTGAGGGTGCCGGTCGTGACGTCCTGCCACCTCTCCAGGCCACCATCGACGTCGTCGTGATCGAGGGTGTTCATCGTCTCGATGTGGCTGCGGGCCGTGATCAGCACCGTGTCGCGCAGAGCGGCTCGCGCCACGGCCGCCTCGTCGTGGTCGCCGGCACGCTGCCAGGAGACGACACCGGCGACCAGCGCCACCACGGCCAGCACCAGCAGGCCCAGCTCGACCGAGCGGCGTCCGGACGACTGCGGTGACTCCGGGGGCCTCTGCGTCACGTCCTCGTCGCTGATCTCGATCTCCTCCACGTCGTGCCCGAATCCCGTGGTCATCACCGACCACCTCCCAGCAGGTCGTCGAGGTCCTCGACGACGTCGACGTCGGCGGGGCGCTGGGCGGTCCCGTCGCCGGTGCCACCGGCGACGGCCTGGGGACCGCGCACGTTGCCCTCGCCGCGTGGCGCGGTGCAACCCGCCTTGCGGTTGAGCGGCGGCCCCTCGGTCGCGTCGGTGCCCCGGCGCAGGGTCGTGCCACTGTAGCCAGTGGTGCACGGCAGCGGGTTGAAGAACGTCGGCACCATGCCGAGGTGGAACCCGCGCCCGCTGGTGGTGGCCCAGCCGACGCTCACCGCCTGCGGCAGCCGGATCAGCGAGTCGCGCACCCCGGCGGCGTTGGCCCCGAAGATGGTCGCGGTCGACACCAGGTTGTCCATCAGGATCGACAGCGGTTGCCCCACGTCGCGGATCAGCAGGCTCAGCTGCTCCGCCGCTCCCGGGGTGGCCGCGACCAGGGTGCGCAGGTCGGCGTCGGAGTCGGCGAGGGCCTGGGAGAACAGGGCGAGGTCCTTGCTGTAGGCGCCGATCGCGGCGCTGGAGTCCTCCTGGGTGGCCAGCACCCGGTCGGCGTTGCGGATCAGCGAGGCGCTGACCAGGAAGTTGTCGTCGGCCGCCTGCTGGAACTCGCGCGACGTCTCGACAAGTCGGCCGACGTCGTGGCTGATGCCCTGCGAGAGCAGGTAGCCCTCGTCGATGGCGGTGTCCAGCGAGTCCGAGGGCACCGACGCGACGAGGTCGCGACCGGCCCGGAGCACCTCGGAGAGGTCCTGCGGCAACGCCTCGGGACCACCGCTGAGGTGGTCGCCGTCGGCCAGGAGGTCCTTGGTCGAGGTGCCCGCCAGGTCGAGGTACTGCTCGCCGATCGAGGAGCGGTTGCGTACCCGGGCCGTCGCGTCGGCGGGGATGTCCGGTGCGTCCGGCTCGATCTCGGCGGTCACCTCCACCCCGTCGCCGGTCGGCTCCATCGCGGTCACCTTGCCGACCTGGACCCCGCGGTAGGTGACCTCCGAGTGGACGAACAGGCCCCCTGCCTCGGGCAGCGCCACGGTGACCCGGTAGCCGTCGGAGAAGGGGGTGAAGCCGACGTACGACGCCCCGAGGTAGCTGGTGCCGAGCAGCGCGACCAGCACGAACAGGCCGAGCTTGACGTGGACTCCGCGGGTGAGCTGCTGCACGTCACTCGCCTCCTTCGCTGCTGGCCGAGTCACTGGCCGAGTCACTGGCCGAGCCACTGGGCGACCCGCCGGCGGTGCCGCTCGTCGAGCCACTCGGTGCACCGCTGGTCGCCGAGCCGCTCGGTGTCCCGCTCGGCGAGCCGCTCGAGGACCCGGAGCCGGACCCGGACGAGGAGGGTGCGCTCGGCAGGATCGACGGGCCGGGCACGGTCGGCGTGCCGGTGGCTGGCGTCGCGCTGTCGGTGGACGGCAGCATGGTCGGCGGCGCGTCCCCGGGGAGGGAGAGGTTGCGGGAGCGCGCCGCCGACCCACCGCCTGCCGTGGGCTGTGGCCACAGGCAGCCAACCGCCGCACAGCCCGCAGGAAGGGTGCGGAAGTTGGTGGTCATGAAGACGTTCAGGTAGTCGCCGCGGATGGCGCCGAGCACCGAGTCGGGGAACGGGTAGGTCAGCAGGATCTCGAGGGAGTACGGCAGGTTCGCCCCCGCCTTCGCCAGCTCGGAGAGGATCGGGTCGAGCGCCCGCAGGTCGCGGACCATGTCCTCCTGGGAGGCGTTCAGCGTGCGGACCGTGACCTTCGAGAGCCGGTCGAGCGACTCCAGCATCTTCGTGAGCTGGGGCCGCTGCTCGACGAGCACCTTCATGCCGGGCGACAGCTCGTCGAGCACGGCCGCGATCTGAGCACGGTCCCCGTCGAGCACCGCGGAGAGCCGCGCCAGGCCGTCGATCGCGCCGGTGATGGCGCCCTTGCGCCGGTCGAGGACGCCGACGAACCGGTTGAGCTCGTCGAGGAAGGCCCGCACCTGCTCGGTCTGGCCGTCGCCGACCTGCTGCAGCTCGCGGGAGATCTCCTGGAACTGCCCGATCCCGCCCCCGTTGAGCACCAGGGACAGCGCACCGAGGACCTGCTCGGCGGTGGCTGCCGCGTCGGTGTCGGCCGTGGTGAGCACGGCGTGGTCCGCGAGCCGGCCGGGCGCCGGCATGGTCTCACCGCCGCCCTCCGGCCGGACCAGGGCGACGTACTTCTCCCCCAGCAGCGAGGTCTGCTGCAGCCGGGCGGTCGTCGCCGACGGCAGGTCGACGTCGCGTCGCACCTCCATGGTCACGACCGCGGTGCGGCCGTCGTCGCCGAGGTCGATGTCGGTGACCCGGCCGACCGCGACGTTGTCGACCCGCACGCTCGACTGCGGCACCAGGTCGAGCACGTCGGGGAACTCGGCGGTCACGGTGATCGGGTCCTTGCCGAGGTCGGCACCGCCCGGCAGCGAGGCGTCGTACACCCCGCCGCCGAGGATCCCGCACCCGCTCAACGCGAGCCCGAGCCCCGACGCGGCGACCAGGGCCGCGACGCGCGCGGCCGGCGTACGACGGATGTGGCCGCGCACCTCACTCACCCCCGCCCAGGCCGGGCAGCAGCAACGGCGGTGCGTCGTCCGACGTACGGGCGGACTTGCCGTCGTCGCTCCACAGGGTGAGCTCGTTGAGGTTGCCCCGGCCCTGGAGGGTGTTGGAGGCCGGGTCGTAGGTGTTGAGGAAGTTCTGCAGCGCGAGCGGGATGGTGCGCACCGCCTCGGCGAGCGCTGCCTTCTGGTTGACCAGCACCTGGCTCGGCCCGCGCAGTGCGTCGACGCTGCGCTTGAGCGCGCCGCGGTTCTCCTTGACGAAGCCCTCGAGCAGGGCGAGCGCCTTGCCGAGCTCGGTGATCGCCGAGGTGAGGTTCCCGCGGTCCTCGGCGAGGTACTCCGACACGACGGCGAGCTGCTGGTTGGCCCCGGCCACGCCCTGGTCGTGGTCGAGCAGCGTCTGGTTGAGGGTGTCGAGGTTCTCGACGGTGGCGAAGAAGTCGTCGTCGACGCCGGAGACGGTCGCCGACGCCTTCGCGAAGTCGCGCAGCATGGTGTTGATGGAGGCTCCCTGGCCGTCGAGGTTCTCGGCGATGGTGTCGAGGAGGTCGGAGAGCGCGCCGTTGCGGTTGGCGCCGTTGGGACCGAGCGCCTCCCCCACGTCGGCGAGGCTCTCGTACATCTCGTCGATCTCGACCGGCACCGCCGTGGTCGCGATCCGGTCGCCGTCCGCCAGCGCTGGCCCCCGGACCCACGGCGTCGTCAGCTGGACGTAGCGGTCGCTGACCAGGGTGGGCGCGACGATCACGGCACCGGTGCCCCGAGCGGCCTTGCGGCCCTCGTCGAGACGCATCGTGACCCGGACCTTCCCGCCCACCGGCGTGACCTCGGTGACGGTGCCGACGGGCACGCCGAGCACCTGGACGTCGGAGCCCGGGTAGAGCCCGACCGCGGAGTCGAAGTCGGCTGTCAGCTCGGTGCCGGGGCGCAGCAGCCGCACGCCGACCACGGCCGCGGCGACGAGGAGCACCAGGCCGGCGGCGACCGCCGTCCAGCGCAGGGACCGGGACCTCATGAGCCACCTCCGGGTCGGCAGTCGCGGACCACGTCGTTGTCGAGGACCGGCGCGCCCTGCGCGTCGAACAGGCCGCAGATGTAGGAGTCGAGCCAGCGGCCGTTGCCCATCGCCGCGGTGAGCATCCGGTAGTAGGGACCGAGCACCTCGAGCGCGTCGCCCAGGTGCTTCTGGTTGCGGCGCAGCATCGCCGCGACCTTGTCGAGCTTCTCCAGCGCGGGCCTCAGCTGCTCCCGGTTGTCGCGTACGACGCCCGCGAGCTCCCGCCCCAGGGTGGTGGTGGCCTCGAGCATCTGCCGGATCGACTCGCGCCGGTTGGCCAGCTCGGTGAGCAGCAGGTTGCCGTCGTCGACGAGCTTGCCGATCTCGTCGTTGCGGGCGGCGAGGGTGTCGGTGACGCCGGCCGTGGAGCGGAACAGCCTCGCCAGCTCCTCGTCGCGGCTGGAGATCGTGCGCGAGAGCCGGGTCAGTCCCTCGACCATGCCGCGCACCGACTCGGGGGTGTTGGCGAAGACCTGGGACAAGGTGGCCATGCCCTGCTCGAGCCGGGCGGTGTCGATCTCGCCGATGGTCGAGGACAGGTCGGAGAAGGCCGCGTTGACGTCGTACGGCGTCGTGGTGTGCTCGAGCGGGATCGGCTCGTCGAGCGCCTCGGTGCCGAGCGGGTCGACGGCGAGGTACTTCTGGCCGAGCAGGGTCTTGATCTTGACCGCCGCCGTCGACTCGCTGCCGATCTCGACGCCCTTGGCCCGGAAGCTGACCAGGACCCGGTCGCCGACGAGGTCGACGTCGGTCACCTTGCCGACCTTCACGCCGGCCACCCGCACCTCGTCGCCGGCCCGCAGGCCCGCGGCCTCGGCCAGGTAGGCCTGGTGCCTCGCTCCGCCGCCGACGACCGGCAGGTCCTCGGCGTAGAAGGTGGCGAAGAAGGTGGCGACGAGGGCGACGATGCCGATGACGGCGATCACCACCCGGTTCCGCTCCGCGAACGCGGTCGGGAACCGGCGCTGCGTGCGCGCGGCCATCAGCGGCACCTCCCCGCGACCGGCTGCACGCCGAGGTCGCCGTAGTAGCCCTCGGGCAGGGGGATCCGGCCCTCGATCGAGCAGAGGTAGAAGTTGACCCACGAGCCGTAGCTGGCGATCCTCGCGAGTCGCTGCACCTTCGTGGGCAGGGTCGCGAGTGCCTTGTCGATGACGTCCTCGTTGTTGGCCAGCACTCCCGACAGGTCACCGAGCGCCCTGATGGAGCGCTTGAGCGGGGCGCGTCCCTCGTCGAGCAGGCCGGCGACGCTCTCGGACAGGTCGCCCATCCCGTCGATCGTCGAGCCGATGGTCTCGCGGTCCGCCGCGAGACCGCTGACCAGCTGCTGGAGGGTGACCAGCGTGGTGTCGAGCTGGCCGGAGCGCTCCTCGACGACACCGAGGACCGAGGACAGGTTGGTGATCAGCTGGCCGATCACCTGGTCGCGGTCGGCGAGGGTCGAGGTGAGACTGGCGGTGCTCTTCAACAGCCCCTCGACGGTCGGGCCCTCGCCCTGGAAGACCGCGATGACCTGGGCGCTGAGGTTGTTGACGTCGGCGGGGTCGAGCAGCCGGAACAGCGGCTGGAAGCCGTTGAACAGCACGGTCAGGTCGAGCGCCGGCTGGGTCGCGTCGAGGCCGAACACGTGGCCGGGCGCGAGCCGCACGCCGGTCACGTCGCCGGGCTCGAGGGCGACGTACCGCTGGCCGACGAGGTTGCGGAAGCGCAGCAGGGCGCGGGCGCCGGTGCCGAGGGGTGCGGTGTCGGCGACGGTGAAGCTCACCCGGGCGACCCGGTCGTCGCTGACCTCGACGCCGGTCACGGTGCCGACCTTGACGCCGGCCATCCGCACGTCGTCGCCCTTGTTGAGGCTGGTCGCGTCGCTGAACATCGCGACGTACTCGTTGCTGGGGCCGCTGGCTCCGTTGCGGATGGTGCCGGCCAGGGCCAGCGTCGCCAGGACCGTGACGACGGCGAAGACCAACGCCTTGGTCAGGGTCACGGCCAGCCCGGTGCGGGAACTGGTCACCCGGGTCATCGGACCTCCACCTCCGCGCCGCGCAGCAGCGGCCCGACCAGCAGGCTGCTCCAGGTCGGGTAGTCGGCCGGGCTGACCCCGGCCGCCGGGGCCATCAGCTCGGCGATCAGCTGGTTCTCGGCGGGCGAGTTCGCCTCGCCCAGCCCGGCGGCGTCGGCGAGCACGCGCTGCACCCGGTCGCTCGGCGGCGGCAGGATCCGCTCGGGCCCACCCTCGGTGCCGCGCGACGCCACCGGCTTGACGCTGCCGTCCTGGTAGGGACAGCGCGGCGCACCCTTCGCGAGGTAGGTCGGGTCGTCCTTGCCGAGGACGTAGCGGCCGCGATCGGGGGTCACGTTGAGCACGACGTGGACACCCGGCTCGGCGGTGCCCTTGCCGAGGGTCTTGTCCATGACCGGGACGAAGTCGCGCAGCGCCTTGAACAGGCAGGGGAACTGCACGGCGTACGGCGCCACCGCCTCCAGCGCCTTCCGGCTCTCCTTCGACAAGGTGATGACCGTGCCGGAGTTGGCGACCATCCAGCCGTTCGTGTCGTCGGCCGCGACGACGACGCCCGCGAACAACCTGGTCATCGCGGTCCGCTCGTCGGCGAGGGTGCGCGAGGTGGTCGTCATCGACTCCAGCGCGTCGAGCAGGTCAGGCGCGGCGTCGGCATAGGTCTGGGCGACCCGGCCGAAGGCGGCGAGGTCGTCGGACAGCTGCGGCGTCAGCGGGTTGAGCTTCGCGAGGTACTCGCCCCACGCGACGAGGTTGTCCCCGATGTCGCCACCCCGGCCGCGCAGCATCAGGGCCAGCTCGCCGAGGGTGGCGGACAGCTTGTCGGGCTGGATCGCCTGCAGGACGGGCAACAGCTCGTCGAACAGCTCCTCCAGCTCGACGGCCGAGGCCGAGGAGTCCTGCTCGATCGTGTCGCCGGCCCGGAGGGTGGCGCCACCGGCGCGCGGACGGACCAGGGCGACGTACCGCTCACCGAAGAGGGTCTTCGGCAGCAGCCGGGCGGTGGTGTCGACCGGCAGGTCGTCGAGCACGTCGGGCTCCAGGGCGAGGGTGAGGACCGCGCCGCCGTCGCGGGGCTCGATCTCGGTCACCTTGCCGACCGGGACGCCGTTGAGCTTCACGTCGGATCCTCTCTGCAGCGCGCTGCCGACGGTGCCGGTGGTCAGCCGGATGTCGCTGCGGTCGACGAACACCTGGTTGTAGGCGAGCCACGTGCCGGCGCCCAGGGCGAGCACCAGGCCGCCGTACCCCAGGCCGAGGAGGAGGTCGCGAGCCCGGCCCCAACCGCCGCTCATCCGGCGATCCGCACGGTCGTGGTGGTGCCCCACATCGCCATCGACAGGGCGAGGTCGAGCACGGCGACGACGACGAGGGTGCGGCGCACCGACCGGCCCACGGCGACGCCGACGCCGGCCGGCCCGCCGCGGGCGAAGAAGCCGAGGCGGCAGTGGATGAGGATGACCAGCACCGCGAAGACGAGCACCTTCCCGAAGCTGAGCAGGATGTCGACCGGGGGCAGGAAGAGCTGGAAGTAGTGGTCGTAGGTGCCCGCCGACTGCCCGCGCAGCTGCACGGTGACCATCCGGCTGCCGGCGTACGACGTCAGCAGGCCGATGACGTAGAGCGGGATGATCGCGATGAACCCGGCGACGACGCGGGTCGAGACGAGGAAGGGCACCGCGTCGAGCCCGATCACCTTGACCGCGTCGATCTCCTCACTGATCCGCATCGCGCCGAGCTGGGCGGTGAAGCCCGCGCCCACGGTGGCGGACATGGCCAGCGCCGCGACGAGCGGCGCGATCTCGCGGGTGTTGAAGTAGGCGGAGATGAAGCCGTTGAGGGTGCTGGTGCCGATCTGGTCGAGGGCGGCGTACCCCTGCAGGCCGACGACGGTGCCGACGAACAGGCTCATCCCGGTCATCACGCCGACGGTGCCGCCGATGACGGCGAGCGCGCCGGTGCCGAAGCTGACCTCGGACAGGACCCGCCAGACCTCCTTCGGGTAGAGCCGCACGGCGGTCGGGATGCCGGCGATCACCCGTCCGTAGAACCGGATGTCCTTGCCGGTCTGGGCGACCCGGTCGAGGCGGCGGTCCCACCAGGGCCGTTTGGCGACGGCGACGGTGCTCATCAGGCTCCCTTCCCGGGCACCAGCTCGAGGTAGAGCGTGGTGACGACGAAGTTGACGAAGAACAGCAGCAGGAAGGTGACGACGACCGACTGGTTGACCGACTCCCCCACCCCCTTCGGCCCGGGGCGCGTGTTGAGGCCGCGGTACGCCGCGACGACACCGGCGAGGAAGCCGAAGATGACCGCCTTGATCTCCCCCACGACGAGGTCGGGGATCTGGGCGAGCGCGGTGAAGCTCGCGAGGTAGGCGCCCGGCGTACCGCCCTGGATGACGACGTTGAAGAAGTAGCCGCCGAGGACGCCGACCACGGAGACCAGGCCGTTGAGCAGGACGGCGGCGACGACGCACGCGAGGACCCGGGGTACGACGAGCCGTTGCACCGGGTCGACGCCGATCACCCGCATCGCGTCGATCTCGTCGCGGATGGTCCGCGACCCGAGGTCCGCGCAGATGGCGGCACCTCCCGCTCCCGCGATCACCAGCGTGGTCACGATCGGCGCCGCCTGCTGCACGACGGCCAGCACCGACGCCGCACCGGTGAACGACTGGGCACCGACCTGGACGGTCAGGGTGCCGAGCTGGAGCGCGATCACCGCGCCGAAGGGGATGGCGATCAGCATCGCCGGGACCCACGAGACGCTGGTGACGAACCAGAACTGGTCGAGGGCCTCGCGCGCCGCGAACGGCCGGCGGAAGGCGGCCCGGATCGTGTCGAGCCCCAGCGCGAAGAAGGCACCCGTCTGGTCGAGGGCGCGGGAGACCGGGTCGGGCCGGACGACGGCAGGGGGTCGGTCCGCCTCCTCGTCGTCGGCGACGTACAGGCTCGCCTCGCCGCTCGCGACCCGGCGCGCGTGCCGCTCGGTCGCCGGGCGCGGCAGCCCGCTGGCGGGCAGCAGCTGGCGCGGCAGCACCTCGATCGCCCGGGCGCCGGCACGCACCATCGTCGGCGCCCCGGACGGGCCGTCGACCGGGTAGCCGTAGTCGTCGAGCAACGGCGCGTTGCTGGAGTGGTCGACCTCCTCGCTCATGCCGATCGGGCCGACCGGGTCGCCGGCCATGAACTGCGAGACGACCGGGTGGTCGGTCAGCAGGAACTGCTCGCGCGGGCCGTACATCACCAGCTGGCGGCGGTAGAGCATGCCGAGGTTGTCCGGCAGGGTGCGGGCCAGCTCGATGTTGTGGGTGACCACGAGCATCGTCGCGTCGGTCTGCGCGTTGACGTCGAGCAGCAGCTGGGCGAGGTTGGCGGTGCGCACCGGGTCGAGGCCGGAGTCGGGCTCGTCGCAGAGGATGATCTCGGGCTCGGTGACCAGCGAGCGGGCCAGGCCGGCGCGCTTGCGCATGCCACCGGAGATCTCGCCCGGCAGCTTGTGCTCCTGACCGAGCAGGCCGACCATGTCCAGCTTCTGCATGGCGATCTCGCGCACCTGCGTCTCGTTCTTGCGGGTGTGGGCGCGCAGGGGGAAGGCGACGTTGTCGTAGACGCTCATCGAGCCGAACAGCGCGCCGTCCTGGAAGAGCACGCCGAACTTCTTGCGCAGCTCGAGCCGGTGCGACTCCTTGGCCGTCACCATGTCCACCCCGTTGACCAGGCACCGCCCGGCCTCCGGCTTGAGCAGGCCCATCAACGACTTGAGGAAGACCGACTTGCCGGTGCCGGACGGTCCCAGCAGCGCGGTGATCTCCCCCGGCTCGAGGGTGAGCGTCACGTCGCTCCAGATGTTCTGGGAGCCGAAGCTCTTCGTGAGTCCGGTGACCTCAACGGTGCCGCCCATGGCGGGTCTCCTGCCTGTCGGTGCGCTGCTCGCGGGGAGTCATGGCTGCTCGGGGGTGGTCGGGCTGGTGGGCACGCCGGTGAACCCGGTCGTGGGCCCGTCGGTCGGCTCGCTCGTCGGGTCCTCCGACGCCTCGTCCGTGGGGGTGGGCGTGGGCGTCGGCGTGGGCGTCGGCACGGCCGGCATGCCGGTGGGCGGGGTCGCCGACGGCGTGCTCGGTGCCGCGAGCGCGTCGACCGGGTCGCCCAGGAGCCGGGCCCGGGTGCAGGCGCACTCCTCGGGCAGCACCGGCAGCGGCGAGGGGAGGGGTACGACGTCCAGCGGGGCAGACTGTCGCGCGTAGCGGTGCGCGAGGCGCAGCACGGTGCGCACGAAGCCCCGCGCCGGGTGGTACGCCGCCAGCGAGGCCCGCAGGCCGCGCCGGGTGTGGAGGTCGTGGCCCGCGCACAGCCGCACGGCGGCGGCCAGGGACGCATCGTCGATGTCGCGCGGGTCGCGGACTCCGTCGGCGTCGGCGTCGACCGCGGCGCTGGTCCAGGTCGTCGGCATCAGCCGGAACGGCCCGACGGGAGCGTCCCACCGCGGGTCCCCGTCGAGCACGCCGCCGTCGGTGTCGGCGACCTCTCCGCGCCGGCCGCCGCCGTCGAGCGGCCTCCCGACGGCGGGTCCGCGACCGTGGTCGGACTCGACCCGGCCGATCGCCGCCAGCACCGTCCAGTCCAGGCGGCAGGCACCGGCGGCGTCGAGCACCGCCGCCGCCCGCTGGTAGGCCGCGAGCGCCTCGGGCGGCGCGGAGCCGAGCGACCCCGGGAAGTCGCTCGGTCCCCCGACCCGCGGACGCCGTACGACGGCAGCCGGGTCCACCGCGACCGCGGGTGCGGCCGCGATGCTCGGCGCGGTGGTCGCGCTCCTCGGCGCCCCGTGGTGCGCCGGGGCCGGCGCGGCATCGTCGGCCGCGGTGCGCAGCACCTGGACGACGCCGCCGGCGAGCCCGGCGGTGGCGAGCACGACGCCGAGCACGGCGATGGCGACGCCGCGGCGGGTGTGCACCCTGCGAGCTGCCCGAGACATGGCCCTCCCTCTCTGTGGCTACCGTCACACGACTCGCGGCTCAGTCAAGGCGGCACACGGGGGCGGAGCCAGAGTCCGCCGGCAATTCGCCGGGCGACGTGGCGGATGTTGTGACGCGGGTGACAACTTTTGGCGCCGGCAGCCCGCAGGACTGACAGCCGGCGGCCGCGCGAGCGACCGCCGGCGACCGCGTTGTCAGCGCGGTGACAACGCGGTGCGCTCAGGGCAGGAAAGACGAAGGAGCCGCCGACCCGTCGCGGGCTGGCGGCTCTCTCGTCGCAGGATGGAGCGGGTCGTCAGTCGTCGTCCGGCAGCGGCGGGCGGTCCGGCGCGTCAGGGCCGGGCAGCGGGCACTGCCCGCCGAACGGCGAGCAGGCCGAGATGTCCCGCAGCACCTCGCGGGGGAAGGGTTCGCCCGGGGCGACCTCGTGCGAGACGACGGGCTTCTGCACCGCCCGCACCGGGTTGTTCGGACCCGACGCCATGGCAGTCACCAGCGGGCTCAGGTCGTCGCCACCGGTGCCACAGCCGGTGAAGGGCGGCACGTCGACGCCGGTCGAGGCGGGAATCGTCCTGCCCCTGCTCTCGACGTAGACCGGCGAGTCGAGGGGGCCGAGACTGCCGGGGTGCAGACCGTCGTACGCACCGAGGGGCCCGCCGGAGTTGGGGCTGTAGGCCCCGCGGTCCGTCTCGCCCCACAGCCGCAGCTCGGTGGAGCGGACGGTTCGGCAGTGCGGGCCGAGGTCGACAGGGACGCCGTCGACCTCCAGGTCGGAGAGCGAGATGTCGATCCTCCCCTCGATGAGCGCGGTCAGTGCGGGCGCGTCGAACTCGGGATCGCAGCCGATCGTGGCCGCGCTGCTGGTGGACCAGATCTGAGCGAGCAAGGGGGTGACCTTGCCGCCCTCCCGAGCCGAGCGCATCGTGAGCGTCGCCGTCGCGGGGAGGGATCCGAAGGCGACCAGGCGGACCGGAACCCGCCCGACCAGTCCGACGTCGACGCCGCCGTCCACACGCCCGACGGGGTAGATCAGCGACCTGAAGAAGCTCCCGCGCTTCTGCGTGGAGAGGTCGTCGGTCGCGCACGCGGGCTGGTAGAAGGGGTCGGGAACGCAGGGCCGTCCGCGCGAGCAGAGGGCAGCGAACGTGCTCGGATCCTCGATCGGCCAGTTGTAGAGCCCGTTGTAGAGCAGTCCCCAGACCGGGGAGTCGCCACCCATGGTGATGTACATCCTCGAGCGGGGGACGACGGCGCCCTGGGAGGTGGTGACCACTCCTTCACCGCCGCCGCTGATGCGGGTCTGCGGAAGGTCTTGCTCGCCGGGGATCGGGTCGCCCGGCGCGCTGCTGCTGGGCATCGACAGCAGGAGCAGCACCAGCCCGACGAGGCAGGTGACAGCGATCGCACGCTTCGTCCGGGGGGCGCTGCGGGGGTGGCGAGCTCGCATGATGACCGGTGACCTCCGAGGGATCCGAGAGGGACGTTAGTACAGGGCAGGTCCGGGTGGACGTGCCTCAGCCGGTGGCGCGGGTGCGCGCCACCGGCTGGGGTTCAGGGCGGGCTCACGGGTTGGAGATGTCCAGGGCCGCGCTGCCGGTGGGCGGGGTGTTGGTCCAGTAGCCGCCGACCGCGATCGTGTCGCCGGGCTGCAGGTCGAGGGTCACGCACATGCTGCCGGTCGGCGCGCCCGCGCCGCCGTCGATGGTGAGCCCGGACGCTCCGGAGGCGGGCGTGAACCGCTGGTTGCTGTCGTCGAACCTGCCGTTGACGACACCGGTGACGCCGAAGGTGCAGTTGGCGGCGCTGACCGTCGCCTTGACGTTCTTCAGCTGGGCGGGCCACGAGGTCCCGGTGGCGTCGCCGGTGACCGCCACGGTCCAGGTGCCCACCGGGGTGACGGTGGTGGCACCGGCGAGCGGGTTGGTGCAGCCGCTCGAGGACAGGCTGCCGAGCGTGCCGCCGTCGGCGCCGTAGGGCCGGCTCGAGCCGGAGCTGATGATCGATCCGCTCAGGTCGAACGTCGTGCAGGTGAGCGTCTGTGCCGCCTCGATGTCGGTGAAGCTGACGCTGGTGCCGACGAAGCTGGCGCTGAGGCCGCCGGTCGGCGTGTACGTCGTGGCGGCCTGCGCGGCGGTGGCGGTCATCGCGACGACCGTGCTGGCGGCGGCGGCCGTCGCGAGGAGGCCGGTCGCGAGGCGGTGGGTGCGGTTCTTCATGGGGTTCTCCTTCGTGGGGTGGGGGGTGGAGCTCACGCCGGGGGGCGCGGGTTGGAGAGGTCGAGCGACAGCGTGTTGTCGGTGCCGGGCACGAGCGCGTTGATCGGGATCGACCCGAAGGTCGGGAAGAAGCCGGGGATGTCGAAGAAGTTCAGCGGCGTGCAGCCGGTGAAGCTCCCGATCGTGTACGTCGCGGTGAGCGGGCCGCCGCCGTTGATGGTGAAGTAGCCGGTCGGCGGGGTGGTGCTGTCGTCGATCGGGCTGCTGGCGTTGATCGTGACCGGCTCGACGGTGTGGCAGTTGCTGCCGACGGCCAGCGGCCACCAGATCCCGAACACCTTGGCCTCGACGCTGCTCAGCCGGATGTCGTACTTGACCTGCGACTCGAGGTCGAGCGCCTGGCGCGGCGAGGGCAGCTTGGTCAGCGTGCCCGTGACGGGGCCGACCTGGGTCATGGTGACGGTGGCCCGGGTCGGGATGCCGAAGACGTCGAAGGTCATCACCTGGCTGGGGATGCTCATCGTGCCGTCGACGATCGGCGTCGGGAGCGCCGCGAGCGTGTCGATGGTGACCTCGATGGTGGTCGGGCCGATGGGCATGTCGGCGTCGACGTGGGCACCGACGTGCGTGGAGCCGACGGCGTCGTACACGACGGAGAGGTGGCCGGTGTCGTCGGCCTGCGCGGCGGGTACGGCGACCGCGCTCGCCATCGCGGCGAGCACGGCGACCGCGCCCACGAGCAGCGAGCGCCGGCGTCGGCGGGGGGTGGTGGTCACGGGGGTCCTCCTGGGGGTTCGGGTGCTGTCACTCTTCGAAGCGGCATCGGGGCGGGTCAACGAGGAAGCCCCGCAGGTGCGGGAAATCCGGACGCCCGTCCGGACGGTGTGCTCATCCACGCGCCACCTCCGCGCGCCAGCCGTCGAGTGCGGCGTGGAGGGCCAGGACGACGGCCGCGTGGGACGCGGGCTCGTCGATCGCGGGCCCCAGCAGCCGCCGGCCCTGCCGGAGCCGGTCGTGGGCGGTCTGCTTGGCGATGTGGTGCGCCGCGGCGACCTCCGCGAGCGAGGCCCGGGTCTCCAGCCACGTCAGCAGCACCTCGCCGATCTCGACGCGCCGGGCGGGCCGGAGCGCACGCAGCTGGGCGAGGTACTTGTCGACGAGCAGGTCGGCGAGAGCGGGGCGCCCGGCGACGAGCAGCTCGGCGGCGACGTCGGCGCACGACGTGACGGGACGCTCGGTGCGGATCACCCCGGCCCGGATCGCGGCGGCGGCCTGCCGGGCGAGCTGGAGCGACTCGGCGACGTCGGCGGCCGGCCGGGCCGGCCCGGTGACGACCCGGTCCTCGGGCTCGAGCCCGGGCACGGACCCGTCCGGCACGAGCAGGGCGCGGCCGGTCGGGTCGACGAGCACGTCGGGAGGAGGATCGGGCGGACGCGGCGCCGTGCCGGACACCCACACCACCGGCAGGTACGCCGCGGCCGGGTCGATGCCGGCCAGCACCAACAGCTCCTCGGGCACCGCCGCCGACGCGAAGACCGCCCGCGCGACCATGTCGCGCCGTGCGTCGGGGGCCAGCGCCATCATCGTGCGGGCCTGGCGGTGCCCGGCGAGCGCGGCACGGTGCAGCTGGTCGAGGAAGCGCTCCAGTCCGCCGCGCAGCGCGTCGCGCTCCTCGCGCGGGCAGACCCGGGCGATCACCTGGTCGGCACGCCTGGTCCGCTCGTCGACGACCTGGCGCAGGTCCCGGCTGAGCCGCTCCGCGCTGTGTCCCCTGACGGCGGCCCTCCGGCCGATCCCCATCAGGGTCGGGCCGACCTGGCGCACGGCGTCCTCGAACCGCCCGTCGGCCACGACGAACGCGCGGGTGGCGACCACGACCGAGTGGGCGACCGCGGGAGGCAGCGGCCGGTCGGCCGCATCCAGGTCGCCGCACAGCACGGCCACCAGGGCGTCGCCGTCGGCGACGTCCCCCCACCGGCGGATCGCGCTCCCGATCACGTCGGCTCCCTCCTGCGGCGCCCGGGCTGGTCCGCGGTACGAGCCAGCCACAGCGCTCTCGCCGCGGGCAAGGGCCGACCGCTCCGGCGGCACTCGGTGGCCCTTTCCTTGTCAGGCACGTGACAACCGTCACGTGGTCGGCGGCCCGGGCCCGGCGCCCCTCCCCCAGCGGTACGACGCCCGCGGCCCCGGCCGCCCGAGACTTGTCACGCGGGTGACAAATTCCCCCGTGCGTCGACGGGCGGAGGTATGTTCCACGACACACCGGTGGGGCCGGTGGGGAGGGACTGGACATGCACGCGAGCAACTCGGGCCGCCCGTCCACGGCGACCACGGGCTGGTGAGCCGCAAGGCGCTGGAGTCCGGCGATGAGGCAGGGCGGGAGTCGATGAGGGCGGCGCCGCCGCGGGCCGCACTGCCCGGCTCGGCCCAGTGGATGATCAGCAGCTTGGAGGGCCGGGTCCGCGAGGTCGCCGAGCAGGTGACCGACCAGGTCCGCTCCGGCGTACCCGGGCTCGAGGACCCCGCCGACGCGCGCCTGCTCGACCTGGTCTTCACCGCGGTGCACAACGCGATGCGGGTCTTCGTCGACGAGGCGCTGGGCCGCGAGGTGTCCTACCTGCCGGTCGAGGACATGTTCCGCAAGGTCGGCTACCGGGTCGCCCTGCGCGGCCGCGACCTGGACACGATCGACCAGGGCATGGGCATCGCGGTCGGGGTGATCTCCGACGAGCTGCGGGTCAGCGCCGCCGAGAACGAGCTCTCTGCCGGTGCCCTCAACGCCATCAACGACGCGGTCACCCTCTTCGTCGGCCAGCTCACCGAGCAGATCGGGGTGGGCTACCGCGCCGGCGCCCAGGCGCGCAGCACCGACACCGGACTGGCCCGCGCCCGCCTGCTGGCCGCCCTGCTGTCCGGTGCCGACGCCGACGAGGTCGAGACCCAGGCCGCGATCGCCGGCTGGGACGTGCCCGACCAGGTCACCGTGATCGCCGTCGAGACCGGCGGCGCGGCGCTGCGCGCCGATGCCCTCGGCCCGCAGGCGCTCACCCGGACCGGGCGCAGTCCGCAGCCGGTCGTCTGCGCGACCGCCGACGCCGACGAGGTGGTCGCGGCGATCCACCGGGCCGCGCCGAAGGCGCGGGCGTCCGTGTGCTGGCCGGTTCCCCACGGCGACGCGAGCGCCGCATGGACCTGGGCCACCCGCGCGCTGTCCCTCGTCGAGGCCCGCGTGATCCCGGCACGGCCGGTCGTGGAGTGTGTCCGCTTCCGCACCGAGATCTGGCTGCACGCCGAGCCGGTGCTGCGCCGCCAGCTCGCGCAGGAGCTGCTGCAGCCGC
Organism: Pimelobacter simplex; assembly: GCA_016803235.1. GTDB lineage: Bacteria > Actinomycetota > Actinomycetes > Propionibacteriales > Nocardioidaceae > Nocardioides > Nocardioides simplex_A. The sequence continues at coordinate 134,707 of JADCLI010000005.1, forward strand.
TGTTCAACGAGACCGAGAACTCCCGCGAGATCCTCTCCGAGACCCTGCTCGTCTGGCTCGAGACGCGCGACAGCGCGCCCGCCATCGCGGCCCGGCTGGGCGTGCACCCCCAGACCGTGCGCTACCGCTGGAAGCGGATCAACGAGCTGTTCGGCGACGCGCTGCACGATCCCGACTTCGTCGTCCAGCTGACCCTGCTGCTCAAGGCCAGCGTCCCGCTGTGGATCGCCGGCGACCAGAGCGACTTCCGGAGGTTCCGCGAGCAGGAGGAGACCGGATGACCCCAGCCCTGGTCGCCTGCGTGCTCCTCGCCGCGCTGCCTGCGGTGTTCGCCCACGCCGTCCCCGTGGCCCGGTGGGTGGCCCGCGCGCGCGGCCGGGCGGCGGGCGTCTTCCTCGACGACCGCGCGGCCCTGGCGCTCGGCCCGCGGGTCGACACGGTGCTCCTCGACCGGTGGGGCACGGTCACGACCGGTCAGCTGCGGGTGGTGGCGGTCGACCCGGTCGAGCCCGACCACGAGCGCAACCTGCGCTGGTTCGCCGGCGCCCTCGGCCACGCCGCCGACGACCCGGTCGGCCGGGCCATCGCCCGGCTCTCCTCGCGCGGCAAGCTCAGCCAGGTCGAGCGGCACGGCGGCAGCGGCATCAGCGGCTCGGTCGACCGGCACCCCGTACGCCTCGGCCGCCCCGACTGGCTCGGCATGGACGCCCGCGACGACGCCGGTGTCACCGTCGGCGTCCAGGTCGACTCCCGCCCGATCGGCTACATCACGGTCGCCGACGACGTCCGTCCCCACGCACCGGAGGACGTCGCCCGGCTGCGCGCCGACGGCGTCGAGCCGGTCCTGGTCTCCGAGGACACCGAGCGCAACACCCGCGGCCTGGCCGAGGCCTGCGGCATCGGGCAGTGGTACGCCGACCGGCCGGCCGACGACCGCGCCGAGCTGGTCGACGAGCGGCGGCGCGGTGGTCACGTCGTCGCGGTCGCCGGTCCCGCAACGGTCCCGGAGGCCGACCTCGTGCTCACCGACGCCGACGTCGGCCACGGGATCCGGCTCGCCGACCTCGACGTCGGCCGGGTCGCGACCGCGCTCGCCCTCACCCGGAGCGCGGCCCGCGCGGCGACCCGCTCACGTCGTACCGGACTCGGGGTGGGGGTCGCCGGCGCGGCACTGGCAGCGGCCGGCGTCCTGGCCCTGCCCCTGGCGATCGGCTGGGCGGTCGTCGGCTGTGGAGCCGTGGCCCTGGTCGCGGTCGGTCGCGCCCCGTCGTGACGCTCACGCCTCCTGCAGCAGGCCCTCCTGCTGCGCGGCGGCCACGACCCGTCGTACGTTCTCGACGGAGCCGCAGCCCTCGTCGATCAGCGCGTTGCGGCGCCGGGCCCACTTGGCGCCGAGGTCCCAGCGCGTCCTGGTCGACACCTCGGTGCGCGACGGCTCGAGGATGCTGAGCTCCTCCTCCGCGATGTGGTGCGCGACGACGTTGCTCAGCTCCTCGACCGCGTCGGCGAACGCCTGGGAGTCGGTGGCCTTGAGCTCGAGCAGCACCAGCAGGGCGTCATTGCCCTCGGCGTGCTCCTCCCGGCCGTGCTCGATGTCGTGCGCGTCGACGTCGGAGGCCGCCCTGCGCAGCACCGGGTAGACGATCTCCTCCTCCGCCTCGCCATGGGCCACCAGGACGGCGGCGAACGCCTTGCGGACGGCATCGCGGTCGACGGTTCCGAGCCGCATCTGCGAGAGGAGCTGCTCGAAGCGGCGGTGGTCGTCGCTGATCAGGTCGATGACGTCGCCCGACGTGGGGCGGCCCAGGTCGATTCCGGAGCTCATGGCGCGGTCGGTACCCGCAACCCCTCGAGGTATCCGTGCACGAGGGAGACGGCCGAGGCGCCCTCGCCGCTGGCGGAGGCGACCCGCTTCATCGATCCCGAGCGGATGTCGCCTGCGGCGAAGATCCCGGGCACGCAGGTGCCGAGGTTCTCGGGCGGCAGGCCGTCGACCCAGCACTCGGTGGGGACGTCGCGGCCGGTCAGCACGAAGCCGTGCTCGTCGCGCTGGACGTCGGCCGGCAGCCAGTCGCAGTGGGGCGCGGCACCGATGAGCAGGAACAGCCCGCCGGCGCTGACCCGCTCCTCCTGCCGGGTGCGGACGTCGCACAGCTGGAGCCAGCCGAGCTGGCCGCTGTCGTCGGCACCGCCGTCGACGATCTCGGTGCACGGGCGCACGTCGATGCGCGGGTTCCAGGCGATCTCGTCGATGAGGTACTTCGACATGGTCGCGGCCAGGTCCTCGCGCCGGATCAGGATGGTCACCGAGCGTGCGAACCGGGCGAGGTGGACGGCGGCCTGGCCGGCGGAGTTGCCACCGCCGACGACGTACACGTCGCGGTCCTCCATCTCGCGGGCCGCGGTCATCGCGGCGCCGTAGTTGACGCCCGCGCCGAGCAGCTCCTCGAGCGGCGCGATGCCGAGGCGCCGGTAGGCGACCCCGGCCGCGACGAGCACGGAGCGGGCGCGGACCTCGCCGCCCTCGGTGACCAGGGTGTGCGGCTCGCCGTCGACGCCCGGCCTGAGCTCGACGACCGGCCAGCCGGTGAAGAAGCGGGCCCCGAACCGGATCGCCTGGGTGCGGGCGCGCTGGCCGAGGCGCTGGCCGGAGATGCCGCGCGGGAAGCCGAGGTAGTTGCGGATCATCGAGCTGGTGCCAGCCTGGCCGCCGATCACCTCGGACTCGATGACGACGGTCGACAGGCCCTCGGAGGCGCCGTACACCGCCGCGGCGAGGCCGGCCGGCCCGGCACCCACCACGGCGAGGTCGACGACCGTGTCGACCTCGATGTCGGAGGGGCGGCCGTAGATCATCGCGCCGAGCTCGCGGGTCGAGGTCGGCATGAGCACCGGACGGTCGACGAACGCGCCCGAGGTCATGTGCACCAGCGGGTACGACGCCGGCCCGCCGAGCCGCGCCAGCGCCTCCTGCCCCTGCGGGCTCTCCGGGGCGTAGGTCCGGTGCGGCAGGCCCTGCCGGTCCAGGAAGTCGCGGATGGCGAGTGCCAGCGGCAGTCCGTCGGGGGTGATGATCCGGACCGAGTCGACCTCGGAGGTCGCCACGGTCGCGCCCCAGTCGCTGAGCATCTCGGTCACCGCGTAGTGGAACTCCTCGTCGCGGACGCCCTGCGGGAGCACGAGGTAGGTGTCGAACTTGCCCTTCTGCAGGTACGGACGCAGCGCCGTTGTCTCCTCGGCGAACCGGGCGATCGGGATGACCACCAGCCGGCGGGCGGTCGGCACCAGCGCCCGCCAGTCGTGCATCGCCATCAGCACCTGCTCGTCGGGCAGCTGCGACTCGGTGACGATCAGCGCGACGGGCTGCCCGGAGCGGCGGGCCTGCTTGAGGACGGCGTTCGCCTCGGCGGCACTCGCGGCTGCGCGGACGTCGTACTCGCGCTCGTAGCGGTGGAACTGCGCGGTGAGGACGTCGAGGTGGTCGCCGGAGACCAGCAGGACGACGGGCGCGGCGGCGGGCTCGGGGGCCGGTGCGTTCACCACGCAAGTCTGACAGCGCGGACCTCGCGGATCGACCCACTTCTGCCGGGGGTCGGCCCTACGGTGGCGCCGTGACGCGGTGGTGGGTGCTGGCGGTGGTCCTCGGCCTGCTGTCCGCCTGCGCGCCCGCGCCCCGCACCACGCCGGAGGCGGCGCCGACCGACGCGAGCCTCGCGCTGGCCGGACTGAGCGTGAGCGACCGGCCGCGCCCGGCCGGCGACTACGACCGCGACGCCTTCGGCCGCCCGTGGGCCGACACCGACGGCAACGGCTGCAACCAGCGCGACGACGTGCTGCTCCGCGACGCCGAGCCGGGGACGGTCCGCACGGCCCGGCAGGGCAGGTGCGACCACGACGTGCTGGCCGGGTCCTGGCGCGATCCCTACACCGGCAGGGAGCTGGTCCTCGACGACCTCAAGGTCCTCGGCCAGGCCCAGGCGATCCAGATCGACCACGTCGTGCCGCTCGCCGAGGCCTGGGTGTCCGGCGCCGCGGGCTGGGACGACGCGCGGCGGGCGGCGTACGCCAACGACCTCGACGGGCTGCTGGCGGTCGACGGCCCGGTCAACGCCGCCAAGGGCGCGGACGACCCGGCCGCGTGGCGCCCCCGCAAGGCCTTCCAGTGCGCCTACGCCCGCCGCTGGATCGCCGTGAAGTCCCGGTGGGACCTGGCTGTCGACCCGAGCGAGGTGGTCGCGCTGGAGGACATGCTCGGCCGCTGTCCCGGACCGCTCAGATGACCAGGTTGAGGCCGAGCACGAACACCAGGCCCGAGACCGACAGCAGCGTCTCCATCGCCGACCAGGTCTTGAGGGTCTGCCCGACGCTCATCCCGAAGTACTCCTTGACCAGCCAGAAGCCGGCGTCGTTGACGTGGGAGAAGAACACCGATCCGGCGCCGATCGCGAGCACCATCAGGGACACCTCACCGCCGGAGAGCTGCGCGGTCAGGGGGGCGAGCAGGCCGGACGCGGTGACGGTCGCGACGGTGGCGGAGCCGGTGGCGAGGCGGATCAGGACGGCGACGAACCAGGCCAGCACGAGCACCGAGATGTTGGAGTCGGCGACCCGCTCGGCCACGATCGTGCCGATCCCGGTGTCGACGAGCGACTGCTTGAAGCCACCACCGGCGGCGACGATGAGCAGGATGCCGGCGACGCCGGGCAGCGAGGACTCGAGCGACTTCGACACCCCGTCGCGGCCCATGCCGGAGCCGAGGCCGAGGGTGAACATGCCGACGACGACGGCCAGCGCGAGCGCGATGAGCGGGGTGCCGAGCACGTCGAGGGTACGGCGCAGCGGGTCGGTCGCGTCGTCGATGAAGATGTCGGCCAGGGCCTTGCCCATCATCAGCACGACCGGCAGCAGCACCGAGGCGAGGGTGACGACGAACGACGGCCGGACCGGCAGGTCCTCCTGGTCGGTCGCCTCGAACCGGTGCGGCGCCTCGACGACGACGTAGCGACCGACGATGCCGAACACCGGGCCGGCGATGATCACGGTCGGGATCGCGACGGCGACGCCGAGCGCGAGCGTGGTGCCGAGGTCGGCGCCGAGGTAGTCGATCGCGGTGAGCGGGCCGGGGTGCGGCGGGACCAGGCCGTGCATGGCCGACAGGCCGGCGAGGGCGGGGATGCCGATGGTGACCAGCGACTGGCCGGAGCGCCTCGCGACGAGGTAGATGACCGGCATCAGCAGCACCAGGCCGATCTCGAAGAACATCGGCAGGCCGATGATGGCGCCCACCACCGCCATCGCCCACGGCAGCGCGCGCGGCGCGGCGTGGCCGATGATCGTGTCGACGATCTGGTCGGCGCCGCCGCTGTCGGCGAGCAGCTTGCCGAACATCGCGCCGAGCGCGATCAGGATGCCGACGCCGGCTGCCGTCGTGCCGAACCCCGTGGTGAAGCTGGCGATCGCGGTCTCCACGTCGACGCCGGCGACCACGCCGACCGTCAGCGCGCCACCGGTCAGGGCGAGGAAGGGGTGCACCTTCGCGGCGATGATGAGGGCGACGATGACACCGATGCCGAGCAGGGCGGCGAGGACCAGGCGGCCCTCGGAGGCGACCGGGTCGACGAGGTCGGTGCCGGCGGCGATGAGCGGGACGGACATGCGGGGACTCCTCAGGCCGGGCTGCCGGACGGTCCGGTGGACCGGGCGACGTACTCGTGGACGATGGCGTCGACGGACTGGTCGACGTCGATGACGAGGCCGGCCTCGTCGGGACCCAGCGGCTCGAGCGTGTCGAACTGCGAGTCCAGCAACGAGGCCGGCATGAAGTGGCCAGGACGGCTGGCCTGGCGCCGCGCGATGACCTCGCGGGTGCCGTGCAGGTGGACGAACCGGACCCGCGGCGCGTGCGCGCGGAGCCGGTCGCGGTAGGCGACCTTGAGCGCGGAGCAGCTGATCACCCCGCCCTGGTCGTCGTGCTCGGCGAGCCACCGGCCGATGGCCTCGAGCCACGGGATCCGGTCGTCGTCGTCGAGCGGGACGCCGCTGGTCATCTTGGCGATGTTGGCCGGCGGGTGGAAGTCGTCGGCGTCGCCGAACGGGACGCCGAGCCGCTGGGCGATCGCGGCGCCCACGGTCGACTTGCCCGAGCCGGACACCCCCATGACGACGAGGAGTGCGGTCGGCCTACCGTCGGTGCGGGTGCTGCTCATGGGAACCTCTCGGTGGTGTGCTGGCCGTCACAGTCTGCATCCATTAATCTGCTTTTAACAAGATCGATCCCGAAATAAATCAGATCTTTTCTGGAGGTGTGCCCGTGGCCGCGCTGCACGACGACGTCCTCGACGCGCTCGGGCGCCGCATCGTCTCCGGCGACCTCGCGCCGGGCGCGGTGCTGACGCTCGACGACATCGACACCGAGTACGACGTCAGCCGCTCGGTGTCCCGCGAGGCGGTCCGGGTGCTGGCCTCGATGGGCATGGTCGCCTCGCGCCGCCGGGTCGGGCTGACCGTGCAGCCGCGCACCGGCTGGCGGGTCTTCGACCCGCGACTGATCCGCTGGCGCCTCGACTCCGAGGACCGGGCGGCGCAACTGCGCTCGTTGGGCGAGCTGCGCAGCGGGTTCGAGCCGGTCGCAGCCGCGCTGGCCGCCGTCCGCGCGACGCCGGAGCAGTGCGGCGCACTGACCGCCGCCGTCGGCGACATGGTGGTGCACGGCCGGGCCGGTGACCTCGAGGCATTCCTGGCCGCCGACATCGTCTTCCACCGGGTGCTGCTGGAGGCGTCGGGCAACGAGATGCTGGCCGCCCTCGACGGCGTGGTCGCCGAGGTGCTCGCCGGGCGGACCCACCACCACCTGATGCCGACCAAGCCCAAGGACGAGGCGATCGAGCTGCACGTCGAGGTGGCCCGTGCGGTCCGCGCCGGCGACGCCGCCGCCGCCCGGGCGGCGATGGAGACGATCATCTCCGAGGCGACCGACGCGGTCGTGGCGGACGCCGCGTCCTCGACTATCCTCGGAGGCGATGGAGAACACGCCTGACCTCGCGAAGCTGATCACCCACCTGCAGGGCGAGGAGTACGACGTCTCCGAGCCGCTGCCCGGCGTCCTCCACGTCAAGGGCCGGTTCTCGAACCCCGAGCGGATCGCCCTGCGCGCGGCCGCCGACGCGGGCGACGTACCGCTCGCGGTGTGGGCCACCAGCCACCACGACGACTGGGCGCTCGTCGCCTGGGACCGGCCCGAGCTGGTGACCATCACCCAGAAGGGCGCGACCCCGCAGCGCTGGCGGCACCGCCGGCCACCGGCCACGCTGCGCCCCGACGCGCAGACCTTCCTCGAGGGCGCGTCGTCGCCGTTCGACATCGTCACCCGCCCCAAGCACCAGCCGACCGACGCGGCCCGCGAGGTGCTCGGCCGCTTCGGCATCACCGACCCGCCGCCGCCGGGCTGGGTCCCGCCGGTCGTCGAAGCCCCGACGGTCCCCACCGTCCGCGAGAGCCGGGTCCCCGCCGCCAGCGAGAAGGCGGCCCGCGCGCCCCGCGCGACCAAGCCCAAGGCGCTCGCCAGGCCGGCCGCCGCCGAGCCCGTGGTCGCGATCTGCCCCACGTGTTTCATGGCACTGCCGGCCACGGGCGTGTGCGACAACTGCGGCTAGGGAAATCCGCGATGCTCTGACCATGAGCGACGCACCTGCTCCCGTCGGACTCCGCAAGCTGTCCAGGCTCGGCCTGGCGATCGCCGCGGTCGGCGCGCTGATCCAGCTCGTCCTCGGCGTCTACTACCTCGCCATGGCGCACTCCCCCGCGCCCAACGACCTGCCCGTCGGCATCGTCGGCACCGCCGAGCAGCGCGCCCAGCTGGCGACCGCACTCGAGGAGGGCGGCGACTTCAAGGTCGAGGAGTACGACGACGCGACCGCCCTGCAGGCCGCGATCCGCGAGCGCAAGGCCTACGGCGGCGTCGCGTTCAGCGGCCAGCAGCCGACCCTGTACGTCGCCACGGCGGCCTCGCCCTCGGTGGCCAACCTGTTCAAGGCCTCCTTCTCGACGGCCTACCAGGACCAGGTGCAGGCCCAGGTCGACCAGCTCGTCGCCGCCGGAGCGCCGGTGCCGGTCGAGACCGCCGCCCAGCTCGCCTCGGCGCCCCCGGTGACGGACGTCGTACCGCTGCCGAAGTCGGACAGCGCCGGCAGCTCCCTCGGCTTCGTCATCCAGGCCCTGTGCCTGGGCGGCTCGATCGCGTCGCTCGCCCTCGGCCGGCTGCGCGGCCTCACCGAGCGCTCGACCGCCCGCGGCCTGGGCCATGCGGCGCTGCTCGTCGTCTACGCGCTCGCGTCCGCCGGCGTCGCGCTGCTCGCGATGGCCCTGTTCGGCGTCGGCGAGGGCGCCGACCACCTGACCCTGTTCGGCGGGCTGGCACTCATCTCGCTCGCGGTGACCGCCTCGACCGCCGCGTTCGTCGCGCTCTTCGGCCCCGCCGGGTCGCTGGTCGGCGGCCTCTACTTCACCCTCGGACTGATCATCTCCGGCTCCTCGATCGCGCCCGAGATGCTGCCCCGGGCCGGCAACGCGGTCGGCCAGCTGCTGCCGCCGGGTGCCGGCGCGACAGTGGCCCGCGACGCGATGTACTTCCCCGACGCCTCGACCGTCCCGGCGTTCGTGGTGCTCGGCGTGTACGCCGGGGTGGGCCTGCTGGTCATCCTGCTCACGAACACCGCGGCCAACCGCACCCGGTCGACACACCGGCTGGCCCGGGGCGAGGATTGATCCCGTGACCGAGCCCGGCGGATCCCCCGAGCGCAACGTCCTGGGCGGGCCGCTCCAGCCGTGCGGCACCGACCCGATGACCGGCTTCCACCGCGACGGGAGCTGCGCGTGCGGCCCGCAGGACCTCGGCGTGCACGCCGTGTGCGCCGTGATGACCGAGGAGTTCCTGGCCCACCAGCGGGCGGTCGGCAACGACCTGTCGACGCCGCGCCCCGAGTGGCAGTTCCCGGGCCTGCACCCGGGCGACCGGTGGTGCGTGGTCGCCGGGCGTTGGCTCCAGGCGTACGCCGACGGGGTCGCCGCCCCGGTCGTGCTCGCCTCCACGAACGCCCAGGCGCTCCGGCTGATCCCGATCGAGGCGCTGCGGGAGCACGCCGTCGACGTACCCGACGACCTGAGCGGGCTCTAGCAGTCCCAGCTGCCCTCGAGCACCGCTCGGTGCGTGGGCAGCGCCTCGTCGTACAACGCGCGGCCGGCGTCGGTCAGGCAGACGAAGACGCTGCGCCGGTCCTGCTCGCAGGCGGAGCGCTCGACGAGGCCGTCCTTCTCCAGGCGGGTGATCGCCCGGGACAGCGCGCTCTGGCTGAGGTGGATGTCGCCGGCGAGGTCGGCCATGCGGTACTTGCCACAGTTGGCGTCGACGACCCGGTCGAGCGTCTCGAACTCGCTCAGCCCGATCCCGTGCCGGTCCTGCAGCGCCTTCTCGAGCGCGCAGCTCACGGCCGCGTGACGGTCCAGCAGCTGGCGCCACTCGGCGACCAGCGGACTCACGACAGGGGCCTTGGGCACGCGTGCATCCTAGCCAGCCGATGAACTTCATGCAAACGCATTATTTGCGCTTGCATTGAATGCACATGCATGGAAGTCTTCCGTGCCATGTCCACGACCTCCCCCTCCCTCCACTCCCCCGCGGCCGGCACGACCCGCTGGTCCCGGCGTACCTGGGGCCTGCTGATGACCCTGTGCGTGGTCCTCTTCCTCGACGGGCTCGACGTCTCGATGATCGGCGTGGCGCTGCCGTCCATCGGCGCCGAGCTCGACCTGTCGACCTCGTCCCTGCAGTGGCTGATCAGCGGCTACGTCCTGGGGTACGGCGGCCTGCTGCTCGTCGGCGGCCGGACCGCCGACCTGCTCGGCCGGCGCCGGGTCTTCCTGATTGCGCTCGCCGTCTTCGCCGCCGCCTCCCTGCTCGGCGGGCTGGTCAGCTCCGGCCCGCTGCTCATCGCGACCCGGTTCATCAAGGGCCTGGCGGCCGCGTTCACCGCGCCGACCGGACTGTCGATCATCACCACCAACTTCGCCGAGGGCCCGGCCCGCAACAAGGCGCTGTCGATCTACACCGTGTTCGGCGCCGGCGGCTACTCCTCCGGCCTGCTGTTCGGTGGCCTGATGACCGGCGTCGGCTGGCGCTGGACCTTCCTGCTGCCCGTGCCGATCGCGCTGCTCGCCCTGGCCGCGGCGTGGGTCCTGGTGCCCCGCGACGAGCCGGTCGAGGAGGGCGGGCACGACCTGCTCGGCGCCCTCACCTCCGGGGCCGCGATGCTGCTGCTCGTCTACACCGTGGTCTCCGCGCCCGAGGTGGGCTGGGGTTCGGCACGCACTGTGCTGTCGTTCGTCGCCGTGGCCGCCCTGTTCGGCGCCTTCCTGGCGATCGAGCGCCGGATCGCCCACCCGCTGGTGCGCCTGGGCATCCTGCGCAAGGCCACCCTGGTCCGCGCCAGCCTGGCCATCGTCGCGGTCGGCGGCTCGTACTTCAGCTGGCAGTTCATCGTGACGCTGTTCCTCCAGGACGGCCTGGGCTGGACGCCGCTCGAGCTGGCCCTCGCGCTGCTCCCGATCGGACTGATGGTCACCCTGTCGGCGGTGTTCTCCGACAAGCTCGTCGACCGCTTCGGCACCGGCCCGATCATCGCGGTCACCATGACCGTGATGGCGGTGGGCTACCTGCTCTTCACGCTCGGGCTCGACACCACGCCGTCGTACCTCGCCATGCTGCTGCCCACCCTGGTCCTGATCGGCATCGGCTGGGTCGGCTTCCCGGCCATCAACATCCAGGCCACCAGCGGGATCGCCGACGACGAGCAGGGTCTCGCCGCCGGCGTGCTGCAGACCTCGATGCAGGTCGGCGCGGCCATCGTGCTGGCCGTCACCACCGCCGTCATCGCCTCCAACGCCGGGGTCGCGACGTCGCCGGCCGCGGTGCTCGACGGCTTCCGGCCGGGCCTGGTGTTCGCCACCGCGGTCAGTGCCGCGGGCGCGCTGGTCGCGATCGGTGGGCTGGTCCTCGACCGGCGGGCTGCCGCCCGGGCGCGCGACGACGAGCCGGTCACCGACGCCGAGCCGGAGCTCGCCGGAGCGGCCTGATCGACTCCCCTCCGCCCGACGCACCAGCGCCACGACACCTCCCCGGAAAAAGATTCCGGGGAGGTGTCGTGTTGGGGTCCTCCGGTACGTAGAGGTGGTGAGACCCACCCTCACCACCCCTCAGGAGAAGTCATGACCCAGTACCTGCTGTCCCTCCCCCACGACTCCGCCGCCGAGCCGACCATGGCCACCATGGACCCGGCCGAGCTGGAGGCCGCGATGGCGGCCGCCGGGGCCTTCATCGAGGAGCTCATGCAGTCGGGATCCTTCGTGTTCGCCGGCGGCCTGATGCCGCCCTCGACGGCGACCACGGTCGACAACACCGGCGAGAGCCTGCAGACGACGAGCGGCCCGTTCGTCGAGGCGCCGGAGTACCTCGGTGGCTTCTGGGTGATCGACGTGCCCGACGAGGAGACCGCCGTCGGCTGGGCCGCGAAGGCGTCGAAGGCGCTCACGTCGCGGGTCGAGGTGCGGGCACTGCAGGAGGCGCCGGCCGAGGAGTGATCCTCCTCGGCCGCCGGCCGCCGGGCACAGGGAGCGCGAGGTCAGCCCACGCCGGCCTGTGCCTCGGTGGTCACGGTGACCCCCTCGGCGAACTCGACGACCTGCTCGTCGCTGAGGCCGAGCGACTTCCACGCCTGGACGACGACGCGGTGCTCGCCGTCGTCGTAGGTCAGGATCTGGGTGCCGCCCTCGACGGTGCGCAGCCAGCCGTCGTGCTCGCCGACCGCGACCGGGGCGCCCTCCGGCTCGCCGGTGACCGACTGCGACTCGAGCATCACGACGAGCTTGTCCTCGAAGACGTCGAGGCCGCTGCGGTCCTCGGCGCGGGCGACATTGAGGTTGTAGGGCGTCGCGCCCTCGAGCACGAAGCCCGCCGGGACCTTGGCGACGACGAAGCCGGGCTGCTGCTCGCCGGTGTAGGCGACCAGCCGGACGGCCTGGTCCGACGGGTCGGACGGTTCGGTGCTCGGCGCGGTGATCGACGGAGCCGGGGTCGGCGTGCGCTCGGCGTTGACCGCGATCGCCGTGCCGACCCCGGCGACGGCGACCAGGGCGAGCCCGGCGGTGCCGACCCGGAGCGCGCGGCGGCGCGAGGCGCCCCGGCCTCGGGCCAGGTCGCGGCGGACGGTCTCCTCGGACGGGGCGGGCGTGTCGCCGCCGAGGCGGCGCAGCCGGTCAGCGAGGTCGGGGCGGTCGTGGAGGTCGCTCATGACGGGTCTCCTTCGTAGGGGGCGGCCGCGAGCGGTGCGGCCTGCGGGAGGAGCTCCCGCAGCTTGGCAAGACCGCGAGCCGTCTGGCTCTTGACCGTTCCCGGGCTGCACCCGAGCGCGTCCGCGGCGTCCTCGACGCTGAGGTCGGCGACGTGGCGCAGCACGACGGCCGCCCGCATCCGCTCGGGCAGTGCCTCGAGGGCCGCGAGCAGCTCGGCGTCGACCGCCTCCTCGCCGAGCACCGCGGCGGCCCGGTCCGGGACCGTGTCGGTCACCGTCTCCCGGGCCACCGACGGACGGCGGCGATGGTCGATGAAGGCGTTGACGAGCGCCCGTCGGGCATAGGCGTCGACGCCACCCCGCCGGGTCGCCCGTCCCCAGGCGAGGTACAGCCGCACCAGCACACCCTGGACCAGGTCCTCGGCGAGGTGGTGGTCACCGGCGGTCAGCACCACGGCGGTGCCGAGCAGGTGGGAGCGGCGGCGGCGTACGAAATCCTCGAACTCGGCGTCGCGGGCCTTCGGTCTCATGCTCCCTACACGTGCGGCGGTCGTCCCGGGGTTGCATCCCCGGTCGGGACCGTCAGCCGTAGTGGCAGACGTACCCGAGCGTCTCGGTGACCTCGATGTCGAACGACGAGTCGCCCGGCACGCTGAACGACTCGCCGGCGCCGTACTCCTGCCACTCCTGCGCGCCCGCGAGCCGGATCCGGCACGCGCCGGCGTTGAGCTCCATCACCTCGGGCGCCGCCGTGCCGAAGGTCAGGCTGGCCGGGAAGATCACGCCGGCGGACTTGCGGGTGCCGTCGGCGAGGAAGAAGGTGTGGCTGACGCAGGCGCCGTCGAAGTAGACGTTGGCCTGCGGGTCGAGGGTGACGTTCTCGTACGTCGGGTGCTCACTGGTCACGGGCGCGAAGCCTACTGGCGCCTACGCCCGGACGTACTCGAGCACGGCGCAGCCGTTGTCGAAGGTGCGCACCCCCTCGAGCCGGAGCTGCTCGGGCGCGAAGGCGCGGTCGATCATCCGCACCCCGCTGCCGGCGACCACCGGGTACTTCTTCACCACGAGGCGGTCGATCTCGCCGCTCACCTCCCCGGCCAACCGGCCCCCGCCGGCGAGGTAGACGTCGTACGGCGAGTCGCTCGCCTTGAGGCGGCGGACCACGTCCAGCGGCGGCTCCGGCGTGACCTCGACCGGGCCGTCGCCGGCCGGCAGCGTGGTGCTCACGACGACCGTGCGCAGGTGTGCGTAGGGGTCGGCGATCCCGGCCTCGAGCGCCGGCTCGTAGGTGCGCCGGCCCATCACGACGGTGTCGTGGCGCGTCAGTGGCGCGTCGGCCACGCCGAGCGCGGCGCGCAGGTGGGTGGGCTGGAGGTCGGCGTGCTCCTCCCCCAGGTGGGCCAGGAAGTCGTCGGAGAGTCCGAAGAAGTCGACCTCGTCCTGCGGGCCGGCGATGAAGCCGTCGAGCGTGACGCCGATGTAGTAGGTGAGCTCAGGCATGCCGGAAGCCAACCACTACATTCGAAGTACGTCAACCGTAGTTGTCATCTGGGCACCCGCTTCGGCAGGATGCGGCCATGGCCCGCAACCCCGCCCGGCGCACCGAGCTCCTCGACGCCGCCACCGACCTCCTCGCTGCCGTCGGAGCGCGCGGCCTCACCTTCCGCGGGGTCGACGAGCAGGCCGGGGCACCCACCGGGACCACCTCCAACTACTTCCGCACCCGCGACGACCTGCTGCGCGAGCTGTGCGACCACGTGTTCACGCGGCTCACCCCGGACCCGGAGCACGTCGCGGAGCGTCTCGACGCGCCGCGCACCCGCGACCTGGAGACCACCCTGATGCACGACCTGGTCGCGCGCGCCGACGCCGACCGGGCCGGGCACCTGGCCCTCTTCGAGCTCCGCATGGAGGCCTCGCGCCACCCCGAGCTGCGCGAGGTGTTCACCGCCCGGTTCCGCGCGAACCTCGAGGCGATCACCGCCGACCACGTCGACGGCGGCTTCCCCGGCGGACCCGACGCGGCCCGGGCGCTCTACCTCGCGATGACCGGACTGCTCTTCGAGCACCTCACCCTGCCCGGCCTGCACGGCAGCAGCCCGGACGAGCTGGCCGCGCTGGTCTCCGCGCTCGTCGCGCGGGTCGTCCCCGAGGACTGAGCCGTGCGCGCCCGGTCGGGTCCCTCAGCTCTGCTCCACCTTCGGGGCCCTGGGGCTGCGCTTGTAGGCCGACACGGTGGGGTCGCCCTCCAGCCAGAACCGCCACGGGACGTCCGCCGCCTTGGAGACGCCGACGCGGGGACCGGCGCTCACTCGCCGCCGGACGCGGGTCTCCGGGCCGAGGCGGACGCCGGTGAAGCCCTGCTCCTCGTCGTGGTCGGCGAGCAGGTCGGTGCCGAGGTCGTCGAGGGTGATCCCCAGCGCCTGGGCGAGGTTCCCCGGTCCCCGCGCGAGATTCACGTCCCGCTCGGGTGGCGTCTCCCCGCGCCGGAAGCGTGCCAGCTCGTGGCCGTCGACCACCTCGCCGGCCCGCAGCAGCACCGCCGCACCGATGTCGGTCGGGCCGGTGACGACGTTCGCGCAGAAGTGGATCCCGTAGGACCGGTACACGTAGAGCCGGTAGGCCGGGCCGTACATGATCTCCGAGCGCGGCGTGCGCGTGAACGCGTGCGACGCGGGGTCCTCCACGCCGCCGTACGCCTCCACCTCGGTGATCCGCACGGTCACGCCGTGGCCGGCGATGGTCCGGTCGAGGAGGGCCTTCGCTCGTCGTACGACGTCGGCGCGGTCGGCTGCACTCATCCGGCCGACCCTAGCCTGCGCAGTGGGAGGATCACGCCGTGGAGATCGAGGTCGTCGGCGCCGTCATCGTCCAGGACGGGCTGGTCCTGTGCGCCCAGCGCGGGCCCGGTGGCGAGGCCGGCGGGCTCTGGGAGTTCCCGGGCGGCAAGGTCGAGCCGGGCGAGAGCCCTGCGGCCGCCCTGGCCCGGGAGATCCACGAGGAGCTCGGCTGCGTCGTCGAGGTCGGCGACCCGGTCACCACCACGCGACACGTCGGGGCCTCGGTCGTGGTCGTGCTGTCGACGTACTGGTGCCGGGTCGTGTCGGGGACCCCGGCGCCCGTCGAGCACGCCGTGGTCCGGTGGCTGCCGCCTGGTCGGCTCGACGGGCTCGCCTGGGCGCCCGCAGACCTGCCGGCGGTCGAGCTGGTCGGCCGCGCACTGGCCTGATCGGACCCTTCCCACGGGCTTCCTGCGGCATTAGTGTCCCGAACGTGCAACTTCGCCCGGCCATCGCCGCTCTCGCCGTCATCCTTCCGCTCGTGGCCGCGACCGCCCCGGCCGGCGCCAAGCCCGCCCCCGGCATCACCACCGGCAGCGGACTGGTCTTCAAGGTCAACCCGGTGCAGTCCAGCGGCGACCAGTCGCTGGTCGACGCCAAGGACGCGGCGAGCGCCGTGCCGGACAGCGAGTACGCGACCGTCCCGCTGCGGAACCTGGACGGCTCGGGCTACCTGCGCGGCAGGTGGGTCACCGTCGAGTCGGCGACCGGCACGCCGGCGTACTCGGCCACCGGCGTGTACGACTACAACCGCAAGGACGACCAGTTCGAGCAGGTCATGGCCTACTTCTGGGTGAACCAGGCACAGGAGTACATCCAGTCCCTCGGCTTCGGCTCCACGTTGCGCCCGGTCATCAAGCAGTCGTTCAGCGTCAAGATCGACCAGTACGGCGGCGACAACAGCTACCAGACCGACAAGCCGTACCGGATCCGGCTGGGCAAGGGCGGGGTGGACGACGCCGAGGACGCCGAGGTGATCGTGCACGAGTACGGCCACGCGGTCCACGCCTCCCAGGTGCCGGGCTACGGCACCTCCCTGGACGCCGGCTCGATCGGCGAGGCGTGGGGCGACTACCTCGCCGTGTCGGTCGGGCTGGACGCGGCGCACGAGTACGGCTGGCCGGTGCAGGCGCCCGAGGCCTGCGTCATGGACTGGGACGCCACGTCGTACACCGCCGGGCCGGTGCACTGCCTGCGTCGCCTCGACACCGACCTGACGGTCGCGGACCGCAAGAACCAGGTGCACCACGACGGCCAGATCTGGAGCCGCGGCCTGTGGGACGCCCGGGCGGGATACGAGGCGCTCGGGCTGACCTCGCGCGACTTCGACACCACCGTCATCGACGCCCAGTTCGACTTCGCGCCGGACACCTCGTTCGACGCGGCGGCGACCGCGATCCACGACAAGGCGCTCGCGCGTGACGGCGCGGCGGCCGCGGGTGTCATCGAGGAGGCGTTCGCCGCCCGCGGCATCACCGTGACGCCCTGATCGCAGGACCCCGGGCGGCCCTCGACGAGACGAGGCTCAAGCCGGGCCGCCACCGAGCCGCACCCGCTGGACGGCCGTCTCGCCCCCGGCGTAGGTGACGGTCAGCTCGACGCCGTCACGAGATGCGCTCTCCAGCTCCGAGCCGGGGAGCCAGAGCGCGAATCGCCCGCCCGACACCGTGGCGGCGACGTCGCCCCGAGCGGCGCTGTGATAGCTGATGCCGGTGACGTCGGCCCCGACGATGCCCGCCGCCACGGACAGGTCACCCGCACGCGCACTGCCCACGCCGAGGTCGGTGACCTCGATCGATCGTGACGTCGGCTCGACGTGGTCGGCCGGTGCGCCGATCGAGCCGAACATGTCGCGGAACAGGTGGGTCGAGTCGTCGGTGATGCAGGTGGCGGCGAACCCGTCGGCGCCGGCGAGAACCACTGTCGTCCAGGTGCCGCGCCGCTCCGCGATGGCGGTCTCGGCCGCAGCCAGCTGGGCCGAGGCGTCGGCACCCGCTCCGTCGAGCATCGCCTCGCGGCACCGCTCGCCCGCCTGCGTCGCCTCGCTCGCCGTCAGGCCCGTCGGGGCGCCGGTCCAGGATGCGAAGGCGCGGTCGCCGCCGGTCAGGGACGGGAGGGCGACGAACACCCCCACCGTGGCCGCGGCCACAGCCCCGGTCCCGACGGCGAGACGAATGACGGTACGCCGCCGCGGAGACGGGAGGCCGGGGTCGGGCGAGCCCGAGTGCTCGCAGTGGGCGTCGCCCAGGATGCTGGCCAGGTCGGCCTGTGCACGGGGCGAGGCCGCGCTGGCGTGAGGGTCGGCGACGTCGAGGCGGCGCAGGGCGGAGTCGAGGGTGGTGGTCATCGGATCACGGTCCTTTCCACAGTGGCGAGAGGGCCCGGGGACGAGGCGGGAGGAAGGCGAAGGTGCAGCCGCAGTGCGCGCCGGGCGCGGCTGAGCCGCAGCCGGTAGGCGACCGGCGAGATCTCGAGGATCCGTGCCGCCGTCGGCGCGTCGAGGTCGTCGAGGACCGCCAGGGAGAGCGCCTCCTGGTGCACCGCCGACAGGCGCGGCCAGACGCGCTGCAGGTCCACGACGAGCGTCAGGTCCTCGGCGTCGACCGCCGCGCCCCGCACCGACGCCTCGTCGGCGAGGCGAACACCGAGGGCCCGTTGCCGCTGGTCCCCGCGGCGCTGATTGAGCAGCACGTGGCGCGCGATGCCGAACAGCCAGGCCCGCGAAGCGTCGTGTCCGGCGGGGATCTCCTCCAGGCGCCGCCAGGCGACGAGGAAGGTCTCCGCCGCGGCGTCCTCCGCGCGGTCGGGGCCGGCCCTGCGCTGGATGAACCTGAGGACGTCGCCGTACTCGCGTTCATAGAGGGTGGTGAACTCCTGCTGCCCGCTCGGGGACCGTGACGACTCGCTCATGTCCCGTACCTGTCCGTCAGCCTGGCTGGTGTGTCGCGCCTGTCGTGCTCCGCCATCGGGGGCGAAATGCGCCGACGGCCCGGCTCCTCCGAGGAGGAGCCGGGCCGTCGTTCGCCCTGGATCAGCTGCAGCCCGAGGTGCTGCCACAACCCTCACACACGTAGCAGGACCCGGCCGGCCGCATCTTCGTGCCGCAGGTCATGCACAGCGGCGAGTCGACGGCGTGGCCGGTGATCTGCTCGAGGAGCTCGGCGGTGGTCTTGGCGACCTTGACCTCGGGGGCGCCGGCGAGGGGGTCCTCGTCGGCGACCTCGATGACCTCGGCCTCGACGGGGGCGCCCTTGGCGGTGGGGGCGGTCTCGACGAGCTCGGAGGCGTTGCCGGTCTCGCCGATGGGCTCGTAGGACCCGGTCTCGAGGTGGCGCTGACGCTCGTCGGCGGAGTAGATGCCGAGGGCGGAGCGCTCGTCGAAGGACAGGTAGTCCAGGGCCAGGCGGCGGAAGACGTAGTCCATGATCGACTGCGCCATCCGGACGTCCGGGTCGTCGGTGAGGCCGGCGGGCTCGAAGCGCAGGTTGGTGAACTTCGAGACGTAGGTCTCGAGCGGGACGCCGTACTGGAGGCCGATCGAGACGGCGATCGAGAAGGCGTCCATCACGCCGGCGAGGGTCGAGCCCTGCTTGCCGAGCTTGAGGAAGATCTCGCCGAGCGTGTTGTCGTCGTGGGCACCGGAGGTCATGTAGCCCTCGGCGCCGGCGACGGTGAAGGACGTCGTCCGCGCGGTGCGCGACTTGGGGAGGCGCTTGCGGGTCGGGGCGTAGACGACCTTCTCCACGACCTTCTCCACGACCTTGGTGTCGGCGTCCGCGGCCTCGGCGGCGTCCTTCTTGGCCTTGCCGCCGCCGTCGGCCAGCGGCTGGCCGACCTTGCAGTTGTCGCGGTAGATCGCGGTGGCCTTGAGGCCGAGCTTCCAGGACTCGAGGTAGATCTGCTCGATGTCCTCGATGGAGGCGGACTCGGGCAGGTTGACCGTCTTGGAGATGGCACCCGACAGGAACGGCTGGCAGGCGGCCATCATCAGGACGTGGCCCATGGGCTTGAGTGCGCGCTCGCCCATGGCGGTGTCGAAGACCTCGTAGTGCTCGGGCTTGAGGCCGGGGGCGTCGACGACGTGGCCGTGCTCGCCGATGTAGGCGACGATCGCCTCGATCTTCTCGGCGTCGTAGCCGAGCTTCTTCAGCGCCCGCGGGATGGTCTGGTTGACGATCTGCAGCGAGCCGCCGCCGACGAGCTTCTTGAACTTCACCAGGGAGAAGTCGGGCTCGATGCCGGTGGTGTCGCAGTCCATCATGAAGCCGATGGTGCCGGTCGGCGCGAGCACCGAGGCCTGCGCGTTGCGGAAGCCGTTGGTCTTGCCCAGGTCGATGACCTTGGCCCACTCCTCGGTGGCCAGCTTGTGGACCTCGGCGTCGGCGATGTGAAGGGTGCGCACGTCGTCGTTGGCGGCCTGGTGCTTGCGCATCACGCGCTGGTGGGCCTCGGCGTTGCGGGCGTAGCCGTTGTAGGGGCCGACGATCGCGGCGAGCTCGGCCGAGCGGCGGTACGACGTACCGGTCATCAGCGACGTGACGGTGGCCGCCATCGCACGACCGCCCTCGGAGTCGTAGCCGAGGCCCATCGCCATGAGCAGGGCGCCCAGGTTGGCGTAGCCGATGCCGAGCTGGCGGTAGTTGCGGGTGGTCTCGCCGATCGGCTCGGTCGGGAAGTCGGCGAAGCAGATCGAGATGTCCATCGCGGTGATGATCAGCTCGACGGCCTTCGCGAACAGCGGAGCGTCGAAGGTGTCGTCGTCGCGCAGGAACTTGAGCAGGTTGAGCGAGGCCAGGTTGCACGAGGAGTTGTCGAGCGACATGTACTCCGAGCACGGGTTGGACGCGGTGATCCGGCCGGTCTCGGGGTTCGTGTGCCAGTCGTTGATCGTGTCGTCGTACTGCAGGCCGGGGTCGGCGCAGGCCCAGGCGGCCTCGCTGATCTTGCGGAACAGGGTGCGGGCGTCGACGGTCTCGATGACCTCGCCGGTCATCCGCGAGCGCAGGCCGAACTCGCCACCGTTCTCGACGGCGCGCATGAACTCGTCGTTGACGCGGACCGAGTTGTTGGCGTTCTGGTACTGGACCGAGGTGATGTCCTTGCCGCCGAGGTCCATGTCGTAGCCGGCGTCGCGCAGGGCGCGGATCTTGTCCTCCTCGCGCCACTTGGTCTCGACGAACTCCTCGATGTCGGGGTGGTCGACGTCGAGGACGACCATCTTGGCCGCGCGACGGGTCGCGCCACCCGACTTGATGGTGCCCGCCGAGGCGTCGGCACCGCGCATGAAGGAGACCGGGCCGGACGCCGTGCCGCCGCTGCTGAGGAGCTCCTTGGAGGACCGGATCCGGGAGAGGTTCAGACCGGCGCCGGAGCCGCCCTTGAAGATGAAGCCCTCCTCCTTGTACCAGTTGAGGATCGAGTCCATCGAGTCATCGACCGAGAGGATGAAGCACGCCGAGACCTGCTGCGGAGCGGTGGTGCCGACGTTGAACCAGACCGGGGAGTTGAAGGAGAAGTACTGGTTGGCCAGCAGCCAGGTCAGCTCGTGCTCGAAGACCTCCGCGTCCGCCGCGCTCGCGAAGTAGCCGTGCTCCTTGCCCGCCTTGACGTACGTCGACACGACCCGGTCGATCAGCTGCTTGAGGCCACGCTCCCGCTCGGGCGTGCCGACGGCGCCGCGGAAGTACTTGGTGGTGACGATGGTGGAGGCGTTGAGCGACCAGAACTCGGGGAACTCGACACCGAGCTGCTCGAAGACGGTCTCGCCGGTCTTCCAGTTGGTCTGGACGACGTCGCGCCGCTCCCAGGTGATCTCGTCGTACGGGTGCACACCCTCGGTGCTGAAGACCCGCTGGATCTTCAGTCCCTTCTTGGTGTAGCGGGCCGTCTCGCTGGGCGTCTGGCTGCGGGCCGTCTCGGTCATGGCTCTCCTGGTCTCCTCTGTCGGCGTGCTGGTCGGCGGTGGTCGGCGGTGGTCGGCGGTCGTCGGCGATGCGGCAGGAGCGGCCGAGGCTCCTGCGAAAACTGGGGAAGGTGGTGGCCCGGCAGGCAGCTTCCCCACTACCTGCCGGGCGTCTGTGGTCAGCCCGTCGCGGCGGGCTGGGCTCCCTCGGACTGCAGCTGGCGCTCGGCCCGCATCAGGGAGATCTCGTTCTCGAAGTCGGCGGCCGAGTCGAAGCCGCGGTAGACGGAGGCGAAGCGGAGGTAGGCGACCTCGTCGAGGCGACGCAGCGGGGGCAGGATCGCCAGGCCCACCTCGTGGGCGGCGATCTCGGGGCTTCCGGCCAGCCGCAGCTGGTCCTCGACCTCCTGGCCCAGCCGGGCCAGGTCGTCCTCGTCCACCGGGCGACCCTTGCAGGCCTTGCGGACGCCGGCGACGGCCTTCTCACGGGTGAACGGCTCGGTCGCGCCGGAGCGCTTGAGCACGGTCAGCTGCATGGCCTCGACGGTCGTGAACCGCTTCTCACAGCTCGGCGCCTGGCAGACCCGGCGACGCCGGATCGAGCAGCCGTCGTCGGAGACGCGGGAGTCGAGGACCTTGGTGTCGTGGTGCTTGCAGTACGGACAGTGCATGGTTCCCCTCCTCTCGAGGCTACGAGCTGTGGACAACTCCCCGCCTGTGGAAAAGGTGGGGCGAACTGTGCGTTTCCGCCCTGGTCCTGTGGGTGACGAACGGTCGCCCTGTGGACTAGATGTGGAGAACTACATCGTTGTAACTACTAGATGTAGTGGTAACCGTACGCCCCGGCCACCAGTGATGCAAGCGCGGGTCGCGGCGAGTTCGGCGAGGGGTCCGTCGTGACCGAGTTTGTGCAGGTCACGCGCACAACGGCCATCTGGCGACGGGTCCCGGCCCGGCGTCTCGCACGCCTCGGAGGGCCCGGGCAGCGCCCCGATCTCGTCGATCATCACCTCGACCGGGCGACCGGAGGCAGCTCACAGGCGCGTTGACTGAGCATTCCACCCACCCATCGGCAACAATGACCGCCGTGACGGGTGGCAAGCGCGCTGGCGACCGGGCGAAGGCGACGTTCCGCCCCGCCCTGCTGCTGATCGCCTTCGGCGCGACCGCGTCGATCGTGGCCTGGGGATACCTCGTGGTCGCCGCCATCGACTTCGGCGCGACCGCACGCCACGACGGCAAGGGCAGTGCGTGGGCGTTCATGGGGATCGCCTCGCTGGGCGCCATGCTCTGCCTCTTCCTCACCTTCATGCTGGCCATCCGCCTGTCCCGCGCACTCGGAGCGGGCACGCACCACGAGCCGCGCCCCCAGCGCGACCCCGCCGCCCCCAAGGGCGGCAAGCGCGCCGCCCGCTGAGCACCGCTGCCGACACACCCGCGACGACGAACGCGCGAAGGGCGGGATCCGGTTCGGTCGGATCCCGCCCTTCGTCTTCCCCATCTCCGCTGGGGTCGAGGCAGCGGAGATGTCTCGAGACGGTCGCTGCGCGACCTCCTCGACAACCGGGGCGTGAGCGGCGCGAGTGCCGCTCGGCGCACTCAGTGCGTGGGGACCCGCAGCTCCTGGCCGACGTAGACCAGGCTGCCGTCGAGGGTGTTGAGCTGCTGGATGGTCTCCATCGTGTCGCGCACGTCGTCACCGGAGGTCGCGGCGGCGTCGCTGGCGATGTCCCACAGGGTGTCGCCGGGGCCGACGGTCACCAGCTGCACCTGCGGCGTGCCGCCGTCCGCACGCGTGGCGGCCGAGCCGGCGGCCAGCCAGATCGCCGCGAGGGCGACGGCGGCGAGCGCCAGCAGGAAGACGACCGCGCGACCGCGGCGGGTCAGGCGGACTTGGCCCCGGGCGACGGGGCGGGCCGCGACGGGCCGGGCGGGCGTCGTACGACGGGCGGTGGCGACGCGGGGCGCGACGGTGATGGTGCTCATGGTGTGGACCTCCGGGGGAAGTGGACGACCCCCGTTGTATCGAGGGGGTCCGACGGAAGGTGTTCGATCAGGCGTTCGATCGAACATGTGTACGAGACTAGATCAGGTGTTCGAACATTTCCAGCACCGATTCGAAAGTCCGTTCGACCGGCGTGTCGCGACACGCGGTTCGAACAGGTGTTTGAAACCGGGGTGCGGGTTCGGTTAGCGTCGGCACACGGGCCGGTCGATCCGGGCCGCACCACCCGAGCCGATCTGGAGGGCGATCCATGGCCGAGCGCAAGAGCACGGAGCGCAAGGGCGCCAAGGCGAGCAGCGTCACCGAGCTGCCCGACGGACCCGCCGACGCGACCGGGCTGACCCCGCGTCAGCAGCGGGTGCTGGCCCACATCAAGGACAGCATCGAGAAGCGGGGCTACCCGCCGAGCATGCGCGAGATCGGCCAGGCCGTCGGACTGACCAGCACCTCCAGCGTCGCCCACCAGCTGCGCACCCTCGAGGAGAAGGGCTTCCTCAAGCGCGACCCCAACCGGCCACGCGCCCTCGAGGTGTTCCTGCCCGAGGTGATGGCGGCCCGCCGTGCGATCGGCAACGTCGAGGACCCCGACCGCCAGGAGTACGACGAGACCGGGATCGGCGACGCTGCCCCGGCCCCCGCCAACGTCCCGGTCGTCGGCCGGATCGCCGCCGGCGGCCCGATCCTCGCCGAGGAGCGGGTCGAGGACGTCTTCCCCCTGCCCCGCCAGCTCGTGGGCGACGGCCAGCTGTTCCTGCTCGAGGTCAGCGGCGAGTCGATGATCGAGGCCGCGATCTGCGACGGCGACTACGTCGTCATCCGCCAGCAGCCCACCGCCGAGAACGGGGAGATCGTCGCCGCGATGATCGACGGCGAGGCCACGGTCAAGACCTTCCAGCGCAAGGACGGCCAGGTCTGGCTGCTCCCCCACAACCCCGCGTTCGAGCCGATCGACGGCACCAACGCGACCATCCTCGGCAAGGTGACGGCGGTGCTGCGGCGGGTATGAGCCCGCGCTGCTCAGGCGTGACATAGGGTCGGACCGTCCTGTCGCCTCGTCCCTAGGCCGGTCCTGATGCCTCGTCGCAGCCACTTCCCCTTCATCGGGCTGCTGTCCGCGTTCCTCGCTGCCCTGCTCACGGTGTCGGTCCTCGGCACCGCCGCCCAGGCGGACGACGCCGATCCCGTCGTCCCGGTCGTCCCGGTCGTCCCGGCCGACCCTGCGGTCCCGGTCGGCGTCGACGACTCCGTCGACCAGACCACGGCCGAGCAGGCGCTGGAGACGGTGCAGGAGATCGTCGAGACGGCGCCGGGCTCCGTGGCGACCGACCCGACGACCGGCGCGGACCTCACCATGGCGCTGCGCGACCTCGCGCTCACCCGCGACGACCTGCCGAAGAGCCTGCAGGACGACGCGGCCCGGCTGCTGGCACGCCCCGGGACCACCGGGTACCGGCCGCCCCCGGGCTCGGGCGGCATCGAGTGCACCAACGGCTCCGGTCTGCCGTGCTACACCGCTCCCGAGGCCGCGCCCGTGTGCGGCAGCGGCATCTGCGTCCACTACGTGCAGGGTCCCTACGCGCCCGCCTCGGGCTCCGACGCCCCGCCGGTCAACTACCCCACCGCCGTGCTCAACGTGATGAAGAACGTCGCGAGCCGGTACGTCGCCGCGGGCTACCGCGCGCCGGTCAGCGACGGCAGCGAGTTCGACGTCTACCTCGCCGACCTCGGCAAGCGCGGCCTCTACGGCTACTGCACGACCGACCAGCGGGTCGCCGGCCACGTCACGGCCGCGGCGTACTGCGTGCTCGACAACGACTACGCCGAGTTCGGCTCGGTGCCCGGTCCGCTGGGCAACCTGCAGGTGACCGCGGCCCACGAGTACTTCCACGCCGTGCAGTTCGCCTACGACGTCAACGAGGACGGCTGGCTGCTGGAGGCCACGGCCACCTGGGCCGAGGACGAGGTCTACCCGGAGATCAACGACAACCGCCAGTACCTCAAGGGCGGCCCGCTCGGACAGCCGGCGCAGTCGATGGACCACCGTCGGGGCATCGCTCCGTACGGCGCGTGGATCTTCTTCCGCTACCTCAGCGAGCGCTTCCCCGCCGTCAACGGCCCGGGCGGGATGCCGACGATCGTCAACGACGTCTGGAACCTGGCGGCCGGCCCGGCGAACTCGCGACAGGCCATCAACGCCGCCCTGGCGGCACGCGGCACCGACCTGCGCACCCAGTTCGGCTGGTTCGCGGCGGCCAACCGCCGCCCGGCGCAGAACTACACGGAGGGCGCGTACTACCCGCGGGCCAAGCTGTGGCGTGGCGTGAAGCTGTCGAGCTCGCGCCGGTCGGTCTCCGACTCGGTCGAGGTCAGGCACCTGGCGTCGCGGACCATCCGGTTCAAGTCGAAGGTCCGCGGCAAGGCGCACCTGCGGGTCCACGTGAACGGGCCCAAGCGCAAGAAGGGCGGCTACGTCCTGGTCACGATCAAGCGCAAGGGCCACGCCCCGCTCACCCGGGCGGTCAAGATCAACCGCAAGGGCGACAAGACCAAGCGCTACCCGTTCGGCAAGAAGGTGCAGTGGGTGGAGATCACCTTCGCCAACGCAGGCAAGAAGGACGCCACCGCGAAGGTCAGCGCTACCGTCCGCTGAGCCGACCCAGGGCCTGGCGCACGACCTTCGGGTCGTGCGTCGGCCACATGGGCGGCAGGCTGGCCTTGAGGAACGAGCCGTAGCGGGCGGTCGCCAGCCGCGGATCGAGCACGGCCACGACGCCGCGGTCGCTGGTCGTGCGGATCAGCCGCCCGGCGCCCTGCGCGAGCAGGAGCGCGGCATGGGTCGCGGCGACCTGCATGAAGCCGTTGCCGCCGGCCTGGTCGGCGGCCTTCTGCCGCGCGCTCATCAGCGGGTCGTCGGGGCGCGGGAACGGGATCCGGTCGATGATCACCAGCTGGCAGGTGTCACCGGGGACGTCGAGCCCCTGCCACAGGCCGAGCGTGCCGAACAGGCAGGTGTGCGGGTCCTCGACGAACTGGCGGGCCAGCTCGGGCAGCTGCGCCTCCCCCTGGGCGAGGGTGGTGAGGTGCGGCAGCGCCTTGCGGACGTGCTCGGCCGCGGCCTCCGCGGCGCGACGGCTGGAGAACAGCCCGAGGGTGCGCCCGTCGGCCCGGTCGACCAGCTCGGTGATCTCGTCGAGCTGCGCCGGCCCGAGCCCGTCGCGCCCCGGCGGCGGCAGGTGGCGGGCGACGTACAGGATGCCCTGCTTGGCGTAGTCGAAGGGGCTGCCGACGTCGAGGCCGCGCCACGGCTGGGCGTCGTCGGGCCACTCCTGGCGCGGCGCCCCGGGCGCGACCCGCTCGGACGGCTTGAGCCCGACCGAGCCGGCCACGGTCGCGAAGTCACCGCCGAGCATCAACGTGGCCGAGGTCAGCACGACGGTGTTGTCGGAGAGCAGCTTGTCGCGCATCTGCGCCCAGACCTGGAGCGGTGCGATGCAGAGCATCGGCGGGATCCGGTCGGTGCCCTCGGTGCGCCACAGCACGTCGGCCTCGGAGTTGGCGGCCATCCGCTCGGCGGTGGTGAGGACCTCCTGGACCATGCCCTTGGCCTGGGTCATCGCCGCGTCGGGGTCGCTGCCGGACTCCGCCTTGGGGAACGCGCCGACGCAGGCGCGGGCAGCGTCACGGACCAGCACCAGCGCGTCGGCGAGCGCCTCGGGGACCTGCTCGAAGCGGCCCGCCGGAGCGTCGCTCACCGCGGCGCGCAGCGCGTCGGCGGCGTCGGCGAGGTCCTCGGCCTCGTCGCCCTCCACGTGACGGATGCTGCGCCGGGCCGCCCGCTCCACCTCGGCCGCCCACAGCTCGTCGGTGGCGGCCTGGGTGACCCGGGCGGCGAGCTCGTGGGCCTCGTCGATCACGACGGCGTCGTACTCGGGGATCATCGGGATCCCCTCGATCGCGTCGATCGCGAGCAGCGAGTGGTTGGTGACGATGAGGTGGGACTTCTGCGCCTTCTCCTTGGCGCGCTCGGCGAAGCACTCCTCGCCGAACGGGCACTTCGCCGCGCCGACGCACTCGCGGGCGGTGACGCTGACCTGGCGCCACTCCTTGTCGGTGTGCCGCGGGGCGTCGTCGCGCTCCCCCGTGCCGCGGCCCTCGGCGGCCTTCTCGGCCCACGAGCGCAGCTCGAGGACCTTGCGGCCCATCGCGCCCATCGCGTCCTCGGCCTGGATCAGCTCGCCCTGGTCGTCGGGAGCGCCCTCGCGGACCCGGTGCAGGCAGGCGTAGTTGGAGCGGCCCTTGAGCACGGCGTACGACGCGTCGACGCCCGGGACGGTGCCGACGGCCTTCACCAGGCGCGGCAGGTCGCGCTCGACGAGCTGGTGCTGCAGCGCGAGGGTGGCGGTGGCGATGACGACGCGCTGGTCGTGGAGCAGGGCAGGGACGAGATAGCCGAGGGACTTGCCGGTGCCGGTGCCGGCCTGGACGAGGAGGTGCTCCTTGTCGGCGAACGCGTCGGCGACGGCCTCGGCCATGGCGACCTGGCCGTCACGCTGCTGGCCGCCGAGCGCGGCCACCGCCGTCGCGAGGAGGTCGCGGACCGGCGAGGTCCGGTCGGCAGCGGTGGTGGTCACCGGGAAACCCTAGAGGGTGGCGCCGACGCTCCCGCGCGCCCCTCCACAGGGCTTCGGCCTATCGCGCGGCGAGCAGCGCCCGGACCCGCTCGGCGACCCGGTCGCCGAACACCCGGTGCCCCTCGGCGTCGGGGTGCAGCAGGTCGGGCAGGAAGCTCAGCTCCGCGTCCAGCATCGAGAGGTACGGCGTCCCGTGGCTCGCCGCCAGCCCGGCCAGCCGGGCGTCGACGGCCGCGACGTCGTCGTACGGCAGCAGCGGGACGGCCGGCGGCCCCACCACGAGCACCGGGTGATCGCCGAGCGCGCGCATCAACCGGTCGTACCCGGCAGCCAGGTCGGCCGGCGGCTGGTCGGCGTCGTTGAGCCCGCCCTCGACCACGACCAGGTCGACCCCGGCGAGCCGGTCGAGCGTGGCCGCCCGCGTCGCACGGGTCGCGTACGAGACGTCGCCGCAGGGGCTGGCGCCGATCGTGAACCCGCTCCCGGAGAAGCCGTCCACCTCGACCCGGCCCGGCAGCCGGACCGGCCACGACTGCTCGGGCCGGACCCCGGCGCCGACGGAGTAGGAGTCGCCGATCACCAGGACCCGTGCCCCCGTACCGCTCACCAGCGCTCCCCTCTCCTGGGCCTGCTCCCCCTTCGTCGCGCACGGGTCCGGACGCGCGCCGGCGCGCGCCAGCAGCGTCGTGCTCGCCACGGTGGCGAGCACGAGCGCGAGCAGCGCGAGCAGGAGTCGGTGCCGAGTCACGCCCGGATCATCCGTCGTACCGGACATCCGGGTTGCCGAATTGGGGAAATCGGAACCGAATTGTCCGCTACGACGAGGGGACCCGAGCCCAGGACAGGACGACCACCCCGAGCAGCACGAAGCGCTCGTCGCCGTCGGGTGTGGTCGTGGCGGCCCGGTCCGGGTCAGACGGCGTAGGCCGCCAGCTCGCCGGCGAGCGCCTCGGTGGCGCGGCCGGTGACCCGGGTGCCCTCGGCGGTGTGCTCGAGGGTGCCGATCTCGCCGTCCTTGTGGATCCGGTCGATGAGGTCGCCGCGGGCGTAGGGCACGAGCGCGGTGAACTCGACCCGCGGGCGCGGGAGCTCGGACTCGACGGCCGCGATGGCCTCCGCGATGCCCTCGCCGGTGCGGGCGGAGACCGCGACGGAGTGGGGCTCGCGGCGCAGCACCCGGTCGACCACGACCGGGTCGGCGGCGTCGACCTTGTTGACCACGACCAGCTCGGGGACGTCGGTCGCGCCGATCTCGGCGAGCACCTCGCGCACCGCGGCCAGCTGGCCCTCGGGGTCGGGGTGCGAGCCGTCGACGACGTGGACGATCAGGTCGGCGTCGGCGACCTCCTCCAGGGTCGAGCGGAAGGCCTCGACCAGCTGGTGCGGGAGGTGCCGGACGAAGCCGACGGTGTCGCTCATCGTGTAGACGCGACCGTCCGCGGTCGACGTACGACGGGTGGTCGGGTCGAGCGTCGCGAACAGCGCGTCCTCGACGAGCACGCCGGCGCCGGTGAGGCGGTTGAGCAGCGAGGACTTGCCCGCGTTGGTGTAGCCGGCGATCGCGACGGACGGGATCTCGTTGCGACGACGCTCCTGGCGCTTGGTGTCGCGGGTGCCCTTCATCGCCTTGAGCTCCTTGCGGAGCTTGGCGATCTTGTCGTTGATCCGGCGGCGGTCGGTCTCGATCTTGGTCTCACCGGGACCACGACCACCGATGCCCTCACCGCCGGCGGCACGGCCACCGGCCTGGCGGGAGAGGTTGCCACCCCACCCACGCAGGCGCTGCTTCATGTAGTTGAGCTGCGCGAGCTCGACCTGGGCCTGGCCCTCCTTGGACTTCGCGTGCTGGGCGAAGATGTCGAGGATCAGCGCGGTCCGGTCGACGACCTTGACCTTGACCCGGTCCTCCAGGTTGCGCAGCTGGGAGGGCGCGAGCTCGCCGTCGCAGATCACCGTGTCGGCGCCGGTGGCCTGCACGATCTCGCGCAGGGCGTCGACCTTGCCGCGACCGATGTACGTCGCCGGGTCGGGCGACTGCCGGCGCTGGTAGATCGCGTCGAGCACCTCGGAGCCCGCGGTCTCGGCGAGCAGGGCGAGCTCGGCCATCGCGTTCTCGATCTCGGAGATGGCACCGCCGGTCCAGACACCGACGAGCACCACGCGCTCCAGGCGGAGCTGGCGGTACTCGACCTCGGTGATGTCCTCGAGCTCGGTGCGCAGGCCGGCGACACGGCGCAGCTCGTGGCGCTCGACCAGGTCGAGGTCGCCGGTGGTCAGGTCCTCGGGATCGGGCTGGTCGGCGTACCCGGACTCGAAGTCGTCGAATTCGGTGTCGGGGTCGTCCCAGCCCTCGGTGGCTCGCAGCGCGGCGGCGAGGGAGAAGTCTTCAGCACGGTTCGTCATAGGCGTATCCAGCGTAACGACGAGAGCGCCGAGATGCTTCCCGATTACCTCGCCGTGGTCAGCGGCTGACCGGGTCCGGCTCGAGCGCCCGCTCCCACAGCACGCTGCCGGCGCCGTCGTAGAGCCGCACGGTGAGGACGCCGGAGGCCGCGATGTCGAGGTGGCCGAAGTACTGGTTGGTGGGCGCCGGTGCGACGTCCAGCCTGCCGACCTCGGACTCGCCCTGCGAGAAGACGACCTCGGGTCCGAAGGTCCGGTCGAGCTCGTCGTCCTTGCGCCAGAACGGCGAGGAGGCGACCGGGCCGGAGATGAACTCCCAGAACGGGTCGAAGTCGGTGAACGTGGCGTTCTCGGGCGTGTAGCGATGGGCGGCGGTGTAGTGGACGTCGCCGGTGAGCCACACGACATTGCGGACGCCGTGCCGCTTGAGGGCGGACAGGATCCGGGCCAGCTCCGGCTCGCGGCCGAGCGGGCGGCCGCCGTCCTTGTTGGCGTAGCCGTCGAGGTCGGTGACCCGGTTGGTGGGCGCCGACAGGGGCATGTCGGCGCAGACCGCCTTCCAGGTCGCGGTCGAGGAGCGCAGGCTGCGGACCAGCCACTCCTCCTGCTCCTGGCCGAGCAGCCCCGCCTGGGGCCGGTC
Source organism: Pimelobacter simplex (assembly GCA_016803235.1). Lineage (GTDB taxonomy): Bacteria > Actinomycetota > Actinomycetes > Propionibacteriales > Nocardioidaceae > Nocardioides > Nocardioides simplex_A. The sequence continues at coordinate 165,469 of JADCLI010000005.1, forward strand.
GGCGGCGACGGCCGGATCGGTGTCGGGGTTGGGGCCGCGCCAGCTGCGCATGTCGAGGCAGAACAGGTCGAGGTGCTGCCCGCGCGGGACCTTGCGGTAGAGCCGCTGCGCGACGAACCCGTCCCCGCCGGCCGCCGCGAGCCGCTTCACGGGAACCGGCTGGTACTCCTGCCACGCACGCCGGCCCCGCAGCGCGAGCACGTCGGCGCGGCGCTCGCCGTACCGCTCGTCGTCGATGGTCTCGCCCGGCCACCAGTTGTTGCAGGTCTCGTGGTCGTCCCACATCGAGACGGTCGGGATGGACGCGTAGAAGTCGCGGACGTTGTCGTCGCGCAGCGGGTAGCGGTGCCGGCCGCGGAGCTGGTCGAGGGTCTCGGAGACGACCATGACGTCCTCGGTGAGCTCGTTGCGCCAGGTGGTGCCGTCGGGCAGCAGCACCGTCTCGTCCATGGGCTCGTCGGCGTAGATGGTGTCGCCGACGTGGACGAACAGGTCGGGACGCAGGCCGAGCATGGTGCGGTACGTCGTCAGGCCGCCTCGGGCGCGGTCGATCCCCCACCCCTGGCCGCAGGTGTCGCCCGACCACACGATCGACTGCGCCGCGGCGTGGACGGGCGCGGTCGCGAAGGTCAGCTGCTGGGCGGCGCTGCGCTCGCCGTCGGGACTCTCGAACCAGACCTCGGCGTCGTACGGGCGGCCGGGTGCCAGACCGGTCAGGTGCACCCGTGCCGTGAGGTCGGCGCGCTCGTCGGTCCACGGCCCGCGGACCAGGCGACGGTGCCGGCCGTTGCTCCGCACCCGCACCATCAGCCGGCCCGGGACCACCGCGCGCGACCAGATCACCGCGGAGCTGGTGGTGACCTCGCCGCTGCGCACGCCGGAGGTGAGGTCGCGGCGGCGCTCGATGAGGGCGGGCGAGCGGCCGAGGACCCCCAGCGCGGGGATCGAGGCGCCGGAGAGGCCGGCCACGATCGTCGTACGGCGCCCGACCCGGAGGTCGCCCAGGCGTTCGGTCAGGCGGGTCTGGTCGTCCCAGAGCAGCGTCACGTTGCGTCAGGGAACCGGCTCGGGACGACCGGCCCCTGAGCGGGACGCAGCGCGTCGGTGAACACGGCAGGGACAGCGTGGGACGGAACACGCCTGATGCCCATAGCGAGGGACGGGGGTCGGTCGTTGCCGTGGTGTGCGTGCTCTACGGCCGGGGGGCGAGAGCAGGACCTTCGTGCTGTTCGCCTCCGTCATCATCCTCGTCATCGTCGGCAGCTTCCTCTTCCTGCGCCCCGGGTCGCCGGAGAGCGCCATCGACCCCGATGCGGGCGACGGCGGTGAGGTGAGCGTCCCGACCGACCTGCCGTCCACGGCGGAGCCGAGCGCGTCGGCGTCGGCGAGCGCGACCGGCGAGGCGACCGGGCTGTTCGGCGGGCACACCGGCGGGCTCGGCGTACCGCCGGGGCTGCAGGGGGCCGGCGACTACTCGCAGCTGCCCAAGCACAAGCTGACCGTGACCATGTCCACCCAGGGCGTGCTCGGCACGGTCGCCTGGATCATCCCGACCAGCGTGGAGAACCACGAGGGCACCGCGGTCGTGCGCGGCGGAACCTGGTCGCTGAGCACCACGGTCTACGGGAACCCGAACTACGCGGTGGTGTTCGCCCAGCAGGGGCGGGTCGACCAGCCGGTGCACTGCACCATCACGGTCGACGGTCGAGTCACCGAGCGGCGCTCGACCAAGGGGGCCTACAGCGCGATGTGGTGCGAGGGCTGAGCACAGCCCCCGCACCCACCGCTGCGGACTACTTCGGGGGCATCCGGATGCCGCCGTCGACGCGGACGACCTCGCCGTTCATGTACGAGTTGGTCAGGCACTCGATGACCATGCTCGCCAGCTCGGCGCCGGTGCCGAGGCGCTTCGGGAACAGCACGTTCTGGCCGAGGTTGGCCTTGAACGCCTCGGAGGCCTCGCCCTCGCCGTAGATCGGGGTGTCGATCAGGCCGGGGGCGACGGTGTTGAGGCGGATGCCGGAGGCGGCGAGGTCGCGGGCGACCGGGAGGGTCATGCCGACGACGCCGCCCTTGGAGGCGGAGTACGACGCCTGGCCGATCTGGCCGTCGAACGCCGCCACGCTGGCGAGGTTGACGATCGCGCCACGGCAGCCGTCCGCGTCGGGCTCGTTGAGGCTCATCACGGTGGCGGCCTGGCGGACCATGTCGAAGGTGCCGATCAGGTTGATCGCGATCACCTTCGTGAACGCCTCGAGCGAGTGCGCGGACTCGAGCTGGCCGTCGCGGCCGATGGTGCGCTGCGCCCAGCCGATGCCGGCCGAGTTGACCACCGCGCGGAGCGGGGCGATCTCGGCGGCGGCCTTGACGGCACCCGCGATCTGCTCGGTGTTGGTGACGTCGACCTGGGCGAAGACGCCCTTGATCTCGGCGGCAAGGGCCTCGCCCTTGTCGGCCTGCAGGTCGGCGACGACGACGGTGGCGCCCTGGGCGGCGAGCGCGCGGGCGGTGGCCGCGCCGATGCCCGAAGCGGCGCCGGTGACGATGGCGGAGGATCCGGTGAGTTCCATGGTCGGGAGCATAGGACCCCGCCGAGACCGTGACACCGTCGGTGTCACTGTCGGTGTCACCGTCAGGGACTCACAGGTCCGTGGCTCCCTCGGCGACCATGACGGCGGGCCCGGTCATCAGGATCCGGTCGTCGGCGGTCCAGGTGATCCGCAGGGTGCCGCCGGGCAGGTCGACGCGGTACGCCGTGTCGCGGGCCGCGCCGTCGGCCAGGGCCGCGGCGACCATGACCGCGCAGGCGCCGGTGCCGCACGAGCGGGTCTCGCCCGAGCCCCGCTCGTGGACCCGCATCGCGACGTGCCCCGGCGCGCGTCGTACGACGAACTCGACGTTGACCCCCGCCGGGTAGACCGCGCGGTCGTGGGCCGGTGCCTCGAGCAGCGGGCCGATGTCGTCGAGGTCGTCGACGAAGGCGACGGCGTGCGGGTTGCCCATGTCGACGTTGAGGGCGTGCCAGGAACGGACCCGACCGTCGACCCGGACGGCGACCGACGTCTCCTCGAGCACCTTCGGGATGCCCATGTCGACGGTGATCTCGCCGTCGGCGGCACCGCCGGCGAAGGTCAGCACCTTGACCCCGGCGCGGGTCGCGACCGGGACGGTCGTCGCCGGGTCGACCAGGCCCTCGATGGCCAGGTGGCGGCCGAAGACCCGCACCCCGTTGCCGCACATCTCGGAGACCGAGCCGTCGGCGTTGCGGTAGTCCATGAACCACTCGGCGTCCTGGCCGGCGCCGGCCTCGCCGATGGCGGCGGTGCGGATGACGCGGAGCACTCCGTCGCCGCCGATGCCGGCGCGGCGGTCGCACAGCGCACGGACGCGATCGGCGCTCAGCTCGCCGTGGACGGTGCCGTCGGGGTCGGGCAGCAGGACGAAGTCGTTCTCGGTGCCGTGGCCCTTGAGGAAGGGGTACACGCCTCAAGGGTAGTGGGACCACGGGTGGACGCCGCTCTCCGCGGGATCAGCCCGCGGACCGACGCGGACCGAGGTGGCCGGCTCCTAGCGTCGTCGCCATGTCACGCACCCTGACCCTGACCACCGCCACCCTCGTCGCTGCCGTCGTGCTGGCACCCGAGCTGCTCGCCACGCTGCTCGTCGGTGACTATGCCAACGTCGGGGCGCTGCGGGAGGCGCTGCCCAGCGCCTTCGCCGAGCACTGGCGTGCCGGCGAGGGCCCCGTCACCGGCGACCTGGCGGACGCGGTCCGCTACTGGGCGACCTTCCACGTCGTGAAGGCCCTCGCCGCCGGCGCACTCCTCGGCGTGCTGGTCGTCGCGCTCGGGCGGGTACGACGCGGCCCCGGCCGGGTGGCCCTGCTGTCCCTCGCCGTCCTCGCCGCGGTCGTGCTGGTCGCCAACGTCCAGGGGGCGGTCGCTCCCCTGTCCTCCCTGCTCTCGATGCTGTCCGGGGGAACTGCCGACCTCGCCCTGGCCTCGTCCGGGACGCCGGCGTTCGCGGCGCTGGTGCGGGACTTCGCGCTCTACCACCTCGCGATGGTCGTGCTCGCGGGTGCCTCCACCCTCGCGCTGGCGTGGCTGGCCCTGCGGGCCGGTCGCGGCGGACGCCGAGCGGCCGCGGGCGCGGCAGCGGTGGCCGCCGTGCTGCTGGGCGTGGTGGCGCTGGCGAACATCACCACCGTCGCGGACCCGGAGCCCGCGCTGGTCGCCTTCCTCCGGGCCTGAGCCCGGCCGCGGCCGGCCGAGGCGGGCTAGCGGCAGTGCTTGACGCCGGTCACGTCGATCCAGCCGGTCATGGCCGGCTTGTCGGACCGCGTCCTGATCCGGACCTTGATCAGCACCGAGGTCTTGCTCCCGGACCCGAAGCTGTCGAACTTCACGACCCCGTCACGCCGCCACGGCGACGAGGAGCCGGGGAAGTCCTGCCACATCCCCTGCACCAGGAACTGGGTGCGGGACCGTGCCTTCACCCACTTCCTGGCCTTGCGCGCGTCGAGCCTCATCTCCAGGCCCCAGCCCCAGCTCTCCCGGTGCTGGCAGACCTGGATCTTCGCGCCCACCCGCTGGTGGACCGTGGTCCAGCCACGGTTCGCGCTCGCCGCGGCGGACGCGGACGGGACGGTGGCAGGGGCCGTCGTCAGGACGAGGGCTGCGACCAGCCCGGCGACCAGCCCGAGGATCGTCGTACGACGCATGGGAACCTCCCGAGATCGATGAGTGGGGGCCGTCAGCCGTAGAGGCGCTCGGCGTAGCCCGGACCGTAGTAGGCGTCGAGCTCCTCGAGACTATCGTCGGGCCGCTCCAGCCGCTGGGCCAGCACGGCCCGGCGCGGCACCCGAGCCTCCGGGTCCCAGGTCTCGGGGCGCCACAGCTGGGAGCGCAGGAAGGCCTTGGCGCAGTGGAAGAAGACCGTCTCGACCTCGACGACGACCGCCAGCAGCGGCCGGTGCTCCTTGACCACCATCTCGTCGAAGAAGGGTGCCTCGCTGACCAGGCGGGCGCGGCCGTTGACCCGCAACGTGTCGCCGCGGCCGGGGATGAGGAAGTTCAGCCCGACCTGCGGGTTGGCGAGGATGTTGCGATACCCGTCAGCCCGCCGGTTGCCGGGACGCTCGGCGATCGCGATGGTCGTGTCGTCGAGGACGTGGACCAACCGGCCGGCCGGGTCGCCCTTCGGCGAGACGTCGCACCGGCCCTCGGCGTCGGCGGTCGCGAGCATGCAGAACGGGGAGGAGGCGAGCCAGTCCCGGTCGACGTCGGTCAGCGCGGACCGCTCCTTGTCACGGGCCGCGTCGGTCGGCACGCCCAGCAGCGCGGTGAGGGCGGCGGCGTCGGTGATCTCGGTCCAGTCCCTGCGCGGCGCCTCGGTGGTCACGGTGCCAGCGTAGGTGCGACCACCCCCGCCGACCCGCCCCCACGACGCGTGGGCTCGGCCACAGCCGTCAACCTGCCGTCGGGACCGAGCTCGATCGCCGCGACGGCACCGATCTCCGCGGCGCTCGTCCCGGGCGGGCCCGCGACCGCGAAGGTGTGCCCGTACGGCGCCAGCGCGGCGCCGTAGGCGTCGATGAACGCCTGCTCGGCGGTGACGGTGACCGTGTTGCGCTGAGACGCGCGGGGGGCGGCGACGGCCGCGAAGAGGGACAGTCCGAGGTCGATCCGGTTGACCAGCACCTGCAGCACGGTGGTGATGATCGTCGACCCGCCCGGCGACCCCAGGGCCAGGACCGGGCGCCCGTCGCTCAGCACGATCGTCGGCGACATCGAGCTGCGCGGCCGCTTGCCCGGCTGGATCCGGTTCGGGTCGACCGGGTCGTAGACGGTCGAGAAGTCCGTCAGCTCGTTGTTGAGCAGGAAGCCGCGGCCGGGCACCACGATGCCGGACCCGCCGGTCTGCTCGATGGTCAGCGTGTAGGCGACGACGTTGCCCCACCTGTCGGCGGTGGTGAGGTGCGTGGTCGAGAGGTTCTCGGTGTCGGCGTCCGCGGTGCCGCCGGCCGCGAGGGTGTCGCACACGCCGTCGTACGACGTCACGTCGCCCGCCGGGACCGGCTTGGTCGCGGCGGTGTCCGGGTCGAGGGAGCAGCCGCGCTCCTTGGCGTAGGTGTCGTCGAGGAGGGCGTCGACGGGGACGTCCACGAAGGCGGGGTCGCCGACGTACCTCCCGCGGTCGGCGAAGGCGAGCGCCGTCGACTCGAGGTAGCGGTGCAGGGTCGGAACCACGCCCTGGGGCGGGGCCTGCTCGAGGATGTTGAGGGACTCCCCGACGGTCGTCCCGCCGGACGACGAGGGGGCCATGCCGTAGACGTCGTGGTCGCGGTAGCCCACGGAGGTCGGCGCCTGGACCAGCGCGCGGTAGGCCGCGAGGTCCTCGGTGGTCATGCTGCCGGGCGGCACCGGCAGGTCGGTGGCGCCGCTGAGGGGCGGGTCCTGCACGGTCCGGGCGACCTCGCGGCCGAGCCTGCCGTCGTACAGCCAGCGGGTGCCCTTGGCCCCGAGCAGCTTGTAGGTGCGAGCGAGGTCGGGGTTGCGGAAGGTGGTGCCGGGCTCGGGCACGCCGCCGGCCAGGAACAGGTCGGCGCTGCTGGTGAAGGTGCGGAACCGTTCGGCGTTCTCGCGGGTCTGCAGCGCGAACGTGTCGTCGACGACGAAGCCGTCCCGGGCGAGCCGAGCGGCGGGGCGCAGTGCCTCGGCGAGCGACACGGTGCCCCACCGGTCGAGCGCCGTCTCCCAGGTCGCGGGCGTCCCGGGGACGCCGACCGAGACGCCGCTGGTGACCAGGTCGGGCGCGAACGGGTAGGGCTTGCCGGTCGCCGGGTCGATGAAGGCGTCGGGCCGGATCGCCGCCGGCGCCGTCTCGCGACCGTCGATCGTCTCCACCCGGCCGGTCCGCGCGTCGTAGTGGACGAGGTAGCCACCGCCGCCGACCCCGGCGCTGTAGGGCTCGGTCACGCCCAGCGCGGCCGCCGTCGCGACCGCGGCGTCGACCGCGTTGCCCCCGCGCCGCAGCACCTCGAGACCGATCGCGGTCGCGTCGGGGTCGACCGAGCTGACCGCGCCGCCGTAGCCGGTGGCGGTCGGCACCTTGGGTGGCGGCTGCGGCCCCGGCTTCGCGGCGACCGGGGCGGCCGGCACGAAGGTGCCGAGGGCGGCGGCGAGCGCGGTGGCGGTCGAGGCGACCAGGACGGTGAAGGTACGGCGCACGATGTCCTCCCGAGACAAGTGGACCTGCTTCCTCCACCATCCCCCCGCTGTCAACCCGTGCGGTCCTCCTGCAGCGGGCCGTCGACGGTGTAGCGGGCGGTGACGAACGCCCCGTTGCGGGCGGTCTCCTCCAGCCGCAGGTCCAGGCGGCGCGGCAGCAGGGGGCGGCCGGCGCCGAGCACGACCGGGGCGATCGACACGATCACCCCGTCGAGCAGGCCCGCGTCGGCGAACTGCCCGGCGAGGTCGCCGCCACCGACCACCCACACGTCCTGCTCCCCCGCAGCGGCCCGCAGGTCGTCGTACACGGTGGTGACATCGCCCTTCGCGAACCGGACGTCGGCGCCGGCGAGGACGGGCAGCTCGCGGGTGGTCATCACCCAGGTGGGCTGGGAGTAGTACCAGGCCTCCCCGGTCTCGGCGAGGTGCGCCAGGACCCACTCGTAGGTCGTCGAGCCCATGACCAGCGCGCCGACGGTGGCGAAGAAGGCGCCGTAGTTCTGGGGTCCCTGCTCGTCGAGGTCCTGGCGCATCAGCCAGGCCAGCGAGTCGTCGGGGTCGGCGAGGAAGCCGTCGAGGGTGGTGGCGGTGTAGTAGACGGTGCTGGTCATCGGTGGTTGCCTCCGGAAGTCGTTCGGGGGTGGCCCGGGTCGGGACGAAGTGGCCCCTGGGTGCGTGCGTGGCAAGGTGGCGGAGCGAGGTCGCACCCGGTCGTCCATCGAGCGACGCCGACGCCGCCAGGTGCGTGCCCGGGGCGCGGGCCACACGAGCGACTTGCCGAGGCGACCACCTAGTCCTCCCCGAGCTCGCGGCGCAGCCAGTTGATCGGGTCGCCGTCGTCCACCTCGACGCCGGCCGCGCGCAGCCAGACCCGGGTCAGCTGGCGGCGGTACGCCGAGAAGGTCAGCACGTGCGCCACGATGCTGCTCAGCACGAACGACTCCGGCGGATCGCAGAGAGCATCGACGATCCGGTCGTCCCACGCGTCGCGCCGGTCGATGTCGCGGATCGCCGCCAACCAGCGCGCGGCCGCGGCGTCGTGCCGCTCGAGCAGACCGGCCGTGTCGGCCTGCCGGTCGACGTCGGGGAAGTCGGTGCCCTCGATCGCCGCGAGCCAGACCTCCTTGGCGAACACGGTCCTCTCGAGCACCGCCGCGATCGACTCCTCCGGACCCTCCCACGACGCGACCTGGTGGCCCGGGCCGCGGACCTCGCGCCACTGCGCTCCGGAGAGGCCCTTCGCGTGCTCGATGAGCTCGCGCGTGTCGTCGAGGTCGTGGCGCACCATCTGGTCGGTGACGGGACTCATGGTCTGCTCCCCTGCGTGGACCCACAGGCTCGTGGGCGGGTGGAAGTGGATGCCGTTGGCCGCGGGCAGCCAGACGCTGCCGGTGTCCGCGCCGGCCTCGCTCGGCGGGTGTCCGTAGGCTCGGGCGAACGCGCGGCTGAAGCCCTCCACCGACTCGTAGCCCGCCTCCCACGCGGCGTCCGTGACGTTGCCGCCCTGCCGGATCCGCCAGGCCGCACGCTCGAGCATCACCCGCCGCCGCATCGCCACCGGCGCCTCGCCGGCGTCGCGGGAGAGCACCCGGCTGAAGTGGTACGGCGACGCGAACGCCCCGTCCGCCATCGCGCCGAGGGTGCGGTTGTCCTCGTCGAGGACCGCGTCGAGAAGCTCACGGAGGCGGTCACGGCCGGTCATGGGACCAGTGTGCTGGGCGCCGGGGTGGTCGCGCTTGACCGTTCTTGCGCATCGCTGGCCGAGGAGGTCGCGCAGTGTTCTCCGGTGGTTGAGGGGTCGCGCCTGCTCCTGCGGTGGTTGAGGTGCGAGCGTCGCGCAGCGACCGAGCCTCGAAACCACTGGTCGTGCTGCCGTGACTGTGCTCCTGCGGTGGTTGAGGTGCGAGCGTCGCGCAGCGACCGAGCCTCGAAACCA
>JADCLI010000060.1 GCA_016803235.1 Pimelobacter simplex
ACTCGATGACCCGCCCGACGTAGGCCTTGCCGCCGTCGGGTGTCCGGCCGAGGACCGCGACGAGCTCCATCAACGCGAACTCACACCAGGGGTGCACCGTCCCCTGCGATCGGGACACCGGTGTCGAGGTAGCCCTCGGTGATCGTCGCCGCACCCTCAGGTGAGGTCACGATGTGGTCGCTGGCCCATTCCACGATCGCTTCCCATTCCTCGACGAGGAGGGTGTTGCGGGCTTGGATCCCGGCGCTCAACCGTGACAGCACGGGGGCTGTCGAGCGGGGGTGGGTTCCGAGATCCATGACTGGATTCTCCCACCCACGTACGACACAAACCCGGGGCCGGAAACCCGCTTGTGGAAAGGGGAAACCCGATCGGTGGGTGTGGAGAACCAACGGCTCCGGTCGTGATTTTTCAGGGCCTGTCGCGGTCCGTCGCCCGACCGCCGGACCCGACCGCCTCGCCACCGTCCTCGTCAGCGCCTTTCGGAACGGCACCGCCTCCACAGCCGAAGCCCACGGACAGCCCCGGCAGCACGACCGGTGGTTTCGAGGCTCGGTCGCTGCGCGACGCTCGCACCTCAACCACCGGGGAACGCTGCGCGACGCTCGCACCTCAACCACCGGAGTCGCTGCACGACCTCCTCGACTCCTGGTGGGTCGTTGGGACCCGGTCCCGATTTTCGCCGGGCGTCGTCACCCGTCGTACCGGACCTCGTTGGTCAGGCACCGAACCACCGACCCGCACGGGAGGAGACGACGATGTCGATGGAGCTCACCACCGCAGCCCTGCTGATGGCGTTCGCCCTGCTCTGCGCGGGCTGGCTGGCTCGGTCGCGCGGAGCGGGCTCGATGCCGGGCATGGGGCCGGACATCGAGGAGTGGCGCTCCGCCGCGCTGAGGCACTTCCAGGAGCACCGGGACCTCGAGCGCGCCGTCGCCGAGGTGCTGGCCACCCCGGGGGCCGTGCGTGGTCCCGGCCGCACCGAGCTGTTCGTGGCGCTCGGTGCGCGCCGGGTCGACCTCTACGCCTGACGGCGCTACGCCTGCAGCGCCTCGACGACGTAGTCGATCGACGTCGTCAGCGCCGCGACGTCGGCCGGGTCGATCGCCGGGTACATCGCGATCCGCAGCTGGTTGCGGCCGAGCTTGCGGTACGGCTCGGTGTCGACGATCCCGTTGGCGCGCAGGACCTTCGCGATCTGCGCGGCGTCGATCGACTCGTCGAAGTCGATGGTGCCGATGACCAGCGAGCGGTGGCTCGGGTCGGCGACGTAGGGCGTGGTGTACGACGTCCGCTCGGCCCACCCGTACAGCGCCTCCGACGACGCGGTGGTCCGCTCGACCATGCCCTTGAGGCCGCCCTGGCCGTTCATCCAGTCCAGCTGCTCGGCCATGAGGAACAGCGTGGCGACCGACGGGGTGTTGTAGGTCTGGTTGAGGCGGCTGTTGTCGATGGCCGTCTTGAGGTTGAAGAACGGTGGGATGTAGCGGTCCGAGGCGGCGATCCGCTCGGCGCGCTCGATCGCGGCGGGCGAGAAGATGCCGAACCACAGGCCGCCGTCCGAGGCGAAGCACTTCTGCGGGGCGAAGTAGTAGACGTCGATCTCGGCCAGGTCGACCGGCAGGCCGCCGGCGCCCGAGGTGGCGTCGATGAGGACCAGTGCGCCCTCGGTGCCGGCGGGCCGCACGACCGGCGCCATCACGGCGGTCGAGGTCTCGTTGTGGGCCCAGCCGTAGACGTCGACGCCGGCCTCGGCGACCGCCTCCGGCCGCGAGCCCGGGTCGGCCGCGATGACCGACGGCGCGTCCAGCCACGGGGCAGCCTTCACCGACGAGGCGAACTTGCTCGAGAACTCGCCGAAGGTGAGGTGCTGCGACTTCCTCTCGATCAGGCCGAAGGCCGCGATGTCCCAGAACGCCGTCGCGCCGCCGTTGCCGACCACGACCTCGTAGCCGTCGGGCAGCGTGAACAGGTCGCCGAGACCCTGCAGCACGCGCCCGACCACGTTGCGGACGGGGGCCTGGCGGTGCGACGTACCCATCAACCGGTCGCCGGTCGCCGCCAGCGCCGTCAGGTGGCTGGGCTGGATCTTCGAGGGCCCCGCGCCGAACCGGCCGTCGGCGGGCTTGAGGTCGGCGGGGATCTGGATGTCGGTCACGTGGTCAACCTTCTCGATCGGCACAGGCAGAGAGGACAGGCTGACGACACTGTCAGTGATGTCGCCATTGTGACAGGCCTCCCGCAGCGCTGTTCAATCGGTTTCGCCATGCAAGCCTCCCTCGACCTGCGCCCTGTCGGCTACCTCCACCCCGACGCCACGACCCTCGTCGCCCGCGTCCAGGAGGAGTACGTCGAGCGCTACGGCTCGCCCGACGAGAGCCCCGTCGACCCGGCGGTGTTCGACCTCCCGGAGGGCCTCTTCCTCGTCGGGTACGACGATGCGGGGACGCCGGTCGCCACGGGGGCCTGGCGCCGGTCGCCGGTGCAGGTGCTCGGTGGCAGCAGCGCGGTCGAGGTCAAGCGGATGTTCGTCGTCGCCGAGCAGCGCGGCCGCGGGTACGCCCGCGCCGTCCTCGCAGCGCTGGAGGACTCCGCCCGGGAGGCCGGTCACGACCTGGCCGTGCTCGAGACCGGGCTGCGGCAGCCCGAGGCGATCGCGCTGTACCGCAGCGCCGGCTACGAGGAGATCCCCGGCTTCGGGTTCTACCGCGACGCCCCGCTCTCTCGGTGCTTCGGCAAGCTGCTCGGCTGACCCTGCCCAGCCGAACTCGGCCGGGGTCAGGTGACATCGCGGCGGCGGACCAGCGCGATGCTGGCGAGGACCGCGAGGACGACGTACGCCGCGACGGTGAGGGCGGCCTGGTCGCCGGGGACGGTGTCGACCACGCCCGGGGTGCCGTCGCCGTCACCGACGCCCACGATGGCGCCGATCAGTGAGCCGGCGGAGGTGCCGGGGAGGACCTCGGTGAGGGTCTCGACCCAGCCGAGGAGCTGGCCGACGCCGCGCAGCAGGTTCTCGACGACGAGCGCCCAGACCAGGCCGAGGCCGACCGACAGTGCCGGCCCGCGGGCCAGGGTGCCGAGCAGGAAGCCGAGCAGGGCCCACATCTCGAGCACCAGGAAGCCGGCGCCGAACGCCTCGCCGACCGAGCCGGCGGACGGCATCACGACGTCCTGCGACTCGGTCGTGGCGATCACCAGGGAGACGCCGAGGTCGAGCGCGAAGGTGACGACGAGGGTGCCGACGACCACCGCGGTCAGCGACAGCACGGAGCCGACGAGGGCCGGCGTACGTCGCACGCCCTGCGCGAACAGGGTCTTCCAGGTGCCCCAGCCGTAGCCGTTGCCGGCCACCAGCGCGCCGAGCACCATCATCAGCGCACCGCCGAACATCGGCATGCCCTGCAGGAAGACGTTGGGTACGGCGTCCGGCATCATCCGCGCCAGCTGCTGGGCCTGGGTGGTCCCCTCGTCGGCGAAGCCGGGGTCGCCGCTGGTGTAGGAGAGGTAGGTGAACAGGTAGCCGAACAGCAGGCTCAGCACCAGCCAGGCGCCGAGCGTGATCCACACGGCCGGCCAGGCACGCAGCCGCATCAGCTCGGCCCGGGTGCTGCGGGTGGTGGAGACGATGGTGCTCATCGGACGGCCTCCTTCTGGCTCGTCATCTCGAAGAAGACCTCCTCGAGGCTGCGCTCGGCAGCGGTGATCTCGTGGACGTCGACGCCGGCGCCGACCAGGGCGCGGGTGACGTCGGGGGCACGGTCGGCCGGCAGCGTCAGCAGCAGGCCGCCATCGGTGTCGCGTCGTACGCCGTCGTCGCCGGCCAGGCGCATCGCGACGGCGAGCGCCTCCGGCTCGGGCGTGGCCCGGACCCGCAGCGAGACGCCGCCGCGCAGGTCCGCGACGCCTCCCTCACGCAGCAGCCGGCCGTCGTGGATCACAGAGACGCGGTGGCAGATCTCCTGCACCTCGGCCAGCAGGTGACTCGACAGCAGCACGGTCTGGCCCCCGCGGGCCAGGTCGACGACCAGCGCCCGCATGTCGGCCATGCCGGCCGGGTCGAGGCCGTTGGTGGGCTCGTCGAGGACGATCAGCTCCGGGTCGCCCATCAGTGCGGCGGCGACGCCGAGGCGCTGCTTCATGCCGAGCGAGTAGCCCTTGAACCGGTCGTCCCCGCGGCCGGCCAGGTCGACCCGCTCCAGGACCCGCTCGACCTCGGCGTCGGGCAGGCCTCGGTGTCGGGCCAGGACCCGCAGGTTGGCGCGGCCGGAGAGGTACGGGAAGAAGCCCGGCCCCTCGATCAGCGCGCCCACCGAGCTGGTGGCGGACGCCGACCCGGAGGTCGGCCGGATCAGGCCGAGCAGCATCCGCAGGGTCGTGGTCTTCCCGGCTCCGTTGGGGCCGAGGAACCCGTAGACCTCGCCGCGCTGCACGGTCATCGTGACCTTGTCCACGGCGACCCGGTCGCCGTAGACCTTCGTGAGGCTCTCGGTGCTCGCCACCGGTGTGTTCGCTGTCATGTCCCCAACGCTCGCGGCTCGGGGCGGTTCGCGCGTCCGCCCGGCGGAGGCGCCGTCGTACGCAATCCTGCGTACGACGGTGGCGCCCGTCGTCGTACGCCCGCGCGGACGAGGCGTTCTAGCCTCGCTCCATGACCCACCCGACCGTCGCCGAGCTGACCCGCGCGCACCGCACCTGGTGGCCGTGGGCGGTTCTCGTCATCGCGGCCCTGGGCACCGGTGCCTCCAACGCCGCCAACGACGTCCACCCGATCGCCCCGGCGGTGGCGCTGGTGGTCGCCGCGACCCTGCCGGCGGTGATGCCGCCGCTGGCCGGACGCGCGGCCACGGCGGCGCTCGTGGCCTCGGGTGCGCTGTGCGGGATCTACTTCGCCCTCGGGTACGCCGACGGCCCGGTCTTCCTCGCGCTGCCGACGGCGACCTTCCTGGTCGCGGCGGCGGTGCCCGTGCGCCGCTGGCTGCCGGGTGCGCTGGCCGGTGTGGTGCTGCTGGCGGCGGGGCTGGCCGCACGCTGGGAGTGGCACGCCGACGAGCCGCACAAGAGCCTGTGGCAGGGGATCGGCATGGTCGGCGTCGTGCTCGCCGCGGGCGCCGTCGCGACCGCGACCCGCAACCGGTTCGAGGCGCGCGCGGAGCGGGTCGAGCGGGCGGCGACCGAGGAGCGGCTGCGGATGGCGCAGGACCTCCACGACGGCGTTGGCCACGGCCTGGCCGTGATCGCGATGCAGGCCGGTGTCGCGCTGCACGTGCTCGACCGCGACACCGAGGCCGCGCGCAGCAGCCTCGAGGCGATCCGTACGACGAGCCGCGAGGCGCTGGACGCGCTGCGCACCGAGCTGGCGACGATCGCGGGCGAGCCCGCGCCGCGCCGCCCCGCCGCGGGCGTCGAGGCGATCCCGGCGCTGGTCGAGCGGGTCCGCTCGGCGGGGCTGCGCCTGGAGGTGATCGGCGAGCCCGGCGAGCTGACCCCGCAGGCGGGCGCGGCGGCGTACGCCGTGCTCCAGGAGGCGCTGACGAACGTGCTGCGGCACGCCGCGGCCGGCACCGCCACCGTCGTGTGGGAGCGGGGCGCCGACACGGTGGCGCTGCGGGTGTCCGACGACGGGCAGGGCGGCGAGGTGCAGGATGAGGGCATGGGCATCAGCGGCATGCGCGCCCGGGTCGAGGCGCTCGGCGGCAGCCTCCGCGCCGGCCCGACGGAACACGGCGGCTTCGAGGTCAGCGCGGTGCTGCCCACATGACCGCTCCCGTCCGGGTCGCGCTCGTCGACGACCAGCCGCTGGTCCGGATGGGCCTGGCGACCCTCGTCGCCGCCGAGCCCGGCCTCGAGCTGGCCGGTGAGGCGGGCGACGGGCGCGAGGGGCTCGCCCTGCTGCGGCGGACGACGCCCGACGTGGTGCTCTGCGACATCCGGATGCCCGTCCTCGACGGCCTCGGCATGCTCGCCGAGGTGGCCGCCGACCCCGCCCTGGCGGCGGTGAAGGTGGTGATGCTGACGACCTTCGAGCTCGACGAGTACGTCTTCGAGGCGCTGCGCAACGGGGCCAGCGGCTTCCTGCTCAAGGACGCCGAGCCGACCGCGATCCTCGACGCCGTGCGCGTCGTGGCCGAGGGCGGCTCGCTGCTCGCGCCGTCGGTCACCCGCACCGTCATCGACCACTTCGGCGCCAGCCGCCCCGAGCGGCCGCACCCGCGCATCGGCGACCTCACCGACCGGGAGCGGGAGATCCTCGGCTGGGTCGCGACCGGTCGGTCCAACGCGGAGATCGCCGAGGAGCTCGTGGTCAGCCCCGACACCGTGCGCACCCACGTCAGCCGGGCGATGGTGAAGCTGCAGGCGCGGGACCGGGCGCAGCTGGTCGTCTTCGCTATCGAGTCCGGGCTGCGTCGCTGACGTCCGCCGGTACGTCGAGCCCGGGCAGGTTGTCGCCGGCCGGCACCGGGGCGCCGAGCGTGCGGCGGACCGGCACGTGTCCGCCCCAGGTCCCGGCCGCCACGTCCTCCGGCTCGTCGACCGGGTCGCCGGCGCGGGCCTTCATCGAGGCCTCGGCGAGCGGCACGGCGAGCACGGCGGTCGCGGCCATCTCCTTGCGGGTGCTGGGGCGCAGCGTCGCGGAGCGGCCGGGGATCATGTGGTCGACGATCAGGTCGAGGGCGCGCTGCCGCTCGGTGTCGTCCTCGACGACCCGGGCCCGGCCGATGACGACGGCGGAGCGGTAGTTCATCGAGTGGTGGAAGGCCGATCGCCCGGCGACCAGGCCGTCGAGCTCGGTGACGGTGACGCACACCGTCGCGCCGCCGGACTCACGCAGCCAGCGAGCCGCGACGGAGCCGTGCACGTAGAGGGTGCCGCCCTCGTCCGGCCCGTCGACGTCGACCGCGAACGCCGTCGGCAACACGACCGGGTGGTCACCGACGGTCACGCCGAGGTGGGCGACGAAGGCGTCGGAGAGCAGCGCCAGCAGGTCGCCGCGCTCGGCGACGGCGCGGTTGCGGCCGCGGCGGATCCGGGTGCGGTCGGTGGGCTCCATGACGACGCTCATGGGTCTAGGGTGGGTCACAAGTGGCCTGTGGACACGGGCCAGTTCCCAGCGACTTCGACAGGCCAATCGCCATGCTGCCCGTTCGCCTCGACCGCGCCGACCCGCGGCCTCTCGGCTCCCAGCTCGCCGACCAGGTCCGCCAGCTCGTGCTCGACGGAGCGCTGGCCCGCGACGACCGGATGCCCGCGAGCCGGCGCCTCGCGGCCGACCTGGGCGTGTCGCGCTCCGTGGTGGAGCAGGCCTTCGACCAGCTCCTGGCCGAGGGCTGGCTCGAGGCGCGCCAGGGCTCCGGCACCTGGGTCGCCGGCGGCACGTCCGGTCGCGCCGCGGCGCCCCGTCGGCGTCGTACCCCTGTCGTGGAGCGGCCTCTCGTCATGCTCGACGCGGGCACCCCTTGGCTCGACCCGCGGCACCAGGCGGTGTGGCGGCGGGCCTGGCGCGAGGTGTCGGTGGCCACCCCGCCCCGGGGGTACGACGACCCGCGGGGCCTGCCCGAGCTGCGTGCGCTCCTCGCCGAGCGGCTCGGCCGCACCCGCGGCCTGGCCGTCGACGCCGAACGGGTGCGGGTCACGGGAGGCACCGGCGCCGGGCTGCGGCACCTGCTGGCCGTGCTGCCCCGTGCCGACGTCGCCGTCGAGGACCCGGGCTACCGGGCAGCCGTGGCCACCGTGGGCGAGTCGGGCCGCGAGGTCCGCGACCTGCCCGCGCTCGCGCCGGTGACCGATCTCGCCGGCTGCGCGGCGGCGTACGTCACCCCGGCCCACCAGCACCCGCTCGGCCGGGTCATGCCCGCCGGCGACCGGCTGACCCTGCTCGCGACCGCGCGGCGCGCCGACGCGCTGGTGGTGGAGGACGACTACGACTCCGAGTTCCGCTACGACGTCGCGCCGGTGCCCGCGCTCGCCTCGCTCGACCGGGACCGGGTGGCCTACCTCGGCACCGCGTCGAAGGCGATCCTGCCCTCCCTGCGGCTGGGCTGGTCGGTCGTCCCCGACCGGCTGCTCGACGCCTACGACGCGCACCGCTCGCTCACCCACGACGCGCCGCCGTGGGCGGTGCAGCGCGCGCTGGTGACCCTGCTGCGCGACGGGTACGTCGACGCGGTGGTCCGCTCCGCCCGCCGGGTCTACGCCGAGCGGGCGCCGCGGGTGGTCGACGCGCTGTCGCCGTACGCCGAGCTCGCGGGCCCGGTCGCCGGCATGTACTCCACCTGGCTGCTGCCGCACGCCCGGGCGGTGCGGGTGCGGGCCGCGGCGGAGGCGGCCGGCTTCCGGGTCAACCTGCTGCGCGACTACTGCCGCAGCGCGCGGCTCAGTGGTCTGGTCGTCGGCTTCGGCGGACCGACCGACGACGAGCTCGAACGGGCGCTCGACGTGCTGGTGGGGGCGCTCGGCCGCTTGTAACTAAGTGTTACGTACGCGATTTGGGGCCCGTGGTGCTGATGTTGTGGATATCGGCGCTGCAACACTTAGTTACAAGCGGCGTCGGCGATCTTGACTGGCCGGCCGGCGACGTACCCGATCGCGACCTGGACCGCCGCGGTGGCGAGCAGCAGGACGTAGGGGACCGTCCAGCTGCCGGAGGCGTCGTGGAGGACGCCGACCAGGAACGGGCCGCCGGCGGCGATCAGGTAGCCGACGCTCTGCGCCATGGTCGACATCGACGCCGTCTGGGCGCTGGAGGTGGTGCGCAGTGCGAACATGGCCAGCGCGACGGGGAAGATCGCGCCGCCGGCGCCGAGCAGCCCGGCCCAGACCCACGCGCCGCCGACCGGCGCGACCCACAGGCCCACCCACCCGGCCGCGGTGAGGGCCGTCAGCGCGAGGACGAGGTGGCCCTGGTGCCGCACCCGGACCGCGATCATCGGGGCGACGAAGAAGAACGGGACGCCGATGACGATGCTCGTCGCCAGCAGCAGGCCGGCCTCCGCGTCGCTGAACCCGGCGTCGGCGTACACGCTCGGCAGCCAGCTCATCATCACGTAGGCGTTGAGGGACTGCGTCGCGAAGACCAGGGTGACCGCCCATGCGATCGGGCTGCGCCACAGCGAGGCGCTGCGGACCGGGGCGCGCTGCGGGTCGCGACGGCGGCAGTACGGCGCCCAGGCGATCCCCGCGGCGACGGCGGCCAGCGCCCAGACGCCGAGCCCGACCCGCCAGGAGCCGGCGGCGTCGGCGATCGGGACGGTGGTCGCCGCGCCGACGGCCGAGCCGAGGGAGAGGACGGCGGAGTAGGCGCCGGTCATGGTGCCGATCCGGTGGGGGAAGTGCTCCTTGACGATCGCCGGGATGAGCACGTTGCCGAGCGCGATGCCCGAGCAGGCGACGGCGGTGCCGGCGATCAGCGCGGGGGTGCCGTCGAGGACGCGCAGCACGAGGCCGGCCGCGATCAGGGCGAGCGCCACGACCAGGCCACGGTCGACGCCGATGCGCCGGGTGACGATCATCGCCGTCGCGCCGACGGCGGCGAAGCAGAGCACCGGCACCGAGGTCAGCACGCCCTGGGTGGCGGCGGAGACGCCGAGGTCGCCGAGGTGGTCGAGCAGCGCGCCCAGCGAGGTGATCGCGAGGCGCAGGTTGAAGGCGACGAGGAGGACGGCGATCGCCAGGCCGACACCCGCACGCCCACGACCGCCCGCGGATGCGGTCGGCGGCGAGGCGGCGGCATCATGGACCAAGGCGGGCATGCCGCCTAGGATAGGCAGACATCCGATCATTGGACGAATAACCGGAAGGATCCCCATGCCGCTCGCCCCCACCGCGCCCGCCTCGCTGGTCGACCAGGCCATCGCGGGGATGCGTGCGCTGCTCGAGAGCGGCGAGTGGGAGGTCGGCACCCGGGTCCCGCCCGAGCCGGCCCTCGCGGCGGCCCTCGGGGTCAGCAGGAACACGGTCCGCGAGGCCGTCAAGGCCCTCGCCCACCTCGGGCTGCTGCAGGTGCGGCGCGGCGACGGCACCTACGTCGCGGCCACGACCGACATGCAGGCGCTGATGCGCAAGCAGCTCGACCGGGTCGACATCGCCCACCTGCTCGAGGTGCGGCACGCGATCGAGGTGCGCGCGGCGGCGCTGGCGGCCGAGCGTCGTACCGTCGCCGACCTCGCGGAGCTGGACGCGATCATGGCACGCCGCAAGGAGGCCGTGCGGGACGGTGACGGCCCGGCCTTCATCGACGCCGACGTCGACTTCCACTGCGCCGTGGTCGCGGCCGCCCACAACCCGCTGCTCGTCGAGCTGTACGACGGCCTGGTGGAGACCCTGCGCGCCAGCATCGAGCACCCCGGCGACGCCGACGTGCTCGCGGCCGAGCACGACGCGGTGCTCGACGCGGTCCGCGCCGGCGACCCCTTGCTCGCCGCCACCGCGAGTGCGGAGCTGCTCGACCACGTGGTTCCCTGATCGGTCAGCGGCGGGTGAGCTGGCCGCCGAGGATCGCCGCGAGCGCCAGCGCGAACCCGGCCAGCTGGACCGGCCGCAGCGCCTCGCCGAGCACCAGCCAGCCGAGCGCGGCCGCCACGACGGGGGAGAGCAGGCCGAGCAGCGCCGTCGCGACGACCGGCAGCGAGCCAAGGCCGCGGAACCACAGCAGGTACGCCGCCAGCCCGCCGACCGCGCCGAGCCACAGGTAGCCGCCCGCGGCCTGCCCGTCGATCGCCGGCGGCGCGCCCTCGAGGAGGAAGGTCGTCGGCAGGAGGACCAGGCCGCCGGCGGTGAGCAGCCAGCTGACCAGGACGCCGGAGCCGACGCCCTCGGGCCTGCCCCAGCGGCGGGTCAGCACGACGCCGGCCGCCATCGACAGCGCGCCGCCGAGTCCGGCGAGCAGGCCGACCGGGTCGAGGGCGGCGTCGGGGCCGATCGCGACGAGCGCGACGCCGCCGACCCCGGCCAGTGCCCAGCCCACACGCCCCGCCGTCGGGTGCTCGCCGAGGAGGGGCAGCGCGAGCGCGATCACGAGCAGCGGCTGCACGGCGCCGACGGTGGCCGCGACCCCGCCGGGGAGGCGCTCGGCGGCGATGAAGAGCAGCGGGAAGAAGGCGCCGATGTTGAGGGCGCCGAGGGCCAGCGAGCGCCACCACCACACGCCGTGGGGCAGCCGGTGGAGGACGAGGAGGAGCAGCAGGCCGGCGGGCAGGGCGCGGAGCAGGCCGGCGAACAGCGGGTGACCCGGCGGCAGCAGCTCGGTCGTGACGAGGTAGGTCGTGCCCCAGACGGCCGGGGCGAGGGAGGTCAGGGCGGTGAGCCCGACCGTGCTCGTGCCGGTGGTGGTGGCGCGGGGTGCGGGGCGGTCGAGCGTCGTGGTCATGGGTCCAGCCTCCGCTCCTCCAATCCATGAGTCCAACACATGCTTTTCATCGGATTGATCGTGAATCATGATGGATGGGTGGAACTGCAGCAGATGAGGTACGTCGTCGCGATCGCGGAGCACGGCTCCTTCACCCGAGCGGCCGAGGCGTGCTTCGTCGTGCAGTCCGCGCTGAGCCACCAGGTGGCGCGGCTGGAGCAGGAGCTCGGCGTGCGGCTGTTCCACCGCACCAGCCGCCAGGTCCGGTTGAGTGCCGCCGGGCAGGCGTTCCTGCCGGTCGCCCGCCAGTGCCTCGACGCTGCGGACCGGGCGCGGGCGGAGGTCGCCGCCGCGACCGGTGAGGTGCGGGGCCCGTTGTCGATCGGGCTCATCCCGACGGTGGCCGCGGTCGACGTACCTGAGGCGTTGCGAGCCTTCCGCGAGCAGCACCCGCAGGTGCAGGTCCGGCTGACCAGCGGCAACAGCGACACCCATGTGCAGCAGGTGGCCGACGGTGCGCTCGACCTCGCGTTCCTCGGACTGCCCGACGGCTGGGAGCTCGCTGGCGTCGCCGGGCGACAGCTCGCCCGCGACCAGCACCGGGCGGTGATGGCGCCGGAGCATCCGCTGGCCGGCCGGTCGCGGCTGACCCTGGCCCGGATCGCGGGCGAGACCTTCGTCGACTTCCCCGCCGGCACGACCGGCCGGCTGCAGGCCGACAGTGCCTTCGCCGACGCCGGGCTGCGCCGCGAGGTGAGCTTCGAGACCACCGACATGCTCCTGATGGCGCGGCTGCTGCGGGCGGGCCTGGCGGTGGCCCTGCTGGCGTCGACCTTCGTGGAGCAGCTGCCCGGGCTGGTCGCCGTACCCGTGGCGAGAGCGCCGGTGCGCACCGAGCACGTCGTGTGGAGCCGCTTCGGTCCCTCGCCGGCGGCCGCCGCCTTCCTCGACCAGCTCGGCGTGGCGGTCTGACCCTCAGGTCGCCGGCCGGGTGGCCGATGGACCGGCGTGTCCGTCGTGCGCCCTCTGCTCGCCGTCGTCCTGCTGGCGACGGCGCTGACGCTGCTGCCCGCGGCCGTGGCCGTCGCCGACAGCGCGCCGATCGAGGACTACGCCGCCTACGAGCCGCCCACCCGCTGCTCGCCGCGGGACCGCGTGGGGACGAAGGCGGTCGCCCGGTGGACCGTGCGCCGGTTCGGGGGCGGTTTCGGCGGCATCTCGCGGGCCTGCACCGACAGCCCGTCGGAGCACCACGAGGGCCGCGCGTTCGACTGGTCGGTCGACGTACGCCGCCCGGCCGACCGGCGTCGCGTCCGCAAGCTCCTCGGCGCGCTCTTCGCCCCCGACGCCGCCGGCAACCAGGCTGCCCTGGCCCGCCGCATGGGCGTCATGTACGTGATCTGGGACGACACCACCTGGTCGTCGTGGCGCCGGTTCGCCCCCGCGCCGTACCTCAACGGGGCCTGCCCCTCCAGGCGCGAGTGCTCCCGGACCCTGCGCCACCGCGACCACGTCCACATCTCGCTGACCCGGGCCGGTGCCCGCGCTGAGCTGTCCTGGTACCGGAGGCCGCGTCGCACCTGACGAATGGGCTGTGATTCCGGCGAATTCACGACCCGTTCGTCAGGTGCGACGCTCAGGACTGGCCCGGGCTCACTCCGCCCAGGCGGGGTTCCAGCCCTCGATGTCGCTGGCCGGACGGGTGGAGGGGCCGGTGTAGATCGCCGAGGGGCGGATCAGGCGGCCGGTCCTCTTCTGCTCCAGGATGTGGGCCGACCAGCCGCCGGTGCGGGCGCAGGTGAACATCGAGGTGAACATGTTGGCCGGGACCTCGGCGAAGTCGAGGACGATCGCGGCCCAGAACTCGACGTTGGTCTCGAGGACGCGGTCGGGGCGGCGGGACCGCAGCTCGGCGAGCGCGGCCTTCTCCAGGGCCTCGGCGACCTCGTAGCGGGGAGCGTCGAGCTCGCGGGCGGTACGCCGCAGCACCCGGGCGCGGGGGTCCTCGGCGCGGTAGACGCGGTGGCCGAAGCCCATCAGGCGCTCGCCGGAGTCGAGCAGGCCCTTGACGTAGCCCTCGGCGTCGCCCGACTTCTCGACCTCCTCGATCATTCCGAGCACGCGGGAGGGCGCGCCGCCGTGGAGCGGGCCACTCATCGCGCCGATGGCGCCGGAGAAGGCAGCGGCCACGTCGGCGCCGGTCGAGGTGATGACGCGAGCGGTGAAGGTGGAGGCGTTCATGCCGTGCTCGGCGGCCGACGACCAGTAGGCGTCGATCGCGTGGGCGTGCTTCGGGTCGGCCTCGCCGCGCCAGCGGATGAGGAACTTCTCCGCGAGGGTCCGGCCCTCGTCGACGGCCCGCTGGGGCACGACGGGCAGGTGGATGTCGCGCGCCGACTGGCCGGCGTACGACAGCACCATCACCGCCACCCGGGCCAGGTCCTCGCGGGCCTGCTCGTCGGAGATGTCGTAGGTCTGGCCGAAGCCGAAGGCCGGGGCGAGCATCGCGATCGCGGCCTGGACGTCGACCCGGACGTCGCCGGTGTGGACCGGGAGGCTGAACGCCTCGGCCGGCGGCAGGCCGGGGGTGAAGGAGCCGTCGATGAGCAGGCCCCAGACGTTCTCGAAGGGCACCCGGCCGGCCAGGTCCTCGATGTCGACACCGCGGTAGCGCAGTGCCGAGCCTTCCTTGTCGGGCTCCGCGATCTGGGTCTCGAAGGCGACGACGCCCTCCAGTCCGTGATGTACCTCGGGCATCGGCGTGCTCCTTCGTCAGACGGTGCGGACGCTCCGAGCCGGGCAGTCCGCGGGCCACCCGGCATTCTGCACCACGGGCCCCCGGGGCCGGTTCGGGCGGTCTCTAGGGTGGCCCCATGACCATCGGACCCCACCTGGCCGCACTGCGCCGGGAGTACGGCGAGCAGGGGCTCGTCGAGGCCGCCGTACCGCCCTCGCCGTGGCAGCTGTGGCAGACCTGGTTCGACGCGGTGTCGGCCGCCGGCGTGCACGAGCCCAACGCGATGGTGGTCGCGACCGTCGACCCCGACGGCTCGCCGTCGGCGCGGATGGTGCTGCTCAAGGGGGTCACCGCCGAGGGACCAGACGACGGGTTCACGTTCTTCACCAACACCGCCTCCCGCAAGGGCGAGGCGCTGGCCGCCGAGCCCCGCTGCGCGCTGCTGTTCCCGTGGCACCCCTTGGAGCGGCAGGTCCGCATCGAGGGGACCGCGCACCCGCTGGAGGCGGAGCAGGTCGCGGCGTACTTCGCCTCCCGCCCGCGCGGCGCGCAGGTCGGCGCCTGGGCCTCACCCCAGTCGCAGGTGGTCGAGGGCCGGGCCGAGCTCGACCGGAGGTACGCCGACGCGCAGGCCCGCTTCGCCGACGCCGACGTGCCGGTGCCGCCCGCATGGGGCGGCTACCGGGTCCAGCCGGCGTCCTTCGAGTTCTGGCAGGGCCGGTCCGGCCGGATGCACGACCGGCTGCGCTACACCCGCACCTCGAGCGGCTGGGAGCTGACCAGGCTCGCGCCCTGAGGCAACAGCCCGCTGTCGGACGGCTGGTCGGCCCGCTGGGCCGCGGCGTAGACCGCCGCGAGCGCGATCAGCACGGCCAGCACCGCGACCAGGATGAACGTCTCGCGGCGCCCGGTGCCGGCGGGGGTGGTGGCGGTCGGCTTGGGCTGCTTGGGCTGCTTGGCCGGCTTGGCCGGCCTGGGGGCCTTCGCAGCCTTCGGAGGCGCGGGTGCCGGCTCGGCCGCGGGCCGGTGGGTGTGGTGGTGGGACCGCTTCTTGCTGCTGCTGCGGCGGCGGCGCACGATCTCGTCGCCGAGCCCCGGCACCTGACCGGCGCCCTCGAGCGGCTCGAACCGGGGGACGGCGTGCTCGGTCACCACGACCCGGCGCAGCGCCTCGTCCTCGTCCAGCTCGCGCGCCTCGTCCGCCTCGTCCGCCTCGTCCACCTGGTCCACCTCGTCCACCGGCTCGTCCGCCGGGTCGACCAGCGGCACCTCGCGGGAGGGGATGAGCAGCGAGCGGAACTCGGCGTGCTCCCGCGCCCGCTCCTCGGCACGGAGGGCGTCGCGGGGATCGGTACGGTCGTCGGCGGCCACGGGGACATCTTCGCGGATCCCGACCTGCGGGCGCCCGCTGGTGGGCCAACTGGCGGGACTCGTGGTCTCGAGCACGACGAGCAGGGCCTGCGCCGTGGGGCGGCGGTGGTCGGGGCCGGCGATGGCGCGCTGGATGACCTCGGAGGCGAACGTGGGGAACCCGGGAACCACCTCTGCGGGCGGCGGGGGGTCGGCGAGCGGGCCGGGGTCGATGCCGGTGAGGGCGTGGTAGGCGAGCCGGCCCAGCGCGGCCGAGCTCGGCTCGTGGATCCGGCGCAGCAGCGCGATCGCCTGGTCCGCGGGCACCGGCCCGGGCGCCGCGGCGGCGATCAGCGCCACCAGCCGGGCGCGCTCGTCGTGGTGGACCCCCATGTCCATGCGGGCATCCTGCACCTGGACCGGCGGCTGTGGCGAGGGTTCGGCTACTCGACCGTCGGCACCAGCCGGCGGCGGACCTCGGCGGCGACCGCTTCGACGGCCGGCTCGCGGGCGATGCCGGCGGCGAGCCGCTGCGCCCGGAGCCGGTACGACGGCTCGTCGAGCACCTGCCGCAGCGCTCCGGCCAGGCCGGCCGGCCGGCGTACCCGCACCGCCACGCCGGCGTCGACCAGCCGCACCGCGTGGTCGAACTGGTCGTAGTCGACCGGCCACACGACCGACGGCAGGCCGGCGGCGAGGGTGTGGCCCAGCACTCCGGCGCCCCCGTGGTGGACCACCGCGTCGAAGCGGGGCAGGTCGCGGGCGTAGTCGACGTAGTCGTGCACGACCACGCCCGGCGGCACCGCCGCGAGCGGGCCGGAGCCGCCGAGGCTGACGTGCACCTCGACGTCGGGCAGCTCGCGTGCCGCCGCGGCGGCCCCCGCGACGAGGGACGCCTTGTGCCAGGGCAGGTGGGTGCCGGCGGTCACCAGCACCGCTCGCCTCCCCGGCGCGAGCACCGGCGCGGCGGCAGCGGACGGCGGGGTGTGCAGCACCGGGCCGACGTACCGGACCGAGGCGGGCAGCGCCCGCGGGTACTCCACGGCTTCCGGCGTCAGCGCGAACACCCGCTCGGCGGAGTAGATGGACTCCGAGCCGTCCGGACGGTACTGCCGGGTCACGCCGACGTCGGCCAGCCGGACCCCGGCCAGCCGTGGCGCGAGCCGCTTGAACCCGCGCACCCACGAGCGCCCGACGGCGTCCCGGCCGCGCCCGAGCGCGGAGCGACCCGGACGCCACCCGCCGAGGTACGACGGCGGCCCGGCCCGCCCCTCGATCGCGCACGGGGACGGGTGGGTGGTCCACCAGGGCACGCCGATCTCGTCGGCCGCGGTGCCGACCGCGCCCATCGTGAAGTCGGCGATCACCAGGTCCGGGCGGCGCTCCGCCCACGCGAGCAGCAGCTCGCGGCGGAAGTCCGCCTGCAGCGCGACGGCCGCCCGGAACTGGCGCAGGAGCAGGCGCGGGTTGCTGCCGATCCGGTACGGCGGGTTCACGACGGTCTCGATCACCTCGTCGGCACCGTCCAGCAGGGCGAGCCCGGTGACGCCGGACGCGGCGGTCGCCGGCAGCGCGGCGGCGGTGCTGATCACCCGGATGTCCAGCCCGGGCTCGGCGGCCAGCCGGGCGGCGATGCCCAGCACCGGGTGCAGGTGGCCGGCCATCGGCGGCGCGACCAGGTCGACGTACCTCACGCGGCCTCCCCGGTCAGCTCCGCGACCAGGCCTGCGCACAGCGCGGCGAGCTCGGGCGCGGCGAGGTAGTCGAGGTGCCCGGCGGACACCTCGACGTCGTGCGGCCACCACCGGGCCAGGTGGTCGCCACGGCTGCCGACGCGGATCGTTCGACAGGCAGGGGGCCGGGTCGCGACGGCGCCGTACGCGACGACCGTGAGCCGGTCCAGCACCTCGGCCGGCAGGCCGAGACGTCCGAGCAGGTCCAGGCCGATCGACCCGGCCAGCACCAGCGTCCGGTCGGCAGCCCGCAGCCGCGCCTCGACCAGTGGCCGGTGCCGGCGGGCCCAGCGCGCCCGCCACAGTCGGATGCGCCAGAACAGCACCAGGTGGCGCAGGCTTCCCAGCCACAACGGCACGGGACGGTACGGCGCCAGCCGGTCGTCGTACGGGAAGTTGAGCCGGACCTTCGCGGGCTCGGGCAGCGGCAGGCCGTCGAGGAAGGCGTCCTGGAGCGGGGAGAGCGCGCAGGAGCGGGGGTCGCTCTGCCCCGTCAGGTGCAGGACCTGGAGGTTCATGACGGCCTCATCGGACCGGCGAGAAGTCGTCGTCGGAGCGCACCCGGTAGGTGCGGGTGCGCCAGCGGATGGTGCGCTGCACCGCGCCGTGCCCGAGGTGCGCCGGCTGCACCAGCTCCGAGACCAGCGACGCCAGCGGCGCGTGCAGCGAACGCCCGTAGACGCGGCGGTGCACGACCCGCAGCAGCAGCCAGCGGCCACCGAGCAGCGCCAGCAGCGGGCCCGGCCGGCGGGATCGGACCGAGCCGACGAGCACCGCCCAGAGCAGGTTGGGGTGGGTGCCGTGCAGCACGCTGATCGCGGCGACGGTGCCGAGCGGCTGGCGGCGCAGGAGCAGGTTGGCGAACAGCATCCAGCGGTGCATCAGCCGCACGTAGTGCCCCGGCGACTCGACGGTCGTGGTGATCCACTGCGGCGACGCCGTCTGGCAGATCGTCCCGCCGCCACGCTGCACCGCCCCGGCGACGGCGAGGTCGTCGGTCAGGTTGCGCAGGATCGGTGTGAACCCACCGATCGCGCGCAGGTCGGCGACCCGCATCGCCCAGCACATCCCGTTGATCGTCACCGGCGCCATCGGCAGGTAGGTCAGGGCCGCGTTGTTGTCGACGAACTGCTCGACCAGTCGCGCCCACGGCGTCCTCCCCGGCAGGTACGCCGGCAGCCCGGTCGCCAGCGTCGCCCGCTCGAGCCCGCCGAGGAGGGCGCCCAGGCTGGCGCGGGGCAGCCGGGTGTCGTCGTCGAGGACGAGGAGCACCTCGTCGTCGGCACACCCGTCCAGCGCGGGCCGCAGCTTGGCGAGCTTCGGGTTGATGCCGTCGGGCGCCGGCGGGCAGACCCGCACCTCGACCCGCGGCGCCGCCGGATCCCCCAAGCCGTTCGATCGAACGGTTCGGGGGAGGTTGGGGGCCGAGAAGTCCCCCAAACCGATCGATCGAACGATCCGGTGGACCACGCGCTGCGCCTCGGGGTCGTCCTCGTCGACCAGCCACACGAACCGGGCACCGCCGAGCGAGAGCAGGTTGTCGCGCAACGCGTCCTCGAGGCCCGGGTCGCCGGACAGGATCGGTTGCACCACGACGACCCGGGCGATCGCGTCGTCGGCCGGCTCGACGGCGGGCGGCGCGGCGGCGGCCGCGCGCAGCGACGCCACGGTCTTGCCGGCCTGCAGCACGAGGTAGCCCGCGGCAGCGCCGCGCAGCCAGCGGCTCACAGCTGCTCCCGCTGCCAGGCCACGAACTCCTCGACGCCCTGCGCCACCGACACCGCCGGTGCCCCGAGGTCGGCCAGCATCTTGTCGGGCACGAACGTCTTGGACCACGAGAGCACCCCGACGCCGTACGGCGTGATGGGCGGCTCGCCGGGCAGCCGCAGCACCCGCCAGGCCCGCTCCAGGACGGTCGCCGCCCGGAGCGCGGTGGTGAGGCTGACCTCCCGCGTCGTCGGGGCGAACCCGAGCCGGGTGATCACGTCGACCAGCATCGCCTGGATCTCGACCGGCTCGGCGTTGGTGAGGTGGTAGACCCCGTGGAGCTCCGGGCGGGCGGCCAGCTGGAGCAGGTAGTCGGCCAGGTTGTCGACGTAGATCAGGTCGCCGACCGCGGGGGAGGAACGCCCGGTCAGGCGCGGCACCCGCCCGGCCCTCGCGGCCGCGATGAGCCGTGGGAAGAGCACGGTGTCGCCCGGCCCGAAGACCGCGCGGGGACGCGCGATCACCCAGGAACTGCCGTAGGTGCGGACGATCCGCTCCGAACCGGCCTTGGTGCGGGCGTAGTCGTTGGCGAACTCCGACGGGACGGGGGAGTCCTCGGTGAGGTCGAGCTGGTCGCCGTCGCGGTAGAGCACGGAGGACGACGAGACGTGCACCAGCCGCGGCCCGCCCAGCTGCGTGCACCAGTCGACGACCGTCCGCGTGGCGAGCTCGTTGTCGCGCACGTAGTCCTTGCGGGGCGCGTACGGCGTGGCCCGGGCGGCGCAGTGGATCACCGCGTCCGGCTGCCACGGCAGCTCCGGCAGGTCGGTCACGGCGACCCTCCCGAGGTCGACGCTGCGGTAGTCCGGCCGCTCCAGCCGGCGCCGCCCGACCCCGACGACCTCGTGGTCGGCCGCGGTCGCCCGCTCCCACAGCCGCCCGCCCACGAACCCGGACGCACCGGTCACCAGCAGCCTCACGTGATCCTCCTGATCCGTCGTCGCTTCGCGTCGGGTGCCTCCACCGGCCACGCCATCGGCACCACGACCGGTGCCGTCGCGCCCAACCGCTGCGCCAGCCGCCCGATCTCCGTGCTCACCCGCTCCGTCGTCCCCGGTGAGCCGGCCGTGGTCGCCAGCCGCCACTCGGCGCCGTGCTGCTCGATCCGGTAGTCGCCGAGTTCTCCGGCGAGGGCGACCGCGTGGCGCAGCACGTCGGGGTAGACCGGCACGTCGTCGAGCGTCAGCACGTCGTCGGCCCGGCCGAGCACGGCGTGGATCGAGCGACCGGGACGGCCGCACGGGCAGGGGCCGGGCGCTGCGAGGAGCACGTCGTCGAGCCGGTGCCGGACGACGTACTGCGTGGTCCGGGTGAAGTCGGTGACGACCGGGTGGAAGCGCTGGTGGTCGATCCACTCCGGCTCGACGTGGACGTGCGCCTCGTTGAGGTGCAGCCGGCCGGCGGGGCAGCTGACCGCGAGCAGTCCCTCGGTGGCCTGGTAGATCTGCTCGACCGGTCGCCCGAAGGCCTCGCGGACGACGGACTCGTCGTCGGGCTCGAGCGTCTCCGCGACGGAGACCACCTGCAGCGGCCGCAGTCCTGCCGGCTTCGCGGAGGCGATCTGCCGCAGCACGCTCGCCGGCGCCACCAGCACGTCGGTCCCGGGGAGGTCGGGCAGGTGGGCGGTGACGGGCAGGGTCAGGTCGTGCCAGGAGAAGGAGACCCGGCTGCTGTCGAGGGTCTCGTAGAGGTTGCTGTTGGCCCGCAGGAAGAGCGCGATCCGCAGCGGCCGCCGGGCCAGCACGCGCAGGGCGCGGGGGGACATGAGCTGCCCCATCAGGATCCCCGCCCACAGGCGGCTCTCCGCCTCCGAGACGAGGAAGACGCCGCGGGTGTCGGAGGTCCCCGACGACAGCCCGACGGTCACCCCGCCGGGCAGCTGGTCGGTGAAGGAGCGGGACCGCTCGGCCGCCTCGGCGACCGCCAGGGCCCGGTCGAGCGTGATGCCGTGCCGGTTGAACGCGGCGAAGTCGGCGAGCACGGTCCGCTTGTCGACGACGGGCAGCTCGGTCAGCGGCCGACCCGCGAACGGCGCGTAGAACCGGGATCTCGGCAGCTCCACGCGCAGGAACCGCTCGAGCGCCCGGGCCCGCGCGGCGTCGTACCGGTGGGGGAGGAGCCAGCGCTCGCGGGCGAACGCGACGGCCACCGCCGCCTTGGAGCCTGCCATCAGCGCCCGGCGTACCAGACCGCGTGGCCCTCCGGACAGTGCGCCGGGAGGATCAGCAGGTCGTCGTGCGCGGCGTCCAGGACGTGCAGCACGCCGAGGGTGCGCACCGTCGAGTCCCAGTCGTGCATGATCCCCTTCGCCAGCCGGGACGGCGGCTCGAGGTCACGGAACGAGCGCGAGGTCCACGCGGCGTCGCCCACGAGCAGCACCTGGCGGCCTCCGGAGGTGAAGAGCAGGCCGAGGTGGCCGGGCATGTGGCCGGGCAGGTCGACGGCGAGCAGGCTGCGGTCGCCGAGCAGGTCCCAGGCGCGCAGCCCGCCGACCTGGACGGCCGGGAAGCCCTCGACCGGGTCGAGCCGGTCGCGCAGGTCGTCGGGCAGCAGGGCGGGCAGGATCGCGTGCCGGACGGCGTTGATCCCGCGCAGGGACAGGGCGTGCTCGGCGCCGGACGCGCCGGCGACGATCCGGGCCCGCGGGTGGTCGAGGAGGCCGCCGACGTGGTCGCCGTGGAAGTGGGAGACGACGATCCGGCGTACGTCGCCGGGGTCGACGTCGAGTTCCTCGAGCTGGCGGGGCAGGTGCTCCTCGGGACGCAGCGTCACCGGCAGCGTGGTGCGGTAGAGCAGCTCCGGCAGCCGCCTGGTCGCGTCCATGAAGTGCTGCGAGTAGCCGGTGTCGAACAGCGTCCAGCCGTGTGCCGGGTGGTGCAGCGCGCCGACGTACGACGGGAACTCGACGATCCGCAGCCGTCCGCCCTGGCGGGCCATCGCCTCGGGGCCCTTGCAGTGGCCGACGCGCAGCCAGTGGAAGGTGACCTCGGGCTGGTCGGTCAGTAGCACAGCACGATCCCGCCCATGCTGAGGCCGGCACCGGTGCCGAGCAGGAGCGCGTGGTCACCGCGCTGCAGCCGGCCGGACTCGATCGCGGCGTGCAGTGCCGACGGCAGCGAGGCGCCGACCTGGTTGCCGTGGTCGGCGTAGATGTCCACGAGCCGTCCCTCCTCGATCCCGAAGTGGTGCCGGACCCAGGCGAGGGCGTGGTGGCTGGCCTGGTGGGGGACCACGACCGACAGGTCCGCCATGGTGGTGCCGGCGGACTCCAGGAGCCGGTCGACGAACGGCGGCAGGTGCTTGACGGCGAGCCGGAACACGGCGCCGCCCTCCATCCGGAACCGGCCCCAGTCGGCGTACTCGCCCTCGACCCGGTCGGGTGCGAACCGCGAGCCACCGCCGCGGATCTCGCAGGTGTGGGCGCCCTCGCTGTGGGTCGCGAAGTCGGCGGCCAGGACGGCCGACCCGGTCGCACCGGCGGGCCCGACGACCGCCGCGGCCGCGCCGTCGCCGAAGATCCCCGACGCCCCGAGGTCGGACCAGTCCAGGCCGACCGACGCCAGGTCGCTGGAGACGATGAGGATCCGCTCGTGCCGGCCCGCGTCGACCAGGGTGGCGGCCAGGTCGAGCGCGACCAGGAAGCTCAGGCAGCTCGCGTTGACGTCCCACGCCGCGATCGGCCGCTGCGGGGCGAGCTCCTTGTGCAGCAGGGCGGCATTGCAGGGCAGCGGCTGGTCGGGGGTGGCGCTGGCGCCGATGATCACGTCGACGTCGTCGAGGGCCAGGCCCGCCGCGGCGAGGGCCTTGCGGGCCGCGCGGGCGCCCAGCTCGGCGGCGGAGCCGCGCTCGACGTACCTCACCCGGACGCCGGTGCGCTCCTCGACCGTGCCGTGCGGGAGCCCGAGGCGCTCGTCCATCGCGGCGCTGGTGAGGGCCTCGTCGGGCCGCACCGCGCCGGTGCCGAGGATCCGCAGGGCGCGGGGTCCGAGAGCAGGCATGGCGACGAGGATAGTCAGACCGGGTGGTCGAGGAGGTCGCGCAGCGTTCTGTGGTGGTTGAGGCGCGAGCGTCGCGCAGCGACCGAGCCTCGAAACCACCGGCCGTGCTGCCGGAACTG
>JADCLI010000061.1 GCA_016803235.1 Pimelobacter simplex
CGGGAGGTCGACGCCGGCGAGCTCTCGGAGCACGTGCCCCGTCACCGCGCGGTGCAGCAGCTTCGCCCGGCCGCCGTTGGTGAGCACGACGACGGCGAGGTCGTGCTCGGGCAGCAGGCGCAGGAAGGCGGACTGGCCGATGGTGTTGCCGTCGTGGCCGACGATCGGCGTCGGCGCGAGCTGGAAGAGCTCCCAGCCCAGGCCCCACGCCTCGCCCTGTCCGAGGTCGGGCAGGCTCACCTGCGGCTCCCGCATCCCCGCCAGCGCCGGGGTCGTGAGGTGGTGGCGGGCGAAGGCGGCCAGGTCGCGGGCACGCATCGCGAGCATCGATCCGGCCGGTGCGTTGGAGCGCGCCAGCGCCCAGACGTCGGTCGGGCGAGAGTCGACGTGGCCGACCGCGACCCGGTGCAGCACCGCCTCGTAGGGGTCGGTGGCCGCGCCGGCCAGGCCGAGCGGGTCGAGCAGGTGGGCGCGCAGGCAGGCGTCGTACGGCGCGCCGCGGACGACCTCGACGAGGCGGCCCAGCACGCAGAACGCGGCGTTGTTGTAGGACCACATCGCACCGGGCGGAAACAGCTGCGGGACGCCGGCGAGCAGGTCGACGTACCTCTCGACGCAGTCGTCGCCCTTGCCGGTGTCGGTGAAGACGTCGCCCTCGAAGCCCGCCGTGTGGGTGAGCAGCTGGCGCACCGTGACCGACGCGGCAGCGGCGTCGTCGCCGAGCCGGAGGTCCGGCAGCCAGGTGCGCACGGGCAGGTCGAGCTCGACCAGACCGTCGTCGGCGAGCTGCTGGACGAGCGTCGCGGTGAGGACCTTGGTGATCGACCCGACCTGGAAGATCGCGTCCGTCGTGGCGGCGACGCCGGTGGCGGTGCTGAGCGTGCCGACGGCCGCGTCGACGACCTGGTCGCCGTGGGCGACGGCGACCGCCGCGGCGGGTACGCCGGTCTCGGCGAGCAGCTCCGGAAGTCGTCCCTGCAGCCAGTCACCGATTCCCTGCATGACGGGCAGCCTAGGGCCGCCGATCCGGCGGGCCTTCGTCAAACGGCACCGGCTCACCCGGCCTGCTTCGTCGTGCCCGCCAACCCGGCCCCGGCACCGGCGGCGAGGCACACTGGAGCCGAAGGAGCTGACCATGACCATCGAGCTCAACCACACGATCGTGCACGCCACCGACCGCGACGAGACCGCGGCCTTCCTCACCGAGGTGCTCGGCCTCCCGGAGGCCCCGGTCTACGGCCCGTTCCGGGTCGTGGAGCTGGCCAACGGCGTCAGCCTCGACGTCGTCGCCTCCCCCGGCCCGGTGACCGTCCAGCACTACGCGTTCCTCGTCGGCGACGACGACTTCGACGCCATCCACGCCCGCATCGTCGAGCGCGGCCTGACCTTCTGGGCCGACCCGTTCCACCGCCAGGAGGGCGTGATCAACCACAACGACGGCGGCCGCGGACTGTACTGGTCGGGCCCCGACGGCCACAACCTCGAGATCATCACCGTCCCGTACGGCGGGTGAGTCAGCCCATGTGCGGGTAGCGGTGGTCCGTCGGCGGGACCAGGGTCTCCTTGATCGAGCGCGGCGAGGTCCAGCGCAGCAGGTTGAGCGCGGAGCCGGCCTTGTCGTTGGTGCCCGAGGCCCGGCCGCCGCCGAAGGGCTGCTGGCCGACGACGGCGCCGGTGGGCTTGTCGTTGACGTAGAAGTTGCCGGCGGCGAAGCGCAGCTCGTTGCTCGCCCAGTCGATGGCTGCCCGGTCGGTGGCCAGGACCGAGCCGGTCAGCGCGTACGGCGCCGCCGACTCCGCCTGCGTGACGACCTCCTCGAAGGCGCCGGGCCGGCTGTCGTCGTAGACGTGGACGACGAGGATCGGGCCGAAGTACTCGGTCGAGAACATCTCGTCGGCCGGGTCCTCGGCGACCACGACGGTCGGGCGGACGAAGTACCCGACGCTGTCGTCGACCGTGCCACCCGCGACGACCTGCAGGCCGGGCGTGGCGGCGGCGCGCTCGAGGGCCGCCTTGTGCTTGGCGAACGCGCGGGCGTCGATGACGGCGCCGGTGAAGTTCGAGAAGTCGGTGGGGTCGCCGACCGGGAGGGCGTCGGTCTGCGACGCCAGGTCGGCACCCATCCGCGACCACAGCGACGCGGGGACGTAGGCACGCGAGGCGGCCGAGCACTTCTGCCCGGAGAACTCGAAGGCGCCGCGGATCAGCGCGGTGCGCAGGACATCCGGGGCGGCCGACGGGTGGGCGATGACGAAGTCCTTGCCGCCGGTCTCGCCGACCAGCCGCGGATAGGTCCGGTACGACGGCAGGTTGGCTCCCACGGTCGTCCACAGCGTCTGGAAGGTCGCGGTGGAGCCGGTGAAGTGGATGCCGGCGAGGTCGGGGTGCGCGAGGGCGACCTCGGAGACGGCGAGCCCGTCGCCGGGCAGCATGTTGATCACGCCCGGCGGCATGCCGGCCTCCTCGAGCAGCTCCATGGTCAGCGAGGCGGCGAGCTGCTGGGTGGGCGACGGCTTCCAGACCACCGTGTTGCCCATCAGGGCCGGCGCGGTCGGCAGGTTGCCGGCGATCGCGGTGAAGTTGAACGGCGTGATCGCGTAGACGAAGCCCTCGAGCGGGCGGTGGTCGGTGCGGTTCCAGATGCCGGGTGCGTTGACGATCGGCTGCTCGGCGAGGATCTGCCGGGCGAAGTGGACGTTGAACCGCCAGAAGTCGATCAGCTCGCAGGCGGCGTCGATCTCGGCCTGGAAGGAGGTCTTCGACTGGCCGAGCATCGTGGCGGCGTTGAGCTTCTGGCGCCACGGGCCGGCGAGCAGCTCGGCGGCACGCAGGATGACGGCGGCGCGCTCGTCGAACGGCAGCGCCTGCCAGCCGGGAGCGGCCTCGCGAGCCGCGGCGATCGCCGACTTGGCGTCGTCGGCGGTGCTGTTGCGCAGCACGCCGAGCACCTTCTGGTGGGCGTGCGGCTGGACGACGGCGATCTCCTCGCCGCCGCCGACGACCCTCTCGCCACCGATGTGGGCGTCGAGCTGGCGTGTCGTCCCGCCCAGCGCGTCGAGCTGCGCGACGAGGGCGTCGCGCTCCGCGCTGCCGGGCGCATAGGTCAGGTTGGGCTCGTTGACCGGGGCCGGCGGGGTGGTGATGGCGTCCATGTCAGGTCCTCTCGGTGGGCGAAGGCGAAGGGTCAGCGGCGCGCGAGGGCGCGCAGGAAGAAGGCGACGTTGGCGGGACGCTCGGCGAGCCGACGCATGAAGTACCCGTACCAGTCGGTGCCGAACGGGAGGTAGACGCGCATCATCATGCCCTCGTCGACCATCCGCTGCTCGAGCTCGGGACGCACGCCGTAGAGCATCTGCGCCTCCCAGCGGTCCGCGCCGCGACCGGCGGCGACGGCGGCGGCGACGGCGCGGTCGAGCATCGCCGGGTCGTGGGTGGCGATCATCGGGTAGCAGTCGGAGGCCATCAGTGCGTCGATCGCGCGCTCGTAGGCGTGGTCGACCTCCGCCTTGCGCTGCAGCGCGACCGACTCCGGCTCGCGGTAGGCGCCCTTCACCAGGCGGATCCGGGTGCTGGTGCCGGCCAGGTCGGCGATGTCGCCGGGGGTGCGGCGCAGGTTGGTCTGCAGCACGTTCCCGACGAACGGGTACGACGCGCGCAGGGTGTTGCCGATCGCGAGCGTCGAGTCGACGGTGGTGTGGTCCTCCATGTCGAGGGTGACCGTGCAGCCCAGGGCGGCGGCCTCGTCGGCGATCTCGGCGGCGTGGTCGGTGGCGACCGTCGTACCGCCGGGCAGGGCCTGGCCCATCGCGGACAGCTTGAGGGAGACGTCGGCGCCGGCGGCGCACCCGGCCTCGGCGAGCGCCGCGAGCAGCGCGCGGTAGGCGTCGCGCATGGCGCGGGCGCCGGCCAGGTCGAGCACGTCCTCGCCGAGCACGTCGATGGTGACCGTGCGGCCGGTGGCGACCAGTCGCCGGGTCGCGTCGACCGCGTCGGCGGTGGTCTCGCCGGGCACGAACCGGTCGACCACCCTGCGGGTGACGGGGAACGACTCGACCGCGCGGCGGGCGCGGGCGCTGCGGGAGGCGCGGTTGAGGGTGTGGCTGAGTGCCTGGTCGAGCATGCTTCCACGCTAGGAGCGTGCCGGGTCACACGGAACGGACACCTGTCACATCTTTCGGCGACGACCGTGTGACACTTGTCAGGTGAGCGCACTCGACGACCTCGTGGAGGACATGGCCCGGCTGACCGACGCCCCGTGCACCCTCGAGGACCCCGAGTTCCGCCTGATCGGCTTCTCCGACCACCGCGGCGACGACGTCGTCGACTCGATCCGGCAGCGCTCGATCCTGCAGCGCCGCTCCAGCGACGACGTGCGGGCCTGGTTCCGCGGGCAGGGCATCGAGGACTCCCCCGGACCGCTGCGTACGCCGGCCGACCCGAATCTGGGGATCGTGGCCCGGCTGTGCGTCCCGGCCCGGCACCTGGACCGGGTGCACGGCTACTTCTGGCTGATCGACCCGGACGGTCGGATCCCGGAGTCGACCTGGCCGGAGGCGACCCGGATCGCGGAGTCCGCGGCCCGGCTGCTCAACGTCGCCGAGCGTCGCCAGGCCCACCGCGACGCCCTCTTCCGCGAGCTCGTCGAGGGCGGCCGGCTGGCCGCGCGGGAGTCGGCCGTCGACCTCGCCCAGGCAGGCGGCCTGGACCTGCAGGAGCCGGTCACGTGCGTGCTGCTCGAGCGCCCCGAGCTGCTCGACCAGGTCTCCAGCCGTCCCTCGCGCTCCGGCGTGGTGTGGGTCCGGTCCAGCCCGGGCGTGGTCTGCGCCGTCGTCCGCGCCGCCCTGGTCGCCGAGACCGACGCGCTCACCGAGCTGCTCGCCGCCCTCGGACTCGGCCGGCGCGTCGACAGCCTGGACCGGATCACCCGTGCCGCCACCGGCCCCGTCGTGCCGGGCATCGATGCGCTTGCCGCCGCCCACCGTGGCGCCCGGGTCAGCCTGCGCGTCGCCCGCACCGCCGAGCCCGGCACCGTGGTCCGCTGGGAGTCCCTCGGCCCGCTCGCGCTGCTCGGCGTCACCCGCGACGACGACCTCGAGGCGGCCGTGATCGACCCGCAGGTGCGCAGCTTCCTCGCCGCCGCCGCCCCTGACCTGCTCGACACGGCGCGGGTCTGGCTCGACGAGGCCGGCAGCGCCGGGCGTACGGCGACCCGGCTCGCCGTGCACCGGCAGACCGTCTACCACCGGATCGCGCAGGTCGAGCAGGCGACCGGCTACGACCTCGGCCGCGGCCCGGACCGGCTCCGGCTGCACCTCGCCCTGGAGCTGGCGCCCTACCTCACCTGACCTGCCTCAGCGGACGATGAATCCCTGCGCCAGCCCCGCGAACGCGTGGCACAGCGCCGGATGCACGACCTGCGCGCCGGACTCGAGGTCGAACCAGCGGTCGACGTGCGCCCAGTGGTGCGGGTGGACCATGTAGTCGACGGTGAGCCCGTCGAGGTCGGCGTACTCCTGCTCCCACACGAAGTCCCACGGCTCGCCGGCCGTGGCGTCCCAGTCGAGCGGGATCGCCCGGCTCAGCCGCCAGTTCCGGATCGAGGCGATATGGGCGGGCATGGCGAGGGTGTCGCGGGCGAACTCCGCCTCGACCTCGGGGTCCACGCCGGGCAGCAGCCGGAACAGCGCGGTGCGCTTGACGCCTCCGGTGATGGCGGGGTCGCGGGCGCCGGCGCCGATGGTGTCGAGACCGAGCGCGGAGCGCGACGCGCAGTGCTCGTCGAGGGCCGGCAGCAGCACGTCGGTCCACAGCTCCGACTTGCGGGCGACCTCCGCCGTCTCGCGGTCGGGGTAGATCAGGTCCCACGTGAGGTGACCGGCGCCGAGGTCGGCGAGGTGGTTGGGGCTCAGGATCGCGGCCTCGATGCCGGGCAGCTCGGCCGCTCGGGCCAGCACGCTCGCCAGCGCGCCCAGCTCGGCCTCTCCCGCGCCCGCGGGCAGGTACAGCTGGGCGGTCTCGCGCCACCGGGTCGGCGTGACGGCGTGGGCGCGGGTGTCCGCCGGCGCGGGTGCAACCTGGTCCGGTGCCACGAGGTAGGTGCGGGCCCGGGACACGACGAGGTCGTCGACGTCGGCCCAGAACTGCACGACGTCGGGCGTGTGGGTCCGGGCGCGGGCGGTCCAGAAGCCGCCCGCGTCCGGGAGGCTCCAGCGCACCCACAAGACGACGGTCTGGTCGGCCAGGGCGAGCGGCGGGGCGATCCGCTCCTCGACCAGGGTGAGGCCGCGGGCAGCGGCGCCGGCGGCGTAGTCCGCGAGGAGCTCGCGCAGCCGGGGCAGGTCGGCGGCGAAGACCTCGAAGCGGTCCTGGACGACGATCGGGGCGGGGACGGGTGCAGTCATCTCGGTGCTCCTCACAGGTCCGCGACCTTGAGCACGATCTTGCCGCGCGTGTGGCCGGTCTGGATCGCCTCGTGGGCGGCGGCGGCGTCGCGCAGGTCGAGCTCACGGATCTCCGGGAGCGTGACCTCGCCCGCCACGACCATGCCGGCGATCGTGGCGAGCGCGGGAGCGCAGTCGATGTCGGTCATCATCGAGTAGACACGCTCGACGCCGCGGCCGGCGGCCGCCGCCACGTCGGCAGGGATGTCGCCGTCGTCCACGAGAGTCGGGATGCTGACGAACGCGCCGCCCGCACGGACCAGGTCGAGGCCGTGGGCCAGCGAGCTGGCACCGGCGGTGTTGACGAGGAGATCGAGGCCGTCGGGGGCCCACTCCTTGACCGCGGCGGTGACGTCCTCGGTGACGTAGTCGATGACCTTCTCGACGCCGAGTCCCCGCAGGTAGGCGACATTGGCGGTGCTGCAGGTCGCGGCGACCTGGGCTCCGGCGGAGCGGGCGAACTGCACCGCGAAGCTGCCGAGGCCACCGGAGCCGCCGTGCACCAGGACCTGCTGGCCCGGCTGGACGCCGCCGTTGTGCTGCAGCGCCTGCCACGCGGTCAGCGCCGCCACCGGCAGCGCGGCCGCCTCGGCGAAGCCCATCTCGTCGGGCATGACCGCGACCCGGTCGACCGCCGCGACGACGTACTCCGCATAGCTGCCCTGCCCGCCCTGGCCGTGGTTGGTGGGGGTGACCACCCGGTCGCCGATCGCGAACCCGGTGACGCCCTCGCCGATCGCGTCGATGACGCCGGCGGCGTCGAAGCCGAGCACGTAGGGGAAGACGTAGGGCCGGAAGGCGGCCAGCATTCCCTGCCGGTTCTTCCAGTCGGCAGGGTTCACGCCGGCGTACGCCACACGCACCCGCACCTCGCCCGGACCCGGCTCGGGGGTCGCGATCTCGCCGTACTGCAGGACCTCGGGCCCGCCTGTCTCATTCATGATCACTGCGAACATGGCGCCGAGCGTGGCCCCCGTCACATCCCCGACCGGGCCGTCTCCCGCTCAGCGGGACGCGTCACGGGCCCACCAATTCGGTGGAGCTCAGCCCCTGCGCAGACGTACATTCGAGGGGTCGGACCTCGCACAGAGGTCTCCTGCCCTTCATGCCTACGTGGCCGAACGGAAACACGGACCCTGGACGATCCCTCCGACGGGTGCCGTGCGACCGAGTGACGACGAAGCCAGCAGGAAGGAGGTGACGGCAGCCATGACGACCGTGATGCTGCTCAACGCCTCCTACGAGCCGCTCGGCACGGTGACCTTCCAGCACGCCGTCCGGATGCTGTTCCGCGAGGTCGCCACCGTCGAGGAGGCGCACGACGACCGGATGATCGGGCCGCACCCGTGGCCGCGGGTGATCCGGCTGGTGCGCTACGTCGCCGCCAAGTGGATGTACCGGCCCGCGGCGTACTCCCGCAGCAACGTGCTCAAGCGCGACCGCCACCGCTGCGCCTACTGCGGCGACCACGCGACGACCATCGACCACCTGCTGCCGCAGAGCCGCGGCGGCGGGTGGACCTGGATGAACACGGTCGCCGCGTGCAGTCGCTGCAACGGGCGCAAGGCCAACCGGACGCCCGCCGAGGCGGGCATGCGGCTGCGGCTGGACCCCTTCGTGCCGACCCGGGCCCAGCTCGCCGTCGCCTGACCACCCGTCACGACACTAGGGTTCGCGGGTGCGCAGGTACACGAAGCTGAAGCTCGCCTACGTCGCCCTCGCGGCGGCCGACACCGCGCTGGCGGGGTCGCGCCGCCCGTGGGCGCACCGGGCCCGGTTCGCCACCAAGCCGCTGCTGCTGCCGCTCCTCGGCGCCGCGGTGGTCGCCGACCCACGGGCGACGGGCTCGCCGCTACGGAGCACCACGCTGGCGGCACAGGCCGGCGGATGGGGTGGCGACGTGCTGCTGCTGGGGCACGGCGAGCGGATGCTCGCCGCGGGGGCGACGTCCTTCGGCGCCGGCCACCTCGCCTACATCTCGGGGTTCCTGCATCACCGCGAGCGTCGTACGCCGCTCACGGCGAGCCGCGCCGCCCGCGTCGTCGCCGGGCTCTGGGCGACGAGCGGGCCGGTCGTCGCAGCCACGGCCGCACGCCAGGACCGCCGTCTCGGCGGGACGCTGCTCGGCTACTCCGCGCTGCTGGCCGCGATGGCGGCCACGGCCACCCATCTCGACCCCGCCCTGCCCCGCGACGCCCGGCTGCTCACGGCTGCCGGGGGCGCGATGTTCCTCGCCTCCGACGCGGTCCTCGGCGCCCGGTCCTTCCTGCTGCCCGACGCACCGCAACGGCTCGAGTCGGTGGTGATGGCGACCTACACGGGCGCACAGCTGCTGCTCGCCGAGGGAGCGGTCCGCGCCGGACGCTGATCCGTCGCCGCCCGCGGTGTCTGGCATCCCAGACACCTCGGCTCCCCGGGCGGTTCCCTCGCCGGGCGCGGTCCGGTGGACTGGGCCCGATGAGCACCGAGACCCTCACGACGATCACCCGTGCCGCCGACCTGGCGCGTGTCCCGTGGCGCAACGGCCAGGGCATGACCACCGAGATCGCCCTCGGCGGCGCCCCCGACGACTTCATCTGGCGGGTCAGCCTCGCCGAGGTGGCCCGAAGCGGCGACTTCTCGGCCTTCCCCGGCATCGACCGGATCATCATGCTGATCGAGGGCTCCGCGATGACGCTGCACCTGCCGGACCACACCCAGGTGCTGCGCAGGGATGAGCCGTTCGCCTTCGATGGCGGCGCACCCGTGCGGTGCGTCGTCGACCAGCCGACCCGCGACCTCAACGTGATGACCCGGCGCGGCGAGGCGCAGGCCACCTTGGACGTGCGGGTGCTGGCGGAGGGCGACGCTCCGGTCGTCGTACCCGCGTCGGGGGTGGCGGTGCTCGTCGTCCTCGAGGGCAGCGTCCGGCTCACCGCGGCCGGCGAGACCACCCTGGGCGTGGGTGACGTGGCGGTCACCGCCGAGGAGGTCACGGCGTCCGGTGCTGGTCGGCTGGCGCTCGCCCGGATCGTGCTCGCGGAGGTTACCGTCCAGTAAGTAGTGACGAACCCTCACCACAACCGGTAGAACACGTTCTGGTTCTTGCCCCTTGTGATGGAGGTCACATGTCCGAAACCCCCCGCTCCGCGTCGTCCCGGCTCACCCGCCGCGGATTCCTGGCGACCACGGGAGCCGCCGTCGGAGCCGCGTCGGTCGGCCTGCCGGCACTGACGAGTCCCGCCGCCGGCGCGACGATCGGCAACGGCGCGCAGGTGCCCGCGCTCGTCATCGGCACCGGCTACGGCGGCGCCGTGGCCGCGCTCCGCCTCGCCCAGGCCGGCGTGCAGGTCGAGATGGTCGAGATGGGCATGACCTGGGACACCCCGGGCTCCGACG
The DNA here is from genome assembly GCA_016803235.1 of Pimelobacter simplex. Taxonomy (GTDB): domain Bacteria; phylum Actinomycetota; class Actinomycetes; order Propionibacteriales; family Nocardioidaceae; genus Nocardioides; species Nocardioides simplex_A. The sequence continues at coordinate 9,819 of JADCLI010000061.1, forward strand.
GCAAGATCTTCCCCAAGGTGACCGCGCCGGACAAGCGCGCCTACTGGCTGCGCACCAAGACCAAGGCGCCGGTCAGCAACTTCTTCGGCTTTCCCATCGACAAGGACATCCCCCGCTACACCGGGATCCTGGACGCCGAGGAGTTCGCGGGCATCACCGTCTACCAGGGCCGCGGCGTCGGCGGCGGCTCCCTGGTCAACGGCGGCATGGCCGTGACTCCCAAGCAGTCACGGTTCGGCTCCATCCTGCCGTCGGTCGATGCGGCGGAGATGTACAGCACCTACTACCCGCGGGCGAACGCCGGCCTCGGCGTCGGCTCGATCGACCCGGCCTGGTTCGAGAGCGCCGCCTGCTACCAGTACGCCCGCGTCGGCCGGAAGCACGCGCAGCGCTCCGGGTTCGCGTGGACCTTCGTGCCCGACGTCTACGACTGGAACTACATGAAGGCCGAGCAGGCCGGCACCGTCACCCGGTCCGCGCTCGACGGCCAGGTGATGTACGGCAACGACCACGGCAAGAAGTCGCTCGTGCAGACCTACCTCGCGCAGGCCCTGGCCACCGGCCGGGTCAACGTGTCGGCACTGCACAAGGTCACCTCGGTGGCGCCGGCCGCCGGCGGCACCGGCTACACCGTGACGATCGACCAGATCGACACCAACGGCGACACGGTCGTGACCAAGACCGTCACCGCAGCGAAGGTCTTCTTCGCCGCCGGCAGCGTCGGCACCAGCAAGCTGCTGGTGCGGCTGAAGGCGACCGGCGTGCTGCCCCACCTCAACAACGAGGTCGGCAAGGGCTGGGGCGACAACGGCAACGTGATGTGCGGGCGCGCCAACCACATGTGGGACGCCACCGGCACGCTCCAGTCGACGATCCCCTGCTCGGGCATCGACAACTGGGACGCCGGCGGCGCCTTCGCCGAGGTCGCTCCGCTCCCCACCGGCATCGAGACCTACGCCTCGCTCTACCTGTCCATCACGAGGACCACGCGGCGCGCGGAGTTCAGCTGGAACGCCGCCACCGGCAAGGTCGACCTGTCCTGGCAGACGTCCTGGAAGCAGGACTCGATCAACATGGCCAAGACCATCTTCGACAAGATCAACAGCAAGGAGGGGACGATCTACCGCACCGACCTCTTCGGTGGCTACAAGATCTGGCAGGACGGCCTGACCTACCACCCGCTCGGTGGAGCGGTCCTCGACAAGGCCACCGACAACTACGGCCGCCTCCACGGGTACGACGGCCTGTACGTCATCGACGGCGCCCTCATCCCCGGCAACACCACGGTCAACCCCTTCGTCACGATCACCGCGCTGGCCGAGCGCAACATCGACAACATCCTGGCCAACGACATCTGAGGCACGCCGCGACCCTCGTTGCGGCGCACGTCACGGAGGGGCCGGGACTACCCCGGCCCCTCCGGTGGTTCACCGACCATGCCCGAGCTCGCCGTCCCCGCCCCGTCGCGGCACCAGACCGCGCTGATGATCTGGCTCGCCGTCTTCCCGACGCTCACCGTGCTCAACCTGATGCTCGGCTCCTGGCTCGGCCACCTGCCCGTCGTGCTGCGCACCTTCGTGCTGGCCTCGATCGCGGTGCCGATCGTGGTGTACGTCGTCGTCCCGCGGCTCCACCGGGCACGGGCCCGGATCCTGCGCGCCCTGCATGGATGAGGTGGTCCGGGGCACCGCGCGAGCATGGGTGACCTGCTCGAGCGGTACCGGCGCAAGCGCGACTTCACGCGCACGCCGGAGCCGGCCGGCGCCGTGGCGGACCGGGCCGGCGCCCGGTTCGTCGTCCAACGGCACCGCGCGAGCCGGCTCCACTACGACCTGAGGTTCGAGATCGACGGCGTCCTGGTCAGCTGGGCGGTCCCCAAGGGCCCGACCCTCGACCCGCGTGCACGGCGGCTGGCCGTGCACGTCGAGGACCACCCCATCGAGTACCTGCACTTCGAGGGCGTGATCCCGTCCGGCCAGTACGGCGGCGGCGACGTCATCGTGTGGGACACCGGCACGTGGGAGCCGGTGAGGACCCAGGACCCCGCGGCCGCCGTACGCGAGGGCGAGCTGCACGCCGAGGTCCACGGCCGGAAGCTGCACGGCCGGCTGGTGCTGGTCCGCACCGGCGACGAGGGCGACCGCGAGTCCTGGATGCTGCTGCACAAGCGCGACGAGCACGCCGTCGACGGCTGGGACCCCGAGGAGCACCCGCGCTCGGTGCTGAGCGGCCGCACGAACGACGAGGTCGCCGCCGACCCGGACCGCACCTGGCGCTCGGGAGCCCCGGCCGCCGAGGCCGAGGAGGTGCTGCTGCCTGACCCGCTGCCCGACGAGGCCGTCGCCTCGCTGGAGGACCTCGGCAAGCAGGGCACGTGGGAGGTGTTCGGCCGCCGGCTCAAGGTCACCAACCTCGACAAGGTGCTCTTCCCCGGCGACCCCCCGGTGACCAAGCGGGAGGTGCTGGCCTACACCGCCCGGATCGCGCCGGTGGCGATCCCGTACCTGCGCGGCCGACCGCTCAACCTGCACCGCTACCCCGACGGCGCCGAGGCGAAGGGGTTCTGGCACAAGCAGCGGCCCGAGCACGCACCGGAGTGGCTGGGGGCCTGGGACAACCCCGACGCGGACCCCGGCGAGACGACGACGTACGTCGTCGCCGACGAGCCGGCCGCGCTGGTGTGGGCCGCCAACTTCGGCGCGCTCGAGTGGCACCCGTGGACGTCGCTGGCGACGGCACCGCACGAGCCGACGTACGCGCTGGTCGACATCGACCCGGGCGAACGGACCACGTGGGACGAGCTGCTGGCGCTGGCCCGGCTGCACCGCACCGCGCTGGACCATCTCGGCGTGCTCGCGCGCCCCAAGGTGACCGGGCGGCGTGGCATCCAGGTGTGGATCCCGGTGGTGCCGGGCTACACCTTCGACGACACGCGGGCCTGGGTGGAGAAGCTGTCGCGCACCGTCGGCAAGGTGCTGCCCGACCTGGTCAGCTGGAAGTGGGAGGTCCGGGCCCGGAAGGGCCGGGCCCGTCTCGACTACACCCAGAACGCGATCAACAAGACCCTGGTCGCGCCGTACTCCCCGCGCCCGGCGGCCGGCGCACCCGTCTCGGTGCCCATCGGCTGGGGCGAGCTGGACGACCCCGACCTGCGTCCCGATCGCTGGACGATCCGCACCGTGCTGGACCGGCTGGCCGCGCGCGGAGACCCGTTCCAGGCCCTGCTCGACGCCGGCCAGGAGCTGCCGGAGATCACCTGAGACGTCGGCGGGTAGCCGCCCTCGGGCGGGGTACCGCCAGTCCTTCGGAGAGGAGGTACGCCGTCATGATGATCGTCGTCATCGTCGCCGCGGTCCTGATGGTCGCTGCCACCGCCTGGTGGCTGGGCGAGCTGCGGAAGGGCCGGGTGATCGAGTCCCCGGACCCGACCGTCAAGGACGCGCAGCACAGGGAGGGCTGAGCCGCCTCAGCCCATCACGAGCGCGAGCGCGCCGAGCCCGGACAGGCCGGCGAGCGCGGCCACGGCCGCGGGGAGCCGGCCGTCGAGGTCCCCCCGCAGGCCTCCACCGGACCGGCGCCGTGGGTGGCGGCGTGCCACGCCGGCGAGTGCCACGACGGCGACCAGGGCACCGACGGCGAGGACCAGCAGCGCGACCACCCCGTCGACCTCGGCCAGCACCCGGGCCTCGACCAGCACCACGCCGAGCAGCGAGAGCACGCTGCGCGACCATGCCAGCCGGGTCCGCTCGGTCTGCGTGCCCTCGACCGGGGACGTCACGAGGCCCCCAGGGTGAGCGCGACGAGGGCCAGCCCTCCGGCGGCGACCAGCACCACCAGCGCGAGCCCGAGGGGCAGGCCGGGCAGCGGGCGCGCCTCGCGCAGTGCACGCTCGTTGGCCATCCACCGCAGCCAGGCCAGGCCGCAGCCCGCCACTCCGGCGAGGATCAGGCCCGCGGCGACCCACCGGCGCGGTGCCTCGGGCAGCGCGCTGGCCAGCGAGTCGAGCGCGACGCCCGCCGCCATCAGGGCGAGGGCGGTGCGGATCCACGCGAGGAAGGTCCGCTCGTTGGCGAAGGTGAAGCGCGGGTCGGGCTCGGCGCCGAGGTCGTAGACGCTGCGTGGGCGGCGCGCGGTCACGGCTGCTCCCCCTCCGCACCGAAGGGCGCCATCTCGAGGGCGAGGTCGATGAAGGCCCGGGCGGCCGGGGACAGCGGGCCCTCGCGGCGCACGATCCCGATCTCGTGGGCGACCGTCGGCGTCGTACCGACGACCTTGGCACCGAGCTCGGCCGCCTCCTGCGCCATGTGCCGCGGGAGGAGGGAGGCCCCGACCCCGGCCGCGACCAGCTTGGGGATGGTGGCGCGGTAGATCGTCTCGACGACGATCCGCGGCTCGATGACGTTGGCGATCGCGAGGGAGTCGTCGAGGCGCTTGCGCGAGGCGGTGCCGGGCGGGGTCGCGATGAGCGGGAGCTCGCCGAGCACCGAGAGCTCCACCGGCCCCGGACCCGGGTCGGGGCTGTCGGGCGGCAGCACCAGGAAGAACTCCTGCTCTCCGAGGGCGATCGCCTGCAGCCCGGTCGTCGCCGAGGGCAGCCGGACCACGCCGATCTCGCACTGCCCGCCGCCCACGATCGCCGCGGCGCCGCCGGGCACGTCGCAGTCGGTGATCCGCACGTTGATGCCCGGGTAGAGCTGGCTGAACCGCCCCAGCAGCGTCGTCAGCGGGTGCGAGGCGACCGTCGGGGTGGACGCGATGTCGAGGGTGCCGTCGTACCCGCCGCGGACCTTGGCCACGGCGGCCCGCGCGACCGCGTGGTCGCGCAGCACCTGCCGGGCCGGCGAGAGCAGCGCCTCACCTGCCGCGGTCAGCTTGACCTTGCGCCCCAGGCGGTGGAACAGGGTGACACCGAGGTCCTTCTCGAGGGCCGCGATCGCCTGTGACAGCGACGGCTGGGTGACGTGGACGGCCTCCGAGGCGCGACCGAAGCCGCCGTGGTCGACGACGGCCACGAAGTACTCGAGCTGGCGGCGTTCCATGCCGACCACTGTACGCCGAGAGATAGGCCCTGACTATCGGACGACGCAGCGCACGGGGCGCGAGCACGCATCACAGCCCTGCGTTTGGCCACGAGCCCAGCGCAACACCGCTCGCATTCATAGGCAATGCCTATCTTTCGGGTACGAAGTTTCCATTAGACCTCCGGGCCCGGGCGCAGCACGCTGGTGTGACCTCGGATACATCGATCCCGTCCCGCCCCACCTGGAGGACCCATGAAGACCCTGCGCACAGGGCTCGTCGCCGCCACCGCCTCGCTCGCCCTCGCGCTCACCGCCTGCGGTGGCGGGGGCGAGGAGCGCAAGACCGAGGACGGGCTCACGGTCGTCACGGTCGCCTACACCCCGATCTTCTCCGTGGGAGCCCTCCAGCTCGGCATCGACCAGGGCTTCTTCGAGGAGCAGGGCCTGCAGGTCGAGCTCAAGCAGGTGGCCAACCCGCCGAGCGGCATCGCCGCCGTCGCGGGCGACGAGGTCGACTTCAACTACACCCCGTCGATCCCGTTCCTCAACGCCATCGCCAACGGCGTCCAGCTCGAGATCGTCGGCGCGGCCGACGGCTACGCCGAAGGCACCAAGGCCGAGGTCGAGGCCGACCCGGCGGTCGGCCTGAAGCACGACGACACCGCCGTCGTCGTCCCCGCGAGCTCCGGGATCGAGAGCGCCGCCGACCTGGAGGGCAAGACCGTGTCGGTGCCCGCGCGCGGCGCCCAGCTCGAGGTGACCATCGCGGCCGCCATCGAGGCCGCCGGCGGCGACCCGGCGAAGGTCAACTGGATCACCCTCGACTTCCCCAGCGCGGTCAGCTCGCTCAAGTCCGGGCGGGTCGACGCGGCCGGCCTGGTCGTCCCCTTCGTGACCCAGGCGGTCCAGGCGGGCGGCCGGATCATCACCTCTCCCGGCGTGGAGTTCTTCGACGACGGCGCGATCGGCCTGTGGGTCAGCTCCGCGGCCCTGGCGAAGGAGGACCCGGAGCTGGTGAAGTCCTTCGAGGCCGCGGTCGAGGCGACCAACGAGTACGCCGCCGCCCACGTCGCCGAGGCGCAGCAGGCCGCCGCCACCGTCCTCAAGACCGACCTCGCCGTCGTGCAGGCGGGTTCGGTGCCGGCCTTCCCCACGACCGTCGACCCGGCCGACGTGCAGTCCGTCGCCGACCGGATGAAGGAGCTCGGCTACCTGAAGAAGGACATCGACGCCGCCTCCCTCGTGTTCGGCAGCTGACGGAGGACGACGATGCCCACCCTGCGTCCCGGCACCGTCCGGCGGTACGCCGTCGGCACGGCCAGCATCGCGGCCACCGCCCTGCTCTGGCAGTGGGCCGTGACCGGACCGCTCGCCGACAAGCCGTTCGCGACGGTGCCCGAGATCCTCGGCAAGCTGCGCGACTTCGCCGGTGACCCGCTGTTCTGGTCCTCCCTCGGCGAGACCTTCCGGGTCGCGGCGATCGGCCTGGCCATCTCCGTCGTCCTCGGCGTCGCGGCCGGCCTGCTGGTCGGCCAGTCCGACCTCGCCTACCGCAGCACCCGCGTGCTCGTGGAGTTCCTCAAGCCGATCCCGCCGATCGTCATCCTGCCGCTGCTGGTGCTGGTGCTCGGCCCGACCGGGGACATGGGGATCTTCCTGGTCGCCTTCGGCGGCGTCTTCCCGCTGATCACGCAGACCGCGCACGGCGTCCACGACGTCGACCCGGTCGCGGCCGAGACGGCCCGCTCCTTCCGGCTCACCCGGTGGCAGCGGATCCGCACCCTGGTCGCGCCGACGGCCCTGCCGTTCGTCGCGACCGGCGTACGGATCAGCGCCAACGCCGCGCTCGTCATCGCGCTGGTCTCGGAGATCATCGGCGGCGCCCCCGGCCTGGGCAAGGACCTGGTCCTGGCGCAGACCACCGGCGACTACCCGGCGATCTACGCACTCGTGGTGACCTTCGGCGTGCTCGGCGTCCTCATCAACTCCGCCCTGGCCGCCGTCGAGCGGCGGGCCCTGTTCTGGCACTCCTCGGTCCGTTCGGAGGTGACGGCATGACCCGCCGACTCTCGCTGGTGGCGCTCGAGCTGTGGCTGCCCGTCGTCGTCCTGCTCGGCTGGTGGCTGTGGTCCGCCGGTGCTGCGGAGCCCTTCTTCCCGCCGCTGCAGGAGATCCTCACCCGGTTCCGGGAGATGTGGCTCTTCGAGCAGTTCGTCAGCGACGTGCTGCCGAGCCTGCGCAACATGGCGGTCGGCTTCGGCATCGCCTCCGTCGTCGGCATCGCCGTCGGCCTGGTGCTGGCCCGGGTGCGGCTGCTGCGCGAGGCGTTCGAGCCGCTCATGCACTTCGTCCGGGCCACCCCGGGCGTCGCGCTGGTGCCGATCTTCATCCTGCTCCTCGGCTTCGGGCCGAGCATGAAGATCTCGATCATCGCCACCGCGGCGGTGTTCCCGACGATCATCGCCACCATGGACGGCGTCCGCAGTGCCGACCCGGTGCTGCTCGACATCTCCCGCGCCTACCAGCTCAACCGCCGCCAGCGGGTCACGAAGGTGCTGCTCCCCTCCGCGGGACCGCAGATCTTCGCCGGCCTCCAGGTCAGCCTGCAGGTCGCGTTCGTGGTGATGATCGCCAGCGAGATGCTCGGCTCCACCGAGGGCATCGGCGCCCTCACCCTGCTCGCCCAGCAGAGCTTCGCGGTCACGGACATGTGGTCCGGCATCGTCCTGCTCGGCCTCCTGGGCTATCTCGTCAACCTCCTGTTCCTCCTCGCCCGCGGCCGTGTCCTGCACTGGTACGACGGGGCCCGAAAGGCGGCCAAAGAATGAGCACCTCCACCACCCTCGCCCCGACCACCTCGCCCACGACAGGAGCTCCGACGATGAGCGAACGCCAGGTCCGGCTCTCGATCGAGGGCCTCCACAAGGGGTACGGCGCCGGCGCGGCCCGCAAGGAGGTCATCTCCGACCTCACCTTCGACGTCCACGCGGGCGAGTTCGTCTGCATCGTCGGCCCCTCCGGGGCCGGCAAGACCACGCTGCTCAAGTGCCTGACCGGCCTGCACCCGGCCAGCTCGGGCGCCGTACGCCTCGACGGCAAGGTCGTCGACGGGCCGCCGCGCCAGATGGCGCTGGTGCTCCAGGAGTACACCCGCTCGCTGATGCCGTGGCTGACGGTGGAGAAGAACGTCCGACTGCCGCTGGCCAACCTCAAGATCGGCAAGGCCGAGCGCGAGCAGCGCATCACCGACGCGCTGCGCGAGGTGGGCCTGTCCGACGTCCGCACCAGCTATCCGTGGCAGCTCTCCGGCGGCATGCAGCAGCGCGTCGCGATCGCCCGCGCCCTCGCCTACCGACCCGAGGTGCTGGTGATGGACGAGCCGTTCGCCTCCGTCGACGCGCAGACCCGGGCCGACCTGGAGGACCTGATGCTCAAGGTCCGCCAGGACTTCGGCATCACCATCGTCCTGGTCACCCACGACATCGACGAGGCGGTCTACCTGTCCGACCGCGTCGTCGTGGTCACCAAGGGCCCGTGCACCGTCGACGAGATCATCCCCGTCGAGCTGCCGTTCCCCCGCGACCAGATCGAGACCAAGTCCGACCCGCGCTTCGTCGACCTGCGGGCCCGCGTCTTCTCCCGCATCAAGGCCTCCGCGTGAGCAAGGTCCGCGGCGTCGTCGTCCTGGTCGCCGACCAGCTCCGGGCCGACCACCTCGGCTTCGGCGGCGGCCAGGTGCCGACCCCGCACCTCGACGCCCTCGCGGCGAGCGGCACCGTCTTCGACCAGGCCTACGTCGCCAACCCGACCTGCATGCCCAACCGGGCCACCATCGCCACCGGTCGCTGGCCCTCGACCCACGGCACCCGCACCAACGGGGTGACCCTGGACTGGGACGCGCAGACCTTCATGCGCTCCATGCAGCGCGCGGGGTGGAGCACCGCCGCGGTCGGCAAGCTGCACTTCCAGACCATGGGCTGGCCCTACGAGGACGACCAGCTCGCCGACATGGCGCGGCACGCACCCGAGCTGGTCGACGCGGCACTCGCCGACGCCGTCGAGCGGGGGCGCCCCGCGCACTGGGACACCTGGGAGAGCTTCGAGCGGCACCGGCCGGCCCACCTCGAGCTGCCGCCCGACTACTACGGCTTCGACACCGTCGACCTGGTCATCGGCCACGGCGACGCCCCCGGCGGCCACTACGCCCACTGGGCTCGGGCGCGCGGCCTCGACCCGGACACGGTGCGCATCATGGGCGACGCGCTCGTCGGCTATCCGGGCTGGGACCAGGTGTACCAGTCGGAGGTCCCCGTCGAGCTGCACCCGACGACCTACGTCACCGAGCGGGCGATCGACCGGCTCGAGCGGCTCGCGGCGGGCGACCGGCCGTTCTGCGTCTTCGTCTCCTACCCCGACCCGCACCACCCGTTCGCGCCGCCGGGCGACTACTGGCACACGGTCGACCCGAGCGCCGTCGAGCTGCCCGCGACCTTCTTCGACCGCCACGACCGCTCCCCCGAGCACGTGCGGCAGATCGTGGCCGACCGCGGCCGTCCGGCCACCGACCCGACGATGACCTGGTCCCCCACCGAGGAGCAGTACCGCCACGCACTGGCCGCCGAGCTCGGGCTGGTCTCATTGCTCGACGACAGCATCGGCCGGATCCTCGGCCGTCTCGACGACCTCGGCGTCGGCGACGACACCGCGGTGGTGTTCACCGCCGACCACGGCGACCTGTTCGGCGACCACGGGCTGATGCTCAAGCACTTCGTGCACTACCAGGGCGTGACCCGGGTCCCCCTGGTCGTGCGCGCGCCCGGGGGCGACACCGGCCGCTCGTCCGCCCTGGTGAGCAGCGCCGACATCGCGCCCACGCTGCTCGACCTGGGCGGCGTGCCGTCGTACCGCGGCATCCAGGGCGCCAGCCTGCGCCCCCTGCTCGAGGGCCGGACGTCCGCCGTGCGACCGCGGCTGCTCGTCGAGGAGGACCAGCCGTTCGGACTTCCCGGCCTGCCCGGCCCGGTCCACATCCGCACGCTGCTGACCGAGGACGCGCGGCTCACGGTGTACGGCGGCCACGACGTGCGCGAGCTCTACGCCCTCGACGAGGACGCCGACGAGACCACCAACATCGCCGACACCCTCGACGGCGCGGCGCTCCAGGCCCGGCTCACCGCCGACCTGGCCGCCGAGCTCATCCGGCTCAGCGACACCGGCATCCGCCCCGCCGCCTCGGCCTGACACCCGTACGCCTCTCAAGCCCCAAGGAGCCACGTGCACGCCGACCTGATCCTCCACTCCGGCACCGTCCTGAGCGTCGACGCCGAGTTCTCGACGTCCTCCGCGGTGGCGGTGCGCGGCGACCGGATCGTCGCCGTCGGGACCGACCGCGACGTGCGCGACCTGGCCGGACCCGGCACCCGCGTGGTCGACCTGGCCGGTGGCACCGTGCTGCCCGGACTCAACGACTCCCACCTGCACCTGCAGTGGTGGGGCCTGGCTCGCTCGCAGGTCGACCTGTCCGCGGCGGGCTCGCTGGCCGAGGCCCGCGAGCTCGTACGACGCCACGCCGCGGCCCAGCCCGAGGGAGCGTGGGTGCGCGGGCGCGGATGGCACGAGCGGGTGCTGGCCGGCGACGACCCGCTGGGGCCGAGCGCGGCGATGTTCGACGACGTGTGCGGTGGCCGGCCGGTGTTCCTCGAGCACTTCAGCGCCCACGGCGGGCTGCTCAACACGCTCGGCCTGCGGCAGGCAGGCATCACCGCGGCGACCGTGGCCCCGCCGGGCGGCGAGGTCGTCCGCGACCCGGCGACCGGCCATCCCACCGGGGTGGTCAAGGAGGCCGCGCTGCAGCTGCTCGACGGCGTGCTGCCCGTGCCCACCGCGGCCGAGCGGCAGGCCGCGGTGGTCGACGCGGTCGCCGAGCTCAACCGGCGCGGCATCACCAGCGTGACCGACCCGATCGTGACGCCGGAGATGCTGCGCGACTACGTGGCGCTGCGCCGCGAGGGACGGCTGTCCGCCCGGCTGACCACCCTCCTGCACTGGACCTGGCCGTCGGTCCAGACTCCGCTCGGCGTGCTCGAGGAGGCGATGCGCTACGTCGGCTCGACAACCGGTCTCGGCGACGACCTGCTGCGCATCGGCGGGTGCAAGCTGATCGCCGACGGGGTCGCGGCGCTCGGCACGGCGTGGATGTCGGCGCCGTACCACCACGAGGGCACCTGCGGGTCGCTCGTCACCGAGGGTGCCGACGACGCCGAGCGGGTGGCCGCGCTGCACGCCCTGGTGCGGCTGCTGCATCGGCACCGCTTCCAGGTCCAGGTCCACGCGACCGGCGACCGGGCCTGCGACACGGCGGTCGAGGCCCTCGTCGCCGCGCTCGTCGAGGATCCCTGGCCGGACGCCCGCCACGTGCTCATCCACGCCAACCTGCCCTCGCCCGCGAGCGTGGCCGCGATGGCCGAGCACGGCATCCTCGCCAACGTCAACGCACTCGTGAAGTGGCAGGCCGCGGCCGGACTGGTCGGCGTCATCACGGAGGAGCAGTGGCACCGGATGATGCCCGCCCGCTCGATGGCCGATGCCGGGGTCGTCGTCTGCGACGCGTCCGATGCGCCGATCACCGACCCCGACTGGCGCCTCGCCCTGCAGATGCTGGTCACCCGGGTCCCCCGCGGCGGCACCGGCCCCTGCGGTCCGGCCGAGCGGCTGACCCGCGAGCAGGCGATTCGCGCCTGGACCACCGCCCCCGCCTGGCAGGACCACGCCGAGCACGAGAAGGGCACGGTCGAGACGGGCAAGGTCGCCGACCTGTGCATCGTCGCCGAGGACCTGATGTCCGTGCCGGACGAGGAGCTGCACGCCGTCACGCCGGTCATGACCGTGCTCGGCGGGCGGGTCGTGCACGAGGCCTGAGCCCCGGTCCGCGTCGCGTGCGTGAATCTCGCTCAACCGACCGACCGCCGCGCCCGGGTGCTTCACCCCCGGCACCTGGACCACCTACGGCCCGGCCCTGCGTGAGCCGGTCGGCCGGATCCACTGGGCCGGGGCGGAGTACGCCGTCGAGCGGAGCGGCTACATGGAGGGCGCGGTCCGCTCCGGCCGGGTGAGCGCCGACGAGATCCTCGCGAGGGTCTGAGTCCCGCGCGGCTCAGCCGGCCAGTGCGGCGACGTAGCGCTCGAGGTAGAGCGGCCAGCCGCCGGCGTCGCCGACGCCGTCACGCACCGACTCCCAGCCGGCGCCGTGGCGCTCGAGGTGGCGGTGCTCCAGCTCGACCCGGGTCCGCTCGGGCACCTCGGCGACGAAGCGCACCTCGACCTCGCTCGCCTCGGCCGGGTCGGTCACGAGCTGCCAGGCCGGCGAGATGTCCCAGCTGATCACGAGGCGGTGCGGTGGCTCGAAGGCCAGCACGCGCGCCCATCGGCACACCGAGCCGTCCTCGCCGCGGTCGTAGACGTGACCACCGACCCAGGTCTCGAAGACGGTCTCGGCGATCGGCTCGGGCGCGAGCAGGTTGTGCTCACGCGGCTTGATCCGGTCGAACTGCTCGGTGAAGACCCGGAAGGCACGCTCGACCGGCGCCTCCACGGTGACCTCGAAGCGCACTGCGGCGCCCTGCGTCGTCTCGCTCATGTCGTGCTCCGATCGTCCGGCTCGCTCTCGACGAGCTGCTTGAAGTTGGCCAGCGTCGCGCTCCAGAAGCCCTCGAGCTCGGCTCGCATCGCCCGCAGGCCCGACGGGTCCGCGGTGTAGATCCGTCGCGTGCCCTCGGGGCGCACCTGCACCAGCGCCGCATCCTTGAGCACCCGCAGGTGCTGGGACACCGCCGGCCGGCTGACCGGGAGCTCCCCCGCCAGCTCCGTGACCGACCGCGGCCGCTGCGCGAGGCGGGCGAAGATCGCCCGCCTCGTCGGATCCGCGAGCGCGGTCCATGCGTCGACTTCGTAAGTGGTCACGAACGGTAAGTTAGTACTTACGTTGCGGTGGCACAAGGTCTCTCGTGCCACCGTCGCCTAGGCCGTGTCTCCCATTTCTCGGTGGATGGCCGGGTCGTCCAGTGCGTGCGAT
>JADCLI010000062.1 GCA_016803235.1 Pimelobacter simplex
GCGTAGGACGTGCCGTTGGCCGCTTGACAACCATAGAAGCGTCTCGCGCATGTCGCGCCGCCTCTTGACGCCGTTTCTTCCTCCCCCGCGCGCTCCTCCGTCCAGAAACGGCGGGCGACGCGACGAAACCCCGTCCGGGGAGACGGGTCTCAGACCGCGCACGATTCGGCGGCGAGGGCGAGCTGGCGGCGGTGGTGGCGCAGCGCCTCCGCGGTGAGCACCACCAGCGCCAGCCAGACGAGGGCGAACCCGATCCAGCGCCCGGTGGGCATCTCCTCGCCGAGCAGCGTCACGCCGAGGGCGAACTGGATGGACGGGGTGAGGTACTGCAGCAGGCCGAGGGTGGTCATCGACACCCGGGTGGCGGCACCGCCGAAGCACAGCAGCGGGACCGCCGTGACGACACCGCTGGCGACCAGCAGGAGCACGTGGCCGGCGCCCTCGCCGGCGAAGTGGGCCCGGCCGGCGCTGCCGAGCCAGACCAGGTAGCCGAGGGCGAACGGTGCGATCACGGCCGTCTCGAACGCGAGGCTCTCGATCGCGCCGACGCCGGCGGACTTCTTGGCCAGCCCGTAGGTGCCGAAGGAGGCCGCGAGGACGAGGGCGATCACGGGCGGCCGGCCGTAGTCGACGGTGAGGACGACGACGGCGAGCAGCCCGATCGCCAGCGCGGTCCACTGCACCGCTCGCAGGCGCTCGCCGAGGACGACGACCCCGAGCAGCACGGTGACGAGCGGGTTGATGAAGTAGCCGAGCGACGTCTCGACCACGCGGTCGGTGTTGACGCCGTAGATGTAGGTGCCCCAGTTGGCGGTGATCGTGATCGCGGCGACGACGAGCAGCAACGTCGTACGACGGTCGCGGAGCACCGCCCGCAAGGCCTCGACACGCCGCAGCGCGACGACGAGGACGCCCATCACGACGAGCGACCACACCATCCGGTGGGCCAGGATCTCGACGGCGCCGGCAGGTTTGAGCAGAGGCCAGTAGAGGGGAAACGCACCCCACATCAGGTAGGCGAGGAGCCCGAGGGTGAAGCCGCGGCGCTGGTCCGACACACTGGGACCTTAGCGACGTGTTGCCACTTCCCGTGATGTGGTTTCAGGTCGTGCCCACGTGGGCACGAAGGCCGTGTCCACGAACGAACCCGAGCTCGAGGGGGAGTCCCGATGCGATTCACTCGCACCATCACCGTCCTGGTGGCGGCCTTCACGGCTGCGCTGCTTGGCCTGACGCTCGCGCCGACCGGTGCCCAGGCTGCCGATTCCATCCAGGTCCAGCCCACCCAGACCGTCGCAGCGAAGGGTGTCACGCCGCGTGCCGTCGGCATCGGCGACTGCGGCCCCAACCCGCCGGACTGCTACGGCAAGCGCCTGTGGGCGAAGTTCGCCACGAACCCGCTCGCGGCCGGCGTCAAGATCAAGGTCTACGTCAAGCGCAACGGCAACTGGGTCCGGATCGCCAAGCTCAAGACCAAGGCCAGCGGCCTGACCAAGAAGGTCTACGTCCGCGCCGAGCGCCGCAAGACCACCCGCTACAAGGTCGTCGCCAAGGGTGACGCCGTGTACGCCAAGGCCGTCTTCAAGTTCAAGGTCTTCCCGCGCAGCTGACGCACCTCGTCCCCGCGCACCACGCAGACGCGCCGCCGAGCTCAGCTCGGCGGCGCGTCTGATTTGCTCCGGAGGTGCTGCGGCGAACCGTCAGCCGGCAACCGTCAGTCGATGGTCCAGGTGTCGCCCGCGTTGATGAGGGCGGTGAGCCGCTCCTCGGGGCTGCCCTGGGCCGCGGCGGCCTCGCTGGCGGTGGCGACCTGGGCGCGCGCCTGGTCGTCGTACGTCGGCCGGTCGACCTGGCGGAAGATCCCGATCGGGCTGCGGTTGAGGTAGCCCGCGTCGGTCAGCCGCGAGATCGCGAACGCCGTGGACGGGTCCGGGTTCTGCGCGTCGTGGACGATGATCGCCTCGGCCGCGACGGACGCGGTGTCCGCGACCTCGACGCCGCCCCCGGCGCCGCGGACCAGGGCCTTGTCGCCAAGCCCGTTGAGAGAGCCGGTGGCTGTGTTGTTGGGGTCGCGCACGCCGAAGGTGATCGGCTCGCCGTGGTTGAGCGGGATCAGGGCGTGCGCGTTGTCGCGGTCCTTGATCGCGTCGAACGCGCCGTCGTTGAAGATCGGGCAGTTCTGGTAGATCTCGACGAGCGAGGTGCCGCGGTGGGCGGCGGCGGCGGCGAGCACGGCGGTGAGGTGCTTGCGGTCGGAGTCGATGGTGCGGGCCACGAAGGTGGCTTCGGCGCCGAGCGCGAGGGAGACCGGGTTGAAGGGGTGGTCGAGGGAGCCGACGGGGGTGGACTTGGTGACCTTGCCGACCTCGGAGGTGGGGGAGTACTGGCCCTTGGTGAGGCCGTAGATCCGGTTGTTGAACAGCAGGATCGTCATGTTGACGTTGCGGCGCAGGGCGTGGATGAGGTGGTTGCCGCCGATGGAGAGGGCGTCGCCGTCTCCGGTGACGACCCAGACGGAGAGGTCCTCGCGGGCGGTGGCGATGCCGGTCGCGATCGACGGCGCGCGGCCGTGGATCGAGTGCATGCCGTAGGTGTCGAGGTAGTAGGGGAAGCGTGAGGAGCAGCCGATGCCGGAGACGAAGACGATGTTCTCGCGGCGCAGGCCGAGGTCGGGCAGGAAGGACTGGACGGCCTTGAGGACGGCGTAGTCGCCGCACCCGGGGCACCAGCGGACCTCCTGGTCGGAGGAGAAGTCCTTGGCGGTCTGCGTCTCGCCCTCGGCCAGGCTGGGGACGAGCGCGGTGCCGAGTGCGGGCATGGGGAGATCGATGGTGCTCATGCGTTCGGAGCCTCCTCGTGGTCGGCGGGAAGGTTGAGGCCGTGCTCGCCGAGGTCGACCTCGCGGCCCTCGGCGTCGCCGACGAGCACGCCGATGGCCTCGGCGAGCTCGGCGGCCTTGAGCGGCAGGCCGTAGACGTGGTTGTAGCCCTGGGCGTCGACGAGGTACTCGGCGCGCAGCATCTTGCTCAGCTGGCCGAGGTTCATCTCGGGGACGAGGACCTTGTCGTAGCCCTCGAGGATCTCGCCGAGGTCCTTCGGGAAGGGGTTGAGGTGGCGCAGGTGGACCTGGGCGACGTTGTAGCCGGCGCGGCGGACCCGGCGGCACGCGGCGCCGATCGGGCCGTACGTCGAGCCCCAGCCGATCACGAGGACCTTGGCCTCGCCGGACGGGTCGTCGACCTCGAGCGGCGGGAGGGAGTCGGCGATGCGCTGGATCTTCTCCTGACGGATCCGGACCATCTTGTCGTGGTTGGCCGGGTCGTAGGAGATGTTGCCGTGGCCGGTCTCGAGAGTGCCGGCCTTCTCGAGGCCGCCGATGCGGTGCTCGAGGCCGGCGGTGCCCGGGATGGCCCACGGGCGAGCGAGCGTGGCCCGGTCGCGGGAGTAGGGCCAGAACTCCTTCACCTGCTCGCCCTTGGCGTCGGTGGAGGTGTGGTTGGGCTCGGTGGCGAAGTTCGCCTCGATCTTCGGCAGCTCGTCGATGGACGGGATCGCCCAGGGCTCGGAGCCGTTGGCGAGGTAGCCGTCGGAGAGCAGGAAGACCGGGGTGCGGTAGGTGATCGCGATCCGGGCGGCCTCGACCGCGGCGGCGAAGCAGTCGCCGGGCGACTGCGGCGCGACGATCGGGACCGGTGCCTCGCCGTTGCGGCCGTACATGGCCTGGAGCAGGTCGGCCTGCTCGGTCTTGGTCGGCAGGCCGGTCGAGGGGCCACCGCGCTGGACGTTGACGACGACCAGCGGCAGCTCGGTCATCACGGCCAGGCCGATCGCCTCGGACTTGAGCGCGATGCCCGGGCCCGAGGTGGTGGTGATCGCGAGCTGGCCCGCGAAGGAGGCGCCGATCGCGGCACCGATGCCGGCGATCTCGTCCTCGGCCTGCAGGGTGGTCACGCCGAACGCCTTGTGCTTCGAGAGCTCGTGGAGGATGTCGGAGGCCGGGGTGATCGGGTACGAGCCCAGGAACACCGGCAGCTCGGAGCGCACGCCCGCGGCGACCAGGCCGTAGGACAGGGCCAGATTGCCGGTGATGTTGCGGTAGGTGCCGGCGTGCATCCGGGCCGGCTTGATCTCGTACTGGACGACGAAGGTCTCGGTGGTCTCGCCGTAGTTCCAGCCGGCCTTGAAAGCGGCGATGTTGGCGCCGAGGATCGCGGGGACCTTGGCGAACTTCTTCTCGAGGAACGCGATGGTCGGCTCGGTCGGGCGGCCGTACATCCACGACAGCAGGCCGAGCGCGAACATGTTCTTCGCGCGGGCGGCGTCCTTGCGGGACAGGCCGAACTCCTTGACCGCCTCGACCGTGATGCCGGTCAGGTCGACGGGCTGGACCTGGAAGCCGGCCAGGATGTCGTCGACCTCACCCAGCTTGTCGAGCGGGTTGGAGGCGTAGCCCGCCTTGTCGAGGTTGCGCTTGGTGAAGTCGTGGGTGTCGACGATGATCGTCGCGCCCCGCGGCAGGTCGCCGAGGTTGGCCTTGAGTGCCGCCGGGTTCATCGCCACCAGCACGTCGGGCCGGTCGCCCGCGGTGAGGATGTCGTGGTCGGCGAAGTGGATCTGGAACGACGAGACGCCGGGGATGGTGCCCTGGGGCGCCCGGATCTCGGCGGGGAAGTTGGGCAGCGTGACGAGGTCGTTGCCGAAGACGGCCGACTCCTGGGTGAACCGGTCACCGGTCAGCTGCATGCCGTCACCGGAGTCGCCGGCGAACCGGATGATGACCCGGTCCAGCTGCTTGACCTGCTTGGTCTGGCTCACACCTGCTCCACTTCTCTCGACATCGACGGCGGCCGTGGCGAAGCGACGACGGCGTCAGGTCGAACGATTCTAGAAGCAAACTAGAACACGTTCCACCTTTCGGTGAAGGTCTTTCGTCGTCCCGCTGGGCCGGCCCGCGACGCGGCTCTCGAAAACTCCTCACCACGATAGACCGCCCTGCCCGGGCGCCCATCTCCGTGCCGCCTGATGGGCGCACTGAAGGGCCCCTTGGGGCTGTGACCTCCGTCATGTCGTCGATTTGTCTCGGAGTAGTTCGCTTAACTCGCTAATGTGTATTATTCCGATCTAGTTTGAAGGAACCGGCTCCCGAAGAGGCCGGCCCGAGCAAGCAAGGAATGGGTGCAATGAAGCGAGTTCTCAAGGCTGCGGCCCTGGCAGTGACCGGCGCACTGGCGCTGACCGCCTGCGCGAGCGCTGACGGTGGCACCGGCGACGACGGCGGCTCGGCGATCAACATCGTCGGGTTCGCCGTCCCGGAGGCCGGCAACAAGGCCGCCGCGGTGGAGTTCAACAAGACCGAGGCCGGCAAGGACGTGACGATCTCCGGCTCCTACGGCCCCTCGGGCGACCAGAGTCGCAAGGTCGCGGACACCAAGGGCAAGGACGTCGACTACGTCGTGTTCTCGCTCGAGCCCGACATGACCCGCCTGGTCGACGCCGGCCTCGTGGCCGACGACTGGAACGCCGGCGCCAACAAGGGCATCGTCTCCAGCTCCGTGGCGGTGATCGCGACCGAGGAGGGCAACTCGCTCGGCATCGAGGACTGGGACGACCTGACCCGCGACGACGTCAAGATCGTCACCCCCGACCCGGCCAGCTCCGGATCGGCGAAGTGGAACATCCTCGCCCTCTACACCTACGCCAAGCAGAACGGCGCGAGCGAGGAGCAGGCGGACGCCTTCCTCGAGAAGGTCTTCAAGAACGTCACCACCTGGGCCGCCAGCGGCCGCGAGGCGACCGAGGCCTTCAAGAAGGGCGTCGGCAACGTGCTGCTGACCTACGAGAACGAGGCCATCTTGGCCAAGCAGAATGGCGAGGACCTGGACTACATCGTCCCCGACCACACCTTCCTCATCGAGAACCCGGGCGCCGTGCTCGAGGACGCCACCCCGGCCGCCAGCGACTGGCTCGACTTCATCCTGAGCGACGAGGGCCAGCTGGCATTCGTCTCCAAGGGCTTCCGACCGGTCACCGACGTCGACATCTCCGGCGTCGAGGTGCAGGGCGCCAACGACCCGGCCGACCCGTTCCCGACGCCGAGCTCGCTGAGCACGGCCGAGAGCCTGGGTGGCTGGGACGCCATCAACGCCGAGTGGTTCGGCAAGGACGGCGTCAAGCTTCGCTTCGACAACCTGTACGCCCAGGCAACCAAGCAGTGACCGACACGCTCGTCACACCCCCAGGGCCGGCTCCGACACGGGGCCGGCCCTCGGGCACTGCCAAGAGCAGCGGCGGGCTGTTCCGGCTGACGCCCACCTCGGGCCTCGGGCTCGGCGTGGCGTTGGTCTGGTTCAGCGTCCTGGTGCTGCTCCCGCTCGCCGCGGTCGTCGGCGCCGCGGCCGAGGGCGGCTTCGGCCGGTTCTGGGACACGCTGACCGACGCCCAGACCTTCGCCGCGCTGCGACTCACCGTGGTCGAGGCGCTGCTCGTCACCCTCGTCAACGCCGTCGTCGGCACCGTCGTCGCCTGGGTCCTGGTCCGCGACCAGTTCCCGGGCAAGCGGGTCCTCGACGTCGTGATCGACATCCCGTTCGCGCTGCCGACGATCGTCGCCGGCCTGGTGCTGCTCAGTCTTTGGGGGCCGGAGAGCCCGGTCGGGGTGAACATCGTGAACACCCGCCAGGGCATCTTCCTGGCGCTCCTGTTCGTGACGCTGCCCTTCGTCGTACGCACGGTCCAGCCGGTGCTGCTCGAGCTCGACGCCGACGTCGAGGAAGCGGCGGCGTCCCTGGGAGCGTCGCGGCTCACGACGTTCCGCCGGGTCATCCTCCCCAGCCTGGTGCCGGCGATCGCGGCCGGCTCCTCGCTGGGCTTCGCGCGGGCGATCAGCGAGTTCGGCTCGCTGGTCCTCATCTCGGGCAACACGCCCTACGAGACCGAGGTCGCGTCGCTGAAGATCCTCAAGTTCCTCGAGGGCGACAACCAGGCGGGGGCGGCGGCGGTCGCCGTGCTCCTGCTGATCGTCGCGGTGCTCACGATCGTGGTGCTCGACATCCTCTCGAGGCGGGTGGCGCGCCGTGGCTGACACCCGACAGATCCGTTCCCGTCGCGGACCGGTGGCGTACGTCCTGCGGACGTTCGTGATCGTGTACCTGGCCGTGCTGGTGATCTGGCCGCTCTACGAGGTCGGCAAGCAGACCTTCGCGCCGACCAAGTCCGGCGCGGAGGGCGGCTTCTCCGCCTTCCTCGACAGGCTCAGCGACCCGTCGGTGACCTACGCCTTCAGCCTGACCGGGACCGTCGCGTTCTGGGCCGTGCTGATCAACACCCTGTTCGGGGTGGGCATCTCGCTGCTCATCGTCCGCTACCAGTTCCCGGGCCGGCGCGTCCTCTCCGTGCTCGTCGACCTGCCGATGTCGGTCTCCCCGGTGGTCGTCGGCCTGGCGCTGGTGCTGGCCTACAGCACCGGCAAGGGCTGGTTCGGCGAGGCGCTGGAGTCGGTGGGCTTCTACGTCATCGGCACCACACCGGGTCTGGTCATGGCGACCGCCTTCGTCAGCCTCCCGCTGGTGATCCGCGAGATCGTGCCTGTGCTCGAGGAGATCGGCACCGACGCCGAGATGGCGGCCAGCAGCCTCGGGGCGAACGGCTGGCAGACCTTCCGGCGGATCACGCTGCCCAGCATCAAGTGGGCCGTCGTGTACGGCGTCGTGCTCAGCATGGCCCGTTCGCTCGGCGAGTTCGGGGCGGTCAAGATCGTCAGCCCCGGCGCCGAGCTCCGTGGTGAGACCGCCACCCTCCTCATCCAGAACCGTTACAACAACTACGAGGAGCCCACGGCGTACGCCGCCGCCTTCGTGCTCGTGCTGGCCTCCGTGCTCGCCCTCGTCGTTGTCTCCCTGATCCGCAAGGAGGATCACCCATGAGCATCGATGTGAGGGGTGTCGGCAAGCGCTACGGCGACTTCGTCGCCCTCGACGACATCAACGTGTCCCTGCCGACCGGGCAGCTGACCGCCCTGCTCGGGCCCAGCGGTGGCGGCAAGTCCACCCTGCTGCGGATCATCGCCGGTCTCGAGACGGCCGACACCGGCACCGTCGACATCGAGGGCGTCGACGCCACGCGGCTGCCGCCGCAGAAGCGCAACGTCGGCTTCGTCTTCCAGCACTACGCCGTCTTCAAGCACATGACGGTCGCGAAGAACGTCGCCTTCGGCCTCGAGATCCGCAAGCGGCCCAAGGCCGAGGTGAAGGCGAAGGTGGCCGAGCTGCTCGAGCTCGTGCACCTCTCCCAGTTCGCGCACCGGCTCCCCTCGCAGCTCTCCGGCGGCCAGCGACAGCGGCTCGCGCTCGCCCGCGCGCTCGCGGTCGAGCCCTCGGTGCTGCTGCTCGACGAGCCGTTCGGCGCGCTCGACGCGAAGGTCCGCAAGGAGCTGCGCGACTGGCTGCGCCGGCTGCACGACGAGGTGCACGTGACGACCGTGTTCGTGACCCACGACCAGGAGGAGGCCCTCGAGGTCGCCGACGAGATCGTGGTCATCAACGAGGGCAGGATCGAGCAGATCGGCAGCCCCGACGAGCTGTACGACGAGCCGGCCAACGACTTCGTGATGGGCTTCCTCGGGGCGGTGACCCGGCTCGGCCCGCTGGCACTGCGACCGCACGACATCGAGGTCGCTGTCGAGCCGGGTGTCGTCGGGTCCACGCCGGGCGTCGTCCAGCGGGCACTGCGCGTCGGCTTCGAGGTGCGCCTCACCGTCGACGTCGAGGGGCAGGAGGAGCCGGTCCTGGTCGTCCTCTCCCGCACCCACGCCCGGGCGCTCGACCTCGAGCTCGGCAGCCGGGTCTGGCTGAGCCCCACCACCGGTGCGACCACCGTGCCGGTGCTCGGGGTTCCGCGGGAGGCGGTCGTGTCCGCCTAGTGTTGGCGCGTGAGCTATCTGCGGGCGACGCGGGTCCTGGGCTGGCTGCTCGGGATCGCGGTACTGGTGTCGGTCGTCCACTACGTCGACAACTACGTCAACTACGACGACTACCCGGTGCCCGGTCCCGACGCCGCCGTGCCCGCGCCGTCCGCGACCGTCGTCGCCGTGGCCTGGTTCGTGTTCACCGCGCTGGGGGCGGTGGGGCTGCTGCTGTGGTTCCGCCGCCACATCACCTCGGCGGCGATCGCGCTCACCGGCTACTCGGTGTCGGGCCTGGTCGGCCTGGCCCACTACACCGTGCCGGGCGCGACCGACATGGTCTGGTGGCGCCAGGCGCACGTGGTCACCGACATCGTCTGCGGCGCGGCGGTGCTCGGGTTCGCGCTGTGGGCGGCGAGGAACGCAGGCGCGCTCATCCCGCCCGGCGCGAAGCCTCCTGCTCCGCCCGCCGCTTGAGTCCCTCGGCGTGGCGGCGGAAGCCGTCGGCCACCCGGCCCGGTCCGGCGAAGCGGACGAGGGGGCCGCGGAACTCCTCGACGGTCTCGTACGTCGTCGGGCCGCCCGGTCGCTGCGTGAGGCGCTGGTGGCGTACCCCCTTCACCAGCCCCAGCCGCGAGGGCAGGCCCTCGTAGACGTAGGACATCAGCGCGGTCGTCGTACCGGTGGCGGGATCGGTGGTCGGCCCGTCGAGCGCCGTGATGCGCTCGGGGGAGCGGGTGCGGCCGCCACCGGCCCACACGACGTGCAGCACGATCGGGTTGCCGACGGTGGCGGGCTGAGGGGTCTCGGCGCGCTCGACGAAGGGGTTCCACTCGCCGTACCGCTCCGTGTCGGTCATGACGTCCCACACGACCGCCAGCGGGGCGTCGATCTCGATCTGCGCGGAGGGGTTCACGGGGCCATCATGGCCGAGGGGGAGCCGCCCGCGATGATGGTGGCGTGAGCGCGGGCACGATCGGCATCGTCGGCGGTGGCATCGTCGGCCTCGCCGTCGGGCGCGAGCTGGTCCGCCGACGCCCCGGCGTGACGGTGGTCGTCCTGGAGAAGGAGGACCGGCTCGCCGCGCACCAGACCGGCCACAACTCCGGGGTCGTGCACGCCGGCATCTACTACCGGCCCGGCAGTCTCAAGGCCGAGCTGTGCACCCGCGGGCGGGCGCTGATGCGCGACTACTGCGCCGAGCACGCGATCGCGTACGTCGAGTGCGGCAAGCTCGTGGTCGCCGTCGACCAGACCGAGCTGCCGCGCTTCGAGGCCCTCGCCCGCACTGCCCACGAGAACGCCGTCCCGGGACTGCGCCGCCTCGACGCCACGGCGCTCCGCGACGTCGAGCCGCACGCCGCGGGGCTCGCCGCTCTGCACTCCCCGAGGACCGCGATCACCGACTATGTCGCCGTCGCGCAGGCGATGGCACGCGAGATCGTCGCGGCCGGGGGAGCGGTGCACCTGGGCACGGAGGTCGTGGGCGTCTCGCGAGCGGTGGGCGGACTGTCGGTCATGGCCGGCGGCGAGGAGCACCGGGTCGACGAGCTCGTGGTCTGCGGCGGGCTCCAGTCCGACCGGCTCGGGCGGCTCGTCGGCGGCCCGGCGACGCCGCGGATCGTGCCCTTCCGGGGCGAGTACATGAAGGTCCACCCGGCCAAGGAGGACCTCGTGCGCGGCATGGTCTACCCGGTGCCCGATCCGGCGTACCCCTTCCTCGGCGTGCACTTCACCCGCCGGGTCGGCGGCGGCCTCGAGGTCGGGCCCAACGCCTTCCTCGCGTTCAGCCGCGACGGCTACGGCCGGACGTCGTTGTCGCCACGCGACCTCTCCGACACCCTGGCGTACGGCGGGTTCTGGCGCTTCGCGCGTCGGCACTGGCGGACCGGCGTCGGCGAGCTGCGCGGGGTGCTGTCGCGCACGGCGTACATGCGCGGCGCGCAGCGCTACGTCCCGGAGATCGGTCCCGGCGACGTCACCCGGGCCGGGCTGGGGTTGCGCGCCCAGGCGGTCGAGGCGGACGGCTCGCTGGTCGACGACTTCGTCATCCAGCACAGCAACGGGGTCACCGTGGTCCGCAACGCCCCGTCGCCGGCGGCGACGTCGAGCCTCGCGATCGCCGAGCACGTGGTCGACCGGATCACGAGCGCGTCGTGATCCGGTCGACGTCCGTCGTCGCCCGCCCGGCTCAGTCGATCAGCTTCAGGTAGGCCAGGCTGCGGTACCGGTACCGCCCGCTCCCGTCGAGCGCCCAGCGGTTGCAGGTCGTCAGCACCAGCTGGGACGGGCCGAGGTTGCTCTGCAGCTCGGCCATCCGCTTCTCGGAGAGGTTCAGCGGGGCCCGGGCAATCGACCGGGTCACCCGGTAGGTCAGCACCTTGCCCGACGCCAGCTCCACCTGCACCGTCGCGCCCTTGCGCAGCCTCGGCAACCGGTTGCCGGCGGCCCAGCCGCTGCGGTTGGAGTGCAGCGAGACCAGGACCGAACCCGGCCCGCCCGGCTCACCGTCGCCCTGCCAGAAGTAGGCCTGGCCGAGGGCGGCCCGGTTCATCGGGACCCGCTGCGTGGCCGTCGCCCGCATCTGCGCCGCGACCCCTGCTGAGGGCACCATCAGCCGTCCCCCGCCCCAGGCGGCCTGCCGCGTGCCGGTGGCCGGGGCGACCGCCTTGACCTTGCAGCCGCCCTTCACCTTGGCCTTCGCCAGGACCGCGCCGCCGTCCAGGAGGACGCGCACGACCTTGCCGATCCGCAGTCCGGTGAGGTGGATGTCGCGGGTCTGGCCCGGCTGTACCTCCGCCGTGCCGCGCAGCTTCTTGCCCACGCGGACCCGGACGGTGCCCGGGATCGTGGAGCTGATCGGGTTGGTGGCCCTCACGAGCGCCTCGCCGTACCGCTTGGTCACGCAGGCGGTCTTGACCGAGGCCTGCATCGACAGCTGGATGCCGCCGACCTGGCCCGGCATGCAGACCCGCACCTGCTCGTTCGCCGACTGCCCGGTCTCCAGGATCGTCGCGGTGTTGGTCCAGGTCTGGCACTGGCCGGGGGTCGCCGACAGGGGCAGCGTGTACTCGAACGGGGTCGGCTCACCCTCGGCGTTCCAGTCCGCCGTCCCGAGGGTCGCGGGGGCACCGACGGTGCCCGCCTTGTCGTCGGTGACGGTGACCGTCCGGTTCGTCTCGGTGTCCAGCACGAACCCGACCGGGGTCTGGGCCACGACCGGAGAGCCCGGCGCCCAGGCGATCGACACGGTGGCCGTCCCGTCGCCGTACCCGCTGTCGGGGAAGGTGCAGGTGATCGGTACGTCGACCGTCTGGCCGGCCGGCACCGTCACCGGCGAGCCCGTCGCGACGCAGGTGGCCGGGGCGTCGACGTCGAGCGCCACCGTGATCTCGGCCGAGAGGTCCTTGAAGTCGTTCGGGTTGGTCACCTTCACCGATCCCGATGCCGTCCAGCCGCTGTCGGTCGCCGCGCCGGGGATCGCCGAGACGACGTAGTGGGCCTCGGCCTTGCCGTCGGCCCCGGCCTGGAGCTGGGTCTGGTCCGCCTCCTTGGTGATCGACCAGGCGTAGGACCGGTCGAAGTCGCCGGCCAGGGCCGCGTCCGCCGCCGGAGTCTTCACCACGCACAGCTCGACCGACTCCTCGGCCGACTGCTCGGTCTGCGCGATGAACGCGGTGTTGTCGTAGGTCGTGCACGTCCCGGCGACGCCGGACTTGGTGACGGTGTAGTCGTAGGAGAACGGGCCGTCGTCCCAGGTGCTGGTGCCGAGCGCGTGGCTCTCCCCGGGCTCGGTCTTGTCATCGACCACGTCGACCGACTTGTCGACCTCGTCGTCGACCTGCAGAGTCAGCGGCGCGGTGCCGGTGGCCGTCGCGTCGTTGTCGTCGGGGTCGGTCCAGCTCGCCGTCGCCGTGTTGGTGCCGGTGTACGCCGCGGGCTCGTCCTCGAACGTGCAGGCGTAGTCGAGGTCCTCGGTGGCCCCGGGGGCGAGGTCGACGTCGGTGCCGCCGGTGACGGTGCAGACGCCGCCGGTCACCCCGGAGAGCTCGTCGGTCACGTCGGCGACGATGCCGCCGTCGGCGTACTCGTTGGGGTTGTGCACGGTGATGGTGCCGTGGGCCTCCCAGCCGGAGTCGACGAAGCCGTCCTTGGTGACGTCGACGGTGTAGTGGAAGTCGTGGCTCAGGCCGTCGCGGATCTCGACCGTCGTCTCGTCGGCCGCCTTCGCGATCTTCCAGCGGTACGTGCGGTCGTACGTGCCGGCCGCGGTCTTGCTCACCTCGAGCGGCGCCTCGCGGCACACCTCCACCTGCTCGCTGGCGGTCTGGGCGGTCTGCGTGATGGTGGCGGTGTTGTCGTACGTCTCGCAGACCCCGAGGGTTCCCGCGGGTGCCGTCCAGTCGTACTCGAAGGTGGTCGGCTGCGTGCCGTCGCCCCAGTCGGCCTCGCCGAGCGTGGTGTTCGGCGCCTTCGGGTCGGTCACCGTGACGGTCTTGTCGACGTCGCTCACCTTGGCGAAGGCGACCGGGACCTCGGTGGTGACGGTCTTGTCGCCGAACGTCGCCGTCGCGCTGTTCGTGCCGTCCGGGTGGGTGGTCACGTCACCGGTGCAGGTGTAGGGGACGACGGCGGTGTCGCCCGGGTCGACGGTGATGGCCGGATCGCCCGTGATCGTGCAGGTCCACCCGGCCACGCCCGAGACGTCCGTGAGCGTCGTCGCCAGCGACGTCGTCGCCGACGGGTTCTCGACCGTGATGGTGCCGGTCCAGGACGCCGTTCCGTCGGTGAACCCGTCCGGCGTCGCCGTCACGGCGTAGTGGAAGGTCGCGCTGCCGTCGGGGCCGATCTCCACGGAGTCGTCGTCGACGGTCTTGTCGAGCTTCCACTTGTAGGTGCGGCCGTACTCCGCCTTCACCGTCTTGGCGATCTCCGGGCGGCACACCTCGGTGGTGACCGTGTCGGAGATCTGGGTCCCGGTGATGGACACGACGTTGTCGTACGTCGTGCACGCACCCGCCGCGAGACCGGTGTCGAGCTGCACCTGGGCGTCGATCGTGACGGTGTGGTCGGCGGCGTTCCAGACGTCGACCCAGTTGAGGCTGGACGGGTCGAGGGTCACGGCGACCGGGCTGCCGCCCTCCTCCGTGATCGCGTCGACGAGGTCGATCAGCTTGTGCGCCGGTGTCTCGGTGGTCTCGTCGTCCTCGACCGCGTTCTCGTACGTAGCGGAGCCCGTCGGCGAGAAGTAGGTGTCCTTGTCCCAGACGACGGTGACGGTGTTGGTGCCGTGGTAGTCGTCGGGCCAGGAGCCCGCGTCGATGGTGCAGGTGTAGTCGAGCACGAGCTGGCCGTTCTTCGGGACCACCGCGTCGTCGCCCCCGGTCACGGTGCAGGCCACGTCCGTGCCGTTGAGCGTGAAGACGTCGCTCACGTCCGCGGTCACGTCCCAGTCATTGGGGTTCTGCACCGTGATGGCGCCGCTGAGGATCGGCTTGGAGTCGGTCGTCGGCAGCGCCTCGACGTCGATCTGGTAGTCGACCGTGGTGGTGCCGTCGTCACCGACGAACACGGTGGCCGGACCGGTCTTGTCCAACGCCCAGTTGTAGGTGCGCTCGTAGGCGACGGCGACGGTCTTCGCGACGCTCAGGTCGAGCCCGACGCAGACCTCCACGGACGCGTCGTCGTCGCGCGAGGTCGGGGTGTCGGTCTCGGTGAGCGTTGCCGTGTTGTCGTAGGTCGTGCACTCGCCCGGCTCGCCGGCCAGGTCGAGCTCGTAGGTGAAGACCTGCTGGTGGTCAGGCATCGCCCACACGTCGTCCCACGCCAGGGTGCCGAGGGCGCCCTGGCGGGTGTCGGTGACGTCGACGGTCTCGTCGGTGCGGCTGGTGCGGGCGAAGGTGTAGTCCTTCGTCGCCACGGCGCTGCCCTGCGGCGCGTTGGCCGGGTCGTTGACGTCGCTCTGCTGCTGCGGGTAGTCCGCGCGGCTCCAGGTGAGCGTCGCGGTGTTGGTGCCGTTCAGGTCGGCCGGCGCCTGCGCGTAGGTGCAGGTGTAGCCGAGCGTCGTCGGGCCGGCGGCGAGGGTGCGCTGCTCACCGGGCTCACCGGCATCCGCGTCGGTGCCGGCGACCGTGCAGGCCGTGTTGTCGGCGAGCAGGTCGGTGACGGTGACGACCATCGGGCGGGCGTTGGGGTTGGTGATGCTCAGCTCGCCGGTGACCTGGTAGCCGCTGGTCTGCTCGGGGCCGGCGGTCACGGTGACGGTGTACGTCGGCGTCGCGGACGTGCCGTCGGGCACGTTCCACGCGGCCTGGTCGACCGTCTTGGTGATCGTCCAGTCGTAGCTGGCGGCGTACGACGCCTCGGCGGTCTTCGTGACGGTCGGCGGCAGCCACTTGTGCGGGTCGGCGAAGTTGACCGTGACGCTCCCCGCGTCCTCGACGCTGACCTGCTGCGTCCGGTCGGCGGGCGGCGGCAGCAGCATGCCGGTGGGCGGCGCCGTCTCGGTCACGGTGTAGGTGCCGGGCTCGACCGGGTCGATCACGATCACGCCGTTGGCCGCGCCGTCGTCGTCGCCGGCCCCGCCGTCGGTCACCGTCAAGGTCGCCGCGGCGCTGCCGGGCGTGGGGTCCGGCGAGATCTCGAACGTGGCCCCGGGAGCGGGGTCACCCTGCGGGTCCCGCTTGTTGATGGTGAGCCTGCCGCAGGTGGACGGGACCGAGACGTCCGCGGCGACGTAGTCCTTGAGCGACGCGCTGGGCGAGTCGGAGCTGCGCGAGCGCATGTTGATGGTGCCGTAGTCGTTCGAGCAGGTGCCCGCGGGGAAGAGCATCGAGAGGTTGAGCGAGCCCTCGCCGAAGATCTTGTCACCGCTGATCGCGCCCTCGAAGGCGTTCACGGGCACGGGGACCTCGCACCAGCCGGCGCCGGGCGCGTAGCCGGTCACCTCCGTGCAGTTGTTGCCCCAGTCGGGGCTGCTGGTCAGCGTCCACAGGTAGGCGTGGCTGATCGCGAATCCGCCGTTGCCGCCCTGCTGCACGTCGAGCATCAGGTCGTTGACCGAGCGGACCGGACGCGCAGGGAGGCCGGGGGAGTTGTCGAGCTGGTTGAACTCGACGTCGTAGTTCACGGTGCCCTGGGTGGCCGCGCGCTGGAAGGCGAAGTAGGCGAAGACCTCGCCGTTGACGGTCGCGGTGTGCACCCAGGCGTCGGTGAAGTCGTCCTTCTGCGGGGCGACGGCGTCGGCGGCCTGCCACGTCGACGGATGGTCGAAGTCCTTCGGGTTCTTGTACTGGGTGGAGTCGTCGGCGCCATCGACGAGGTGCTGACCGGTGGTGTCCCAGTCGAGCCCGCTGCCGTCGACGGTGGTGTTGCCGTCGATCTCGAACCCACCGAAGAGTCCCATCGCCACGAACGGACCCACGCCCGCGGGCGCGGACGACGGTGCCGCGGCCGGTGCCGCGGCCGCCGGAACCGCGACGGAGATGCAGGCCATGGTCGTCCCGACCACCAGTGCTCGCCTGAAAAACGACATGCCGATCGTCCCCCACCGACGTGTCGGCCCGAGAACGGCGCCAGGACCGCTCCGACAAGTCACACCTGATGTCGCCGGCCCCTCCGGCGACGGTTCCCCATGTCGGCACAACCTCCGATCGGCTGCGCCACTTGGGACCTTAGGCCCAGGTCTGGATGTCGAGAGTCGATTTGTCGACAGTTCTCGGTTAAATCTCGTGCCGGCCCGCGGGGATCGGCTCAGGCCGCGCCGGAGCGCGCCGCGTAGACGTTGGCGAGGTCGGCGATGTCGGCCACGTAGGCGTCGGAGTGGTTGAAGCTGAACACCGCGCGCCGCCAGGTGTCGGGGTCGGCGAGGTCGCCGGCGTGGCACAGGTAGCGCGCGGCCGCCAGTGCGGCGTCGTCGACCTGGTTCGGGTCGGTCCGGCCGTCGCCGTTGCCGTCGGCCGCCCACCGCAGCCAGGTCGACGGGATGAACTGCAGCGGGCCGACCGCTCGGTCCCAGGTGGTGTCGCCGTCCAGCGCCCCGCCGTCGGTGTCGGGCACCGCGCCGAACGCGCCACCGTCGAGCACCGGGCCGAGGATCGTCGGCCGCGGCACCCCGTCCTCCCCGAGCACGGAGCCGTGGACGCTGCCGTGGGTGGACTCGACGCCGCCGATCGCGGCCAGGCTGTTCCACGCGACCCGACAGCCGGGCTGCTCCGCGGCCACCCGCAGGTGCGCCCGGGCGTACGCCGCCAGCGCCCGGGGCGGGATGCTCGTGCGCGCCGCCACCCGGGCCAGCCACGCGGAGTCGGGCCGGTACCGGTCGGCCGCGGGTTGCGCGGGTTGCGCGGGTTGCGCGGGAACGGCCGGTGCGGCTCCGGTGAGTGCCGGGACGGGCTGCGGCGGCGTACGACGTCCGGTCGACCCGGCGTCGTACGCGAACGCCACGCCGACGCCGATCACCAGCGCGACCGTGACGGCCGCGAGGGAGACCGCGCCGACCAGGTAGCGGTCCGGCCGGGGCATCGGGGTCAGGTCAGCGGTAGTTGGTGCAACGCGCGCCACTCAACGGCAGGCGTTGGTTGCTGACGGTTGCATTGGCCTGACCTGCGGAAACCCGCGTGGTGACGTTGGTTGACGTTGGCACGCGCCGAGCCTACTGCGGACTGTTTGCGGACTGGTTAGTGCGCCGACAACCTCGGACGCATGACGTTCTCGCTACCTGCCATCTCCTACGCGCTCGACGGCGCGTCGAAGGCGACCGGCATCGGCTCGACCAACATCAAGATCGCGGCCGACCGTGGTGACCTGATCTGTCACTGGGTCGGCAACAAGCGCATCTTCCGCGCCGCCGATCTCGACGCCTGGGTCCAGTCACTCCCGACGGAGCGGCCAACCAAGTAGACGAATAGCCGCGGTTATGAGATCCGGCCCGTCTCGCGTGCCCACTTCTCGACGTCGACCTTGAGCCAGACGGGGCCCATTGCGAGTGTGTCGTAGACGGGCGGCAACAGGCCGTCTCGGTAGAGCTGTTGCGCCCGCTGCCGCGAGACGCCGAGTAGTTCGGCGATCTCGGTCTGTCCCATGAGGTGCTCTGGCATGACGAGCACCCTGCCCGAACTCCTTGACTCTGACAAGAGCGCCTGCATATCGTCACCTTGTCGGAGTCAAGGGGTCCTTGGGGAAGTTGACCCTCTCGCGCCGGCGTCTGATTGGGGACTAGGTACACGGACAGCCGCTCGGCGGAGGTCCGCCATGCATGTCGCTGCCGCACGGAGCGGCCGGACAGGAGGTGATTGACCGGTCTAGACCACTTAGGCACCGGTCGTGCCTGCCGAACACGAATCGGCATGGGCGTAGGAAACCGGACCTCTCGAAGAGGGTGCTTGCCGGCACCCGCTCTACCCAGAGAAACGAAACGACCCTGGGGAGTTGCCGCTCCACCAGGGTCTCGTCCCACAAGGGGAAAGAATGAACACCACAGAAGGTACTACCCCTGCGCTCTCGAGCGCTAGCCCCGCGGTCGAGATCCGTGGCGACCACTTCATCATTCGCTGTCCCGAATGGTGCACCGAGACGGTCGAGGACCACGCCAAACCGTGGTTCAGCACCTTCGACCGAGGCGGCGAGCTGAACGCCTACGTGGCCCACGAGGGCCCTCGGTTCGGCTTCTGGTCATGCAGCGCGGACCAAAACATCCTCAGCGGCGAGATCTACCCTGACGTCACCCTGGACGCGGGAGCGCCGAACTTCGACGAGCCCGATGACATTCGCCGGCACATCGCCGACACGCAGGCGGCGCTTGCGTGGCTGGAGAGCGTCCGATGAGGGCGCCCACGACCTGGCCGATCCGGCGCCGCTGGGGCGGGCTGGAGATCGGCCCGCTCTTCGTTGGCACGGCCAAGCGCGCCACCGAGGAGATGCACAACGCGTTCGAACTCGGCCTCGACTGCCAGCGACTGCTCGGCGATCGAGTCGAGCGCCATCGGCCTGAGCGTCACCTACGGGTCGTTCAATAGGCGCCAGCCGAAGCCGACCAAGGAAGTGGCGGGGTTTGGCTGTAGATCAATCTCGACGACATGAAGGACTACAGCGAGTTCACCGCCATCGAGGACTACGTCACCAGCCTGCGCGCAGCGGCGAAGCGCGAGATTGAGAACGGGGAGCGTCTGCTCGTCTCGGTCAAGCACTGCGCAGACATGCTGTCCGTCTCTGCTTGGCAGGTATACCGCCTCCTCGACCAGGGCTACATGACGTCCGTCTACCTGGGGCGTCGGCGGTTGGTGACCATCGAGTCGCTACGGAAGTTCGTGGCGGGACTTCCGCTTGAGGCGCCCTAGTCGCCGCTTCGGCGCCTGCGCCGCCGTCGTCCCTGACGATTCGAGCCGGCCGCGACCATCTCCTCGATCGCGGCCGGCTCGATCAACCAGCGGCCACCGATCCTGGATCCGCGCAGACGGCCCGCGCGCAACTGCATCCGAATCCAATCGGCGTTCCCGAACGGCAGCCGCTCGGCGGCCTGCTCGGGAGTGAGGTAGGTGGTCATTCCTCCGTGCCCGCGAAGGAAACCGGCTGAAAGTGCCCGGTCTCCCACCTGTCATCAAAGCGCAGCGCGAGTCGCGAGATGCCGAGGACGCAACCGATCTGGCCGTAGCGCGACCATCGCCAGCCGTCGTCGGTCCGGTAGAGCCACGGCACTCGGTCAAGCACGCTGCACGTGGCCTCGACCGTGTCCACGGTCACCGTCTGGACGGTCTTGAGAAGGTCGGTCACTGGCGCACCGCCTGGGCGAGCGAGATGACGGAGAGCGTGGCCCACGCGCCCCAGAACGGCCAGGGAACATCGGTGACGACCGAGGCCGTCGCAAGCGTCATTCCAGCAGCGACCGACGCCTGGATAGAGCGGTGGCGAACAATGGCGCTGAGCATGGTGGGCCTCCTCGTTGAACCGGGATGTCGCAGTAGACCGGTGACCCCCGACAGAAGGATCATCCACGTGGACGCGCTGCTCGTCATCACCCACCTTGTTGCCGCGGTCGGCGGCGCGCTCATCGGCTGGTCGATGCGGGTGTCGGCGACAGAGGTAACAAACCGCGCTGCAATCTCCCAACGCCTTCGACTAGGTCGTTGACAACGTGATTCCGGAAAGGTCGATCTGCTCGGGATCATCGGAGTCAATGAAGAGTTCGTCCTGCGGCGTGAGGACGTCCAAGGTATACGGGGGCCAGCCAGACTCGGTGATTAGAGACTGGATGTGCGAGCGCGCATATGGGTGCAGCGCCATGATCCCGACTTTTGCGGCGAAGGCCCGGAGGTGATCGTCGGTAAGATCGCCGACACCGCGAATGACCCATTGGCCTTGGATATCCACCGTGCACGTCCATGCCGGTTCGCGGTCCTCGGCCGGACCCTCCCCGTCCTCCGTGGGCACGGCACTAACGCTGTACGTGCACGTGAGGATGTAGATACCGTCCCCGTCGCTGTCGGTCTGGCAGTCGACGGCGAGGCTAATGGCCGCGGTGACGGCAAAGTCGGAGTCGACGGGTAGCGCCGTTGTCAGTTTGACCCCAGCGAGTCTGACGAGCAAACGGGACAGTAGCCGGTGAACGACCTGGCCAGCGAGATCGTCGACCTCTTCAGGCCGCACTGAGATCGCCCTTGATGACTCTCAATGAGGAGCCCGTCTCGGTGTACTTGACACCCTTGGGCCTCCATGAGCCCGCTCCGGTGGGTACAACTCGAACATGCTGAGGAACGGCCTTGATTCCGGAAACATCCTCCGCCTCAAAGCGCACCCGGTAGCCGAGTTCGTGGAGCATTGCGCCGAGAGACTTCACGCTGAGATTGCGCTTCCCGCTCAGCCGCTGGGTAACTTCGGAGCGGCCAACTCCAAGCCTTTTGGCGAGTTCTGACCGACTTACCTCGCGATGAGTGAGGCATTCGGCTACGAGTTCAGTCGCCTCAAGTAGCGCCGACTCCTCTGCGAGAAGGCGCACGCTTTCGGGCGTTGCGTCGAACCAAGTACCGAGTCCGGTCATGGGGTCTGGCCTTTCTTGAAAATCTCCCGAGCTCTTTTGACTTCCTTCGCGACTTGCTTCGGCTTCGGCTTCTTCGTGCCGTGGGTGACGAATGCGCGATTGTGGCCTGGCGAGAAGTCGACCACATAGAGGCGAAGGTTTTGCCCGACATGCTTGATCTCATCGACCCGTGGCTTGTCGGAATTGTTGGGATCAGCTTCGTCCAAGTTGTTGAACGCGTCGGGCGATCTGAGCCATCCCACTTCGGCGAAGGTCTTGAGTCGCGAACCGATCGCCGCCTGCTCCTTGGGGTTCAGCGATTGAAGCCAGGTGAGCGCGGGACAGTCCGCACTGGAGAGTCGGATCGCGTACACCTGAAGGGGAGTCGTCGGCGTACCTGCGAGATGCTCATGACGTACATGTTTAGTCATGACTACACAAAACTCAAGTCCGCGGCACGAACTACTGCTGTGTAGTTTGGCGGGCGGGCAAGCGAGCGGTCCCTCCGTGCACTCCTGTCCCACATGGCCACAGACGGTACCGGGCACGTGCTTGCTGACGCAGGAGAACTGGCGGCATCGGCGAGTCCTCTCCAAGACTGGCACACGACGTTTCCAGAAACGTTCGCGTGCCGGCCGTGGTGTACGCGTCCGGAGCTCGTCGCGTTGAGTCCGGGCCAGAGGTCAGTTCCGCGCCGATGCCCTCACTTTGGGCCGTGTCGGTGAGAGAGTCCGTCCGTGGACCAAGCACCGGGCAACGAGCTAAGCCTCGAGCAACTCGCGACGAGGAAGTGGCTCGAGATCGTGCCACTGATCGATCGACTGGTTGAGCGCGCCGAGACCCGGGGCGAGTGGCCCGTGCTGCCCCGCACGGCCCTCGCGGGTGACAACGCGGCCACGGCCCCGTTTCAGACCACTCATGCGGTGATGCAACTGCTGAACGCCGGGATCGATAACCTCAACGGGGTTCGTCACCTCGTCTTCGGGCGACCTGGCACCGAGCCATTGAGTGCCGTCCTCCACCAGTCTGCACACTTCGTGTTGGCGCGCGGTGCCATCGAGAACCTCGCCACGGCGATATGGCTCATCGGCCCCCGCTCACGGGCCGACCGCGTGGAACGGGTCCTCCGTTGGCACGCGAAGAATGTCCATGACCAGCACGCCGCAACTGACCCGCTGGGGCTCACGGGAGGGCGGACCAAGGCCGAGAAGTACGCCCAGCTCGAAGAACTGATGCTCAAAGCGACAGGTCAGCCGCGGCCCCTTGGCAAGGGCTACCGAATGACCGACGTGCTGGCGGACGTTGACAGGCGAACCGGAGACGATCAGCACCTGTCGACCCTGTTCATCTGGCAGCTCTGCTCCGGCTTCGCTCACGCACGCCCCTGGGCCAGTCTCGGCCTCCTGGAGAGGGAGATCCTCGAAACGGACGACCCGGACATCCTCCACGTGCGGATGACCAGCGATCTGGCTCGTGCGTTGATGGCGCCGAATCGTGCGATGGAGCTGTGTCAGTTCCTACTCAAGCGTTGGAACGCGCTAAACGCCCCGCTGTGAGTAGTTGGGCTGCCGCGGAGCGGCTCCGTCACCTGAGCGCCCCTCGGTTCCTGTTGCGAGCGCCCTTGCCGGCGCCCTTGGCTCCGGCCTTCGCGGCGGCGTTGCCAGCAGCGGCGCCAGTTGCTGCGGGGCCGTTCTTGCTGAATGCCGCGAACTGCGCGTTCAGTCGGACCAGCTCCGCCCGAGACGCTGCGAGCTCGGCGGCCATCGCCGCGTACTGCGCTGCCTGAGCCTGCGCGCCCGCACCGGCCACGGCGGCGGCGTTCATCTGGAACGCCTGCTCGTACTGGGCGATCTGCTCCTGAGTGGCCG
>JADCLI010000063.1 GCA_016803235.1 Pimelobacter simplex
CCTCGGTTCCGATATCGGCACGGTCGAGCGGGCTGTCGGCGATGACCGCGAGGTCCGGCAGGACGCGGTGCGCCCAGCCGGGAACCGGTCTGCCATTACGGGTCTGGAGATTGAGGTCGCGGATCAGGGCACGCATGACTTCTCGGGCATCCGCCGGCCCGATCGCGAGCGATCGGTAGGTGGGGATTACCTCCATGTCCACCACCCCCACGACCGGCAGGGACGAGGGACGAGGTTGACCAGCCGTCGACACCCGTGGTCCTCCCCTCGTCCTCGTCCCTCCTTAAGGGGAGGGACGAGGGACGAGGTGGTTGGACGGTCGTCCGGGACGAGGTGGGACGACGTACGGGACGAGGGACGAGAACTACTCATTCGACTCGCCTCCATCCCACGGCTTGAGGAGCTGGTGGGGCGTCTTGTCAGTGATGAACCCCTCGACCTCGAGCAGTAGACGGGCCTGCCGAATCGTCGCGCTCTTGCCCTTCACCAGTGCCTCGATTTGGGCACCGGACAGCGGCTTCCCTGCCGTCTGGATGGCCTCGCAGATCGCCTTCATGACGTGGGTCGGCCGGAACTCCCGTTCCTCTGCGGCAACCGGCGCGGCGATCTCGATCTCAGCCCACTGCTCGTCGTGGGAGGTCATGACCATGTCGCCGAACCAGTGCAAGCCACCGGACGATGGCAAGGCGTGCCGACGGAGCTGGCCCGGTCGGTCCTTGGCGATGCGGATGGCCGATCTGCCGGTGATGCCGACGCCGAACGCGGTCTTGTTCTCCAGGACGTAGGCGGCACCGTCGAGGGCGTTGAGCTTGTGGACGGCACCGAGGCTGTACCTGCCCCTGCCCTCGGCCGACTTGGTGACGTGGTCGATCGACACCGATGCGGCGCCGGCCTCGGCCAGACGTCGCGGGAGCATCCGTCCGAACTTCGCTGCGTCGGCGTTGGAGTTGGTGTCGAGGCCGTGGAGCGTCATGGCCTCGGTGACACCGTCCACGACGCCCAGGGTGGGCTGGACGTCCCGCAGAAGGGCGTCGAGGTCGTCGAGGTGGATCCCGGTCCCGAGCGCGTCCATCGGGCGCACGTAGTGGAACCGCTGGAGGATGTCGTCTCGATCGGCCTGGAGTGTCAGCAGTCGTCCGACGATGCCGCCTTCGTCGTCCTCGAAGTCGACGT
The DNA here is from genome assembly GCA_016803235.1 of Pimelobacter simplex. GTDB lineage: Bacteria > Actinomycetota > Actinomycetes > Propionibacteriales > Nocardioidaceae > Nocardioides > Nocardioides simplex_A. The sequence goes on from JADCLI010000063.1 coordinate 1,174, forward strand.
AGACGACGTGGTTGTCAGCGCGGAGCTCGTGGAGAACCGCGGCCAGCACCAGCCAGGTCTTCCCGCCTTCCGACTCGCTGCTGACGGTGTGGACCTTCCCGCGGTAGAACAGGCCGACGCCGTCAGCACGGCGCCCCACGGTGGCCTCAGGTGGTCGCCACGAGCCCTCCAGCACGTCCCTGAGGTCGACCGGCTTCCACGACCTGCGGAAGGCCACCTCGCTTACAACGAGGTGGTCCGGCGGCGGGACGTCGATGTCGGGATAGTCCTGGCCGAAGCCTCCCGCGCTCACCAGAGACCACCGTCCTCGACAAGCTCATCTTCGGTAGAGGAGCTCGTGCTGAGCGTCTTCTCCTCGGACGAGATCGTGACCGCGATGTTGCGCTCGTCGAGGTAGGCGAGCACGTCGGCAAGGCGGTGCCGGTCGATCATCCAGCCGGCGACGGTGCCGGCATAGATCGGCTTCGTGCCGGCTTCCTTGAGGAGCGCGGCTACCTGCCAGCCCTTGAAGATCGCGACCCGGCCGTCGATGGTGACCGTGATGCGCCTGCGGGTACTCAAGCCGCCCACCCCCTCGGGGCGAACTCGGCCAGCACGATGTCGATGTCGTCGGCGATCAGCTCAGGTCCGTGGGCGCGCCAGAAGGCTGCGGCGTTGCGGCACGCCTGCGCCTTCTCGCGGAACAGCGGGGTGTTGATCGCGTCGAACTCGCGGGCCCGCTCCTCGTACTGCTCGGGGGCGACCGAGCAGATCGCGTCCTGGAGCACCCGGCGGACGAAGTGGTCGATGTAGGGCTGCGCGGTCATCACTGGCCGTCACCTCCCGCCACGACCCGGAGGTCGGGCCGGGCAGTCGCCAGGTCTCGCCGCGCGCACGAGGTCGTGGAACAGGTCAGGCCGAGCAAGGCAGCCCGGCTGCGCTCGTCGAGGTCGAGTGAGGAGCAGCAGTGGGTGTCAGGTGCGGTCGTCATTCGTCATCACCGGCCCACTCGCCCATCAGCGCGTCGATGAAGTCTGCAGCCGCGTCCTCGAGTCCAGGGATTGCCTCGAACGTCGGCCCGTTGGCGAAGCCGAAGCCGGCCTCGGCGGCCTGCTTGAACAGGAAGGTCAGGAATCCGTCGGTGGTGAACATCAGGCCGACCACCCCCGGGCCATCGCGAGCAGACCCTGCCGTTCTTCGTGCTCGGACAACCTGGTCGCCTCGAGCGCGGCGGGGTCAATGTGGGAGGTGATGGCCTCCTCGACGATGTTGCGCAGCACCCTGGTGGGGATGGCGTCGACCTCGACGGACTCGCCCTTGAAGGTGGCGGCCCGGCTGTCCGAGCTCTTGGTGGGCCGGGTCGGCAAGCTCAAGCTGCTGATCTGCTCCTCGGTGACGGCGAGGCGCTTGAAGCTGATCTCCACGCCCGGCGCGAACTCGCGCAGCTTGACCTGGACGTGCTTCCAAGCGGCGACGCCCGACGGGTCGTGGTCACCAAGCTGGTAGACGACCGTCGGCTTGCCGATGCTGGTGATGGTCGACGCCGTGGAGTAGAGGAACGTCTCCGAGGCGAACCCGCGGGCGACCATCAGCGGGACGTCGTAGGAGTCGGTGACCGGAGTGACGATCGACGAGATCGCCTCCTTCTCCGACCACACCTCGACGTAGGTGTCCTGGTTCGCCCAGAGGGCCCGGCGGTACGAGATCGCGACGTCGTTGAGCGCCTGCTCCACCGAGTCCCACGACCGAGACTTCACGTGCCACCTCGTGCCGTCGGCGATCCACTCGTACGGAAGGACACCGTCACGACGGAGCTTGAGAACCCGGCGCTGGACGACGCCGTACTCCTTCTCGGTCTTCGCGACCACGCCGGCGGACATGACCCGGTAGAAGACACCGCGCACCGAGAGCGGGTTGTCGGCCCGGCAGACCTCGACGATCGTGCTGTCGAGCCCGGCGTACTCGGCCGCCGTCCGCCGGTTCCTGGTCTTCGTAACGGACTTGTGCCTTACGACAGCCGCCAACGACGAGGTCGTGCCGGACGAGGCCGACGGTATGATGGTGGTGTCGGGGATCGACATCTTCGAGGGCGTTCCGTTGGTGGCGGGGCGCCCTCTGTCGTTCTGGTCAGGCAGCATCGGCGCCACCTCCGGCCAGAAGAAGTCGGGCGATGCGGTCGCGCTGCTCGCGGGTCAGCGGCGGCGCTTCGCTCACGACCTTGTTGACATACTCCTCGAGCCGCTCAGCTTTCAACTGGCGACGAAGATCGGTGACGTCGGCATCGGGGTTGTCCCGCTTTGCCAGTGCGAGAGCAGATCGGGTTTGAGTCCACGACATGGAGTCCTCCGGGAACGCAAGATTCGCGTTCGACCGGTTGGGCCAAACCTTCAGCTCGGGATGTGATGCCGCCCGGGCGCCGACTAGAGCGGAATCCCGCTCTAGAACTAGATAGTACTAGATCTCGAAGACGTGCACTCGACGACGAGGATGCTCCTGTGCGCGGGCCCGGGCCCATTCGTCCAGTCGATCCTGCCGGATTGGGGCGTCTCGACGACACTTCGGGCACACGAAGCGGAAGCCGGCGAATGCACCAGCCGCAGCCGCGGCCGATCCGTCCGAAGGCGCTGGCCTGGTTTGAAGCGGCCGTGGGTCGCCCGGTTGAGCCGGCAGGAAGAGGACCTCCGGGTTCGGGAAAGTTCGTAGTCCGCCCCTGCGAGTCGGTCGGGATTCGTACCAGGCGAAGCGGTCGTTGAGCAGCAACATCTGGACAGCGACCGGGTCAGGGCCCTGGCTTGTCATCGCCTCGGCAAAGTCGGGGTCGGTTTCCTGCCAGGTGACGACGTTCAGTAGCCGCGGCGCGCCCCGCCCCCCATGAAGGCACTTGACCTGGATCTCGAGGACAGGTCCGGTAGTCGTCATCGCCAGATCACCTGCACCTGGTCCGGCGCGAATCGGATGCCCTTCCCCGCGGGCAGGATGACGACCTCGCAAAGCTCGCGAACGATCGCGCGCAACGCCGTCAAAGGCAGTTCGGCAAGTCGCCCCACCACATCGTCGGCGCCGATCACGTCGGCCAGCGGACTCTCGCCCATCGCCGCGTCGATCTGCCGCTCAAGATTACCCAGGCGGTCAGTCAGCGTCTTGGCCTGCACCTTCACGGCGTCGGCTCCGAGCAGTCCGTCGGCCAGCATCATGGCCAGGGCGTCGCGACGGTCCCGCAGCTCTGCGGCCTGCGCCTGGAGGGCAGCGACATCGACCTCGGTCGACAGCAGTGACGCGGCATCGGGACGCGCCAGCCGGGCTGCGATCGTTGCCAGGACGACCTCGTCGACGCGATCGCGATGACGGGCTCCGTAGCACTTCCGGCACCGATAGACGACGATCCGCTCTGCGCCATTGGTCGTTGAGAACATCGGCTCGCGGTCACATTCCTCGCGTCCGCATCGAGCGATGCCGGACAACAAGAACTTCGCCACCGTAGAGGGCGCGGTCTTGCGTCGGGGGTCCGTGAGCAGCGCCTGGAGGCGGTCATAGGTCTCGGTATCGAGAATCGCAGGCCCGTTCGTGCTCATTAGCTCGCCCCGGTAGACGACGTGTCCGGCCACCCGGGGATTGAGTAGTGCTCGCTTGAGCGAGGTCACCGACCACTCGCGCCCCAAAGACGTACTGATTCCGCGCTTGTTGAGGTCGCGAGCCACGGACGCAAGAGTTGCACCTGCGAGCACCTTGGATGCCGCGGCCTCTAGGGCGGCGGCCTCCTTCTTGACGACACGGACCTCAGTTCCCGAGCGGTCGAACCCGAACGGCCGGCGCGTCCATAACACGGTGCCGTCCTGCGCTCGTGCGCGGTTGGCCGAGACCTGCCGAGCGCCCTTCTGCTCAACCTCGTAGCGCGCCGCGTGCCCGAGCATTCCGGCAAGCATCCGGCCGGCGGGGGTGCTGAGGTCGATCTCGGCGGCCTTCACGGAGGAGATTCGAAGGGGCCGGCGCTCCGCAATCTCAACCAGATCGACGAGGTCGCGGACTCGACGGTAGAGGCGATCGGTGTGCCAGCAGACGAGGACGTCATAGAGCCCGGCATCGAGATCGGCCAGCAGCCGCTGCCAGTCGGGGCGCTTTCCGTTCGACGCCGACGCGTCGTTGTCCCGATAGACCTCGGCCACGGCCCAGGAGTTCCGCTCCGCGAGCTCGGTGCATTCGGCGAGCTGCCGGTCCACGGCAGCACCCTCTCCTGACCGGTCGAGGGACTGTCGGACGTAGATTGCGGCGCGCATCACAGCAAGGATAACAGTTGACAACCGGCATCCCGGTGGTCTTCCTGGTGCTCCCGACCACGGTGCTCTTCGCGTTCTGGCCCGGCCTCGTCGGCCTGTCCCTCAGCTACTGAATCCACACGATCTCGGGAAGGAACCACCGTGCAGAAGAGGCATCACGACCAGCGCGGCGACGTACCCGGCTGGGTGCTGATCACCATCATGACCATCTCGATCGGCGTGGCCCTGTGGGGCATCGCCCAGCCTCAGCTGGTCGGCATCCTGCAGTCGGCGCTCAACTCCGTGCGGTGAGCCGCCGGGCGACCGGGCCCACGGAACGCGGCTCGGCCCTGGTCGACTTCACCCTCGTCACCCTGCTCCTGGTGCCGCTCGTGCTCGGCCTGGTCCAGGTCGCGCTGGTGCTCCACGTCCGCGCCACCCTCGCCGCCGCCGCGTCCGAGGGCGCCCGGCTCGCGGCCACCGCCGACCGGGAGCCCGGCGACGGGGTGGCCCGGACCCGGGCGCAGATCGCCGACGCGCTGGCCGGCAGGTACGCCGAGGACGTCGAGGTGCACCGGGTCCTGGTCGACGGCGCCCCCGGCATCGAGATCGTGGTGCGGGCCGAGGTCCCCGCGCTCGGGATCGGCGGGCCGGCGGTCGCGGTGACGGTCACCGGCCGCGCGATCGAGGAGGACCCGCGGTGAGGTACGACGAGCGGGGGAGCGGTCTGGTCGAGATGGTGTGGCTCAGCCTGCTGCTCCTGCTGCCGCTGCTGTGGGTGGTGCTCTCCGTGTTCGAGGTGCAGCGCGGCTCCTTCGGAGTGAGCGGGGCGGTGCGAGCGGCGGCCCGGGCCTACGCCCTGGCCCCCAACGACGTGGTCGGGGAGCGGCGGGCCCGTGCGGTGGCCGAGCAGGCGCTCGCCGACCAGGGCCTGAGCGGGGTCCCCGTCGACGTCACGGTCACCTGCTCGCCGTACCCGCGCAACTGCCACAACGGCACGTCGGTGATCACCGTGCGCGTCTCGTCGGCGGTCGCCCTGCCGCTGCTGCCCGACCTGTTCGGGATCGGCCGGCCGACGTTCGCCCTCGACGCCGAGGAGACCGTCCCGATCGGCCGCTACCAGGAGGTGACCGGGCGGTGAGCGGATCCGTCAGTGAGCAGCGCGGCAGCTCCACCCCGCTGGTGCTCGCGTTCGCCGCGATCGTGCTGCTCCTCGTGGCGGTCGTGGTCGACGCGAGCGCCGCCTACCTCGCCCGCCAGCGTCTCGACGCCCTCGCCGACGGCGCTGCGCTCCAGGGCGCCGACCTCGGGGCCCAGGGTGCCGACGCGTACGCCGGCGGGCTGGCCGCCGGCGACCTGGCGATCTCGGCGGCCGAGGCCGAGGCCGCGGTGCGGACCTACCTGCGCGACAGCGGTGCCGCCGCCGAGCACCCGGGATTGCGCGCGACGGTGCGGGTCGACGGTGACCGGCTGGTCGTCGAGCTGGTCGCACCGGTGGACCTCCCGCTCCACCTGCCGGGCGCCCCGGAGCGCCCGACGGTGCGTGCGGTCGGCTCCGCGGTGGTCGACCCGGAGGCCGGCCCCACCGCGCGGTGAGCCACGGGACCTCGACGCCGCCGCGTCGTTGGGCACCCGACAGCACCACCGCGCCCCGGGGACCCGTGGCGACGACGACGGGGATCTCTCACTGATGCGCACGCAGCTCCTGGGCCCGGCCGTGGCCTTCACGACCGCCCTGCTCGGTCTCGGCACGCTCACCTCACCCCCGGCTCAGGCCGCGGAGCCCATCGGCGCGATCACGGGAAGGGTGACCGCCGCCTCCAGCGGGCTCCCGATCGACGACGTCGCGGTGGTCGCCTACCAGCAGCTGACCCAGGACGGCGTCACGCTCTGGGGCCCCGTGGCGTTCGCCGAGACCGGGCCGACGGGCGACTACATCCTCTACGGCAGCCCGGGCGCCTACCGGCTGCAGTTCGTGGAGTGCGTCGACCCGTGCACCGATCCCACGTACGCGCCGGAGTTCTACAACGACGCCGCCACCATCACCGACGCCCAGAGTCTCACGGTCAGCGACAACCAGGTCCTTCCGGGCATCAACGCCGCACTGTCCGCCGGGTACCTCGTGTCGGGCCACGTGACCGGCCCGGACGCCGAGAACGTCACCGACGGCACCGTCACGGCGCACACCCCGGACGGCGCCGACTGGGAGGCGACCTACACGGCCAGGCTGGGGACGGGCGGCGCCTACTCGATGGTCGTCCCGGCGGGCGACTACCGGTTCGGCTTCGTCGGCAAGGGCCGCAAGTACGCGGCGGAGTACCACGCCGACAAGGCGACGGTCGCGTTGGCCGACACCGTCGCCGTCGGCGCGGACAAGCCGGGCCTCGACGCGCAGCTCGACCTGATCCAGGTCCAGAACAACCCGAACGTCAGGCCGACCGTCAACGGCGTCCCGCGCGTCGGGGACACCCTGCAGGCCACGTCCGGCGCGTGGCTGCCACAAGCCGACCAGGGCAGCGCCTACGAGTTCACCTACGCCTGGTTCCGCTCCGGCTCGGCGCAGCCCATCGGCACCGGCCCGACGCTCGTCGTCCCGCTGCCCGCGCAGGGAGAGACGATCACCGTCCAAGTGACCGCGTCGCTGACCGGCCACACCAGCAACACGGCCACGTCCGCTCCGACCGCCCCGATCGCCGCGCCGCCGTCCACCCTCGCCAACACCGCACCGCCCACGATCACCGGCATGCTCGAGGTCGGCCGGACCGTCACCGCCGGCCCCGGCACCTGGGCGAAGACCCCGAGCGCGGTCAGCCACCAGTGGTACGCCGACGCGAGGGCGATCCCGGGCGCGACGAACGCCACCCTCGCCATCACGCCCGACCTGGTCGGCACCCGGCTCTCGGTCACCGTGATCGCCATCGCCCCCGGCACCCTGGCCGGGTACAGCGCCGCCACCGCGCCGACGGCGGTCGCGCGCGGCACCCTGACCGTCGCGACCGCGCCGACGCTCACCGGCAAGGCGAAGGTCGGCAGGAGGGTGAAGCTGCTGCTCGGGCAGACGCTGCCCGCGTCCGCCGCGATCGAGGTGCAGTGGCTGGTCCGGGGCAAGCCGGTCACCGGAGCGACGAAGAAGGTCCTCAGGCTCACCAAGGCGGTCAAGGGCGCCAAGGTCCGGGCCCGGGTCACCTACACCGCACCCGGCTACGCCCCGCTCGTCGTCCGGACCGCGGCGCTCCGCGTCCGGTGACGCCGGCGGGACGGCCCTCCGATTTCGCCAAACCGCCACCAGCTGGGACTCCCGGTCGGTAGCGTGCCCGGGTCCTGTGTCCTCGGGCACGACCACGACTTATGGGGAGTCGATTGATGCGTCCGCAATTCCTGGGGGCGGCGCGCAGCCGTCCGGCTGTGCCGGTGCTCCGGCAGCTGCTCTCGATGCTGCTGGCCGCGGCCGTGGCGCTGCTGGGCCTGGTGGCCCTGTCCGCAGCCGCCTCACCGGCAGCGCAGGCAGCCGACCCCGCGCCGGTGCGCAATCTCGCGCCGCCGTCGATCTACGACGACCCGGACGTCCCCGACGACGGGCCGACGGTCGGCCAGCTCGCGATCGCGCACCCCGGCGTCTGGTCGCCGACCCCGGACTCGGTGACCCTCACGTGGTACCGCTCCGGCTCGACCGACCCGATCGGCACGGGCGCTGCCATCGTCGTGCCCTTCGAGGCGCTCGGCGAGACCCTGACCGTCGAGGCCACCGCCGCCAAGGCGACCTACGCCTCGACCACGGTGGTCTCGAAGCCGAGTGCGGCAGTCCTGCCCGGCGCGCCGGTCAACTACGTGAAGCCGGCCATCTTCGGCACGCCGGAGACGGGCAGCACCGTCGTGGTGTGGGAGGGCGCCTGGTCGGTGGAGGCCGACGGCTACGCGTACCGCTGGTTCCAGGCGGGCACGGCCGCCCCGATCGGCACCGGCAAGGAGCTCGTCGTGCCCGCGGCGGCCGCCGGCAAGGAGCTGACCGTCGAGGTCACGCTCGAGGCGGAGAACTGGAAGGACGGCGTGGCGACCTCGGACCCGGTCACCGCCCACGCTCCCGGCACCGGCCCGGTCGCCAACGTCGCGAAGCCCGCCATCAGCGAGGACCCGGAGGTCGGGGCACTCGCCGTCGCCCACCCGGGCGTCTGGGACCCGCAGGCCGACGCGGTCGACGTCGAGTGGTTCCGCTCCGGCTCCCCGGACCCGATCGGCACCGGGCTGACCATCGTGGTCCCGGCGGCCGCGCTCGGCGAGACGCTCACCGTCAAGGCCACCGCCCACAAGACAGGCCGTGCCGATGCCACCGCCACCTCCGCACCGTCGGACGTCGTCGGGGCCGGCACCCTGCACAACGTCGAGGAGCCGGCGATCTTCGGCTCCCCGGTCGTCGGCGGCACGGTCGAGGCCTGGCCCGGCTCGTGGTTCCCGGCGCCGGACACCACCACCTACCGCTGGCTCGTCGAGGGCACGAACACTCCCGTCGGCACCGGCAAGACGCTCACGGTCCCGGCCGCCGCGGCCGGCAAGAAGCTGACCGTCGAGGTCACCGCCACCAAGGCGGCGTACGACGCCGCGGTCGTCGCCTCCGCCCCGGTGACGGTCGGCGCCCCGCCCGCGAACCCTGTCCAGAACACGGTCGCCCCGTCGATCGAGGGCACCTTGAAGGTCGGCGAGACGGTCACGGCGAACACCGGCACCTGGACCCCGGAGGGCACCACCAGGACCGTCGCCTGGTACCGCTCCGGCTCACCGGACCCGATCCACACCGGCCCGAGCCTGGTGGTCCCGGCCGACGCCGAGGGCGAGATGCTCGCGATCGCCGTCAAGGCCACCAAGGGCGACGACAGCGGCTACGCCGTCTCGGCGCCCCAGGGCCCGGTCCTGGCCGCCGGTGCGAACCCGGTCGTGGAGAACCTCGTCGCGCCGGCGATCACCCCGAACCCGAAGGTCGGCCAACTGGTCGGCGCGCACCCGGGGGTGTGGAGCGCGGAGCCGGACGACGTCACGCTGCGGTGGTACGTCGCGGGTGAGGACACGTCCTTCGCGACCGGCAACTACGTCGTCGTCCCGGCCGAGGCCGCCGGCAGGACGCTGACGGTCGAGGCGACCGCCGCGAAGGCCGGCCACACGCCCGGCGAGGCGACCTCCGAGCCCAGCGACATCGTCGCCGAGGGCACGCTGCAAGCCGGCGTGAAGCCCAAGATCAGCGGGACGCCGAAGCCGGGCGTCACGGTCGTCGCGTACGACGGCTTCTGGCCGGCCGGTCCCGACAGCTTCACCTATCGGTGGCTGGTGGACGGCGCCCCGCTGGCCGGTGCCACCGGCAACGAGCTGGTCGTCCCGGCCGGCACCGCGGGCAAGCAGCTGCGCGTCGAGGTGACCGCGAAGAAGGCGGGCTACACCGACGCGGTCGCCCAGTCCGACCAGGTGGAGATCGAGGAGGCCGGGACCTCGGCGGTCCAGAACGTCGAGCCGCCCAGGATCCTGCTCAACCCGGGATCGGGCCTGCCGAAGGTCGGCGACCTGGTCGGTGCGCATGTCGGCGTCTGGAATCCGTGGCCCGTCGACTCGTCGGGGTACGTCCTGGAGTGGTTCCGGTCCGGCTCCACCCAGCCGATCGGCACCGGCCCCTTCCTCGTGGTGCCGCCCGAGGCGGCCGGACAGCAGCTCACGGTCAAGGTCACCGCGAAGCGCAGCGGCTACCTGGACGGGTCGGCCGAGTCGGCGCCGGTCACGGTGCTCACGGCGGTGCAGACGCCGGGCTGCGGCGCGGTCGGCAGCGCTCTCGCGACGGCGACGCTCACCCAGGTCGCGGCGACCGCCGCGCTGGTCCAGGCCGAGGCCAAGGTCACGAAGCTGAAGGCGAAGAAGAAGGCCGCGAAGAAGCTCGGCATGAAGGCGAAGGTCATCAAGCTCAAGGTGAAGCTGAAGAAGGCCAAGGCCGCGGTGGCCGCGGCGAAGGCCGATCTCGCCACCGCCGACGCGAACCTCGCGGCGGCCCAGGCGAAGTACACGGCGAGCTGCTGATCGCCTGACCCGCAGCACGACGCCCCGGCCGCCATCGCGGCCGGGGCGTCGTCGTCGCCGTGCTGTGAGCGGTGTCGGACTGCTGCGTCAGTCCACGGGGGTCAGTCGAGGACGCCGGGGGCGGCGCCCTCGTCGTCGATCCAGTCCGAGCCGTCGTCGAACAGGTCGCGGTCCTGGCCGCCCCGCTCGTCGTCGCGACCCCGGCTCCGGCCACCGGCCGCGCCCGCCATGCCGCTGCCGGTGCCGCCCGCGCGGCCCCCCGCGCCACCGCGGCCACCGCGGCCGCCTCGTCCGGCGACGCCGCCGCGTCCGTTGCCGCGACCGACCGGGCTGCCCGGTGTGGCTGCACCGGCGCGACCCAGCGAACCGGGCGCACCAGCACGGCTGCTGGAGCCGATCGAGCCGGCGCCGCTGCCACTCAGGCCACGGCCGCCGACCAGGTTGCGCAGGCCACGCGCCAGGCCGGGCGCGCCGAACGCACCGGCCGCCGCACCGCCGAGGACGGCGGGGCCGACGCCGAGGCCACCGGGACCGCCCGGCGGCCCGGGGGTGAAGGAGCTGATCGGTGGCGCGCTCGCGCCGGACCCGGGGATCCCCGGGAGGCCGGGGCCGTTGGGACCATCGGGGCCGTCGGGACCGTCAGGGCCGTCGGGACCGTCGGGACCGTCGGGGAGGTCGAAGTCGTCCGGGATGATCACCGGGTCCGGCCCGTCCGGGCGGTCGGGCCAGACCCCGAGAGGGGTCGTGCGGGGCGGCGGCTGGTAGCGCGGACCGCCGGGGCCGTCGCCGCCGGTGTCACCGGGGCGGTCGTCGACCGGCTCGCCCTCGATCTTCGACAGGGCGGCGTACGCCGTGTCGTACCGCCTCAGCAGCGTCTCGACCTTCTTGCGGGCGTCCTCGTCGGCGTTGCCGTAGGCCGTGACCTCCTGGTTGTAGGCGTTGAGCTCGTTCGAGTGCTGCCTGAGGTTGGCGACGTCCTCGTCGATGTCCCCGGTGCTCGGGGGTGCGGCGGGCGGCGTGTCGGCTGGTGCCTTCTTGGGAGCGTCACCGGCAGCGGCCTCGGCATCCTTCATGGCGGCCGACGCGTCCAGCAGAGCCTTCGCGACGGCGTCCATCTCCGCCTGCCGGCCGCTGATCCTCGCGACGGCGCCGTCGAACACGGTCATCGCCTCGGTGCCGGTCTCGCGCTCGCCGAAGCCCTTCACCAGGGCGTCCTTGCCGTCGCTGAGCGCCGTCTGGATCGTGCCGAGGGCCTTGGCGGTGGCCTCCCAGGCCAGCTTGGACGCGGCCACGTCCGCGCTCGACATGCCGGTCGTGCGGTGCAGCAGGTCCTTGAGGTGCTGACCGGACATCAGGCCTCGCCTCCCTTGTCGCCGTCGGTGGGTGCGGGGAGCTCGCCGTACCAGCCGAGGTCGAGGCTGCCGGCGCGGGCCAGCAGGTTCTGCAGGTCGGTCTCGGCCTGCTCGTCGACACCGCCGATCGCCTTCTTCGCCAGGGCGATCGCCTCCTGGAAGGTGGTGAGGTCGGTCTGCATGTCCTCGAGGGACTTCACGATCACGCCGTGGGCGCGAACGTGCTCGTCGGCAAGCCTGGACGACTCGGCGCCCTGGCCGAACGATGCCTTGGGGATGGAGCCGTCCGCGGTGAACGTCTGCGTCTTGATCACCTCGATCTGCTCCCCGAGGGTCTTGAGGACCTTGTTGACCTCCACCTCGACGAGGAGCAGGTCCTGGAGAGCCGTGATCCCGAGGAGGAAGGCGGGATTGAACATCGGCAGGATCGGAACGAGTGGAACAGGGGTGGGCATGGGCAGTCCTTGGGGTCCCGAGGGCAGGCGGCACCCAGGCGGCTACCCATCCCGCCGCCGGGTCAAACAGGGCACCTGGCGGATTGCTACTGTCGGGGCCAGCGACGTCGAAGGAAGGTCTCGGATGAAGTCTCGGGTGGTCCGGATGCTGCCGGTCGCGCTCCTCGCGTTGACGCTGGCCGGCTGCGGCGACGACGGGCCCTCCGCAGGTCCGGGCGACGCCGGGGCGCCGGCGTCACCGACCTCGGCCACGCCGTCGGACAGCGCCACCGCGACGCCCTCGATCACGCCCTCGATCACGCCCACGGACGGGGAGGAGATCGCCAACGACACCGTGAGCATGCGACTCCCGGACGAACCCGACTGGCAGACGGCCCAGTTCGCGACGACCATCACCGCGGGCGTGCTCCGGCCCGACGGATCGATGTCGGTCAGCATCTCGGACATCGGGTCGACCGGCACCGACGAGCTCGACGACCTGGCGTCCGCGGCCGAGAACACCTGGTCCGACGACGACCCGGCGCCGCGTCGGGTGGCGAACCGCGTGGTGGACGGGATCGAGTGCTACGTGCTCGAGGCCCGCAACGACGAGAACCATCGTTACGTCGTCGGTGGCGACCACGACGGCTACACCTTCAGCATCGACTTCACGGTGCCCGTGGACTGGGCCGAGGGCGACGACCTGATCGAGCAGATGCTGGCCTCCGTCGACATCAAGGACCACGAGGACTGATCGGCTCGGTCCCACCGGCAGCGACGAGGGGCGCGTCCGGTGCGGACGCGCCCCTCGCTGCCTGCCGTGCCGAGGGTCAGCGGCCACCACCGTGGTCGGTGGCCGGCAGGTAGTTGGCATTGCCGGCGAAGGTGACGGTGAAGCCGTCGGCGTTGACGTACGCCGGGATCGCCGGGGGCACCTTGCACCTGGCGTACCCGTTGGCGTCGGTGACCGCCCGGCAGATCTCGAGGTACCCGGCCGAGACGGTGGTGTTGGTGGAGAACACCAGGGTCTGCCCGGCCAGCGACTCGTTGCGCGGACCACGCAGCGTCGCCGTCACCTCGCGCACGGTGAACAGCTGCGAGTTGATCACCGCGAGGTCGTCGAGGTGGGTCGTCGCGCGCTGCACGACCTGGCTCAGCGCCGTCGAGGTGCTGGCCGCGCGGGTGGAGTCGCCGGAGTAGGCCGCCGTGAAGGAGTGGTCGCCGGCGGCCAGGCCGTCGACGTCGATCGTCGCCTGCTGCCGGCCCTCGACGGTGGCCAGTGTCGCTGTGCCGAGCACGTTGTCGCCCGACAGGAAGCTCACCGTGCCGGTGGGCCGCCCGGCCGTCGGCACGGAGTCGGCCACCACCGCGGTCAACGTCACCCGGTCGCCGTACGACGACGGGTTGGCGCTCGACGTGAGGCCGACCACGGTGACGCCGGCCCCGATCACCTGCGCGGTCGATGCGGTCGAGCCCTCGTAGGTCGCGCTGCCGCCGTAGGCCGCCCGGATCTCGTGCGTGCCGGGGGCGAGCGTGGTCGTGGCGAAGGTCGCCGTACTGGTGCTGGCGGCGGACGCCGGGGTCAGGCTGGTCGCGCCGAGCAGGGTGGTGCCGTCCCAGAACTGGACGACGCCGGTGGGCCTGCCGGTGGCCGGGGCGACGGCGCGGACGGTGGCCGTGAAGGTCACGACCTGGCCTGAGCCGGCCTCGGCGTCGTCGGAGGCCAGCTCGGTCGAGGTCCCGGCCTTGGTGACGGTCTGGCCGTTGCCCTGGTCGAGCAGGCCGGTGCTGGCCACGAAGCGCGACTCGCCGCTGTAGACCGCGGAGATCCGGTAGGTGCCGGGGGCCAGGTCGGAGAAGTCACCGCTGGTCGCGACGCCGTCGACGAGGGCCGCCGGAGCGCCGAGGGCGGCTCCGTCGACCTTGAACTGGACCGTGCCGGACGGGATGCCGGCGCCCGGAGCCACGGGGGCCACGGTCGCGGTGAAGCGGACCTCGGCACCCGGCTGGGACGGGTTGGCGGTGGACGTGACGGCGGTCGACGTCTGGGCGCGCTGGACCTTCTGGGCAACCGATCCGGAGCTGCCGGTGAAGCTGTCGTCGCCGTCGTAGGCGGCGACCACGGCGTGCTGGCCGACGGACAGCGAGTCGACGGTGATCGAGGCGACCCCGCCGGTGACCGGCGCGGTGCCGAGGACGGTGTCGCCGTCGGTGAAGGCGACCGTGCCCGAGGGGGATCCCGCCCCCGGTGCGACCGCGCCGACGGTGGCCTGCAGCGTCACCGGCTGGCCGAAGACCGCGACCGGGACGTCGGTGGTGACGGTCGTCCTCGTCGCCGCCTTGTTGACCGTGTGGCTCACGGCGGGTGAGGTGCTGTCGACGAAGTTCGGGTCGGCGCTGACGTAGGTCGCCGTCACCTGGTGGGTCCCTCGCGAGAGCGCGCTCGTGGTGAGCTCCGCGACGCCGTCCTGGGTGGTGACGAACGGTCCGGCCTCGCCGTCGATCTCGAACTGGACCCCGCCGGCCGGGATCCCGGTGGCCGGGGCGACCGGGGTGACCGTGGCCGTCACGGTGACGGACTGGCCGAACACCGACGGGCTCGGGGAGACCTCGACCTCGGTCGAGGTCGCGGCGGCGTCGACCTCCTGGTCGAGCGAGGCCGAGGCGCCGGCGAACCGGGTGTCGCCCTCGTAGTCCGCGGTGATCACGTGTGCGCCGGCATCCAGCTTGACCGGTGCCGAGACGGCGCTGCCGCCGTTGACGCCGACCGGCGAGCCGATCGCGTCTCCGTCGACGAAGAACTGCACCGAGCCGCCCGGGTCGCCGGACCCGGGGGCGACGACGTCGACGTCGGCGGTGAACGTGAGCGGCTCGCCCGCGACCGCGTCGTCGTTCGAGCTGGTCACGGTGACCGAGGTGTCGGCCCGGTCGACGCCGTGGGTGAGCTCGGCCGAGGTGCTGGGGGCGAAGTCCCCGTTGCCGTTGTATGTCGCCCGCACGGTGTGGTTGCCACCGGCCAGGTTGCCGATGGTGAGCTCCGCGGTGTCACCGTCCAGCTGGACCGCGGTGCCGTAGGGCTCTCCGTCGACGTTGAACTGCACCCCGCCGGCGGGCTCGCCCACGCCGGGGGAGACGACGTCCACGGTGGCGGTGAAGGTCACCGGCTGGCCGCTGACCGTCGGCGAGCCGGTGCTGGTCAGCACGGTGCTCGTCGGCGCCTTGCCGACCGTCAGCTGCTTGGCCGTGGCGGTGCTCGCCACCAGGTTGGCGTCGCCGCTGTACCGTGCGCCGATGGCGTGCTCGCCCGTGCTCAGCGACGTCGTCGGGGGCGTCGAGGCGGATCCGCCCGAGACCGGCACCGGGGCGCCGAAGTCGTTCCCGTCGACGGTGAACTGGACGGTCCCCGTCGGCGTGCTCGTGCCGTTGACCAGGTCCACCTGCGCGGTGAAGGACACCGCCTCGCCGTGCACCACCGCCGACGGCTGCAGCACGGTGGTCGTGGTCGGGTTCTTCCGCACCTCGAACGGCGTCGGGACCGAGGAGCCCCGGTAGTAGGCCGTCTGCGCGAAGGAGGCGGTGACCGTGGCCGACCGTGGCGGTCCCGCCAGCGGCAGCGACGCGGTCGCGACCCCGTTGGCGTTGGTGGTGGCGTTGACCGACGTACCGCCCGACAGGGAGAAGGTGACCGTGCGGCCCGGCAGGACCGAGCTCGCCAGGTGGGGGTCGGTGAGCGTCGCCCTGACCGTCACCGAGGTGTTCTGCGGGCCCTCGGTGGCGCCGGAGTAGGCGATCTGGGTGATGTTGTCGATCGTCACCGACCGGTTGGTCGTCCTCGTGTTGTTGGAGCAGCCGATGAACCCCGACCGGTTCCGCTCGATCGCCCGCGCGGTGTAGGCCCCGTTGGGGTAGGCGTGGGTGTCGATGGTGACGCTCTTGGCGCCGGTGCCGCCCTGGGTGTTGGAGAACACCACGGTCCCGCCGCTGTCGATCAGCTGCAGCGTGGTCTGCGGCCCGGAGGCGTTGGCGCACCAGGTGCCGTCGCTCGCCCCGCTGGCGGACAACGTGGCGTTGCCGCGCAGGACGGCGCCGTCGGCAGGAGCGGTGATGTCGGCCGAGGCCGGCGAGGCCAGGACGACGGGGATCCCGAGCCCCAGGGTGGTGGCCGCCAGGGCCGCGATCATGCGCCGCACAGAGGTTCCTTTCATCGGAGCGCGCCTCACTTCAGGAGGGCGCCGTGCGCCGTGGAGGAGAGGTGGTTGGCATCACCCGCGTAGGTGACGGTGTAGCCACCGAGCAGGGTGAGCTGCAGGATCTGGGGCGCCGCGTTGCAGGTGGCGAACCCGGACTCGTTGGTGACCGTGGTGCAGACGAGCCTCGCGCCCACCCGGAACTCCAGGGGTACGCCGGCCAGCGGGCTGTCGCCCGCGGTGACCGTCGCCCGGAGCTGGCCGAGCGGCAGCAGCAGGGGCGTCAGCGAGACGACCGCGGGCGTGGCCCGGATCGCGGTCGGCCGCTGGGCCACGGTGGTGCCGCGGGCGCTGGAGGTGCTGGCACCGAATCGGTCGGTGCCGGCGTACTCCGCCGTGATCGTGTGGCTGCCGGCGCCGAGCCCGGAGACGGTCGCGGTCGCCACGGCAGTGTCGTCCGTGCCCGGGGCGAGGGTGGCCGTCGCGACGACCTGCCCGTCCTCGGTGAACCGCACGGTCCCGGTCGGCGAGCCGAGCCGCCCCTCGGCCGGGGTGACGGTCGCGGTCAGGGTGACGGCGTCGCCGTAGACCGAGAAGTCCCTGTCGACGGCGAGCCCGGTGCTGGTGGCGATGACGCCGACGACCTGGGTGAGGTCCGCGGTGCCGGGGGCGTAGCGCAGGTCGCCGGAGTAGAGGACGGTCACCGCGTGGGTGCCCGGCGCCAGGTCGGCGACGGACGCACTGGTGGCGGCCCCGTCCACCAAGGCGACGGCCGGGCCGACCGGGCGGCCGTCGACCGAGAACTGCACCACGCCGGTCGGGGGCAGGCCCGTCGGCGAGGTGACCTCGGCGGTGAACCGGACGTCCTCGCCGACGCCGGACGAGGCGGCCGACGACGTGAGGGACACGTCCGCGGCACCGCTCGCCACCGACTGGGTGAGGATGTCTCCGCTGCCGGAGAAGCCCGGCGCCGCGTCGAAGCTGGCGATGACCGTGTGGTCACCGGGCTCCGCGGAGTCGACCTCCGGGCTCACCGCGACCCCGTCCTCGAGGGTCACCGGGCCGCCGAGGTCCTGGCCGTCGAGCGAGAACTGCACCGTGCCCGTGGGGGTGTCGCCGTCGGCGGTGACGGTCGCGGTGAAGCTGACCCCGGTGCCGTAGGTCGACGGGTTGGCGCTCGACGTCAGCGAGGTCGTGGTGGCGACGACCGAGGCACCGGGGATCACCGTGTGCGCGACGGCCTCCGACTCGCTGGCCCGGTAGTCGGCGTCGCCGGCGTAGCGGGCGGTGAGCTGGTGGGTGCCCGCCGGCAGGTCGTCGACGTCGAGGGTGGCGACGCCGCCCGGGGACGAGGCCACGAGCGGGACGGCGCCGAGCACCTCGGTCCCGGCGTAGAAGGTCACCGTGCCGCTCGGCGTACCGGCGCCGGGGCTGACGGCGGCGACGGACGCGGTGAGCTGGACGTTCTGGTCCTGCACGGACGGCGACGGGCTGGCCTGGACCGTGGTCGTGGTGTCGGCGGCCTCGACCTCCTGCTCGAGCTGGTCGGAGCCCCCGAGGTAGTCGGCGTTGCCGGCGTAGCGGGCCTCGACCGTGTGGGTGCCGGCCCCGAGGGAGGTGACCGGGGCGAAGACCGCGACGCCGTTGTCCAGCGTGACCGGGCTGCCGGCGTCGGAGCCGTCGACGAGGAGCTGGACCTGGCCGGCCGGCGTACCCCCGCCGGGGGCCTCGACCGCGATGGTCGCGGTGTAGCCGACCGACTGGCCGCTGACCGTGCCGCCGGTCGGGCCGGCCAGGGTCACCGACACCGCCGCCTTCGCGACGTTCACCGTGCGCTGGGTGGCCGTGCTGCCGGCGTACACGTCGTCGCCGGTATAGCTCGCGACCACCTGGCTCGAGCCCACCGGCAGGTCGGTGACGACGGTGGCTGCGTGGCCGTCGGTGCCGACACCGGCACGACCGACCTCGGTGCCACCGACGGTGAACACCACGTCGCCGGTGGGGGTGCCGGCGCCGGTGGTCACCGTCGCGGCGAGGGTCACGGGCTGGCCGTGGACCGCCGAGGACGGCGAGACCGACGAGGAGGTGCTGGTCGCCAGCAGCGGCTCGCGGACCCGGAAGGTGACCGAGCTGGACGTGCTGGCGGTGTGGTCGCTCGTGCCGCTGTAGATCGCGGTCACGGTGTGGAAGCCGAGGCCGAGCGTGGAGAGCTGGGCGCTGGTCGCCTGGCCGCCGCTGAGCGGCACCGGGGAGCCGAAGTCCGCGCCGTCGACGTTGAAGAGCACGGTGCCGGCCGGCTCGTCCCCGTGGTGCGGGGTGACCGTCGCGGTGAACCGGACCGGGTCGCCGATGGTCACGACGCCCGGCTGGGCGACCACGGACGTGGTCGTGGGGATCGTGCCGACGGCGAAGGTGGCCTGGGCCGTGGCGGGCTCGTGGCCGGCGTCACCGGCGTACGACGCCGTGATGGTCGCGGTGCGGGCCGG
This sequence comes from Pimelobacter simplex, assembly GCA_016803235.1. GTDB lineage: Bacteria > Actinomycetota > Actinomycetes > Propionibacteriales > Nocardioidaceae > Nocardioides > Nocardioides simplex_A. The sequence continues at coordinate 19,916 of JADCLI010000063.1, forward strand.
GCCGGCGACGTCGATCTGGGCCTGTGCCACTCCGGACGCGTCGGTCGTGGCGTCGACCGTCGCGCCGCCCGAGAGGCTGAAGGTGACGGTGCGGCCGGCCGCGCTGGCGCCGGTGCGGTCGCTCAGGGTCGCCCGGACGGTGGCGGTGCCGCCCTGCGGGGCGGAGGTGTCGCCGTCGTACGCGAGGCTGCTGCAGTTCTTCGGGGTCACCACCAGGGTCGCCACGCTGGTGACGCCGCCGGCGGTGACCAGAACGCCCCAGCTGCCGCGGACCCCGGTCTTCTGCAGGCCGTCGGCCTGGGCGGGCGCGGTGACGGTCGCGCTGTAGCTGCCACCCGTGGTCGTCGTCGTGGTCGTGGTGACGGGCGCGGCGACGGGGGAGCGGTCGAGGGTGACGCTCACCGGTACGCCGGCCGCGCCGGTGCTGAGCCGACCGGTCACCGCGACGCCGTCGCCGGCGCAGCTCAGGGACGGGGTGATCGTCTCGGTGAGCGTGGTCGACGCCGCCGGGGTGGTCGCGCCGGAGAGCTTGCGGTCGAGCGTCAGCGTGGCGCCGTCGAGCGGCAGCTTGAGGTACTCCTGAGCGTCGTTGCGGTGGTTCGGCGACCACCAGTGGGTGCTCACCAGCTGGCCGTCCGAGCTCTGGGAGTGGGCCCGGCGGGCCGGGATGCTGCCGAGGGGGACGCTCGCGGTCGCATGGGTGACGTTGGCGGGCGCGTCGAGCGAGAACACGCCCTCGAAGGTGTCCGACCCGCTGCCGTAGCTCCCGGCGTTGTAGCTGAACCCGCCGTCGTAGTCGACGTCGACGTCGTTGTGCCACGCCTGCCCGGCCTCCACCGGGAAGTCGATGGCCCGCCAGCCGCCCCGCGGCGTCATCACCAGGTCGACCGCTGCCGTGATGTTGGTCGAGATGATCGAGATCGAGGCCTTGGCGTTGAGGTTCTGGTGCTGCTGCTCCTGGAGCAGGGCCAGGTCGGAGCGGCGGACGTAGCGGGTGCCGCTCACGGTGCCGGAGAAGTTGCTGAGGTTCGCGGTGCCGACGCCGTCCACGGCCGCGCTGCCCCCGCCGCCGGTGATGGTGCCGGAGATGTTCAGCCGGTAGGCGCTCTGTCCCTGGAAGGTCTCCACGCCGGCGACGGTGTAGGTCACGTTCTCGTTGATCGTGACGTCCGCGGTGTCGGCGGTGTAGCGGAACGTCGTCGCGTAGGTCCACGCCCAGCCGTTGGTCCACGCGACGGCGTCGTCGCCGCTGGCCTGGACCGCCCGCGCGGGCGACGGGCCGGCGGCGACCAGCCCCGCGACGACGGTCGCGAGGACGCTGAGCCAGGCCATCCGTCGTCGGAAGGAGAGGGCCGCGCGGCGGCGGCCGGCGGGCAGGGTCGTGGAGTCGTTCGGCGCAGGGAGCATGCGTCACCGTCCCGTGAGGAGGGGATGCCACCCGAGAGGGACGGACACGGGGACCGTGTGGCGGAGGGAGTGAGCGGATTCAAGCAGGTTGTGACGCCGCGCACACCGGTTTTGTGAGAAGGGTTCACGTTCTCCTCGCCTCGCGGTCGGGCGTGCGGTCGGGCGTGCGGTCGCCCCGGCTGCGTGATTCCGGCTGCGCGCCGTAACCTTGCTCCTTGTGGCAGGCCCCGACTACGACGCCGAGATCAAGCAGCTGACTGCGACGATGCACACCATCGAGCAGGTCCTCGACCTGCCGAGGATGGAGCGCGAGATCGCCGAGCTCGGCGAGCAGGTCGCCGCCCCGGACCTGTGGGACGACCAGGCCAACGCGACCCGCGTCACCGGCCGGCTCTCCTCGCTGCAGGGCCAGGTCGAGCGGTTCCGCGGCCTGCAGCAGCGCATCGAGGACCTCGGCGTGCTGGCCGAGCTCGCCGCCGAGGAGGGCGACGCCGACACCCTCGCCGAGGCCGACGCCGAGCTCGCCCGGGTCAAGACCGCGGTCGAGGGACTCGAGGTCCGCACCCTGCTCTCCGGCGAGTACGACGAGCGCGAGGCCATCGTCACCATCCGCTCCGGCGCCGGGGGCGTCGACGCCGCGGACTTCGCCGAGATGCTGATGCGGATGTACACCCGCTGGGCCGAGCGCAACAAGTACCCCGTCGAGGTCTACGACGTCTCCTACGCCGAGGAGGCCGGCATCAAGTCGGCCGAGTTCGCGATCCACGCGCCCTACGCCTACGGCACCCTCTCCGTCGAGGTCGGCACCCACCGCCTGGTCCGGATCAGCCCCTTCGACAACCAGGGCCGCCGCCAGACGTCCTTCGCCGCGGTCGAGGTCGTCCCACAGCTGGAGCAGACCGACGAGATCGAGGTCGACGAGAACGAGATCCGGGTCGACGTCTTCCGCTCCGGCGGCCCCGGCGGCCAGTCGGTCAACACGACCGACTCCGCGGTCCGCCTGACCCACATCCCCACCGGCATCGTGGTGTCGTGCCAGAACGAGAAGTCGCAGCTGCAGAACAAGGCCGCCGCGATGATCGTCCTCAAGGCCAAGCTCCTCGCGAAGAAGAAGGCCGAGGAGGCCGCGCTCAAGAAGGACCTCAAGGGCGACGTCGCCGCCAGCTGGGGCGACCAGATGCGCAACTACGTCCTCAACCCGTACCAGATCGTCAAGGACCTGCGCACCGGCTACGAGACCGGCAACCCGCAGCCCGTCTTCGACGGCGAGATCGACGGCTTCCTCGAGGCCGGCATCCGCTGGCGTCGTGGGGCCGAGGGCGCGGAGTAGCTCCGCCACCGG
>JADCLI010000064.1 GCA_016803235.1 Pimelobacter simplex
TCGGCCTCTCCGGAGGCCAGCTGATGTTCCTGGCGCTGGCCAGCCTGCCGGCGTTCTGGGCGATCAGCCGCGGGGCGTGGTTCTCCGCGTTCCTGTTCGCCCTGGTCTGGCTGTTCCTGCTGGCTATCACCGTCATCCCGGTCCGGGGCCGCTCGGCCACCGGCTGGGTGTTCGCCTCGACGGCGTACGCCGTGGGTGGGCTGCTGGGCTGGACCTCGTTCAGGGCCAAGGCCACCCAGGGCCGCGGCGAGGACCTCGACACCCCGGACCTGCCCGGGGTGCTGCAGGGGGTCCAGATCCACGACGGCCCGCCGCACGGCTCGCAGCTGCAGCGCGTCGCGGTGATCCAGGACCACGCCACCAAGACGTGGGCGGTCACCGCCGCGATCGTGCACCCCGGCATCGGCATGAAGGACGTCGAGGAGCGCAACCGCTACGGCGAGGCGCTCGCCGGGCTGCTCGACGTTGCCGGGCGCACCGAGAAGGTCGACGAGATCCTCTTCATGGTCCGCACCGTCCCCGAGGACGGCGCCGAGCGCGATCTGTGGGTCACCAAGCACCGCCGCGCCAACGCCCCGGAGCTGGCCGAGGTGGTGAACAGCGACCTGGCCCACGGCCTCACCCAGGCGTCGGTGCGCACCGAGACGTTCGTGACGATCGTCGTCCCCGAGACCCGGATCGCCCGGTCGGCCAAGGAGTCCGGCGGCGGCTTCGAGGGACGCTGCCGCGAGATCTACCTGCTCATGGCCGAGATCGAGGCACAGCTGCGCGGCCCGATGGGCATGACCTCCGTCCGGTGGCTCACCTCGCCCGAGCTCGCGCTGGCCTGCCGGACCGGGTTCGCCCCCGGCGATCGCGCCGGCATCGTCGAGGCCCTGGCGATGCGGGAGAAGGAGCCGGGCGTGAACGCCGACGTCCCGTGGGCGATGGCCGGCCCGTCCGGTGCCGACGCCACGGTGCGGCACTACAGCCACGACGCCTGGAACTCGATCAGCGCCACCATCAAGCTGCCCACCCGAGGCGTGGCGATGGGCGCACTCGCACCGATCCTCACCCCGAGCGAGTCCGGCGAGCGGCGCTCGTTTGTCGTCGCCTACCCGATCGTGTCCCAGTCCAAGGCCGACCGGCAGTCCGGCAACGCCGAGTGGGCCGCCGACCTGGCCGAGGGCATGAACGAGAAGCTCGGCCGCAAGACCCGCGCCAAGCAGCGCGACGAGGCCCACAAGGCCCGCGGATTGGACGCCAAGCTGGCCCGCGGCAACTCGCTGACCCTCCCCTACGCGGTGTGCACGGTCACCGTTCCCAAGACGCTGCGGATCACAGAGTTCGGCCGCCGGCTGGACGCCTCGGTCCGCCGCGCCGGGTTCGCGCCGCTGCGCCTCGACCTCGCCCAGGACACGGGGTTCGCCGCCTCGACCATCCCGCTCGGAACGAGCCTGACCCGGAGCGGAGACGCCTGATGACCACCTCTCGCCGCAATCGCCGCGGCGGCCGCGACATGGCCGCCCTGCTGTCGGACTTCGGTCACGACCTGCCCACGATCCCCGCCCTCGAGCCGGAGGCCAAGGAGCCCCGGATCTTCAAGTACGCCCCGCGCCGCGGCGCAGCTCGTGGCGGCCGCGGCTGGGCGGCCGCCACGGCGCCGGCGTCGGCCTGGCGCATGACCAGCGACCAGGCGCCGGTGTTCTGGCCGTTCGTCTCCGCGCCGGCCCTGCCTCCGACAGGCGCGCAGATGGGCGTCGACCAGCTCTCGGGCGGCTCGTTCTACTGCGACCCGTTCGGGTGGGTGCTGCGCGACGACGTGCCGGCGACCAACCCCAACATCTTCCAGTTCGCCAAGCCGGGAAGCGGCAAGTCCGGCACCACCAAGGCGTTCTGCACCCGGATGATGCCGTTCGGCTACCGCACCCTGGTCACCGGAGACGTCAAGGACGAGTACGAGTCCCTGTGCCGCGCGCTCGGGGTCGAGCCCTTCGTCATCGCCCCCGGCTTCTGGGCCCGGGTCAACCCGCTGGACATGGGCCCGCTCGGCGACGGCTGGAAGGACCTCTCCGCCGAGGAACAGCAGCGCCGCGCCACGATCATCTTCAAGCGCTGGCTGGTTCTGGTCCGCGGCCTCGTCGGGTCCATGAAGATCGACGACGAGCGCCGGGTCCCGTTCGGTCCCGATGAGAGCGACGTCGTCCGCAACGCACTGCAGATCCTCACCGGCTACGCCGCCGGCAACACGGTCCTGAAGGAGACGACCATCCCGCGTCTGTGGGACCTGCTGCGCAACCCCACCGAGGAGCTCGTCCGGGCCTGCGAGTACGCGAACACCCGCGTGTTCCTCGACGAGACCCGGCTGCTGCGCAACGCGCTCGGCGAGCTGGTTACCGGCACGCTGGCCGGGCTGTTCGACGACTTCACCAACATCGAGGTCGACTGGCGTGCCCCGATCCAGTCGTTCAGCCTCTCCCGGCTCGACGGCCTGGGCGATGAGGCGGTCGGCATCGCGCTGCTGTGCATGAACTCGTGGGGACGCGGTCTGCGGGAGATCGCCGAGCCCGGCGACCTGCGCATCGTCGTGCGCGACGAGGTCTGGAAGCAGATGCGTCTCGGAACCGCCGCGGTGGCCAGCTTCGACGCCGACCTGCGGCTCTCGCGCGGCATGGCCGGTAAGGGCGGCGACATCCAGTTCTGCAACCTCCACAAGCCCTCCGACCTGCTCTCGGTCGGCGACGCCGACTCCCAGGCTGCGATGATCGCCAAGGACCTCCTCGAGCTGGCCGACATCAAGATCCTCGGCGCGCAGAAGCCTCGCGTCGCCCGCGAGCTCGATTCGGTGCTCGGTCTCGGCCCGATCGCCCAGGACCTCGTCTCCGGGTGGGCGATGCAGGACAAGGGCCGCGCGCTGTGGTGCATCGGCGACGCCACCTACAAGGTCCAGACCGTGCTGCACCCGCTGGAGAAGAAGCTCTACTACACCAACGAGGCCATTGAGGCCGCGGCCTGAGCCGTCCGGGACTGACCTGTGGTGAAGAAGCTGCTGCTCGCCGGACTGCCGGTCCTGATCGTCTTCATGGGGCTGCCGTTCGTCGTGACCCTGATGGTCGTCATGACCACCACGGCGGCGGCCGAGTGTCGTACCCAGAGCACCCAGTCAGCACCCACCGAGCTCGGCGACCTCGGTGCCATCGACGGCCCCGTGGGCGGCCCGGTCAAGGGCAAGATCACCATGGCCCAGGCCAACATCCCGCGCCGCTCCGGCCTCGACGGGTTCCGGGCCTCCATGCCCAAGGTGCTGTCCAAGAACCCCGACTTCGTCACCCTGAACGAGGCCGGCGGCTGGAGCCTCGCCCAGATCGAGGCCGCAGCCCCGGGCTACGACGCCTTCCGAGTGTCGGCACCGTCGGAGTCCGGTGCCGGCGCCGAGCAGGCCATGGGCAACGTCGTGCTCTGGAAGCGGTCGACCTGGACGAAGGCCAACGGCGGCCGCGTCCAGCTCGTCGACGACGACAAGACCTTTTACGACGGTCGGCCGGTCACCTGGGACCGGTTCGCCACCTGGGTGATCCTCGAGCGCGCCGACGGCCACGGTGGTCGAGAGGTGGTGTCGGTGGTCTCCACCCACCACATGACCAACCCGCACCGCTGGCCGAAGCAGCACGGCAACCCGCCGCTGACCCGCCCCCAGCAGTACGGCGCCGGGATGGACCTGCTGCTGCAGCTGCGCAACTCGCTGGCCGCGCACGGCCCGGTGCTCGTCGGCGGCGACATGAACACCCAGGCCTCCTACACCGACCTGCCGTGGGCGGCCGCGGCGAAGATGAAGGGCGCCGGCTACGGCTGGCACAACCACGGCGTCGACTTCATCTTCTTCCCCCAGCACCAGGGCGCCCGGCTTGAGCAGGGCTGGGACGGGACCATGGTGTCGGACCACCACTGGCTCTCCGCGCGCATCGCCATGAACGGCGCCGGCCCCGAGACCGCCCCCGAGCCCGCGGCCGCCACCGACGGCGTCGTGAACGTCGCCCACACCTCGAGGACAGCGGCCGCGCCGCTGGCCGGCGACGTGCTCGCCCAGCTGATGCGGCTTCGGTTCGCCTCTGGCTACCCGACCATGACCGCCGAGCAGGCCCGCAACGCGATCACCATCGCCCAGGTCGCCCGCGACCTCCAGGTGCCCCGCCGCGGCCTGCAGATCGCGATCGCCACGGCCATCCAGGAGTCCAAGCTGGTCAACTTGAACAGCGGCGACCGTGACTCCCTCGGCCTGTTCCAGCAGCGCCCGTCGACCGGGTGGGGGAGCCGCGCCGAGATCACCACTCCGGCGCTGTCCGCGCGTGCCTTCTTCGGCGGGGCCCAGCACACCGGGAACCCTGGCCTGCTCGACATCCCCGGCTGGCAGAACATGACCCTCACCCAGGCCGCGCAGGCCGTGCAGCGCTCCGGCTACCCCGACGCCTACGCCCAGTGGGAGGAAGTCGCCGGCGACATCACCGACCTGCTCGGTGGCGACCTGCCCGACCTTCCCGACGACGGCTCCACCACCACGAACGTCGCCAACTGCCAGGGCGAGACCGTCAACCCGATCACGGTCGGCACCCTCAACCTGCTCGGCGCGGGCCACACCGACCAGGCCGGCGAGCGGCCGGGCTACGACACCTGGGACAAGCGGCTGCCCGGCGCCATGCGGACCATCGAGAACGCCGGTGTTTCGATCGCCGGCCTCCAGGAGGTCCACCCGCCCCAGGCCAAGGCCCTGGCCAACCAGTACGCCGCTAAGTGGGGCATGTACCCGGCCACCGGGAAGGCCCAGAACCGGGTGGTCTGGGATCGCAACGAGTGGGAGCAGACCGACGCCCGTCTCGTCGACATCCCCTACTTCGGCGGCAAGGACACCGGCATGCCGCTGGTCCAGCTCACTGGCACAGCTGGCGGCCCCAGCGCCGGGCAGGTGATCTGGGTCTGGAGCATCCACAACCCGGCTGACACTCATGGGAACGCCGCACCGCACCGCAAGGAGGCACTCCGTCGCCAGCTGGCCACGATGACTGAGCTCTCCGGCACCGGCACCCCGGCGGTGATTCTGGGCGACTTCAACGACGGCAACGACGACAACAACTCCTCGCACTGCGCCCTGACACCCGAGTTGACCAACGCGTTCGGCGGGTCGGCCGAGCCCTGCAAGAAGCCCAAGCAGGACGCGCCGATCGACCACGTCTACGGCACCAACCTCACCTGGGCCAGCGCCGAGGTCGACAACAGCACCAAGGCCAGCAAGCTCGCCGACCACCCGCTCGTGACCGCCACCACGGCCGGGAGCAGCGCCGGGTGCGCCGTCGCCACCGAGACCAACTACAACCTCGGGCCGGTCAAGCCCCAGCTGACGCAGCTGGTCAACATCCTCGGCCCCATGTTCGGCATCAAGACCATCGGCGGCTACCGCGCGAGCGCCACCGACCCCAACGGCCACCCCGCCGGCCTCGCCGCCGACTTCATGGTCCCGCTGACGCCCGCGGGCAAGGCCCAAGGAGACGCACTCGCGGCCTACGCCCAGGCCCACGCCCGCGAGCTCGGCATCGACTACATCATCTGGTACCAGCGGATCTGGTCCGTCGCTCGAGCCGACGAGGGCTGGCGTCGGATGGAGGACCGCGGCTCCGCGACCGCCAACCACATGGACCACCCGCACATCAACGTGCTGCCCAACGCCAAGGTCTCACCGGTCGGCCTCGAGGGTGCGAGCTGTGACGAGGTGGTCTACCCGGTGCCGGCGAAGTACATCGGCGCCGACAACCACAACTGGCACGAGACCGGTCCCTACTGGTCCAAGTGGCACACCGGCACCGACTTCTCGGCTCCCTGCGGGACCACTGTCTACGCCGCTCACGCCGGCACGATCGAGATCGACACCACGCAGCGTTCCTGGGCTGGGCCTCAGCTGGTGAAGGTCACCACCGGAGCCGGGTCCCTGACCACCTGGTACGCCCACATGCAGAACATCAGCGTGAGCCGCGGTCAGACGGTCGCCGCCGGCGAGCCGATCGGGCAGGTCGGCAAGGAGGGCAACGTCTCGGGCTGCCACCTCCACTTCGAGGTCCACCTCAAGAACGGCTCGATCTACGGCCCCGACAACGTCGACCCGTCCACCTGGCTCGCCGAGAACGCCTCGCGCCCGAGCCGCGCCGTGTGATCGCACCGGAGGGCTGAGCGCACATAGGTGACCAGCGGAGCCCAACGACCCACGACCGCCCGGAGGTGGCCAACCGATGCAGCGCGACCGACGACGAGACCCCTATCCCTGGACCTGGGAGGTCCCGCTTGCAGTGACGCTGGCGACCCTTTTCGTCATCGTCATCGGCATCCAGCTCGGCCGATCGGTGGCCAACCTGCTGGCCGGCGCCGGGTGGACCTGGCCCGACGCCAACGCCGGCGCCTTCCCCTCACCGATCGGGACCGCGTTCTGGACCAGCCTGCCCGGCGTCCTCGGCGGTAACGCGGAGGCGGGACTGCCCACCCCGGTCCCCGGCGACCTCGCCGGCCGCGGCCTGGTGTGGGCCAGTCTCGCGCTGACCGAGCTCTCGCTGCTGGCCGCAACCATCTGGGCCGGCGTCTGGGCCTACCAGCGCTGGGGGCCCGGCCGGATGCGCGGCATGGCGACGGCAGCCGAGGCCGAGAAGCTCCTGGGAGTCACCCGCCTGCGCAAGGTCGCCGGCATCGTCCGCCCCGACATCTACGGCAAGCACGCCGCCGCCGCGGCCGCGCCGATGCAGCGCACTCCCGGCGACCACACCGAGCAACCCGGCCCGCAGCTCGGCCACGGGCTCAGCCCCTGGCTCCTGGACGGGCGACGAACGAAGGAGGAGCGATGAAGCTGAGGTTCGACCCGTGGGACGTCGGCTGGCGGATCGGTGACGCGCACGAGCCGAGGGGCGGCGAGCTGTGGGTGCCGTGGGACCGCACTGCCGGCGTGATCGGCCCGCAGGGCTCCGGCAAGACCCTCGACCTGCTCACCCCGGCGCTGCTCGGCGCCCCGGGCGCGGCCCTGGTGACGTTGACGAAGGTCGAGGACCTGCTGCTCAGCCTGACCGAGCGCTCCCGCGGCGACCGTCCGTGCATGGTGCTCGATCCGTTCGGGCTGGCCGAGGGCGTCGTCGACGAGCTGATCTGGGATCCGATCGCTGGCTGTGTCGACCCCAAGGTGGCCGAGCGTCGTGCGAAGGCGTTTACCGCCGGCACCGTCAAGGGCGCGATCACTGGCGGCACCGGTGACGATGCTGCGCGGTTCTACGCCGCGGAGTCCGCGAAGGTCCTGCAGGGCTACTTCCACGCCGCGGCGCTGACCGGGAAGACGCTCGAGGACGTGCTGCAGTGGGTCGCGAACCCGACCGCGGCCACGCAGCCGATGGAGATCCTGCGCCGGCATCCGCACGCCGAGCCGTTCTGGCACGGCTTGCTGCACGGTGCGCTCAACGGCGACGACCGCACCGCTGGGAACACCGTCACCACGGTGCAGCAGGCGGTGTCGCTGTTCTTCCAGGCCGACATCCGCCGCCGCTGCATTCCCAGCCCCGGACACCCCGCCACCGACCTGGCCGACGTGATCCGCCGCCGCGGCACCATCTACCTCCTCGGCCGAGAGGACCCCTACGCGTCGGCCAGCCCGCTGATGACTGCGGTGGCCGAGCACGTGCTGGACACCGGCCTGGTGCTGGCCAACAACTCCCCGTGGGGCGGCCGGCTGTGCCCGCCGCTGGTCTCGGTGCTCGACGAGCTCCCCTCGACCGCGCCGCTCCCGACGCTGCGGACCCGGATGGCCAACGAGCGCGCACTGGGGCTGTCGTTCATCTGGGCCGCCCAGACCCGGCCCCAGCTGACCAGCATCTTCGGCGAGCACGAGGCCCGGGCGCTGCTCGGCCTCACCAACGCCCTGGTCATGTTCGGCGGGTCCAAGGACGTCGCCTTCAACCAGGAGATCTCCGACCTCCTCGGCCAGGTCCGGATCGGCCGGCGCACGCACCGCGGTGGTGGCGGCGGCTACGAGGGCGACGACATCGCGATCATGCGGCCCGAGGAGGTCCGCCAGCTCCCCGAGCGCCAAGCTCTTGTGATCGCCGAGAACGGCAAGCCGATCATCGCCAAGCTGCACCGCTGTGTGGAGGGCAAGGCCGGCGAACGCCTCCTGGCCGACCAGCGGGCATTGCGCGAGCGCCTCACCAACGACCGCCGCATGGTCATCACCCCCGAGGCCCGCACCACCGCGGCACTCGTCGAGGCACGCCGTCTCGGCTTCGTCGACGACGACCACGCAAGGAGTGATGAGCTGTGACCACTGATCAGCAGACCCGGCGGGCGGCGCCCGCGCTGATGGTCTTCCCGTTCCCGATGCCCGGCGACCACGTGCGGCTTGCCTACCGGGAGCTGCACATCGCCATCAACGGCACCGAGGAGGAGAAGAAGGCTCTCGGCAACCACGCGCTGTTGCCGCGGCCGTGGGAGCCGGCCTCCTGTCTGGACCCCGATCTTCGGCACGACCTGTGGGAGTGGCTCGAGGACGTCGTGATCTGGCTGAACCGCGAGTACACCTGGGACGTCTCCGGCCTCATCCCCAGCTGCTGGCCGCTGCACCCGCACTTGGTTCACGAGATCGCCGTGCTGGCCGACCAGCGCCGGCGAGCAGGGCTGGCGATGACCAGCGACGCGCTCGAGGAGTGGCACCGCTACTGCCTGCCGGCGTTCACCGACCGCATGCGCAACAGGCTGCGGGCCCACTGCGACGACGAGCACAAGACGTGGCCAGCCAAGCCGCGACACAACGAGCACCTGGCCGAAGCCAGCCGCCAGCGGCGCGAGAACGCCTTCGCCCACGACGTCGACGCGCTGCCGGTCAACAGGCGGGCGCACGCGCAGCCGTCGGCGCCGGCCGGGCCGCCGAGGCTCGGGCTCGTCGACCTCGACACCGGCGAGCTCCAGGACGACGAGCTCGACGGCCCGCAGCCGCGTACCCGCACCGAGAAGGGACCGAGAGAATGACAGAGGCACCGATGCAGATGAAGGAGCGCTCCGAGGCCATCCAGCGAGCCCAGCGCGCACTCAAGGCGCTCGGCGAGCACCCGCGCTCGAGCAAGAAGGAGCTCGGTCACGCGCGCGAGCACGTCAACGTCTGCTACGCCCACGCATCCGGGGAGCACGTGTGGAACGCCGTGGCGCAGGTCGAGGCGATGGCTGAGCGCCGCTACGGCGTGCCGAGCACAGAGGAGCAGCGACAGCTCGTCGAGGCGAGCGAGGACCTCGAGGAGCCTGCGACAGCCTCCCGCGGCCGCGCGGCGGAGGACCGCGCGATCCCGTCGACGGCGCCGGCCGCGGACGTGGACCGCGCTCCCGCTCCATCGCGATGAAGGGCGCGCGGCGGGCTCGAATCGGGCTCAGAACGCCGCTGGGCGACGCCGAACCACCGCTTGCGGGCACTCGCGGCCCGTTCGGTTGGCAGGGAGCGATTCTGAGCGCTCTCCTCACCGCCAGCACCCCGGCGTAGAACGTGGCCGATCCCGTGACCTCAGCGCTCCTTGTCATCGTGGCGATCGCCTACCTCGCCTGCGGCGGCTTGGTGGTCACAGCGGTGGCGAAGGTCCTCGGCGCGTGGTCTGCCAGTTGGCGCGCGAGCCGGCACCCTGAGCCGGTCGACGCGGCGCTGCAGGGCCGGGCGGTCGCGGCGATGGCGGCCGCCGCAGCCCTGGCGAACGTCACGCCTCCGGCCACCGATGTCGTCGCCTACCTCGGTGCACCCACCGGAGACGACGCACGGCCCGTGGGCGATGGTGGTCTCGCGGTGACCCGCTTCCGGGCCGGGCACCCGACGGTGGTGTTCGCGCAGTCCGCCCTCACTAGCCTGAGCCCCGCCGCGGTGCAGAGCCTGGCCGCGCACGAGCTCGCGCACGTCATCCGACGTGAGCAGTCCTCGGCCGCGGCGCGCTATGGCTGGATCGTCGGTTACCTGGCCCTCGTACTGGCCGGCGCCGGGCTCACGGTCGCGGCACTGGTGGCCGCGCGCCAGTTGGCCGGGCCGGCGCTGCTGGCGACGATGATCGCCGCGGTGGCGTTCCTCGCTCTCCAGGTCGCGTTTGACCGGCGTGAGGAGATCGCGGCCGACCGGTTCGCTGTAGCCCTGACGCGCGACCTCGAGGCGGCCGCCGAGCTGATGCGGTTCTACGAGGACTACGTCGCGAAGCCCCTCCCAGCCGGCGGTCTTGCCCGAGGGTGGGCGCAGATCGAGCGCCGCTGGTTCGCGACGCACCCGGACCCCCGGGCGCGGCTCGAAGCGATGCGCCGGCACTTGGTCGACGAGCGAGCCGACTAAGCGCCCCAGGAGTCCTCAACGCGGCCCGCGGCCCTCGGCCTTGGCGATCAACTCGGCGGCGGAGACGAAGCGGACCAGAACGGCACCGGCGGGAGCCTCGTGGATGACGTACCTCCCGTCCTCGAGGCGATCGAGATCCCAGTGGGCTGCGTGCGCTGCCGCGGGCCCGAAGCCGACGAAGTTGGCTACCGGCGCCTCTGCCGAGCTCGAGCTGCTACCAGCCGTGAGGCCGGCGAAGAGGCCGTCTGGAGCGACCCGGAACCGGAGTCGCCAGCCCAGTCGATCGCCGATCAGCTGCGCTCGGTCGTCGAGCGCGCGTGCGGTCGTTGGGTCCATGGTGACCATGATCGCTAGCCGGTCCGAACTGCGCCAGCCTTAAGCGACCGGCCCGGGGAGCAGGTCGGTGGTCAGCGGCGCGGAGTGCCAGTGCGCGGCGGCCGCGGACGATTCACGTCCTGCCGGTCTCGTGCCGCGCCCTGCGACGTGGTCGCTGCCGGGCTGCCTGTACCGGTCTCGTCGATCGGGAGCTCGAGGCGGGACATCACCCGGTAGCGCAGGTCACGGGCGGGGCTGTCGCCCAGCGGCTTCTCGGCGACCAGGCCGCGCGTGGCGGCGCCGACGTCGTGACCCTGTTCGTGGGCCTGCTGGAGCATCGCCGCGGTGGCGGCCCAGTCGCCCTGCTCGAGCAGTCGCGGGTCGAGCTCGCGTGCCAGCGGCGCCCAGCGCTCGGCCGGGGTCTGCTCGGCTGCGGCCGCGAGCCGCGCGCGAACCTCGCTGCTCTTGTGCAGCTCGGCCAGTGCCGCCTTCCGCGGGTCGGCATCCCAGCTCTTGACCGCGTCGCGCAGGTCCCGGCGGGCCTGCATCTGGGAGAGCTGCAGCCGAGCCCCCACCTGGTTCACACCCGGCTCCCAAGCGCGGCTGGGCCGCGCCGACAGGATCTTCATGGCAGCCACCCGCGCCTGCTCGGGGGCGAGGTTGTCGAGCCGCTCGGTGAGCAGCTGGTCACCCAGCGACCGGAAGGCCGGCTGGCCGCTGGCCACTGCGGCGGTGAGCGCTGCGGGCCCGTGCTGGGCGAGCAGGTCGGCCGGGTCGAGGCCGTCAGGGAACCGGGCGTAGCCGGGGTCGAGGCCGTGCGGGGTGAGCATCCAGAAGTCCCGCTCGGCCGCGACCTGTCCAGCGAGGTCGGCGTCGGTGGCCACGATCGGGTCGCGGCCGACGGCGGCCAGCTGGGCGGCCTGCTCGTCGGTCAGCGACGTGCCCAGCGGCGCCACGCCGACGTAGAGGCCGGCGCTGGCGATGGTGACGGCGACGGCGTCCATCGGGCCCTCGACGATCACCGGTACGGCGCCCTCGGCGAGCAGCTCGTCGACGACGCCGAACAGCTGAGCGCCCTTGTGGAACAGCGGGGTGTCGGCGGTGTTGAGGTACTTCGGGCCGCCCTTGTCTGCGTCGGTGAGGTCGGGTCGGCGGCGGCCGACGAAGCCGAGCACCTCGCCCTGGTGGATCACGGGGAACATCACCCGGTCGCGGAACCGGTCGATGAGGCGGCCGGTGCTGGCCTCGGTCGCCACCCCGGTGGCGAGCATCTCGGTGTCGCTGACGCCGCGGCCGCGCAGGTGGTCGACCAGGTTGGTCCACCCGGCCGGCGCCTGCCCGGGTCGGAACCGCTCGTCGCCGGCGAGGTCGACGCCGAACCGACCGGTGAGGTAGTCGCGGCCCCACGAGTCGGCGAACCGGGCCTCGAAGAACGCCTGGGCCATGTCGTTGATCTCGAGCATGCGCTCACGCGAGACGGGGGAGGACTGCCACTCCTCGGCCCGCTGGTACATGAGCCGGAGGTCGGCGTCGGTGGGTTCCAGACGGGTGCCGCACAGGTCGCGGATGTAGGCCGATAGGGTGAGGTCGGGTTCGACGTACTGGTCCTCGTCGACCGGCTCGTGCTCCGGGCCGGGATCCTCCGTCAGCGGCCACGGGACGTCGTCGGGGTGGTCGACGAACGCCGCCGGGTCGGGATCCACGCCCTCCCACAGGTCGGCCGGCGGCTCATCGAAGTGGACCTCGTGCGCGTGCTCGTCAGGGGCAGTCTCCAGCGCGATCGAGGTCCGCCAGACCAGCGCCTGGCACTCGTCGACGCCGTCCCAGCCGTCGCTCGGCATCGCCCGCCCGGCGCCCAGCAGGGCGTCGACCTGCCAGCCGCGCTGAACGCCGTGGTCGACGTTGGAGACGAGCGCGGGCCACCAGGTGCTGGCCTGGATGCTCGCGGCGCGCTCGGGACCGAACAGCTCCACGAGTCGGGGAGTCCACTCGGTGGTGACGCTGTCGCCGTGGGAACCGTCGCCGATCTGGGCGGCGACGGCCGGGGTCAGCTGACGGGCCATGCGCCACCACACGGCCGCTGCGGCGTGCTCGTCGGGCAGCGGGCCGGCCGGGTGGTCCGGGGCGGTCGCGGTGCGCAGCAGTTCGTGGGCGGTGACGCCGGCGCGGGACATCGCGGCGAGACGCTCGGCCAGCAGCGGGGTGAACTCGTCGTCGCGGACCTGCGGCGCCAGCGAGTAGAGCAGCTGGCGCCATTCCTTGAGCGCCGGGGTGTGGTCTCCGGTGACGGACTTGTTGAGTCGCCGCTGCCAGGTCGCGGAGATCTTCTGCAGCTGCGGCGCGCCGGTCGGTCGCCGGTCGTCGCCGGGGACCTGCATGGCGGCTCGCCAGACCTCGACGTCGGCGATGGTGGCGGTATCGGGGCGGATGCCGTTCTGGGCCCACACCGGCAGCGCACCCTTGTCGGCCTGGTCGGTCGCGCGGGTGCTCACCTGGTTAGCGAGCTCGGTGACCAGGTGAGCACGCTGGGCGAGGTAGGCGCCCCAGTGCGGGTCTTCGGCCAGGCGGGCGGGGACCGCGGGCATCCAGGGCAGCGGTCCGGCGCCGGCGTTGCGCAGGCCGGAGGCGTCCAGGCGCCAGTCGAGGACGGCGGCGCGGTCGTGCGCGGTCTCCAGCTCGCGGTCGCCGGCGGCTGCCCGGAGCGCGTCGACGGGGTTCTCTCCGGCGGCGCCGAGCAACAGCAGGTGGGCGCGCAGGGTCGGCCACGCCTCTTCCTCCGAGAGCCCCGGGACGAGCGTCTCGACGGCGCTGTCGAGCGCGTCGACCACGTTGAGCGTTGTCCCGTCGGCCGCGGTGACGGTCTCCTGGCGCAGCAGGTCCTCGGCTGCGACGTAGAGGCTGTCGAGGTAGCGCTGTGCGGCCTCGCCGAGCCGGGTGGCGGGGTCGGCCTGCTCGCGGATCAGGCTGGTTGCGGACCGCTGGGCGTTGTCGCGGGCCAGCATCGACTCGAGGATGTCGGTGGGGGTGAGCGGCCGGACCAGCGTCGGGTGGATCACCGAGTGCGGGTCGCCGTCGCCGACGACCTCGAGGTAGACGTGGTTGGCGTGCGCGCCGCGGGTCATCATCGTGTAGAGCTGCTGGCGCGACTCGGTGCCGGTGGCCAGGCCGTGCATGGTGTCGGCGGTGACGCCCTGGGCGGTGTGGACGGTGCACGCGTAGCCGAGCTCGGTGGACCGGGCGACGTAGTCGGCCGGCAGCCTCACGGTGCGGCCGTGCTGGGTGTGCTGGACGGTCAGGTCGCCACCGTCGTGAATCTCCAGTACGTGCCAGCGGTCGCCGTTCTTCACCCAGTCGGTGGCCGACGTACGCAGCCGACGGTCGTTCTCCCGGGTGATGATCAGCTCGCCGATCGAGGCCTCGTTGCCGTCGCCCAGCCGGCGCACCGGCGCGACGCTGGCGAGGTCGGCCGGGTCGATCCCGTGTTGTTGGGCGAGGCGGTGGGCGCGGGCCTCCTGGTTCAACTTGCTGACCAGGTCGCGGGTCGGGGCGAGCATGATCGAGTCCAACCCGGTCGCGCGGTCGGCCTGCCACGCGGCAAAGACCTCCTCGGTCATCGAAGCCAGGTCGCCGACGTGGACCCGGTCGCGGTCGAGGTAGAAGCCGAGAGCCTCGGCCTTGCCCTCGCGCAGCGCGAGCGAGGCGGCACCCTCGGCGGGGTCCTTGAACCGGACGAGCTCGGTCAGCTGCCGCGCCCCGTGGGTGGCGCGGATGTCGCGCAGCACACCGCCGGCGCCGATCGCGGAGAGCTGCTGGTCGTCGCCGATCAGACGCACGCTGCCGCCACGCTCGAGGATGTAGGACACCGCGGCGTCCAGCGAGAGGGTGTCGGCCATCCCGGCCTCGTCGATGACCACCAGCGTGGAGGAGTCGATGCCGGCAACCCACGCGGGCATCGCGGCGCCGGACTCGCGGGCGTCTTGCAGCGAGTGCGTGAGCTTGGCCAGGGTGTCGGTCTGGGTGTCGATCTGCGAGCGCAGCGCGTCCGCGGCCGCGGCCGACGGCGCGAGGCCGATGATTGTGCCGCCGCCGTCAGCCCACGCGCTGGCCAGCGCCCGCATCGCGGTGGTCTTGCCCGATCCGGCGGGCGCGATCGCCAGCTGGAGCCGTGCGCCGGAGGTGGCCATCTCCCGCACCAAGGTGGCCTGACCGGCGTTGAGGGTGATGCCGTTGGCGGTCGACTCGAGCAGCGCCAGGTCGACCGAGTCGGTCGAGACGGCGTACCCGTCGTGGCGGCCGGCGGCCGCGACCAGGCGCTCCTCGGCGCCCAGCACCTTGCTCGAGGTGAACAACTCGGCGCCGCTTTGGGTGTAGACCGAGGCGCCGTCGGCGCGGCGCAGCTCGGCCGGCTCGCTGATGGTGTCCCACGGGCGGGCCATGCTCACCGAGCGTCCGTCGAGGACCTCGCTGACCAGCAGGTCGACCACCTGGGCGACCTGGTTGGTGGGCACGTTGGCGCCCCTGACCTGCCGCTGTGCCTCGGCGTAGACGTGCCAGTACTGCCAGGTGCTGCGGCCGCCCTCCATCGTCGACACGATCCGGTCTGTGGTCTTGGCGAACCATGCCGAGTCGGCCAGGGACCGGGCCGCGCCCTTCGCGTTGAGGGCGCCGTGGACCATCTGCTTGACCCGCTGCGGGGTGCCCAGGACCTCGACGGCCTCGCGGTTCCAGGTCTCGCGCTGCTCGGCCAGCGAGCGCGGCTCGTGCTTGGCCTCGCGGGTCTCCAGCGTCGCCTGCTGGGACAGCTGGATGGTCTCCACCGGCGTCGGCGGCCGCCCGTGGGTGGCCTGGAAGGCGGCCGCGAGGACCTTGCGGCGGTCCTCGACGCTGGCGCGGCGCTTGGAGAACCGGCGGTTGAGCTCGGGGTCGACGCCGACGATCTCGCGCACCGGCCGCTTGCGGGCGTCGCCGCCATCGATGCCGTTCGGGCGCTCCTCGAAACGCACGCCGAGGGCGTCGACCAGGTGCCGCTCGAGCGCGGTGTTGTAGGTCTCCGAAGCCGAGACGACCGCCTTGTGCAGCGGCCGGCCGTCGATCGCCAGCCACTTGCCGTCGAGGGTCTGGACCTTGTTGGCCACCGCGACGTGGGTGTGCAGGTCGGGGTCGCCGGCACGGGAGTCGCGGTGGGTGAACGCCGTGGCGACCAGACCGCGGACGTCGACCTGGCGCACGCCGTTGGTGCCGCGGCGGGTGAACAGCGCCTTGGACTCGATGAAGTCCAGGGCGTCCTTGATCGCCGCCTGGTGGGCCCGCTCGATCACCGCGGCGGTCTTCGGGTCGGAGATCGCCCACAGCACCGAGACGCTCTTGACCGGCGAGAAGGTCAGGTCGTAGCCGGCCACCACGTTGGTCTTGGGGCGGGAGTGCTTGGCGATCGTGGCGGCCAGCTCGCGGGCGTCGGCGGGCTCGCGACCGTGCTCAGCGCGGAAGAACTCGGCCGCGACCTCGGTGCGGACCTTGGCCCGATCGGCCGCGGGGACCGGCCAGTCGCCCGGCAGGCCGGCGGCCTCGTTGAGGGCGGCGATGCGCTTGGCGACCTCGATCCGGAACGGGCTGATGTCGTTCTCATAGACCTTGTACGGCGTGCCGAGCTGCCAGGCGGTCTTGTAGTCCGCCTCGGTCGGCCGGTCGACTCCCTCGCGGCCGATGCGCAGGTCCAGATCCTTGGCCCGCTGGGTGGCCAGCGGGTGGTGACCGGAGCCGAACAGCGCCTGCATGTGGTCGGCGGTGACGATGTCGCCGGCATCGAGGCCCTCCAGGCCCTCCATGCCCGAGCCGACCCACACACCGGGGGTCTCGCCCTTCTCGGTGTAGTACCGCGCCAGGCCGGTGTGGCCCTTGTCAGTGGCATCCAGAGCTGCGACCTGGCGGGTCAGGTAGTCGTACCCCGACCCCGCCGTCAGCTTGTGGAGGCTCATCGTCACGGTCCCCTACGTGCGCGCGGGCGCGCGGTGCGATCACTTCCGGCCGGATTTCTGGTGTGTTCTTTCTATTCGGCTGACCGAGAATGCAAGAGGTGTGTGGCACTTGGGAGGTCGCGGAAAACTGGGGGGACGCTCAGGGGCGTCGGTGACGGCGAGGTCGTCGGGTTCGGGCTGGCTGGGGTGGATGGGTCGGGCTGGGTTCTGGCTGGGATGGTTCGGGTGTCGAGGTCGTCGGGTTCGGAAGTTTCTTGGCCGGTGGTGATCGCACGGCCACCGGGATTTGTCGTAGGTGACTGTCAGAGTCCATCGGGACTTGAGGTCGACACGGAGTGAGGCCGGATGAGTCAGCAGACGATCAAGCAGCAGGCGAGGCGTACGGCGCGGGAGATGGCCGAGAAGCGGCGCAAGGAGCGCGAGGAGCGCGAGCGCCGGGTGATCGACCTGGCCGAACAGGTCATGGTCGCGATCGGTCAGCGGGACGCGGCGGTGGCCGAGACCGAGAAGCGCGCCGGTGAGGCGCTGCGGGAGTTGACCGAGGTCGAGGGGCTGTCCCTGGGCGAGGCCGTGGAGTGGTGCGGCGAGACGGTCACCGTGCGGGAGGCGACGCGGCTGCGGCGGCTCGCCAACGCGGACGGCGAGCCGAGCGGCGACGTGCGCGACGACTCGGGCGACGACGGCGCGGCGCTGGCGTCGGCCGGGATCGGGGGAGCGGGTGCCGGTTCGTCGGCTGGATGACGCCGGCTTCGCGGCGGTCGCGGCGGCGATCGCGGACCCTGCGGTGCTCACGCGGTACCGGGCGAAGGTCGCCACGGTGCCGGGCAGTAAGTGCCTGTGGTGGACCGGGGCGGTGGCCGGTCGCTCCGAGCGGGAGCGCACGGACGGCGGTGGCCATGGCCGGTTCTGGTACGCGCCGGGGCGGGTGATCATCGCTCACCGGTTCGCGTACGCAGTCATGCACGGCGTTGACGCGCTCGCGGAGGCGCGGCTGCTCGGGCACCGCTGCCACAATCCGCTGTGCCAGCGGATCGCGCCGGACCACGTCGTGGTGTCGAGCGCGGCGCAGAACCGCCGTGAGTGGTCGGTGCAGCGTCGGCTGCCGTACAGCCCGCTGGCCGACCCGCGCGGCCCGCGTCGCCGGGCGCGGGAACTGCGTGACCTGGCGCGTGAGGACCCGCAGCTCGTAGCCGACGACCTTGCTCGGCTCCAGGAGCTGCTGGGCGAGCAGCTGACCTTGTGGTGACGGCCCGACGCCCACGCAGAAGGACGCCCGCAGCGATGAGCGCTGCGGGCGTCCTTGGGGGTCGGAGTGGTCAGGCGGGTTCACCGTCGAGGAGTCGACCGAGCGTCTCCCACAGGTCGAGGTAGCCGTCCGCGTCCTCGGGTGCCTGCTCGCCCCACCGGGCGTGAAGGTCGCGGATGCGGTCGAGCCGGTCGAGCCGGTCGGGCAGGGCGGTGCGGGCAGCGGCCATGAACTCCACGTCGGGCGCGTGCTCGGGAACCTCATCCCCGCGTGGGTATGTCTTGAGCCCGAACCGCTGCCAGTGAGCACCGGCGTAGGCGACGAGGATGTTGTCCGGGATCAGGGCGTCGGCGGCGGTGGCGCGGATCTTGTCACCGGCAGGAGTCCAGGGGCCGGGGGTCGCGCGGGCCTCCAGCGCACGCAGCGTGGCGTCGTCGTCGCTCATGCTGGCTGGTCCTCCCGGGCGGTCGCGGCGGCGAGGTCGAGCCGCCCAGCGGCGGCGGTGGCCACGGCGGTGATCCGTGCGGCGAGCGCGCGCAACTCGGCGGGCGTGCCCTGGATCGCCACCACGTCGTCCCCGGCCAGCGTCAGGACCGGCTGGCGGTGCTCACCGGCTCCCACCCAGTCCTCGCCGGGGATGAACACCTGGACGCTGGTCTCGCGGGCTGCCAGCCACTCGATGTGCGCGCTCACGGGGTCACCTCGGCGGGTGCGGTGCCGATGAGGCGACGGAACGCCTCCACGTCGGCCTCGAGGGAGAACAGGCGGCGCCGGTGGTAGTCGTTCTCCGTGCCGACCTCGGTCAGGACCTCGGCGAGGCCGTCGAGGAACGCCACGACGGCCTCGGCGGTGACCTCCTCGCCCATCGCGGTCCACGGCTTCGGGACGCGGCTGCTGGCGGCGTACGGCATCTTCATCATGGCGGCGAGGATGCGGCGCTGGTCGCGCTCGCTGATCACGGTGCCGGTCGGGTCCGGCTGGGTCTGCTCGGTCATCACTGCTCCTGTTCGGTGGTGCGGGTGGCGTACTCGGCGTGCAGGGCGTCCAGCGCCGTGGCGACGCTGGACAGGGCCGCGTCCAGGTGGGCGCGGGCGGTCTCGGGGGTCCACCGGCGCACGTCGCGCAGTCGGTGCTCGATGACGATCAGGTCGCAGGCCGTCTCGCTGAGGGTGTGCCGGTCCGTGGCGGCGTTCGCCTCGACGTCGGGGGCAGCGCCAGTCGGCACGTTGTCCCGCTTCGCGATGGTGACGAACTGGTTGAGCGGCAGGGTGCGGGCGCCGAGGACCAAGGCTGCGATGTGGACCTCGCGCCCGGGGCGGCCGGGTTCGTCCACGGTCACCGTGGTGATGGGGAACGCGACTCCGGTGTCGGGGTCGACCAGAGTGTCGGTAGGTCGGAGATCCCACGCGCGGACCTGCTCGGTGGCGAGGTCAGTGTGGGTGGTCGTGTCGGCCATGGCTCCTCCTTCGTTTGGGCCGGTGGCGGGCCGGACTCGGGGTCTCGGCCCGCCACCGGAGGACTTGCGGGACGGACGGTCAGGCGGGGGTCAGCGCGGTCCAGGCGCGGCGCTTGATCCGGTCGGGGTCGTCGCTGGTGAGGACGCGGGTGGCGCGGGCGGTCTTCTCGTCGCCCTTGGTGCGGACCGGGGCGTAGTGGTCGACGTACTCCGCGACGGCCTGGTAGCCGGCCCACGCGGTGTCGCGGATGCAGGCCTGGGTGTCGGCGTCGGCGAAGAGCCAGTGCAGCCGGGAGCGGCGACGGCGCTCGGTCTCGCGGACTCGCTTGGTCGCATGGGCCTCGGCCTTGCCGAACGTGGCGTCGATCAGGGCGTCGAACGCGGCGTCGGTCATGGTCTGCTGGATCAGCCGCTCGGCCTCGACCTGGAACGCGTCGACGTAGGTGAACGTCAGGCCGAGCGCGTCGCGGGCGGCCTGGACGGCGGCCTTGGCGTTGCGGGTGTGCCGGATCGAGAACGACGACTCGTGGTTGCGCAGCGCCGCGCTCTGGGTGTTCGCGCACACGACGCGGACCGGGGTCACGAGGATGCGGAACGCGCTGGAGCCGTCGTGGCTGTTGAGCGCGGCGATGTTCAGGTCGACGCGGTCGGTGCCGCCGACGGTGAGCGAGTCCGGCAGCTGCATGGTGATGAACACCTGCCGCCCGCCGCGCAGCGACCCGGCGGTGTCGAAGATCGCGCCGGACTCGTCGGCCAGCAGGTTCAGGAACTCGGCGTGGTCCTCGTTCTGCAGCGGCGTATAGCCGCCGCCCACGACGCCGAGCGCCTCGGGCTCGCCGGTGAACGGGTTGGTGCGCACCGTCGCGAAGCCGGGGACCTCGATCGCGGTGACGCCGCCCTCGCTCACCTCGGCGGTGGTGAGCGGCAACTTGCGGACGTCCCAGCCGCCCAGGTGACCGAGCCGCATGGCCTCTTCGGCGGTGAACGCGCGGTCGCGGACGGTGGTGCCCAGGCGGTGCCAGGCGTCCTTGCGGGCGAAGACGGCGGCGGCCTGCGTGCCGTGGGTCTCGATCTCGTGTGACATGTCGGGGTCCTCCCGGGTAGCGGATCAAACGAACTGAGTTCATTCTATGGTTTCTATTCCACTGAGGGCGGTTCTCCACAGGGAGAACCGCCCTCGGGGTGGGGGAGGGGGTGACGGGTCAGGCGGCGCTGTCGCTGGCCTCGTCGGCGTTGTCGTCGGCGTTGTCGCTGGCCTCGTCGGCGTTGTCGTCGGCGTTGTCGCTGGCGTCCTCGTCGGTGGTCGGCTGCTGCTCCTCGCCGAGGAGGATCCGCTCGACCTCGCTGGGCTGGTAGCCCCACTCCACGAGCGCGCCGAGCACGCGGGCGTCCCACGCGCTCGGGTTGCGCCACGAGTGCTTGCCAGTCGTCGCCTCCCACGCCGCGACGACCGCCGCGAGCGTGGTCATGGTCGCGGTCTTCGGCGTGCTCGCCTTGTTGGCGATCTTGCGGCACTCGTCGTGGCCAGCGCCGTAGTAGCCGGTCGGCACGTCGACCCCGAGCAGGGTGAAGAGCATCGGGTGGCGGTGGTCCATGGCCTTGCTCAGCGAGTGGTGGCCGGTGACGACGGCCTCGCAGATCAGGGCCTCGGCTCCCTTCGGGGCGATCTTGCGGGCGACGAACGTGGCCAGCCACTCGCGGCGCACCGTCTCCGCGCTGGCCCACGCCTTGTTGTTGGCGATCACGCGGCGGCGCTCCTGGCGCTGCTGCTCGCGCTGCGCCTCGGCCTCCTCCTCGTTCTCGCCCTTGTTGCTGCTGTCGGCGGTGCTGCTGCCGGAGCCGCCGCGACGACGCAGGCCGGAGGCGGCGAGGTCGGTCACGACCCAGACCGGCACGTACTGCTGGTAGGGCTCGGCGGGCTCGTAGTCCTCGCTCTCCTCGTCGTACTCGTCCTCGGGGTAGACCCACTCCTTGACGACGTGGACGCGAGCGCCGGGGACGTTGGGCCACTTCTCCTCGGCCAGCGGCTCGCCGTCCTCGGTGACCAGCCGCTCGATGCGCAGCACCTCGTCGGCCTGCTCGACCTCCTCGGCGGTCAGGACCGGCAGGCCCTCGGCGCGCAGGCGCTCGACCTCGGCGGCGTCGGCCTCGCGCTCGGCGGCCTCGTCGCGCAGCCGCTGGGCCTCGTGGGCGAGCGAGCGCCGCCACCGCTTGGCGTTCTCCAGCCGCTCGACGGCCTCGGGGTCGTGCTCGATTATGTGGACAGTCGTGGCCTGTCAAGCCGCATGACAGGA
>JADCLI010000065.1 GCA_016803235.1 Pimelobacter simplex
CCCCCGGACGCTCCCGCGCCGCGGTCCCCGCGGCCGCCCGGTCGCGGCCGCTGGTCCCGGCCGCGCACCTACCTGCGGCTGGTGCTCCTGGTCCTCGTGCTGTGGCTGGCCTTCCTCGTGGCGGTCCCGCTCATCGCGTGGAACAAGGTCGACAAGGTCGACTTCGAGCCCAGCGCCGACCGCCCGTCCGAGCAGCCCGGCACGACGTACCTGCTCGTCGGCAGCGACTCGCGCGCGGGCCTCTCGCCCGAGGAGCGCAAGAAGCTCCACACCGGTGACGCCGCGTCCGAGCTGACCGACACCATCCTGCTGCTCCACACCGGCGACGGCCCGGCCACGCTGGTGTCGATCCCGCGCGACTCGCCGCTCGACATCCCCGGCTTCGGGCGGAGCAAGGTCAACTCGGCGTACGCCAAGGGCGGCACGCCACTGCTCGTGCAGACCCTGGAGCAGGCGACCGGCCTGCGGATCGACCAGTACGTCGAGATCGGCTTCGGCGGACTCGTCGGCGTGGTCGACGCGGTCGGCGGCATCGAGATCTGCCCGAAGCGGCGGATCAAGGACAAGGACTCCGGCCTCAACGTCAAGAAGGGCTGTCAGGAGGTCGACGGCACGACCGCGCTGGCCTACTCGCGCGCCCGCAAGCACGACCCGCTCTCCGACCTCGCCCGGGTCCAGCAGCAGCGCGAGGTGATCGCGGCGGTCGGCGACAAGGTGCTCTCCCCCTGGTCGGTGCTCAACCCGGTCCGCTGGTGGCAGCTCAACGGCGCCGTCCCCGACTTCTTCCGCTTCGGCGACACCACCGGCCCGGTCGCCGCCGGCCGGTGGGCACTGGCGATGACCAAGGTGAAGAAGTCCTGCACGGTCCCGCTCGCCCGGGCCGACACCACGTGGGACACCGAGCGCGCCCAGCAGCTCTTCGGCAAGATCGCCTCGGACCGGACCGACGAGATCACCGACGACCTCTGCACCGCCACCGGCCTCGCCCGCTGATCGCCCACCACCGGAGGACCTCGTGTACGAGACCCTGACCTGGCACGTCGACGACGACGGCATCGCGACCCTGACCCTGCACCGGCCCGACGCGCTCAACGCGTTCGACCTGACCATGGCTCGTGAGCTGCTCCAGGTGTTCACCACCGACGCCCGCGACGACGCCGTGCGCGCGGTCGTCGTGACCGGCTCCGGTCGTGCTTTCTGCGCCGGCATGGACCTCTCGGCCGAGGGCAACGTGTTCGGGCTCGACGAGTCGCTCTCCCCCACCCCCGAGGACTTCCGGGCGGCCTACGACGAGGCGCCGTACGCCGACGGCGTCCGCGACACCGGCGGCAAGATCACCCTCGCGATCCACGCGCTGCCCAAGCCGGTCATCGCCGCGATCAACGGCCCGGCCGTGGGCATCGGCGCCACGATGACGCTCGCCATGGACCTGCGGCTGGCCTCGACGAAGGCCAGGATCGGGTTCGTCTTCGGCCGCCTCGGCATCGTGCCCGAGGCCTGCTCGACCTGGTTCCTGCCGCGGATCGTCGGCATCCAGCAGGCGCTCGAGTGGGTCTACTCCGCCGACATCCTCACCGCGGAACAGGCGCTCGCCGGCCGGCTGCTGCGCAGCGTCCACGAGCCCGATGAGCTGCTGCCCGCGGCGTACGAGCTGGCCCGGTCGTTCGTGCAGGACCGCTCCCCCGTGGCGCTGGGCCTGGCCAAGCAGATGCTCTACCGCAACAGTGCGGCAGCGGACCCGCTCGAGGCGCACCTCACCGACTCGCTCGCCATGTTCTGGACCTCGATCGGCGACGGCAAGGAGGGCGTCGCGGCCTTCCTCGAGAAGCGCACGCCGGGCTTCACCGGCAAGGCGTCGAAGCTGCCGCGCATCGTGTGATCCCCTGGCTCACATCGCCATGAAGAGGATCTCCTCGCGGCTGTACTCCCTCCCCGGGTGCTCGGCCGCGAGGTGCTCCTGCACCTTCTCGACGAGCTCGTCGTCGGTGTCGGCGCGCAGGGTGGTGTCGCAGGGGCAACGCAGCGAGGGCATCGAGACCTCCGGGGACGAAGAACAGGAACGCGTTCCAGTCTAGGGCTCCGGCGACTTCGGGACAGCCCCCATGACCTCTCCGGCTGGGTCGGCGTTCCGCCGAAAAGGTAGCCTCGACGGCGATGCGCAGCCTTGGAGCCCCCGCCCGACGTACCCTCGCGACCGTGGTCGCCGTCCTCGCGACCGCCGCCCTGGCCGGCTGCAACGAGCAGGAGCCGGTGCCGTCCGAGCCGGTGGCCGCCGCACCGACGACGGCGCCGCCGACCACGGCGAGCCCCGAGCCGGCGCCCGCGCCGCCCGCCGCCGAGCAGTCGAAGACCGCGATCCCCCACGTCCAGCGCACGCAGCGGCCCTACGTCAAGGACAAGGAGGTCTGGCAGAAGGCGCAGCCGGCCCACCTGCAGAACCTGAGGAACCCGCTCGCCGAGCGCCGCTGGGGCGTCTACCGGGGCGACCTCGAGCAGACCTGGCGTGCCTACGAGTCCGCCGGCGGCGAGACCAAGCGGCTGCTGGGCAAGATCGCGCTGCGCCCGAAGTCGCTGTGGATGGGCGACTGGAGCGGCTCGCCGGACGAGATCGGCTCGGTCGTGCGGGAGTACGTCGAGAACGCCTCGGGCGGCGACCCGAAGGTCCTCGTGCAGCTCGCGATCTTCCGGATGAACCCCTGGGAGCACGCCGTGTGCGGCGGCCGCGCACCCTCCGGCGGCGCGCAGGACGAGTACCGACGCTGGATCGCCAACGCCGCCCGCGCGCTGGGCCGCCAGCACACCGCGATCATCCTGCAGCCGGACCTGCCGTTCTGGTGGTGCTCCAACCGCGCCGTGACCAGCTCGTTGATCAGGTACGCCGTCAAGACCTTCTCGGCCCAGCCCCACACCAGCGTCTACCTCGACGCGGGCGCCGCCGACTGGAGCAGCACACCGCAGGTGGGCGCTCCGCGCGCCTCCCAGGCCGCCGACCTGCTGATGGCCAACGGCATCGAGGACGCCCGCGGCTTCGCCCTCAACGCCACCCACTACGTCGGCACCGAGGAGTCCGTCGCCTACGGCGCCGACCTGGTCCGGATCCTGCGGGAGCGTGGCGTCAAGGGCGTCCACTTCGTCGTCGACACCGCGCAGAACGGCAACGGCATGATGTGGCCGGAGGTCGAGGCCCAGGGTGCGCGGGTCAACGACAACGCCCGCGTGTGCGGCTCGACCTCCGACCGCCGCGGCTGCGTCACCCTCGGCATCCCGCCGACCTCCCGCGTCGGCGACGAGCGCTGGGGCCTGTCGGAGGAGACCAGCCGGGAGGCGAAGAGGTACGTCGACGGCTTCCTCTGGTTCGCCCGCCCCTGGCTGTTCATGCAGGCCAACTGGCGCGGCGCCGACCGGGCCCTCGGCATGGCTCGCAGCACCGGCTGGTTCGCCCCCTGACCCGACCCTGCGCACAGCAGACCGGCCGCCCCCGAGGGGACGGCCGGTCTGGTGTGCGTGGTGCGCGTCAGGCAGCAGCCGTGGCGCGGCGGCGGCCGTAGCTGACGCTGCCGACGCCCGCAGCGACGAGCCCGCCGCCGAGGACGAGCCAGAGCAGGTCGGGGCCACCGGTGTTGGGCAGTGCGCCGCCCTTGTCGTCGCCGCCACCGTCGGCGGCGCCGATCCGGAAGCGTGCCGTGTCGGACGACGGAAGGAACAGCGCCGCGTTGTCGGGCGAGAGGGCCGCGTGGGCCAGGTAGCCGCCCTTGGGCAGGCGCGGGCCCTTGACCCGGACCGGCTTGTCGGTGAAGTGCACCGTGGTGGTGAACACGGGCTTGGCGACGACCGCCTGGGCGCCCTGGGCGGCGGAGCCGCCCGAGCTGACGGTGACGGCGATGTTGCCGGCCGGCGGCGTCGGGTAGTTGGCGCTCGCGCTGACCTGCAGCACGATCGGCTCACCCGGCTCGGCGGTGATGACCTGGATGTCGGTCACGGTCGGGATCTTGACGGTGTAGCCGTCCTCCGCACTCGAGGGCGCCGACGGCGCGACGGTGAATGCGACGGCGAGCGTGGCGAGCGCAGCCAGCTTCTTGAGCACGTGTCCTCCTTGAACTTCCCCATGCAACGACCCGGCGTGTTCAAGGTGACGGGCGGTGCGTTGCGCTCAGCGTAGTGCACATCACCCGCGCCGGGTCATCCCGCCGAGGACTCCGGTGTGGGCTTCGTCTCCACGAGGTGACCGAACACGACGGACCGGTTGTCGGTGTGGAAGATCTCCGAGCAGGTCAGCAGCGTGATCAGGTGGTCCCCCGCGTCGTCGGGCGGCTGGGTGCCGCCCTTCGGGTTGACCGGCTTCGGGTCGAGGACCCAGGTCTCGGTGAAGGGGATGACGAGGTCCTCGCCGCCGGTGTCGAGGACATAGGTGTACGTCGCCGCGCGGGTCTCGACGACCACCTCGTCGCCCGGCTCGAGCGACGGCAGCTCGGCGAACGGCTCGCCGTGGGTGACCCGGTGGCCGGCGAGGACGTAGTTGCCCACGGCGCCCGCCTCGGTGTCCTCCATGTGGCCCACCCCGGAGGCGAGCACCTCCTGGCTGGAGCCCTCGAGGACGGGGACCGCGAAGTCCTTGCCGAACTTCGGGATGTGCAGGATCGCGGTCGCGTTGCCGAAGTCGGTGCGGACGACGTCCTGGCCGTCACCCCATCCGGACTGCAGCGCACGGCGGACGTCGCCCTGGCGCTGGCTCGACTGCCAGTTGGTGCCCCAGAACTGCCAGGCCACCCAGCCCAGCACTGCCAGGCCGGCGAGGATCAGTCCGCACCCGGTCCAGAACGAGATCCGGCGGACCGGCGAGGCCGGTGCCCTGCCGTCGGGCGCGTCGGCGGGACGCGAGCGACGTCGTCGTACCCGCTGGGGGGCCGTCTCGGCCTCGGAGCTGTCGGGCCGATCGGTCTGGGTCATGGGGATTCCCTCCTCGCAGGGCCCCACGTCGGACGGCCCCACCCCATCCAACGCGGCGCGGACCCGCGTGTCACGCCCGGCGGCGGCCCCGCTCCACGAGCCCACCACCGGTCGCCACGAGCCCCAGCCCGGCGAGGAGGAATCCCAGGTGCGGACCACCGGTGTTGGGCAGTCCACCCGTGCCACCGCCGCCCTGCTGCCCGGCCCCCACGTCGAACTTCACGCTGTCACGGCACCCGGAGAACTTCTTCGCGTCGTCCGGCACGAACGTGGCCGTCGCCTTGTGCTCGCCCCGGCTCAGCCGCGGTCCCCGGACCTCCACGGCAACGCCGTCGTAGCGCACCTTCCGGGAGAAGGTCGTGTCGACGTCGACGGTCACGGTCCCGGTCGGCTGCACGTTGCCGGCAGCACTGACCCGGACCCGTACGACGACCCGGTCACCCACGACGGTGGCCGGCACGCTCACCCGGCACGACGTCGGCACCGCCGGCGTGTACGGGTCCGCGGACGCGGGGCTCGCCAGCCCGAGCAGGGCAAGCAGGAGGGCGAGGGGTGCCAGGACGACACTCCCCAGGACCAGGTAACGACGCATCAAGACCCCATCTCCCGAAAGATGAAACAAGGACGCTTCGCCCATCGCCCCGGTGGATGGGCGAGCTTGATGGTCAAACGGGGCCCTGTGAGGTTTGTTACGGGGGGTACGGCACATTTTTACTCGCGTATCCGTGACGTCCGGTCACACCTTTGATAGCCGGAGTTGGCGAGGGCTCGCCTGGCGAAGCAGAACGCCCCGCAGCCCGGACGGGCTGCGGGGCGTTCCCCGTGACGGCGTGGCTCAGCGGGCGGTCTTGACCGCGACCTTGAGCAGCGCCTGCGCCGGCGCGAGGGCCGGAGCGGTGGCGTCACCGGAGGTGGCCGTCACGCTGACGACCTTCTCGCCCTTGCGGGCCAGCAGGGTCTGGCCACCGATGGTGATGGTGGTGCTGCCGGCGCTCATCGACTGCTGGGTCGTCAGGCCGACGCGCTGGTCGGTGCCCTTGAGCTTGAACTTGAACGGGGTGGCGGTGGCGGTGAAGCCGAGCGCCTGCGACTCGCACACGAGGCGCGCGGCGGCCTTCTTCAGGAACGCCTTCGCCTTGGTGGCCGACTTGAACCGGATCGCTGAGACGGTGACGTTCGGCGCGGCCGCGGTCGGCGAGGAGACCATGTAGGCCGCACCGGTCGTCGTCGCGCCCTTGACGTCCTTCGCCGGGGTGCAGGTGGTGGGCTGCGCGGCACCGGAGACCACGATCGGCGTGACGCCGGCGAGGTGCGGGTAGACGGCCGCGACCTTGGCGGGCGAGGGGACCTTCGGGGCCTTGGCGGCCGCGTCGGCGGGCCCGACCGTCAGGCCGACCAGGGCGGCGGGGACGATGACGGCGACCAGGGCCTGGCGGAGCCGGCGCATCTGCATGGGTTCTTCTCCTCGGGTGAGTACGTCGGGCAGGACCGGACGTCCCCCCGCACCGCGTCCTACCCACCCGAGGAGGACCCACGCCGCCAAAGGGTGTGACTCAGATCTCGCTCTGCACGCCCGCGAGCAGCTGGCGGGCCATCACGATCCGCTGCACCTGGTTGGTGCCCTCGTAGATCTGGGTGATCTTGGCGTCGCGCATCATCCGCTCGACCGGGTAGTCGCGCGTGTAGCCGTAGCCGCCGAGGACCTGGACCGCGTTGGTGGTGACCTCCATGGCGACGTCGGAGGCGAAGCACTTGGCCGCGGCGCCGAAGAAGGTCAGGTCGGCGTCGCCACGCTCGGACCGGCCGGCGGCGGCGTAGGTCAGCTGGCGCGCCGCCTCGACCTTCATGCCCATGTCGGCGAGCAGGAACTGCAGGCCCTGGAAGTCCGCGATCGCCTTCCCGAACTGCTGGCGCTCCTTGGCGTACCCCAGCGCGTAGTCCAGCGCGCCCTGCGCGACACCGACGGCCTGCGCCGCGATGGTGACCCGGGTGTGGTCGAGGGTCTTCATGGCGTACTCGAAGCCCTTGCCCTCCTCGCCGATGATCCGGTCCGCGGGGATCCGGACGTTGTCGAAGTACACCTCGCGCGTCGGCGAGCCCTTGATGCCGAGCTTCTTCTCCGGGGCGCCGAAGGAGACACCGGCGTCGCCCTTCTCCACGACGAACGCGGAGATGCCCTTCGACCGGGCGTCGGGGTCGGTGGTGGCGAGGACGGTGTAGAACTCCGACTCCCCCGCGTTGGAGATCCAGCGCTTGGTGCCGTTGAGGACCCAGGCGTCGCCGTCGCGGACCGCACGGGTCTTCTGGTTGGCGGCGTCCGACCCGGCGTCGGGCTCGGAGAGGCAGTAGGAGAAGCCCTCGCCCGCGGCGAGACGACCGAGGTACTTCTGCTTGAGCTCCTCGGAGCCGCCGATCATCACGGGGAGCGAGCCGAGCTTGTTGACGGCGGGGATCAGCGAGGCCGAGACGTCGGCGCGGGCGATCTCCTCGATGACGAGCACGGTGGCCAGCGCGTCGGCGCCGGCGCCGCCGTACGCCTCGGGGACGTGGGGCGCGTGGAAGTCGGCAGCCTGGAGCGCCTCGGCCGCCTCGCGCGGGTAGCGGGCCTGCTCGTCGACCTCCGCCGCGAACGGGGCGACCTTGGCGTCGCAGATCGCGCGCACGGCCTCGCGGATGGCCTGGTGCTCCTCGGACAGGGCGTACATCGGGTAGTCGCTCACGACGGCTCTCCTGAACTCGTTGGTACTCAGTATCGTACTAGCGAGACTGCGTACCGTCGAGTTAGTGTCTGCCCGTGCCCACCACCTCCCGCGAGCGGCTCGTCGCCGCCGCCTTCGAGCTCTTCGCCGGCCAGGGGTACGACGCCACCACGGTCGACGAGATCGCCACCCGGGCGGGCACCGGCCGGAGCACCTTCTTCCGGCACTTCCCCACCAAGGACGACGTCGTGCTCCCCGACCACGAGGCGCTGCTGCGCCGGGTGGACGAACGGCTCGCCACCGCGTCGAGCGCCGGGCTCGAGGTCGCACTGCGCGAGGCGGCCGGGATCGTGCTGGAGCACTACCTCGCCGAGGGCGAGACCGCTCGCACCCGCTACCGGCTGGCGAGCTCGGTCCCGGCGATCCGGGACCGCGAGGTCGCGAGCGTGCAGCGCTACGTGCGCCTCTTCGGCAAGCACGTCCACCGCTGGCTCGACACCGAGCCCGACGGCCCGCTGCGCGCCGAGCTGGTCGCCTCGGCGATCGTGATCGGGCACAACCACGTGCTGCGGCAGTGGCTGCGCGGCGCGGTCGACGACGCCGACACCACCCGGACGCTCGTCGACCGGGCGCTCGACCACGCCCTCGCGGTGCTGCGCGGTCCGGCCGCGGCGGGGGCACCGACGATCGTGATCACCGGTGGCGAGCGCGACGTCGAGCAGGTCGTGCAGCAGGTGCGGGCCGCCCTCGGCCGGCCCTGAGCCGGCCACCCGCCGGGAAGACCTGAGGCCTGGCCGGCGTTCCACCCTCGTGACCACAGCACCGCACCTCGACCCCACGACCATCGACTGGATGCTCGACGAGGCCACGACCTGGGCGATCGTGGGCCTGTCCGGCAACCCGGACCGGACTGCGTACCGCATCGCCGAGCTGCTCCAGTCGCGCGGCAAGAAGATCGTGCCGATCCACCCGTCCGCGCCGGTCGTGCTCGGCGAGCAGGGCTACGCCTCGCTCGCGGACGTGCCCTTCCGCATCGACGTGGTCGACGTGTTCCGCCGCTCCGAGGACGCCGGCCGGTTCGCCGACGAGGCGGTCGCGGTCGGTGCCGGCGGCGTGTGGTTCCAGCTCGGCGTCGTCGACCAGGCCGCGTTCGAGCGGACCCGGGCGGCCGGCGTACCGATGGTGATGGACACCTGCCCGGCCATCGAGTGGCGCCAGCGCGCCCGCTGAGCGCTACTGGTCGCGGACGACGGCGCCCTTCGCCTCGGCCGCGAGCTTGAGCTCGGCCTGGAAGTCGGTCATCTGCTTCTGCAGGACGGGGTCGCTCGCCGCGAGGATGCGTACGGCGAGCAGGCCGGCGTTGCGCGCGCCGCCGATCGCGACCGTCGCCACGGGCACACCCGCCGGCATCTGCACGATGGAGAGCAGCGAGTCCATGCCGTCGAGGTACTTCAACGGCACCGGCACCCCGATGACGGGCAGCGGCGTGACCGCGGCGAGCATGCCGGGCAGGTGCGCGGCACCACCGGCGCCGGCGATGATCACCGAGAGCCCGCGGCCCGCGGCGTCCTGGCCGTAGGCCAGCATCTCGGCCGGCATCCGGTGCGCGGAGACCACGTCGGCCTCGTAGGGGACACCGAACTCGCGCAGCGCCTCGGCCGCGGCCTTCATCACCGGCCAGTCGGAGTCGGAGCCCATCACGATGCCCACGCGCGCAGTCATGGGGAGAGGTTATCGGCGGGCTCGGTGGGGAGGATCGGCGCCATGGCACGCACTGCTCCGCTGGCCGGCCTCGCGGCCGCGCTCCTCGTCCTCACGTCCTGCTCCAGCACCCCGGAGGCCAGCCTCGAGCCGGACGCCCTGCTGGACGTGCTGTGCGGGCTGCACGAGCAGCAGCGCGACCTCAGCGGCTACGAGCTGGCGAGCGAGGACGACGAGAACGCGCTGTGGCGTGCCCAGGTCGTCCTGAGCACCCGCCTGCCCCCCGAGATCGAGGAGGCGATCGACCATGCCGACTTCGCCGTCCGCGAGCTCATCGTCGGCAACGAGCCGACCGAGGAGAACGTCGAGGAAGGACGAGCGGTCGTCGACGAGGCGTGCGAGGACGCCGACCCGGTCGAGCCCGACGCCGACCTGTACGTCGACCTCGCGTGCCTGATGGACGAGGAGCCGTCCGACGTGGGGCCCCGCGGCACCACGACGCTGCTCGTCGCCTCGCAGGTGCTGGACGGCACGTTCGACGAGGACGCGACCGACGAGGCCATCGACGGCCTCGTCGCTGAGCTCTGCTCCCCGGACTGAGTCCTCACTCGCTCTCGTTGCCGAGGTCGCCGCGGAACCACGCGGCGGCGTGCCGGCCGCGCTCGAGGCAGTCGTCGAGGTCGTCGCCGTAGACGTTGACGTGGCCGACCTTGCGGCCGGGACGCAGGTCCTTGCCGTAGAGGTGCACCCGCAGCTGCGGGTCGCGGGCGAGGGCGTGCGGGTAGCCGTCGTACAGGCGCCCGACGTCAGGGTTGTCGCCGCCGAGGATGTTGACCATGACGGTCCACCGAGCCCGTGGGGCCGGTGAGCCGAGCGGCAGGTCGAGCGCGGCGCGCAGGTGGTTCTCGAACTGGCTGGTGACCGCACCGTCCTGGGTCCAGTGGCCGGTGTTGTGGGGGCGCATGGCGAGCTCGTTGATGTAGACGGCCGGGCGGCCGTCGGCGTCGACGGCCTCGAAGAGCTCGACGGCGAGGATCCCGGTGACGTCGAGCTCACCGGCGATGCGGAGCGCGAGCTCCTGGGCCGAGGTGGCCAGGCCGGGGTCGAGGTCGGGCGCCGGCGCGACGACCTCCCGGCACACTCCGTCGACCTGCAGCGTCGCGACGACCGGGTACGCCGCCGCCTGGCCGCTGGGAGCGCGGGCCACGAGCGCGGAGAGCTCGCGCCGGAACTCGACGAGCTCCTCGGCCAGCAGCCGGACCCCGGTCTGCGCGGCGGCGGCGAGCGGCTCGGCGGCGTCCTCGAGGGAGCGCACCATCCAGACCCCCTTGCCGTCGTACCCGCCCCGGGAGACCTTGAGGACGCACGGCAGGCCGAACTCCTCGACGTCGGCCTCGGAGGCGACGACGGCCCAGCGCGGCTGCGGCGCCCCGAGCCGCGCCATCGCCTCGCGCATGACGATCTTGTCCTGGGCGTGGACCAGGGCCTCGGGGCCCGGGTGGGCGATCACGCCGTCGGCGGCGAGCGCGCGCAGGTGCTCGGTCGGGACGTGCTCGTGGTCGAAGGTGACGACCGAGCAGCCCTCGGTGACGGTGCGCAGCGTGGCCAGGTCGCGGTAGTCGCCGACCATCTGGTCGGGGATGACCTGGGCGGCAGAGACGCCCTCGGCCTCGGCGAGCAGGCGGAGCGGTACGCCCAGGGCGACGGCGGGCTGGGCCATCATCCGAGCGAGCTGACCGCCGCCGATCACGGCGATCCGGGGCGCGGGTTCGGTCGTCGACACGGCCGAACCCTACGCAATGCGCGAGCCCTACGCGGAACTGGTGGCGTCGGCCGCGACGCCGAGCTCGAAGCGCAGGCCCTGTCCGCGGATCGTGGTGATCAGGCGCGGCTGTCGAGTGTCGTCCCCCAGCTTGCGCCTCACCCACCCCAGGTGGACGTCGATCGTCTTCGACGACGTCCAGAAGGTCACGCCCCACACGTCGCGCATCAGCTCCTCACGGCTGACCACCGACCCGGCCCGCGCGATGAGCGCATGCACCAGGTCGAACTCCTTGCGCGACAACAGGATCTCGCGGTCCCCACGCCACGTGCGCCGGGTCGACGGGTCGACCCTGACGTCCTGTACCTCGATCACATGGGCCAAGGTAAGGACGCCCGGGCGTCCTCCGACGCCGAATGCAAAGAATTTTGCATTGAGAGGGCGCGCCAAAACCGCCGCTGACCGGCGGCTTCCGTGGGGGCGGAGGGTCAGGCGCGCCTGACGGCAACTGGTTCTACCACGCCGAAGCCCCGGACCGGACGGGCGGGGAGGGGACGGGACTCGACCTGGTCGCCGGGCAGCAGGTCGGCGGTCGCGTGGTCGACGATGATCCGGTTGCGCCGTGCCA
Organism: Pimelobacter simplex; assembly: GCA_016803235.1. Classification (GTDB taxonomy): domain Bacteria; phylum Actinomycetota; class Actinomycetes; order Propionibacteriales; family Nocardioidaceae; genus Nocardioides; species Nocardioides simplex_A. The sequence continues at coordinate 11,738 of JADCLI010000065.1, forward strand.
CCTGGGTCAGCCGGGCGGCCAGGTTGACCGGCGGCCCGAAGACGTCGCCCATCCGCAGCACCACGCCCCCGGTGGCCAGGCCGACCCGGACGTCGGGCATCCGCGGGTCGCGGCCGATGACGTTGATGATCCCCTCGGCCGTCGTGAACGCGGCCATCGGGTCGTCGTTCACGTAGAGCACCGCGTCGCCCATGCTCTTGATCAGCCGGCCGTTCTCACGGGCGATCACGTCGCCGCAGCGAGCCTCGAAGACCTCGACCAGCTCGCCGATCCGCTCGCGGGAGACCTCGTTGGACAGCGCCGTGAAGCCGACGATGTCGGCGAAGCCCACGCTCAGGTCGGTGGTGTGCGGGTCGTCGTCGAGGGCCCGCACCGCCTCCATCCGGGCGATCGCGGCGGCGAGGTGGCGCCGCCACGCGTAGACGAGCAGGTCCTCGAAGCGCTCCCCCAGCCGGGCGGTGACCCAGCCCCCGGGGTCCTCGGCGTTGGCGGGCGCGGCGTCCGCGACGTGCTGCACCAGCTCGCCGACCTCCCAGTCGGCCAGCCGCGCCATGGTGATCCCGATGCCGCGGGTGACGTTGAGCGCGACCTCGGGGACGACGACCTCGTCGTCGGGCCCCTGCGCGAGGATCCGCATCGCCTCGACGTCCGCGTCGGTGTAGGCGCGCTCGTCGCCGTGCTCGGCGAAGCCGAGGGTGCGGAACAGGCGCCGGGTGAGGTCGAGCGGCAGGCCCGCCCGCTCGGCCACCTCGGCCGCGGTGAGCTGGGGCTGACCGCCCAGGGAGGTCCGCTCGGGACCGCTCTCAGACACCTTCGTCCCGGCGCGGCGCCGGCCCGCTGTGCAGCTCGTTCAGCAGCTCGTTGAGCTGGCGCTGGGTGGCCTCGACGTGCGGGATGTCCTTGAGCGGGACGTCGCCGAACGTCGAGGCGTCCGCGATCACCAGGGTGCCGCAGCCGAAGAGCCGGTCGGTCAGGTTGATCTCGATCTTGATGTCGCTGACCCGGGCCAGCGGGATGTCGTGGCCGGTGCGGGTGATGATGCCCTGCCGCGTGATCAGCCGGCGGTCGGTGAAGGCGTGCACGGTGGCCAGCCAGTCGAGGAACGGCCGCACCGCGAACCACAGGATCCCGAGCACGACGAGCACCCACACGATGAGGGTGAGCACGCGCTGGAAGCCGTCGTCCTCGAGGAGCACCTGGGCAGCGACGCCGGCCGCGAGCAGCACGACGAGGGCGAGGATCGGCCCGAACAGCGCCTTGGGGTGCTGGCGGGTGCTGATGATCAGGCGCTCGCCGGGGTTGAGCAGCTTCTTCGAGATGGCCACGGTCAGATCATTCCACCAAGGACGCCTGTTCAGGCCGAGGTTGCCCGGACGTGGATCACGTCGCCGGCGCCGACCCGCTCGGTCCCGCCGGCGGTGGCGACCACGAGCCGGCCGTCGTCGTCGATGTCGGTGGCGCGACCGACCAGCTCGCCGCCGCCGGGCAGCTCGACCCGCACGTCACGACCGAGGGTCGCGCAGTTGGAGCGGTACGACGTGGCGAGGCGCGCGGTGCCCTGCTCGCCGCCGGCCTGCCAGACGTCGTACCCCTCACGGACGGCGGCGACGACGCGGAGCAGCACGGTCGTGCGGTCGGGTGCGCCGGCCCCGGCGACCGCGAGGCTGGTGGCGGTCGGGACGGGCAGCTCGTCGGCGCTCATCGACACGTTGATGCCGACGCCGACGATCGCCGCGGGCCCGGTCGGGGTCTCGACCCGCTCGACGAGGATGCCGGCGACCTTGCGGTCGTCGTCGAGCAGGACGTCGTTGGGCCACTTGACGCTCGCGTCCTGGCCGAGCGCGGTGATCGCCTTCGCCACGTTGTGCCCGACGAGCAGCGGCAGCCACGGCCACGAGGCCGGCGGCACCGTCGGGCGCAGCACCAGCGAGAAGGTGACCGCCGTCCCGGGCGGTGTCTCCCAGGTCCGGTCGAGACGGCCGCGGCCCGACGACTGGTGGTCGGCGACGACCACGAGGCCCTCGTGCGCGCCGGCGCGGGCGCGCTCGGCTGCGACCTCGTTGGTCGACGGCGCCTCGGCGAGCAGCTCGAAGGTGAGGTCGGGGGTCAGCTCGGACGCGGCGGCGAGACGGTCGCCGTCGAGCGGTCCACGGGTGGGGGTCGGGGTGGAACCGGAAGTCACGGGCTCTACCTTGGCGCAGCCCGGGCCCCGAGGAAACCCCGGGGGTCAGCCGAGGAAGCGCTCGCGGTAGTCGCCGACGGCGGCGCCGATCGCGTCCGCGTCGAGCCCCAGCGCGGCCAGGTCGTACTCCACGAAGCCGTGCCTGCCGCGCGGGTGCGCGTCGCGGAAGGCCGCCATCGCGCCCCGGGCCCGGGCGTCGAGGGGCTGGCCGGCCAGGGCGTAGATCGCGGCGATGGTCCCCTCCTCGTCGGCCATGAAGTCGTCGAACCTGATGTCGATCGACTGCTCGGCCGGCAGCAGGTCGCGGTCGCGGACACAGGCGTGCAGCAGGTCCTCGAGGCGCCCGGCGAACTGGCGCCCGATCGCCACCGGGTCCGGGTGGTCGCTGGCCATCCGGGCGGCGTAGGCGACCATCGTGCAGACCGAGGCGGTGACCGCGACCGGGTCGCGGTGGGTGAGCACGAAGGTGGCGTCGGGGAAGGTCCGCAACAGCGGCCCGTAGTGCTCGAGGTGCTGCGGCGACTTGAGCACCCAGCGCTCGCCCCCGCGCAGCCACTGCAACGCCTGCAGCACCCGCTTGAGATAGGCGTACGACGCGTCCTGGCCGCTGGCGCGCTGGTGGGCGCTCCACGTCGGCAGGTGGGCGCTGCACTCGAAGAGCATCCCGCTGACGTCGTACGCGAGGAGCTGGAGCTCCTCCTGGGCGTGCTCGACGGTCATCTCGTGCATCCGCTTGAACTCCGGCATCACGCTGTCGAGGAGGTCGAGTCCGACGGCGCACCGGGCCGGTCGGGGGTCCGGGTCGATGTCCTGCTCGCCGGCGGCGAGGACCGGCTCGAGGCTCTCCCAGTACGGCAGGTACCGCAGCGCCGGGTCGGCGGCGAGCATGTTGTGCAGGTGGGTCGTCCCGGTGCGCGGCAGGCCGCAGATGATGATCGGCCGGTCGATGACGACGTCCTCGATCTCGGGGTGGCGGGCGAGCAGGTCCTCGAGGAGCAGGCGGCCGCTCAGGGTCTGCACCAGCTGCTCGTAGACGATGGCGGTGCCGGCCGGCGAGAGCGCGGCCTCCTCCCGCAGCGAGCGGCACAGCACCTCGAGGCGGTCGGCGAACGCCTCCTCACCCCACGCGCACAGGCCGGTCCGCTCCTGTGCCGCGGCCCGGAGCACGGCGGGCTCGAGGGCCAGCGTGGCGCCGTACTCGGCGAGCATCTCGCGCATGGGCGCCGCGGCCTCGGGGAAGACGGGTGCGGCGAGGTCGTCGAAGCGCACGGTGTCGGTCGTCATCGGGCCACCGGCAGGCTGTCGGCGATGTCGCCGGCGTCGGCGACCGGGACGACCCGGCACACCGGCCGATCCGGCGTCCGCTCGGGAAGGAACCAGCGGAACCAGATCAGGCCGGCGCCGCGGCCGGCCGTCGAGACCCAGTTGGGGTGACCGGGGTCGCTCGCGGAGACGACGATGCGCCAGGAGCCGTCCGGCTCGTAGGTCGCCTGTCCCCCGTTGATGGTGACCTGCTCGTAGCGGTGGTCGTAGGTGTGCAGGTACGGCGTCCACAGGCACATGTTCCAAAAGGCGCACTCCGGCGAGCTGCCCTCGATCACCAGCGCCTCGCCCTCACCGAGCTCGTAGGCACCGAAGGCGTACGACGCGTCGCCGGCCGCCCAGCCGAAGGTCGTGGTCGGCACGGGGTAGGGCTCCCCGACCTCGTTGGGAGGCCCGACCCGGACCGGCACCATCGCGGCCTGCTCGGCGACCCAGGTGCGGGCCGCCCGCAGCCGGCGGGCGAGGTCCTCGGCACTGTCCTCACGCCGGTCCGGCGGGTCGTCGGCCTCGATCCGCCAGGTCGAGCGGACCCCCTCGACGGGGTCGACGAGGTAGTCGCGGGTGAGCGCGAAGACGGCGTCCGGGTCGAGCCGGACCCAGTTGCCCTCGTGCGGCGTCGCGCTGAGCACCAGCTCGAAGCTGCCGTCCGGGGCGATGTCGAGGTCGCGGTCGTTGACGGTCGCGATGATCCGGTCGCTGTAGCGGCCGTCGTCGGGGCCGCCGTACACCGTGAGCGAGAGGTAGACGGCGTCGGCGCGGTGCCCGCGGACCCGGTAGGTGCGCGCCGGGTCGAGCGCGGTGAGCTGGTAGAACGCGTCGGCGTTGTCGCCGCCCCACTTCATCGACGGGGTGATGACGTCGACGAAGCGCGGGCGGTCGGTGTCGGCCCAGACGTAGGCCTCGAGGGCGACCTTGAGCAGGCTGAACGCGAACCGGTAGCCGTCGAGCACGTCGGCCTCCGGCAGGGCGGGCTCGGCGTCGAGGAAGCGGCGCTCGACGCCCTTCACCTCGTCGACGAGCTCGTGGAAGGCGCGGGACAGGTCGGTCATCGGGTTCCTTTCGAGGTGACCCACGTCACCCTTGCCGGGCATTACGTTATTCGTTGTACGTAATGCCCGGCAAGGGGTCCGGGTCCTCAGGCGAAGAAGGCCCGGAGATCGCCGACGACGTCCTGCGGCACCTCCAGCGCGGCGAAGTGGCCACCGCGCGGGAACTCCGACCAGTGCGCGATGTTGGCGTTGTCCCGCTCGGCGAGCGAGCGGATCGTCTGGAAGTCGTCCTTGAAGACCGCGACCCCGATCCGGCCGGTGCTCACGACCGGCTCGGCGCCGGCGTGCTGCTCCTCGTAGTGGTAGCGCGCGGCCGAGCCGTAGGTGTTCGTCAGCCAGTAGAGCGTGGCCTGGGCGAGCACCTGCTCCGGCGTCACCAGGCTGGTGCCGTTGCCGAAGCTCTCGAACAGCTCGCTGTAGGCGAGGACGCCGACCGGCGAGTCGGCGAGACCGGCGGCCACGGTCTGCGGGCGGGTGCCGTTCATCTGGTTGTAGCCACCGACCGACTGGAACCAGCCCATGTGCTCGAGCGCGGCGTACTCCTTCGGGCCGAAGGCCTCGAACTCCGCGGGGTCGCCGCTCGGGAAGGAGAACAGGTGCAGCACGTGGGCGCCGCGGAAGCCCTCCGGGTCCGCGACGGCGAGCTCACGACCGACCATCGCGCCACCGTCGCTGCCGTGGACGCCGTAGGAGTCGTAGCCCAGGCGCCGCATGAGGACGTCGTACGCCGCCGCGACCCGCTTCATGGTCCAGCCGGTGTCGACGACGGGGGTCGAGAAGCCGAAGCCCGGCATCGACGGGATCACCAGGTGGAAGGCCTGGTCGGCGGTGCCGCCGTGGGCCTCGGGGTCGACCAGGGGCTCGATCATGTCGAGGAAGTCGAGCTGGGAGCCGGGGTAGGTGTGCGCCAGCAGGAGCGGCGTGGCGTCGGCGTGCTTCGAGCGGACGTGGAGGAAGTGGATCCGCTGGCCGTCGACCTCGGTGACGAAGCCGTCGTACGCGTTGAGGCGGGCCTCGACGGCGCGCCAGTCGAAGTCCTTCCACCGCTCGACCATGTCGCGCAGGTAGGACTCCGGGGTGCCGTAGGCCCAGGAGTCCCCGGGAACGGCGGGAGCGAAGCGGGTGCGGTCGAGGCGGTCGCGCAGGTCGTCGAGGTCGGTCTGGGCGATGTCGATGACGAAGGGCGTGATCTGGTTCATGGCACTGACGTTAGGAGCCATTGCGGAACGGTTCGTTCCTGTTTAATGGGGTCCGTGGGAAGTACTTCGGGACGGGTGCTGGAGCTGCTCGGGCTGCTCCAGGCGCGGGTCGAGTGGACCGCTCCAGAGCTGGCCGGACGACTCGGCGTGACCGAGCGGACCGTGCGCAACGACGTCGCCCGGCTGCGCGAGCTCGGCTACCCGGTCGACGGCGTGCGTGGGCGGACCGGGCACTACCGGCTCGGGATCGGCGCCAAGCTCCCCCCGCTGCTGCTCGACGACGAGGAGGCCGTCGCGGTCGCCGTCGGGCTGCGCACCCTGACCGGCGTCGCCGGCTTCGAGGAGAGCGGTGGCCGCGCCCTCACGAAGCTCGAGCACGTCCTGCCCGACCGGCTGCGGCGCCGGGTCACCTCGCTGCGCGACGCCACCGAGGCCGGGCCGGTCAACACCGACTCCAACGTGGAGGACCCCGAGGTCGACGCCGGCGTGCTGGCCGAGATCGCCGACGCGATCCGCGACCACCGCGGGCTGCGCGCCTTCTACGGCGAGGCGCAGGAGCGGATCGAGATCGAGCCGTACCGGCTGGTGGCCTGGCAGCGGCGGTGGTTCGTGGTCGGCCGGACGGTCCTTGCCGACGGGGAGCAGTGGGCGCCGTACCGTGTCGACTGGCTGACCCTGCGGATCCCCGGCGGCCGCGCGTTCCGGCCCGCTCCCCTGCCCGGCGACCTCACCGAGCTGGTCGTGCGCGAGGTCGCCCGGACCGGCTGGTCCGTGCACGCGCGGCTGGTCATCGACGCACCCGCCGAGGAGGTGCTGGCCCGGATCAACCCGGCGGTCGGCGTCGTCGAGTCCCGACCGGACGGGCGCTCGGTGCTGGTCACCGGCGGCGACAGCCTGGAGGTCGTCGCGGTCTGGATCGGCATGCTCGGGCTGGACTTCACCGTCGAGTCCCCCGCGGCGTTGGTGGAGCACCTGCGGGTGCTGGCACAGCGTTATGCGGGTGCCGTTGTCGGGAGCGCACCCTAGGGTTCCGGTCATGACGCGACTCGTGGACGCCCGGACCGACCGGTTCGTCGAGGACCTCGCCGCCCTCGACCCGCTGACGGCGACCTACGCCGGCATCCCCGGCCACGACGGCGAGCTGCCCGACCTCTCCCCCGACGGCTTCGCGGCGAGCGAGGAGCTGCACCGCCGCGCGCTGGCCGAGGTCGCCGCGCTGGACCCGGCCGACGAGCGCGAGGAGGTCGCCAAGGCGGCCTTCCTCGAACGGGTCGGGCTCACCGTCGAGCGCGCGGAGGCAGGAGTCGAGCGCAGCGAGTTCTCGGTCATCTCCAGCGCGATCCACGCCGTGCGCGAGGTCTTCGACCTGATGCCGACCGACACCGCCGAGCAGTGGGACGCGATCGGCTCGCGGCTGGCCGCCGTCCCGGCCGCACTGGCGGGCTACCGCACCACGCTGCTCGAGGAGGCCGCGGCCGGCCGGGTGTCCGCGAAGCGGCAGTACGCCGAGGTGGCCGACCAGGTGCGGGGCTGGACCGGGCAGACCGGCGCCGCGGGCGACTACTTCGCGAACGTCGTGGCCGCGGCACCGGACGCCCGGCGCGACGCGCTCGCGGCCGCTGCGGCGAGCGCCTCGGCGGCGTACGCAGAGTTCGGGCGCTTCGTCACGGCGGAGCTGCTCCCTCGCGGTCGCGACGTCGACGGCGTGGGACGTGAGCGGTATGCACTGGAGTCGCGATCCTTCCTCGGGGCGAGCGTCGACCTCGAGGAGACCTACCGCTGGGGCTGGGAGGAGCTCAAGCGGATCGAGGACGACATGGCCGTCACCGCCCAGCGCGTCGTCCCGGGTGGGACCCTCGCCGACGCGGTCGCGGCTCTCGACGCCGACCCCAAGCGCGACTGCGGGAGCCGCGAGGCGTTCCAGGCCTGGATGCAGGAGAAGTCCGACACGATCCTCGCCGACTTCGACGGCGTGCACTTCGACATCGCCGAGCCGATCCGCACCCTGCAGTGCAAGGTGGCGCCGATCAACGACGGCGGCGCCTGGTACACCCCACCCACCGAGGACTTCTCCCGCCCCGGCACCATGTGGTTCTCCTTCACCGACGACCACGAGCGCTACTCGACCTGGCGGGAGACCACGACCGTCTTCCACGAGGGCGTGCCCGGCCACCACCTGCAGGTCGCCCAGGCGGTCCACCGGGCCGACCTGCTCAACCGCTGGCAGCGGCTGCTCTGCTGGGTCAGCGGCCACGGCGAGGGCTGGGCGCTGTACGCCGAGCGGCTGATGGACGAGCTGGGCTACTTCGCCGATCCCGGCGACCGGCTCGGCTTCCTCGACATGCAGGGCTTCCGCGCCGCGCGGGTCGTCGTCGACATCGGCGTCCACCTCGGGCTCACCGTGCCGACCGACAACCCCTTCGGCTGGCGGCCCGGCGAGACCTGGGACGCGGACCTGGCCTACGAGTTCATGCGGGCCCACTCCCGCATGGACGACGGCTCGCTGCGCTTCGAGGTCAACCGCTACCTCGGCTGGCCTGGCCAGGCGCCGTCGTACAAGGTCGGCGAGCGGATCTGGCTCGACTCCCGTGCGGCGGCGCAGGCGCGGCACGGCTCGGCGTTCGACCTCAAGGCCTTCCACACCGCGGCCCTCGACCTCGGCAGCCTCGGCCTCGACCCGCTGCAGGCCGCGCTCGGCCGGCTCTGAGGCCCCTCGCGGTGCGGCTCGAGCGCGAGCAGGCGCGGCGGATCGCAGTCCGGGCGCAGCTCCTCGACGCCCGCCGCTCCGGCAGGCTGCGGGTCTACGACCTGCCGGAGCGGGTCGACCCGGACGCGCTGGCCGCGGCCGACGAGCCACTGGAAGCTGGATGTCAAGGCCGACCGGAAGGCCTGCGTGCTGCGCGTCCACGCCCTGCACGAGGACGTCCCGTGGGAGCCGGGGTCGGCGACGCGGTCGCCGCCGAGCTCGCCGCTCTCGCGGGCTGGTCGGGGTTGGAGCTCGTCCGGGGTCGGCGGCCGAGGAGGTCGCGCAGCGTTCTCCGGTGGTTGAGGTGCGAGGCGCGCCAGCGCCGAGCCTCGAAACCACCGGCGGTG
>JADCLI010000066.1 GCA_016803235.1 Pimelobacter simplex
GCCGAGGAGCCGACGGCGGCCGCCGCCGAGGAGCCGACGGCGGCCGCCGCCGAGGTCGACCAGGTCGACGACAGCGCGGATGAGGCTGACGACTCGATCCTCGAGGCACCCTGGGTCCTCGCCGGTCTCACCGGCGGGGGTGTGCTGCTGTCCGGGGCCCTGCTGATGGCCCTGCGCTCACGCCGACGCGCCGCGTTCCGCAACCGGCCGCCCGGCCGTGCGATCGCCGCCCCGTCGCCGGAGCTCGCGCCGGTGGAGATGACCCTGAACGCCACCGGAGCCGCCGCGACCGCCACCGTGGAGTTCGCCGACGAGGCGCTGCGTCGCCTCGCGGCCGCCGTCGGCGCCCAGGGCACCACGATGCCGCCCCTCGCGGCCGTGGAGCTCGGGCACGGCAAGCTGACCCTGCACCTCAGCGCACCGGCCACCGTCCCCGCGCCCTGGGTGGGCAGCCCCGACCAGACCCACTGGCACGTCACCACGGACACCGACGTCGACCAGCTCGGCCCCGACACCGACAACGTCGAGCCGCCCTACCCGCTGCTGGCCACCATCGGGATGAGCGACACCGGCGAGACGTGGCTGCTGAACTGCGAGGAGCTGTCCACCCTCACCATCAGCGGAGACCCCACCTACGGCCGCGACTTCGCCCGCCACCTCGCCGCCCAGCTGGCCGTGACCCCCTGGTCGCGGCGCGTCCAGGTCGACTGCATCGGCGTGGCCGAGGAGACCGTCGCCATGGACGAGCGGATCAGCTTCTACCCGACCGGAGCAGCCGGGACGCCGGCAACCGCGGAGATCCTCGCGGCCGCGGTCACCACCGTCGACCGGGCTAAGCGCCACGACACCGACGTGTCCACAGCCCGCACCGGCAGCGTCGACGACGACACCTGGCCCGCCCGGATGCTCCTCGTCGACGCCGCCGCCGGAGATCCCGAGGACCTCGAGCAGCTGCTGCAGCTGGTCACCGACCACGTCGGACAGTCGGCAACCTCCATCGTCGTCGCAGGTGAACGCCCCAACACCCCGGGCGCCGTGCTGCACATGACCAACACCGGCCGCCTCGTCCTCGAGCACGCCGGCCTCAACCTCATCGCCGTCGGCCTCACCAGCGACGAGGCCCGCGGCTGCGCCCTGGTCTACGCCCAGAGCGAGACCCCGGAGTACGTCGACACCCCGGTGGACGAGACCGCCACCGACGGCTGGGAGGCCTATACCGACACCTCCGGCGCCCTGCGCCGCGAGTACACCCTGCCGCGCAACACCCCCGAGGACGCCGTCGACGAGCCGATGTCCTCCCTCCTCGAGGGCCAGGACGAAGAGTACATCCGCGAGAGCGCGATCGTGCAGGAGGATCTTGAGGCGCTCGCGCCCAAGGTGCCGGCCCACGTCCGCGCCGAGGTCGAGGAGAAGGACCCCGACCTGGACCAGGACATCGCCGACTGGTTCTCACCCACCTGCGACCGGCCCCGGCTCACCCTGCTCGGTCCGGTCTCAGCCCGAGCCCACGGCAAGGCGCTGGCCAAGCGCAAGCCGTACTTCACCGAGCTGCTGGCGTTCCTCGCCCTGCACCGCAAGCACGGCGCCACCCGCGAGCAGATCCGCGAGGCGTTCTCGATCTCCGACGGCAAGGTGCGCGACTACACCAACATCGTCCGCGACTGGCTCGGCACCAACCCCCGCACAGGCGAGGACCACCTGCCCTACGCCGACAAGGCACCGGCCGCGAAGGTCACCGGCGTCAACGTCTACCAGGTCGACGACGGCCTGCTCGTCGACCTGGACCTGTTCCTCCGGCTCCGCAAGCGCGGCCAGGCCCGAGGCGGCGCCGAAGGCGTCGCCGACCTCTGCACCGCGCTCGAGCTGGTCGGGGAAGCCCAGCCGTTCAGCCAGCTGCGCGAGGAGGGATGGTCCTGGCTGGCCAACGAGCCCGACCGCGTCGACCTCATGGCCGCCGGATGGATCGCCGACGTCGCGCTCATCGTCGTCACCGAGGCACTCGCGGCCGGCGACCTGGTCAAGGCCCGCTCCGCGGCCTACGTCGCCAACCGGGCCGACCCCGACGGCGAGAGCACCCGACTGTGCCTGGCACACGTCATGAAGGCCGAGGGCGACCAGCTCGAGGCCGACCGGATCCTCCGCGAGGAGATCTGCAACCGATCGGACGACGGCGACGCCCCCATGGAACTGTCGGAACGCACGAAGACCATCATCCGTACACACGGCTGGCTCGCGAGCTGACTCGGGAAGGGAGCCCCAGCACATGACAACGTTCGACCAGGAGCTCACCGGCCGCTACGCCGCGGCCGGCGGAGACCGTCCCGACCCGGACGCCCGACGCATCGCCCGGGCCGTGTTCGTGCGCGACACCATCCGCACCCTCTACAACGCCGACAAGAAGTTCGGCATCGACCCGGCCGACAACGGCTCGCTCGCCGAGCTCGTCGACGCCGCCGAAGAGCACCTCGAGCACATCGCCAACGACGTCACAGCAGATCCGTCACCACGCTGCCCCACACAGGAGGAGACACCGCATGAGGAAGCACCACTCCGCACTCGGGGGAGTGGCCCTCGCCCTCGCCCTGGCCCTCAGCGGCTGCGGCGGCGACGACCCCGACCCCGAGGTCAAGGAGACCCCCACCCAGTCGCCCTCACCGACACCCACCAGCACGCCAACCCCGAAGACCCCCGAGGAGAAGGCCGCGGCCCAGCTGGAGGCCTACCTCGAGGTGAGAGACATCGCCTACCGAGAGCGGACGATCGACTTCAAGACTCTGAACCCGGTCGCGACCGGCGATGAGTTCCTGCAGCTGCAGCACGCGGTGGCGAGCATGACCCTGAAAAAGGTCACGGTCGAGGGCGAGTACACGCACACGCTCGACGAACCGCGGAACCGTGGGAAGGAGATGCTGATCATCGACTGCGAGGACCGCACGGGCGTGACGTGGAAGAACGACGGCGCGGTTCGGCAGCCCGACTTCACGGATCCGAATGGGAAGCCGCTTCGCAACCCAGCGCCGGTCGAGTACACGCTGGTCAAGGACAAGGGCGTGTGGAAGGTCTCCGACTCAGACCTGCTCTGGGACCAGCCATGCTGAGGCGACTCGTAGCACTCATCGTTGCGTTGGCGGGATCGCTCGTGATCGTGTTCGCAACAGCGTCGATCGCCAGCGCGGACTGCGTGGCCGACCCGGTCACCGGAGAGGTTCACTGCGAAGAGGGCGAGGGCGGCAACAACGGCGGCGGCAACGGAAGCACCGGCGGCTCATCGACCTGCAAGTACAACGGGAAGGAGATCCCGTGCACGGGCCCGGGAGGCTCGGTCTGGAGTAGCAAGTATGCGTGCTGGATCGGCGAGCGCGGTCCGGACGACATGGTCCCGCCGGAGGGCCAGACCAAGGAGGACGGGTGGTGGCATGTCTGCTACTTCCCGCCGCCGGGCTCATCGTGGGAGTACATGTGGATCGAGACCGGTGAGGTCGGCATCAACCCGGTGGTCCTCGCCGAGCGAGCGATCGCCTCGATGGACCTGGACCCGATCAAGATCGGCATCGTTCCCGAGTCGGGCGCCAACCGTGCCGGCCTGGTCGGCCTCCCGGTATGGATGTGGGTCGACAGCCCGACTGAGGACACGTTCGGTCCGATCACCCGCTCCGCCAGCGAGGGATCGGTTTCGGTCAGCGCGACAGCCAGCGTCTCCAACGTCGTGTGGAACATGGGCGACGGCACCAAGGTGACCTGCACGGGCAAGGGCACGCCGTACGCAGATCACTACGGGACGCAGCCCTCGCCGACCTGCGGCCACCGCTACGCGAAGATGTCGTCGGACCAGCCCGACGGCGCCTACCAGGTCACCGCCACGAGCCACTGGGTGGTGGAGTGGACCGGCGGCGGCCAGTCCGGAACCACCGAGTTCGACCTGACCACCGACCCGCTGCCCATCCGCATCGGGGAGGCCCAGGTGCTCACGCAGTGATGGGCGTAGACGTGGAGAACGTGTGGGCGCGGCTCACTGAGCTGCCGAGCATGTGCCTGTCGGAAGTGACCCTCGATCGCGGCGTTGCCGCGCGATGGCAGCGGTCCGTCATCCCAGCTCGTGAACTCCTCCCGAAGCCACTCACGCAGCTATGAAAGTCACCCAGACGAGTAGCTCTTGACATTGACAACGAGTTGTCAATCTTCGCTGCATCTCGACAATCGTGTCGAGATGCACGGAGGATTGACCAGCTCCACATGGGGCGATCTCGGCGACCTCGGCTCGGGGCGGTCTTTCGTCCCAAGTGTGTGCCGCCCGCCTGCTCGACTCATAAGCCTTCGCCTGTCGGGCACAGGATGATTCCGTCAGCCAGCGACGCTTGCGAGGTCCTCGAGGCAAGGAACGAAGTAGTACGCGCTCTGGACGGGTCGGGTGAAGCGGGTCAAGGCATCGCGGGGCCCGCACAGGCCAGCCATGCTGCGCAACTGTGCCTCAAGCGGTTCTTGCGTGGCCGCGAATCCGACGAACATCGTGCCGTTCTCGCTCGGCGTTCCGAAGGATGTGTTGCGGCGGTAGACACGCCCGAACGTCTCCTGGTCGGTGCGCGCCACGTGAGAGGTGGCGGGTGGATCGTCGAGCTCTTCGTCGGTCTGCTTAGTGCGGCCGATCACCTGCTCCTGGTCTTGCTCAGACAAGGCAGACCAGCTGCGGGTGTCGTGAACCCACTTCTGGAGCAGCAGGATGCTGCCGCCTGCCCCGGGACCGCCCGGCCGGACCGTTGCGTGGGTGTGAACCTCGTGTGGCGGGGGGTTCTCGCTGCCGTCGACGAAGCCGGTGAGATCTCGACGGTCGTGTTGGTTCCACGCGAGGGTTTCGGTGACGAGGGTCCCGTGGGGACTGAGGTCAGCTGCGAGCACCCGGGCTTCCTCGGACACGAGATCGGTGCTCGTGCCCGAGATCCAGACGGCGGCGTCGTGCTGCGTGTTCGGCACGGTGAAGCCATCGGCGCCGTGGATCGGCTCGTTGAAGCCGGTGGTGTCGGGTGGAAGTGCGCTCGCCGAGAGCTTGGCCCACAGTTCCGGACGAACCCCGACGACCAAGTCTACGGCCGAGCGGTCAGGGCGCGCTGCGGCCACCCCGGCGAGGACGCGGACGAGAGGTTCTGAGTCGTTCTGGCTGGGGGCGTCGAACTCGAGGTAGGCGTGGATGTCGTTGCCTCGTGAGAACAGGCCAACCTGGGGTATCGGCATCGGGCGCGTCCTGTCTCGTGTGCGTGCCGGCGAAGTGGGCTGACGCGGCGGGCGGACGGCCAAGGTGACGCCGTCCGCCCGCTGCGCGGAGTGGTTCAGGAGGTGCTCGACGGTGCCTGCGCGTGCTCGAGCGCCCAGTTGAGCGCGTGGTCGGCGACGGACTCCCAGCCCGGTGCACCGCAGGTCCAGTGGTCACGCCCTTCGAACTCGAAGTACTCCGTCACGGCCGGTGACTTGTGGTAGTGCTTCGCGTTCGACTTGTTCACGGCCGGGGGCATGATGTGGTCGCTGCCGCCGGCGATGAAGAGCAGCGGTGCGCGGTCGGCGGAGTAGTCGACCCAGGTGTCCTGGTGGCCGGGCTTGAAGTTCGCGAACAGCCCGTACTCCCAGATCCAGTGACCGGGAGCGGCGATGGCGTAGCGCTCCCAGACCTTGGCCGAGTCCTCCTCCGACAGCGTGTTGGTGAAGGCGTAGTGGAACTCCTCAGGGGTGAACCCGACTGCCTTGTGCCGGTTGGCCGGGTTCTTCAGGGCGGGGAAGAGGGACTTGGCCTGGGAGAGCGGGCTGACCCGGACCCCTTCGGTGGGGGCGGAGTCGATGACCACGCCGGCTGCGCCGAGGCCCCGGGCGAGGAGCAGCTGGGTCAGGGTGCCGCCGAAGGAGTGGCCGATGATGATCGGTGGTGCCTCCAGCGACTCGATCACCTGAGCGAGGTGGTCGACCGTGTCGGGCACCGTGAGGTTGGCAATGACCTCGGGCTGCTCGCGAAGGGCCTCAACCTCGATCTCGAATCCGGGATAGGCAGGGGTGAGGACGGTGAAGCCCTTGGCCTCGTAGTACTTGACCCACTCCTCCCAGCTGCGTGGGGTGACCCAGAGGCCGTGGACGAGGACGATCGTGTCGGGGGTTGCGTTGGTCATGACGCGTGCTTCCTTTCGACCTGGTCTCAGGCGTTGACGAACTCGAGCAGGTCGGCGTGGAGGCGGTCACGGTCGGTGTCGGGCAGGGCGTGGGAGCTGCCCTCGTAGACCTTGAGGATCGCGCCGTCGATCATCTCGGCCGAGCGCTTGCCGCCGACCTCGAAGGGGACGATCTGGTCGTCGTCGCCGTGGATGACCAAGGTCGGGACGTCGATCTTCTCCAGGTCGGGGCGGAAGTCGGTGGCCGAGAAGGCTGCGATGCACTCGTATGCGGCTCGGTGTCCGCAGGCCATGCTCTGCAGCCAGAAGGCGTCGCGGAAGCCCTGGTCGACGTCGCCTCGGCGGTTGTGTCCGAAGAAGGGTCCGTCAGCGAGGTTGCGGTAGAGCTGGGACCGGTCGGCGACTTCGCCGTCGCGGATCGCGTTGAAGGTCTCGATCGGGAGGCCCTCGGGGTTGTCGTCGGTCTGCAGCATCAGCGGCGGGACGGCGCTGACCAGGACGACCTTGGCGACGCGAGCGGTGCCGTGCCGGCCGACGTAGTGGGCGATCTCGCCGCCGCCGGTGGAGTGGCCGACGAGGGTGAGGTCGCGCAGGTCGAGGGCCTCGATCAGGCACGCGAGGTCGTCGGCATAGGTGTCCATCTCGTTGCCGTTCCAGGTCTGGGAGGACCTGCCGTGGCCGCGGCGGTCGTGGGCGATCGCTCGGTGCCCGTTGTTGGCGAGGAAGAGGGCGGTCGCTTCCCAGGCATCGGCGTTGAGCGGCCAGCCGTGGCTGAGCAGGACGGGGCTGCCGTCCGTTCCCCAGTCCTTGTAGAAGATCTCGGCTCCGTCGTCGGTGGTGACGTAAGGCATTGGTGGGCCTCCTTGGCTCGGTTGGGTATCTCGAGCCTCACCCCGATGCCAGCGCCCCGGACCACGAGGACCTCGTAGTCTCTGGTCCCGGGCCGAGGGCTTGGATGCGTTAGGAGTCCTCGTCGGCCAGCTTGTCGGCGAGCTGGCGTCGGGAGGTGACGCCGAGCTTCTGGAAGACCTTGCGCAGGTGGTAGTCGACGGTGTTCGGGCTGATGAACAGGTTGGACCCGATCTCGGCATTGGTCTGGCCGGCCGCGGCCTGTTGGGCGATGGTCAGCTCGCGCGTGGTGAGCTCGAAGCGGTGAGGCTTCGTCGGCGCCTCCTTGCCGGCCCCGGTGGCTTCCAGCTCGGTCCGGGTACGGGGGACAAACATGTGGGCCCCGGTGGCCTCGAAGAGTCGGATCGCTTCCAGCAGGTGCCGGCTGCTCTCCGCGCGGCGCTTGGCGCGCCGGAGCCACTCCCCGTAGACGAGGTGGGTTCGGGCGAGCTCGACCAGGGCCTGGGTCTCGGTCAGGGCGACCAACGACTCCTCGTATTGCTTCTCGGCCTCGGCGCCGCTCGCGCACAGACCGGCGGCACGGTGCGCGACGCCTCGGCACCACAGCGAGCCGTTGATCTCAGCGAGGCTCGAGAGCAAGCCCGCGAGGTCGCTGACCTCGTCGCCACGCCCGATCCTGGTGGCCGCCTCGATGAAGTTGGCGTACTCGGTCGGGGTGACCTGGAGGAACGGCTCCTCGATGAGCGGCTTGAGCGTGTCGTAGGCGTCGCGGTAGTTGCCTTCCGCGATGTCACGCAGGCCGACCGCGGCGACGGCGGCGAAGCCGACGCCACCGAATCCGACTGCGTTCGCGCCGTCGGCGATCGCGAGCACCACATGTCGAGGGGATCCGGTCCACGCCATGACCGACGCGTTGATCACGTTCTCGGCGTCGTAGCCCATCGCGCGGCGCACCTCGCGGACGAGTTCGGTGTAGCGGACCGCCTTCTTGACGCTGCCGCCCGTGAGCTCCGCGAGCGACATGGTCCACAGCATCTGGTCGACGACCTGCAGTGCACCGGCGTCGCGTGCAGCGACAACTGCTCTCTCCAAGGCCGCGGATCGAGCAGCCTCGTCCCACAAGAACGTTCCCAGCGCCGCGAGGATGCTGCCCATGTGCATCATCTCGTGGTCGGGCATGCGGAGGATCTCCTCGAACGCCGCTCGGACCACCGGCAGCGCCTCCCCGTAGGGGAGAAGGATGAGGGCGCCCAAGCCCTCGAGGACCACGGCCCCCGGCCCCTCGGTCTGGGCCGCACCCCGCTGCAGACGCTCACCCAGCTGGGCGAGCGAGATTCCCTGCACGAGTCGGTCGGCGACCATGGTGAACTCGAAGGCCTTTAGGAGCGCGCGGAGTTCGAGATCAGGGGCGCGACCTTCGAGGAGGTCGGCAGCCGCGAAGAGTGTCGCCGGCGCCGAGAGCAACGCCGGCGGATCCGCACCAAACATGGCGAGGGCGGCCCGGAGCACCAGGACCCGACCCTGGATCACGGGGTCGATGGCGTGTCCCTCGATGCCATCGAGGATCGTTGCTGCCATCTGGGCTGCGCCGGCGATCAACGCCGCCTCGGCGGCGGCCACGGAACGTGAGTCGCGCACCGCTCCCGCCGGGGTCAGCTCGGCGGCCTTGACGAGCATGCTCGAGCGGGAGGCGAAGCCACCTCGTCCTCCGGCCAGGTCGGCGGCACGTTCGACGCGGTCGGCGACGTCGGTGTCTGTGCCGAGGGTGGCCCGCGCGCTGTGCCAGGCCTCGAGCTCGGTCAGGCCCAGCTGTGCGGCCGCGGCCGCGAGCGCAGCGTGGATGCGGCGCTGGCGCACTCCGTCGGCTGAGTTGTAGACGGCGGAGCGGACCAGGGGGTGGCGAAAGCGGACCGTTCCTGCGACCTTGATGAGACCTGCGGCCTCGGCTCGGTCCAGCGTCGCTACGGGAAGGCCGAGCGATTCGGCGGCTGCTGTTGTCAGGTCGATGTTGCCCGTGGAGTCCGCTGCGGCGACGAGCATCCATTCCTGGACGTCTTCGTCTTCCTGGCGGACGCTCTGCGCGTAGTGGCTTTCCAGGCGGTGGCCGATGGGCGTCGGGTCGATCTGAGCACTCAGGTTGCTCAGTTCGCCGCTGGCCATGGTGGAGGCGAGGTCGATGAGGGCAAGGGGATTGCAGCCTGTCGCGTGGGCGATCTGGACGGCGACGGCGGGGTCGATCGCCTCGGAGGTCGAGGACCGAAGCAGCGAGACAGCGGCCTCGATCGGCAGCCCTTGCAGCACGAGGTCGGGCACACCGCTCAATCGCTCGGCGATGCCTTCCTCGTCGCGGCCGGCGAAGATGAGGGCGATGGGTTCCACGTACAGTCGTCGGGCGACGAACGCCAGCGCCTCCAGGCTCTCCACGTCCATCAAGTGGGCGTCGTCGATGAAGCAGGCCAGTGGCCCGTCTCCGGCGGCCGCGGCGAGGAGCTCGAGCAGGCCGAGTCCGACCAGGTAGCGGTCGGGCACGGGCCCGGCGACCTTTCCGACAGCGACCTCCAGTGCCTGTTGGTGGCGTTCGGAGAGCTGGGTCAGGTAGTCCCTCAGCGGCATAATGAGCCGGTAGAGCCCGGCGTAGGGCATCGACGACTCGGATTCGTAGCCCTCGACCTGCTGGACCCTGAGGCCCACAGCGGCGGTCTCCGCGGCGGCGAGAAGCGACGTCTTGCCAATGCCGGGTTCGCCGAGCAACAGCAGCGCGCTCCCGCGGCCGTTTCGGGCACCACTCAGCAAGTGGTTGAGCTGGCCCACCTCCAGCTCGCGCCCGACGATTTCCAGTGCTGCTGCTCCATGTGACGCTGCGACACCCGGTTCGGCCGATCCGGCACTCAGCACGTCAGCGCCAGGCCGTCCGCCTTGCGGGCCCTGGCCGGGTTCGTCCGCCGTCATGGACGCATGCTATTGAGCATCGCGTCCGTGTCGTGCTCAATTTCGGCGAAGTTCACCCGCAGCTGCCGGAGCCGTCCCAACACGCTGACGGGACGGGTTGGGATCGCTGAATCGAGGAGCGACGCCCGGCAACGCGGTCACATCGGGGTGCTGACTCCTCGGGTGAGCCATCGGATCTGGCTTTGGGAGGTTTGGTCGGCTGAGGCGATCGTGGAGCGCAGCTCTGAGGTGGGCTGGTGGAAGTGTGACCATCCCTCGTAGTGCACCGGCACCGCGATGCGCGGTTGGACCGTCCGCGTCAGCTTGAGTGCGTCGCTGGCGTTCATCGAGTACCTCACCCGTCCGGTGATGGGGAACTGGACGCTGCCCAGGTGCATCAGTAGGACGTCGACGTCCAGGCGTCGAGCAGTACGGAGTAGGGCTCGGTGCAGCACAGTGTCGCCGGTCATCCACAGATCGGCGCGTTCGTGGCCGTCGAGGCTCAACGCGAAGCCGATGACCGGCCCGACCAAGGGACGGCTCAAGGGCGGACCGTGTCGACACGGCGTGGCGCTGACCCTCAGAGGGGTCCTTCCGGGGGCGGTGAGGGTCGTGACGTCGCCTGCCCTGAGGCCGCGGGTGTTCTTTCCGCCGAGGCGGCGCTGTCCAGCGAGGGTCGTGAGCACTGTTCCTGCTCGCGGAAAGACAGTGCGTCCGAGGTCGTCGAGGTTGTCGGCGTGGTGGTCGTGGCTCACCAGCACGACGTCGATCGAGTCGAGGTCGATGTCCGCGATCGCCGGCACGGGCCCTTGGGTCTTGGTCGATGACGTGCCGAGCCCGAACCCGTAGGTGCGGCCCGCCTCGTCGAAGGTCGGATCGGTCAGGATCCGCCAACCGTCGAGCTCGATGAGAACGGTGGGACCGCCGATGTGCGTCAGGCTGAGCATCCGCTTTGACCTTGCTCGACGGCGTGCACAAGCTGATCGCCGACGCCGGGGACTCCGCGTTCGACGAGGGAGAGGGAGATCATGACGAGACCCTTCCGGTTCGGGCGCTAGAGGCTGCGCCGGTTGGGCTCGGAGCCATCGTGCTGAACAGGAGCGAGGTCGATCCGCCGAGGTCCAGCCAGGTACCTGCGGGCGTCTTTGCCACGCGGAGGACGTGCTCGGCGCACCCCGGGCAGCGGCCGACGTAGCCTGGCTCGGGCCCGTAGACCAGGAGCTGGGCCAGCGTGGTCGCAAGGCCACAGGCCCGGCATTGCACCTGGGCGCTGGTGATCTCGGCGGCGAAGATGTCGGCGAGCGCTCCCGCCAGCGAGTTGCCGTCCCGATGTTCGGTCATGACGTCCCTTTCCCTTCTCTACTCTCTTCTTGGGCGGTCGGCTGGGTCACCTGCCGCCGAAACGTTCGGTGCGGATCCGGTTGGCGTGGTGTCCGGCCGCGAGCAGGTGGTTCGAGGCTTCCTCGACGAAGCCGGTGGGGCCGCACACGAAACATGTGGGTGCTGCGTCAAGGGTCCAGTTGCTTCCGTCGTTGAGGTCGTTCGGGCGTAGTCGTCCAGGCCTGCGTTTGTCGGTTTGTGGTGCGGTGCGTGTGTACAGCCACGTGACCGAAGGTCCTCCAGGCTGGGCTGCGAGTCGCTCGAGTTCGTCTGCATAGATGCGGTCGTCCGGGGTTCGCACCGAGTGGATGAGGCGGAACGGCGTGGGGATGTGGGCTCGATCGCGGGCACGGATCATCGACATGAGGGGAACGAGGCCTGCACCTCCGGCGACGAGGAGAACGGGGGCAGGGTCGTCTTGTTGCCACACGAACCAGTTGCCGAGGGGGCCTCGGAGCTCGAGCCGGTCGCCGACCACGAGGTCGTCAGTGAGGAAGGCTGAGACCTCGCCGTCTGGCAGCCGCTGCACGGTGATCTCGAGGACCCCGTCGACACCGCCGGCGGCGGGCGCTGCGAGCGAGTAGCTGCGAGCCGCCTGGTAGCCGTCCGGGGCCGTCAACCGCACGTCGACGTGCTGCCCGGGCAGGTGACCGTTCCAGTCCTCGACCCGCAGGCACAACGTGGAGGCCGTGGCCGTCTCCGCGCGCCGGGCGGTCACGGTGGCGATCTGCCAGCGACGTGGTGCTAGTCGCCCTGGTATCGCTGCTCGCGCCATGGGTCGCCGTAGTCGTGGTAGCCGAGCGTCTCCCAGAAGCCCGGGTCGTCGTCCTCGACGAGATCGAGGCTCTTGATCCACTTAGCGGACTTCCAGAGGTACAGGTGGGGGATGAGAAGCCGAGCCGGGCCACCGTGCTCGGGCGGGAGATCCTCGCCGTCGTGCTCGTACGCGATCCAGGCCTTGCCGTCGAGCAGGTCCTCGAGCGGCAGATTGGTGGTGTAGCCGCCGTAGGAGCGAGCGAGGACGTACTCGGCCGCGGTGTCGACGTCGGCCAGGAGATCGTCGACGGCGACGCCTCTCCAGGTGGTGTCGAGTCTGCTCCAACGAGTCACGCAGTGGATGTCGACCGTGATGTCTTGCGCGTCGAGGGCCATGAACTCGTCCCACGCCCACGACCGCAAGACTTGGCCTCCGTTCCTGACCATGAAGGACCACTCGTCCTGTGGCACGGCGGGGGTCGGGCCAGCAGACAGCACGGGAAAGCCATCGGTCAGGTACTGCCCGGGAGGCAGCCGGTCGTCGGTTGCGAAACGCCGGCTTCGGAAGCCGCGCGTCACGTTCACCATCGCAGATCCACCTCTCCTTGGGCGTCCCCGGGTCTTGGGCGTCCCGGGCGTACTCCGTCGTCTCCATCCGGGGTCCAGCGTGTCTCTTCCGGAGCGAACGGGGACCACGTGTGACGCGTAGTTGTGACGGTCTTACTTGGCTGGCGGCGGGCCGGCCCCACAGGTGATCCGGCCCGCCGTCGTGCCGGTTCAGCTCCGGGCGGCGGTCAGGATCATCTGGGTGACGACCCCGGGGTGGCTCATCATGGCGACGTGGGAGCTGTTGATCTCGACAGTGGTTGAACCTGCGCGCGCGGCCATGGCCCGCTCTGCCTCGGGCGGGATGATGCGGTCCTGCTTGGCGACCAGGTACCAGCTCGGGATGTCGTCCCACGCCGGTGCCCCCGAGGGAGTCACGAGTGCGCCCAGGGCACCGGGGCGCTGGGTGGCGGCCATGAACCGGGCCTGGCGACGTGAGAGGTCCTGAGCGAAGAGCTGGTGGAACCAAGCGGGGTCGATGTAGGCGTCAGCGTCGCCGGGCGCGGCACCGGGGAAGGGACGGATCGCCAGGTGCTCGGTCACGGCCGTGTGGCCGCCGCCAAGGGTGTTCGCCGCCGCGACGCTCTCGCCCTCGGCCGGCGCGTAGGCCGCGATGTAGACGAGTGCCTTGACGTTGGGGTTGCCTTCGGCGGCGTTGGTGATGACGGCGCCTCCGTAGGAGTGGCCGACCAGGACGATGGGGCCTTCGATGGTGGTCAGGAAGGCTCGCAGGTAGTCGCCATCGGCGATGGGGCCGCGCAGCGGGTTGGAGAAGGCCAGGACCGGATACCCGCGGTCCATCAGGTTGCCGGCGACGCTCGACCAGCCGCTGGAATCGGCGAAGGCGCCGTGGACCAGCACGATCGTCGGCTTGGCGGAGGCGGCGTGAACCGCTGCAGGCAACTTCAGGCCTGCAGCCGTGACTGCGGGGCGGGCCGCGTTGGCTGCGGACGTGGCGCCCACGCCGCCGGCAACCACAGCCGCCAGCAGGCACAGGGCTGCGCCGAGCAGGGCGAGCGGGCGGGTAAAGAAGGTTCTTGTCATCAGGACTCCTCGGGTCGAATCAGGGGACCTCGCCATGCTTGGCTCCTGACCAGCTGCTTCGGACCACGCGTCGTACGTAGTCGCTAGATAACGCAGTCGATGCATGCCGGACCCGGGTTCGTCCTGTCGGCCGGACAGTGGTTCACGAGGCAATGTGGCGTAAGGCCCACACTCCGCAGTCGGGAGCCGCGTGCTCCGCATACTTCGCGACGCACCTGTAGGCAATCGACGAGCCCCTTGCGCGGCCATTGTCTACCCCGCCAGTAGATCTTGACCTTGACAGCGATTTGTCAATCTTCGCTGCATCTCGACAAATCGGGGCGCGCAAGGGGGGAAACCTCTTGAACTTTCGGGGGGACGCCCTCTGACCTGCGGAAACGCGCGTCCCCCCTCAGCGTCCCCCTCCAAATCAGGGCTTTGGGGGGACGGATGCGGGGACGCCCGCTCGCGACCTTTCTGCCGTGCTCAGCCACGGACGAAAGGAGCGAGTGCGATGAGTGTGGGCGACCAGCTCGGCCTCGACGACAACAGCGAACTGCTCGACCAGGCCCGCCAGAAGTGGCCGGCCTGGGTGGCAGCGGATCCCCGGCTCGGGGTCGTCGAGAAGTTCGACGACCTGCGTGCCTGGCTGCCCTCGGTGGACAGCTCAGCCTCTGACGAAGTCCTCCTGGCGCTGGCCATGCTCGCGGCCCCCGACGGCGGTGACGACATCGCCGCGGCGGCCGCGCTCGCCAAGTGCCTGCTGCCCGGTGCGTGCCGGCTCGCCGGCTGGCTGAGCACCCTGCCGCCCCGCGAGGTCTTCCGGGACAGCCAGCCCGTCGCGGCCGGCTCCTGGTCAGCCGTCGAGCGGATCGACGAGCTCGTGGCCTCCCAGCTGTGGATCGAGGTCCGGACCTTCAAGTGGCGCCGGCTGCGCAAGGTCGCCGCGAACATCCTGATCAACACCCGGGTCGGTGTACTCCGCGAGGTCGGCGACTTCTTCCACGTCTCCCGCGCCGACCGCACCTGGGCGAACACCACCCTCGTCGAGTCCGTCTCCGCCGGCGACCTGACCAGCCCGGACGGCGGAGCTGACTACCAGGCGGCCATGCCAACCGAGAGGTCCGCCGCCGCGCTGTTCCACCGGCCCGAGATCCTCGCCGACGCCGGCCCCGAGCAGGAGGAGCCGTCGGCCACCGAGGAGCTCCTGGAGCTGCTGGCATGGGCCTGCGAGAACCAGGTGATCAGCGCGGCCGACCGATACCTGCTGCTGTGCCTGGTCGACGAGGCCGACCGGATCGAGACCCGCAACCTCACCCGTGGCTACGGCGGCCTGCTCAGCACTGAGGTGACCCGCCGCGTCGCGCCCCGGGTCGGAGTGGGCGAGGCCACCGTCCGTCGCCACGGCTCGCGCGCCGTCCGCGCCCTAGCCGCGGCCGCCCCGAGGAAGTTCGGCCATGACGAATGAGCGCAACCGTGGTCGCCCCCACCGCCCGCGACACATAGGCGACTGGAGGTGGTGAAGCCCATGACAAACACCCAGGACGACGGCGAGAGCCGGACGCCGGAGCAGATCGCCGAGCTGTTCGCGATCGCCGGCCGCGAGACCGAGGCGATCGAGCAGCTGACCGGCTGCGTCGCCCAGCTGCACGAGGTGCAGGCCGCCAAGGCCCAGCTAGCCAGCCTCACCCCGGCCGAGGTCCGTGCCGCGCTCGAGTACCGCCGCGGCGGCATCGGGGAGGCCCAGTGAGCACCCAGACCTCGAGCCGCCCGGTCGGCGTCGACGAGCTCAAGCGGGCCTGGAACGCGGTGAGCGCCGGCGAGTTCCGGACTGGCCCCGGCGCCGGCAAGGGACCCCGCGGCCGCGGCACCGCCGCCACGGACAACTGGACCCCGTCAGCGGGAGAGCACACCATCGCCGTGATCGGCTGCGCCGGTTCGGTCGGCGCCA
This sequence comes from Pimelobacter simplex, assembly GCA_016803235.1. Taxonomy (GTDB): domain Bacteria; phylum Actinomycetota; class Actinomycetes; order Propionibacteriales; family Nocardioidaceae; genus Nocardioides; species Nocardioides simplex_A. Next base: position 15,640 of record JADCLI010000066.1, read on the forward strand.
GCACCGTCGCCCTGGCCGCCGGCCTGGCGGCCGCCAGCCCGGTCCGGGTCATCGAGTGCAGCTCGGTCACCGCCTCCGGTCTCGCCGCGGCCAGCACCGCCGAGCTCGGCCTGCACCCGACCGACTGGCGCCAGGGCAAGCGCGACCACGTCCTGCTCGAGCGGGCCAGCGAGGTCCTCGCCGGCGTCGACGAGGTCCCGCTGCCCACCGGCGCCGAGCACGAGACCCAGCTGACCATCCTCGACATCGGCTGGGAGGCCGGCCAACTGCTGGCCACCGACTGCTGGCTCGCCGAGGCCGTCCGCACCGCCGACCAGATCGTCCTGGTCACCACCGCCACCGTCCCCGGGATGCGCCGCGCCTCGGTCGCGCTCGAACTGCTGGCCAACCACTGGCAGCCCGAGCAGATCACCCTCGCCGTACGCGGTCCGCGCCGCAAGAAGTGGCCCCGGGGCCTCGAGCACGCCGGCGGGCCCGCCGTACGACGCGCCCTGGTCGCAGACCGGTGCGTGGAGATCCCCGAGGACCGCGAGCTCGCGGTCAACGGACTGGACTCCCGGCCCGTCCCGGCCCCCCTGATCTCGGCAGCTCGCCAGCTGCTCGAGCCCGCCCACCTGCCCACCACCGACACCAGCGAAAGCGCCTGACCCACCGGGGTCAGCAACCCAGAAAGGAAGTCCACCCATGGACGTCATGACCGCTGTTCTCCCGATGGCCGCCCAGGTCTGCCCGAAGGCACCCCCGGGTGCCGTCGGACCGACCAACGAGATCACCAGCTACGTGCTGTGGGGCGTCATCGTCCTGTTCGGTCTCGGCATCATCATCGCCATCGGCGCGATCATCGCCGGCCGAGTGTTCTCCCTTCCGCACGCCTCTAAGGTCGGCGTGATCTCGGTGGTGGTCGTGTTCGCCTGCGCGATCGCCTACCTGGTCCTGCCCGGCATGCTCAACGGGATCCTCGGCAAGGGCTGCATCTGATGCGGCGCGCAGCCACGAAGAAGGCAGAGGCCACCACCGAGTGGGGCCGGCGCCGGCTGCTCGGCATCCTCGCCGTCGCCGTCGCCGTGGCTGTGCTCCTGCTGGTCGGCCTCGTCTACGCGGTGTACCTGGCGATCGCCGGTATCGGGGACGAGGCGAATGCGAACACCGGCGTGGCCACCGGCGAGACCGACCACTCGACGGTGGCCCGCGGTGCCGCACACCGCGACGACATCGCGGCCGAGTCGATGCTGACCGTGCCCGAGAGCGCGGCCTTCCCGGCCGAGACCACCAGCACCAAGGCCCCGGAGATCAAGATCCCGGCCGGCGCCGGCGTCAACGGACCCGCGTTCGTGATGACCGGGTTCCCGCAGACCCCCGAGGGCGCGATCGGACAGCTCGCCCAGATCGACCTCGCGGTGCTGCAGTCGATGAGCCTGACCACCGCCGAGGAGGTCTACAACGCCTGGGCGCTGCCCGGCGGCGTCCGCGCGGAGGACTGGTGGATCACCACCAGCGTCCGGGCCTTCCTGTCCAGCACCGGCATGGGCGAGGTCAAGGACCCCAGCGCCTCGGTCTCCCTCGAGCCGGCCGGCGCGCTGATCAAGGGGACCGACGGCCCCGACTGGGCCACGGTCTGCGTGCTGATGAAGGTCAGCGCCACCTACAAGTCCGAAGGCCAGATCGCCTTCGCGCACTGCGAGCGCATGCAGTGGGTCGGCGGCCGCTGGATGGTCGCCCCCGGCACTCCGCCGGCACCCGCACCCGCCACCTGGCCCGGCACCCAGCTGGCCCACGAGGCCGGCTGGCGCACCTGGTCCACCGACCACACCACCGAACCCACCAACCCCGGCGACCACGAAGGGGAGCACTGACATGCGCAACGAGATGAGCAACCGGATCAACGGCCCGATGGGGGAGTCCCGCACGACCTTGCTGCGTGTGGGCGTCCTGGTGGTGATCGCCGCCCTGGTGGCCACCGTCGTGTGGCTGGGAGCTCGAGGACGTGCCGACGACAACGGCGGCACCGACAACGCCTCCGGCGGCTCGAGCCAGACCGAGGGGCAGAACGTCTCGGTCGAGCAGGTGGCCCCGGACACCGCTCCCGCGGACGGCGTGGTGATCCCGACCGGCGCCGAGGTGGTCGACGGCCACCCGACCCGGTTCCCGGCCACGGACCTGGGCGCGGTCGCGCTGCAGGTCGAGGTCGCCAAGGCCCAGGTCGGGTTCGACTACGACCAGGCCGCCGCCGTGGCCGGCCTGTACGCCGCCCCCGAGGACAAGGCGGTCTTCGAGCAGCGCGCCCGCGACGCCGTCGCGCTGCGCCGCCAGCAGGCCGGCGTCCCGAAGGAGGGTGACGTCCCGCCGCCGGCGTCGTACGCCGTGACGCCGATCGCCTACACCCTCGAGGAGCTCGACACCGGCTACTACGCGGTGAACCTGCTCAGCTACGTCACCCTCACCACCGCTAACGGCAAGGTCAGCGATGGCCTCTATGCCGGCACCCAGCTGATGCGGTGGATCGAGGTCGACGGCGTGGGGGACTGGCGCCTGGTCCAGGGCAGCGATGAGGACATCGACCACCTGGTCTCCCAGAGGCAGCCTCAGGCGGTCGCGCCGGGCACCCCGGAGTACAAGCGGGCCGGCTGGATCCCGATCAACGGAGCGCCCCAGTGACCGCCGCTGTGGTCGACCGAGTGGCCAGGCTGGGCATCGCCGCCCTGGGGGTCCTCGTCCTCACCACGCTCCTCGGTGCCGCCACCGCGCTGCAGCCGCCCGCCGCGGCCGCGGCCGAGCCGGTGGCCCGCACGGCCGCCACGACGGCACAGTCCGCGCCGGTGGCGGCCACCGGCCAGCTGCCGGCCCGCGACGTCAAGATGGGCTGCCCCGGCCCGGACGCGCTGTGCGACCTCGGCGGCGACGCCGTCGACTGCGCCAAGGACCCGATCGACTGCGGCAAAGACGCTGCCGGCGAGGTCAAGGACGGCGCCGGGAACCTGATCAACGGCGCCGGCGACGTCCTCGACGGCGCGACCGGACTGCTCCCGGACGGCTGCGGCATCCTCGACGCGATCTGCGACGGCGGATTGCCTGGACTCCCGGGCCTGCCGGGGGTCCCCGGGATCCCCGGTATCCCTGGCCCCCCGAACGTCGGCGACCTGTTCGGCGGCGGCATCCCCGGCCTGGGCGACATCCCCAACCCGTTCGAGGCCATCGGCGACGTGATCGCCAAGGCCGCGGCCGATGCCTGGACCGCAGCCATGCTCGCGGTCTGGAACTCCGGCCTGTTCGTGCTGCGCATCGTGCTCACGTTCAGCGAGCTGTTCTTGACCCCTGACCTGCGGGCAGACGGACCGGGCAAGGACGTCTACGCCTTCACGCTCTGGCTCGCCCTCTCCCTGGTGGTCATCTTGGCGATGATCCAGCTCGGCGCTGCCGCCTTCAAGCGCGAAGGGAAGGGCCTCGCGCGGGCGTTCATCGGCGCCGGCCAGTTCGTCGTGGTCTGCGCCTGCTGGTTCGGCTACTGCGTGATGATCGTCGCTGCCTGCGGCGCCATCACCAAGGCGCTGATGAAGTCGCTGCTCAAGGTGCAGACCTGGCCCGACTGGGACCCCCTGGGCGGCCTCGGCATCGACGACATCACCGACGCCGGCGTGGCCACCGCGCTCGCGTTCCTTGGGATCTTCCTGTGGCTCGCCGCGATCGGGCACGTCCTGGTCTACCTCGCGCGCGCCGCGTCGCTGCTGGTGCTGACCGCCACCGGCCCGCTGTCGGCGGCCGGCCTGGTCTCCGACTTCACCCGCTCCTGGTTCTGGAAGTCGCTGCGCTGGTTCCACGCTGCAGCTTTCACGCCGGTGCTGATGGTGATGGTGCTGGGCATCGGCGTGCAGTTCGCCAACGGTGTCGCCGCCCACCTCGCCGACGACACCGCCAAGGCGTTCGGCACCGCCCTGCCGGCAGTGATGACGATCCTGATTAGCGTCGTGGCGCCGCTGGCTCTGTTCAAGCTCCTGGCGTTCGTCGACCCGGGCACCCCCAGCGGCGCGTCGTTCCGACAGGGCATGGCCATCCAGGGCGGCCTCCAGGGCCTGCTCGGCGGCGGTGCCGCCGGCGGCGGTTCATCGGCCGCGTCGACCACGGACGCCAACGGTCGTTCGTCGGGTGAGCAGAGCGCGGAGGCCTCGACCGGTGACCGGTTCAACAAGTCGACCCAGGGCCTCCTCGGCAGCTTCGGGCCGGTCGGTCAGGCGCTGTCGACCGGCATGGGCTGGATCAACTCCGCCGGCGCCAAGGCGACCTCGCTGATGTCGGACGAGACCAACCAGGCCGGCGTCGGGCAGAGCACCTACGGCCCGGACTTCAGCGGCATGGGAGGCCGTCAGTCCGGAGGCCAGTCCGGCGACCAGAGCAGCGGAACGCACCCGGGTTCGCAGGGCGGTGGCGACCCCAATGACACGGACCCGCAGATGCCGACTCCGCCCATGCCGCCTGCTCCGCCGACACCTCCGACGCTGCCCACCGGCGGTGCGCCTGGTGGCGGCTCGGGTGGCGGTCAGGGCGGTGCCGGTGGAGCCGGAGCGGCTCTCAAGACCCCGGCCGCCGGCGGCGGTGGGGGAGCGGCGGGCGGCGCCGGTGGTGCCGGCGCTGCCGCCGGCGGGATCCCCCCGGTGGCGGTGTAGCGATGCGCCCCGCCACCTGCC
>JADCLI010000067.1 GCA_016803235.1 Pimelobacter simplex
GGGGTGGTGCGCGCGGGCGCGGGGGTGGCCGGCGCCTGCTGGGCCGGACGGCGTACGGCGGTCTCGTCGCGTCGCTTGGGCAGGCCACCGTCGAAGCCGGCGGCGATGACGGTGACCCGGACCTCGTCGCCGAGTGCGTCGTCGATGATCGTGCCGAAGATGATGTTGGCGTCGGCGTGCACCGCGTCGGCGACCATGGCCGCGGCCTCGTTGATCTCGAAGATGCCGAGGTCGGAGCCGCCGGCGATCGAGAGCAGGACGCCGTGGGCGCCGTCGATCGAGGCCTCGAGCAGCGGGCTGCTGATCGCCATCTCGGCGGCGGCGAGCGCGCGGTCCTCGCCGCGGGCCGAGCCGATGCCCATCAGCGCCGAGCCGGCGTTGCTCATGACCGCCTTGACGTCGGCGAAGTCGACGTTGATCAGGCCGGGGGTCGTGATCAGGTCGGTGATGCCGGAGACACCCTGCAGCAGCACCTGGTCGGCCTGCTTGAACGCGTCGAGCATCGACACGTTGCGGTCCGAGATCTGCAGCAGCCGGTCGTTCGGGATGACGATGAGGGTGTCGACCTCCTCGCGGAGACGCTCGATGCCCTCGTCGGCGGACTTCTTGCGGCGGGCGCCCTCGAAGGTGAACGGACGGGTCACCACACCGATGGTCAGCGCGCCGAGCGAGCGGGCGATCCGGGCCACGACCGGAGCACCCCCGGTGCCGGTACCGCCACCCTCGCCCGCGGTCACGAAGACCATGTCGGCGCCCTTGAGCACCTCCTCGATCTCCTCCGCGTGGTCCTCGGCGGCCTTGCCGCCCACGTCGGGGTTCGCACCCGCACCGAGGCCGCGGGTCAGCTCGCGGCCGATGTCGAGCTTGACGTCGGCGTCGCTCATCAGCAGCGCCTGGGCGTCGGTGTTGATCGCGATGAACTCGACGCCCTTGAGGCCGACCTCGATCATCCGGTTGACCGCGTTGACGCCGCCTCCGCCGATGCCGACGACCTTGATGATGGCCAGGTAGTTCTGTGCTGCTGCCACAGCGGCTCCACCTCTCCGGTGTTGTCCGAAATTGAATGTGTCCGTTCACCGACGTCGGCGGCCGGACCGCTTCCCCGTGGCCAGCCGGCGTGTTGTCACAACCCTTACCCTCAGCCTGAGGGTTATAGTTATGTCAACCTCGTCGTGGTCACGACAGTAGGGACGGCGCGGGGCGCGGTGGCGCAGACACGCCGTTGCGCTGCAGGAATCGCCGGTCGACCGGCGAAACTGTCACTTGTCGGGCGTTGCAACGCCCGACATGTGCCGGAACAACCGGTCGACCGGCGATTCCGACATCCCCTCAGCTGGTGGTCGGGGCGCCCGGGACGGAGACGTCGTAGACCTGCGCCTTGCGGTTGAGCAGCTCGAGCAGCACCGCGGCCTTGTCCTCGGCCTGCTCCGCGCTCCCCCACCGGACCAGGCGGCCGTCGCGCAGGTGCAGGTCGATCTCGTCGACGGTGCGGACCTCGACGAAGTCCACCATCTCGGCGACCGCGGGGTCCAGGGCCACGACCACGGCCGCGCCCTCGGCGAGCGCGTCGCCGTCGGCGCCGGGCCCGACCTTGACCCGGGGCAGGCCGGCGGGTGCCTTGGCCAGCCGGCCGAACGCGACGCCGGTGGCGTCGAGGTTGGTGAGCCGGTCGCCGCGGTCGAGCACGGCGACCGGGGTGCGCTCGACGATCTCGATCCGGACGTCGTGGGGCCAGGTGCGTGAGACGTCGACCGACTTCACCGTCGCCAGCGACTTCAGCCGGACCTCGATCGCGTGCAGGTCCACGGTCGCCAGCGGGCCGCCGAGGGGGACGTCGGCGGTGGCGAGCACCTGCTTCTCGGACAGCTGGGCGTTGCCGACCACCTGCACCCCGTCGGCGCGCAGCCACGAGGAGAAGTAGATCGCGTAGACGCCGAAGCCCACCGCCCCGACGAGGAGCACGGCGGCGACGACGTAGCGCCAGGTCAGCCAGCGGCGGGCCCGCTGGCGCCGGGCGAAGGCCCGGCGCATCCGGTCCTGCGGGCTCGGACGCGGGCGCTCACGCCTCGCCATCGCCCCGCCTGCGGTCGCTCGCTTCGCTCCCACGCGGCTTCGCCTCCGCGAGCGCGGCGAGCACCTGGGGCGCGAGCGCCGTCACGTCGCCGGCGCCCAGGGTGAGCACGAGGTCGCCGGGACGGGCCACCCCCACCAGCGCGGGTACGACGCCCACCCGGTCGGGCACGAACCGGACCCGGTCGGCGGCGAGCGGCACCGCCGCGGCCACCAGCGCACCGGTCACCTCCGGGTCGGGGTCCTCGCGGGCGACGTACACGTCCATCACGACGACCTCGTCGGCGGCACCGAGCTCGCGGCCCATCTCCTCGCCGAAGATCCGGGTGCGGGAGACGAGGTGCGGCTGGAAGCAGACGACGAGCCGGCCGGGGCCGACCAGCGAGCGGGCGGCCTCGAGGTCGCCGCGGATCTCGCTGGGGTGGTGGGCGTAGGAGTCGTAGACCTGCACTCCCCCGGCCGAGCCGACGTGCTCCATCCGGCGCTTCGCGCCTCGGTGCTGCGCGAGCCCTCGGACCAGGGCAGCCGGCTCGAGGCCCAGCTCGAGGCCGACGGCGAGGGCGAGCAGCGCGTCCTGGGCGTAGTGGCGGCCGGGCACGGCGAGCTCGACGGTGCCGAGGTCGGCGCCGTCACTGGTCACGCGGAAGCGGGTCCGACCGCCCTCGATGACCAGGTCGTGGCCGCGCAGCCGGGCGTCGTCGGCGAACCCGACGGTGCGGGTGGCGAGGTCCTCCCGGTCGGTGAGGGCGACCGCGGCACGGGAGGCGAACTCGGCGAAGGCGGCCTCGTAGGCCTCCTCGGTGCCCCAGTGGTCGAGGTGGTCGGCGTCGACGTTGGTGATCACGCCGATCCGCGGGGTGTAGACGAGGAAGGCACCGTCGGACTCATCGGCCTCGACGACGGCGATCGGGGCGGTGCCGAGACGCGCGTTGGTGCCGAGAGCCTCGACCTCGGCCCCGATGGCGAAGGTGAGGTCGACGCCGGCCTCGCGCAGCGCCATCACGGTCATCGCGGTCGTGGTGGTCTTGCCGTGGGTGCCCGCGATCGCGACGACGTCCTTGCCGTGCAGCACGGACTGGAGCCCGGCCGAGCGCGGCCACAGCCGCAGCCCGCGCTCGAGCGCGGCGACGATCTCGGGGTTGTCCTCGCGGGCGGCGGTGGTCGCGACGACCGTGTCAACACCGTCGAGGTGGGCGGCGTCGTGGCCGACGTGGACGGTGATGCCCTCGGCCCGCAGCGCCTGCACGACGGCCGAGTCGTTGGCGTCGCTGCCGCTGACGACGACGCCGGCCTGGTGCATCAGCCGGGCGATGCCGGACAGCCCGGCGCCGCCGATGCCGACGAGGTGGACGTGACCCAGCCGGTCGGCCGGCAGGATCTCGTCGGGAACGGGGATCCTCACCGGCCGGCTCCGGCCACGTCGGCGATGATCCGGGCCAGCCGGTCGTCCGCGTCGCGGGGCACCAGGTCGGCGGCAGCCGCCCCCATCCGGGCCAGTCGGCCGGCGTCGGTGGCCAGCGCGGGCACCGTGTCGGCGACGTAGTCGGCGGTGAAGGAGGCGTCGTCGACCAGCAGCGCTCCCCCGGCCTCGACCACCGGCCGCGCGTTGAGGGCCTGCTCCCCGTTGCCGATCGGCAGTGGGACGAAGATCGCGGGCACGCCGGTCGCCGCGGCCTCGACGACGCTGGAGGCACCGGAGCGGCAGACCATGACGTCGGCCGCGGCCAGGGCGAGGTCCATCCGCTCGACGAACGGCAGCACGACGTACGGGACGCCGGTGGGGACGGGCTCGGACCAGCTCGGGTCGCTCGCGCCGTTCGGGCCGATCACGTGGAGCACCTGGACTCCGGCCGAGCCGAGGGCGGCCGCGGCACCGCTGATCGCCTGGTTGAGGCGGCGCGCGCCCTGCGAGCCGCCGGTCACGACCAGCGTCGGCAGGTCGGGGTCGAGGCCGAAGAACGCCCGGGCCTCGGCGCGCAGGGCCGGGCGGTCGAGGGTCGAGATCATCCGGCGGATGGGCAGCCCGACGTACTCGCTGCCCTTGAGCGGGGTGTCGGGGAAGCTGACCGCGACCCGGTCGGCGATCCGGGCGCCGACCTTGTTGGCGATGCCGGGCAGCGCGTTCTGCTCGTGGACGACCAGGGGCAGCTTGCGGCGGCGAGCCGCGACGTACGCCGGCATCGACACGTAGCCGCCGTACCCGACGATCACGTCGGGGCGCACGTCGTCGACCACCTCGAGGGCGGCCTTGACCGCGTGGCGCAACCGCGACGGCACCAGGGCGAGGTCCTTGCCGGGCTTGCGGGGAAGCGGCACGGGTGGGACCAGGCGCAGCGGGTAGCCGGCGGCGGGGACGACCTTGTTCTCCAGGCCGCGCGGCGTGCCGAGGCAGGTGATCTCGGCGTCCGGGTCGAGACGGCGCAGGGCGTCCGCGGTCGCGAGCAGCGGAGAGGTGTGCCCCGCCGTACCCCCGCCGGCCAGAAGAATCCTCACGCGGCAGAACCTATCGCGCGGGGGTTCAGGCGCTCAGACCGGCCGAACGGGCCCGGCGACGCTGGGCGAGTGCCCGGGCGGCGGCGGGCTCGCGGCGGGCGAACCCGATCACCAGGCCGAGGGCGCTCAGCGTCGGCAGCAGGCTCGACCCACCGTACGACACGAGCGGCAACGGGATGCCGATGACGGGCAGCAGCGCGAGCACCATGCCGACGTTGATGATCATCTGGCACAGCAGCCAGACCACGATGCCGAAGGTGCAGTAGCGCACGAAGGGCTGCTGGGTCTCGCGCGCCACCCGGATTCCGGCGTAGGCGAGCACCAGGAACAGCCCGATGACCAGCAGCGTGCCGACCAGGCCGAGCTCCTCGCCGAGCACGGCGAAGATGAAGTCGGTGTGGGCCTCCGGCAGCTGGCCCCACTTCTGCTGGCTGGCGCCGATGCCCTCGCCGAGGACGCCCCCACTGGCCATGGCGTACAGGCCGTGCGCCGGTTGCCAGCCGGTGCCGTGGTAGTCCTTGAAGGGGTCGGCGAAGGTGGCGATCCGCTCGAGGCGGGTCGGCGACGTCGCGGCCAGGCCGAGCGCGGCGACGCTGACCACGGCGAACACCAGGCCGAACAGGCGGCCGGGGGCGCCGACCACCCAGAGCATCGCGACGAGCAGCGCGAAGAAGACGAGCGCGGTGCCGAGGTCCTTGCCGACGACCACGAGGCTGGTCGCGAGCGCCATGCCGGGCACCACCGGCACCAGCATCTGGTGCAGGTTGCCGAGCCGGCGCTCCTTGTTGGCGTAGATGTTGCTGGCCCAGATGATCAGCGACAGCTTCGCGATCTCCGACGGCTGGATCTGGATCGGCCCCAGGACCAGCCAGTTGGTGTTGCCGTTGACCTCCTTGCCGGCGAACGCGGTGACGACCAGCAGCGCCAGCGAGACCGCGAAGGCGGGGTAGGACAGCCGGCGCACCCAGCGCACGGACACGCGGGAGGCGATGAACGCACACGGGACGCCGATCAGGACCCACATCATCTGGCGACGCACGATCGTGTAGGAGTCGCCGGTCTCGCGGTAGGCACGCACGCTCGACGCGCTGAGCACCATGATCAGGCCGATCACCAGCAGCAGCGCGGTGGCGCCGAGGAGCAGGTAGTACGTCGTCAGCGGCCGGTCGAGCGCGTCCTTGAGGGCGCTCAGCCAGCCCGGTCGACGAGTCCGGGTGCGGAGGAGGCCGAAGCGGATGCGCTCGGGGTCGGCGGTGGTGATGTCGCTCCCCTTTGCTCCGACGGTGGTGCGGTCAGCCCCTGACGTGGTCCTGTGCCGCCGTGGCGACGGATCCAGTCTCAGGGGTGTCCACCTCGATCACCGGCACATCGGGTGCGTGTCGCGAAAGCGCGCGGCGATCACCGGTCCGGCGTGGCCGGGGACGGCGTGGGCGGGAGGAAGGCCCGCAGGCCGTCGCGTACGGCGGCCTGGCTGATGCCGTGCGCGCGGGCGAGCGCGGCCGCGGCGAGCGCGTCGGCCACGAAGTGCGGGGCCTGCGAGGCCAGGTCGTCGAGGGTGCACAGCTCGGCGGCGCTCGTGGCGCGCTCCTCGATGAAGGCCCGGTCGACGAGGAGGTCCTCGACCACGCCGAGCATCCCGGCGGCCGGGGTGCCGAGGGTGAGGCCGATCGCACGGGCCCCCTCGACCACGTCGGCCTCGCGGACCAGCTCCTCGGTCGCAGGATCGGCGACCATGTAGACGCAGGCCCGTTGGACGTTGGTGTAGATGCGGCCCTGGTCGCGGGCGTGGTCGTCGGTCGCCGATGGTCCGTCGGACCGGTCGAGGCTGTCCGGCGCGACGTTCAGCACGACGGCGCTCTCCGGCGACATCGAGTGGGTGTGGTGCAGCTGGGATCCGGACAGCTCGACCGCGATCACGTCGTACGGCTCGGGGTCCATGACCGCCTCGGTGAGCGGCAGGCCGACGTTGCCGGCCGCCACGCTGCGCAGGCCGGCGGCACGCAGGATGCTGTCGAGCATCAGCACGGTGGTGGTCTTGCCGTGGGTGCCCGTGACGCACAGCCAGGGCGCCGGGCGGGCCGGGTCGCGCAGCCGCCAGGCCAGCTCGACCTCGCCCCAGACGGGGACGCCGCGCTCCCGCGCGGCGCGCACGATCGGGGCGTCCTGGCGGAAGCCGGGCGAGACGACGAGGACGTCGGCCACGTCCGGCAGCGTCGCCGCCGCGCCCTCGTGGACCTCGATCCGGGCACCGAGGACCTCGAGCAGCTCGACGCGCTCGAGCAGGGCCGGGTCCACGGACTCGGCGACGGCGTGCACCGACGCGCCGAGGTGGAGCAGGTTGTCCACGGCCGCTGCCCCGCTGGCGCCGAAGCCGGCGACGACGGCGCGCACGCCCTCCCAGGAGTCGGTGCGGCCGAGGGTGGTGACGTCGGGACGTTCCGGCATCAGAGTCGGGAGACCCATTCGGCGTAGAAGATGCCCAGCCCGGTGGCGACGAAGAGACCGGTGATGATCCAGAACCGGATCACCACGGTCACCTGTTCCCATCCGAGCATCTCGAAGTGGTGGTGGATCGGGGCCATCCGGAAGATCCGTCGACCCTTGCTGAGCTTGAAGAAGCCGACCTGCATCATCACCGAGACGGTCTCGAGGACGAACAGGCCGCCGAGGATGACGAGAAGGAGCTCGGTCCGGGTCAGGATCGCGAAGCCGGCCAGCGCGCTGCCGAGGGCCAGCGATCCGGTGTCGCCCATGAAGATCTTGGCCGGAGAGGCGTTCCACCACAGGAAGCCGAAGCAGGCGCCGGTGATCGCCGCGGCGATGATCGCCAGGTCGAGCGGGTCCCGGACGTTGTAGCAGGTCGCGCTCGGCTCCTCCTGGCAGAACTGGTTGCTCTGCCAGATGTTCACCAGCGTGTAGGCGCCGAAGACCATCACCGAGGCGCCCGCTGCGAGACCGTCGAGGCCGTCGGTGAGGTTGACCGCGTTGCTGAAGCCCGCGACGAACAGCCAGATCAGCAGGATCGCCAGGATCATCGGCAGCGCGAACCAGTCGAGCTCGCGCAGGAAGGAGACCTTCTCGCTGGCCGGGGTGCGGCCGTGGGAGTCCTCGAGCATCGGCGAGAGGGCGAGCCATCCGAAGACCAGCGCGATCACGGTCTGGCCGGCCATCTTGGCCTTGCTGCGCAGCCCGAGGCTGCGCTGCTTGTAGATCTTGATGAAGTCGTCGAGGAAGCCGACCAGTCCCATCCCGACGAACAAGAAGAGCAGCAGCAGCGCCGAGGCGCTCGGCGCGGTGAGGGTGATCAGCTTGGCGGCGAAGTAGCCCACGACGGCGGCCAGGATGATGACGACCCCGCCCATGGTCGGCGTGCCGCGCTTGGTGTGGTGGCTGGTCGGTCCGTCGTCACGGATCTCCTGGCCGTAGCCCAGCTTGGTGAACGCGTTGATCGCCACCCGGGTGCCGAGCAGCGAGATCAGCAGGGCGATGCCACCACCGAGCAGGATCGCTCTCACGCCGTCGTCTCCTCGGTGCTACTCATCAAGATCGCCTCTGCCACCACTTCCAAGGCGGCGCCGCGCGACGCCTTGACGAGGACGACGTCCTCCGCCCCGGCATTCTGCCGCACCCAGGCCGTTGCTTCGTCACGGCCGGCCGTGACGATCACCTCACCGGCACCGGTCCGGGCGCCCTCGGCGATCCCCGAGGCGGCCTCACCGACCACCACGACCACGTCGACACCCAGCCGGGCCGCGTCCTCGCCGACCGCACGGTGGCCGGCGGCGTGCTCGTCGCCGAGCTCGCGCATCTCGCCGAGCACCGCGACGGTACGGCGTCCGCGCGGGCCACCGACGGCGACGAGCGCCTCGAGGGCGGCGCGCATCGATTCGGGGTTGGCGTTGTAGGCGTCGTTGATGACCGTCAGCCCGTCGGCCCGGGTGCCGACCTCCATCCGCCAGCGCGACGCGGAGGTCGCCTGTCCCAGCGCCCGCGCGACGTCGGCGAGGGCGAAGCCGGCGGCGAGCGCCATCGCGGCCGCCGCGGCGGCGTTCGGGACCTGGTGGAGCCCGGTCTGCAGCAGCCGCACCGGGGCCGACTCCCCCGCGTGCTCCAGCACGAAGCCGGGCCGACCCAGCTCGTCGAGGCGGACGTCGCGCCAGGCCAGGTCGCCGGACTCCCCGAAGGTGACGACCTGCGCGCGGGTGCGCGGCACCATGGCCGCGACGAGGGCGTCATCGGCGTTGAGGACCGCCGTGCCGTCGGGGGACAACGCCTCGACCAGCTCGCCCTTGGCCCGGGCGATCTGGTCGCGCCCGCCGAACTCGCCGACGTGGGCGGTGCCGACGTTGAGCACGGCCGCGATCGACGGCGGTGCGATGTCGCACAGGTAGGAGAGGTGACCGACCCCCCGCGCGCCCATCTCGACGACGAGGAAGCGGGTGCCGGGGTCGGCCCGCAGCGCGGTGAGGGGGACGCCGAGCTCGTTGTTGTTGTTGGCGGCGGTCGCGACGACGGCGGACTCACCGGTGAGGGCGCGGAGGACGGCGGCGAGGTAGTCCTTGGTGCCTGTCTTGCCCTGGGACCCGGTCATCGCCAGCACGGTGACGTCGAGCCGGTCGAGGACGTGGCGGGCCAGCCGGCCGAGCGCGGCGACCGGGTCGGCGACGACCACGGTCGGCGCCGTGGTGGGGCGGCTGCCGAGCACGGCGTGGGCGCCGTCGGCGTAGTCGTGGCCGTCGACGCGTTCGCCCACGACGGCGACGAACAGCCCGTCCGCGAGCGGCGTCCGGCTGTCGACGTACGCGGGGGCGGAGACGGTGACGTCGGCGCCGTGCAGGGTGCCGCCGACGACCTCGGCGATCACGGAGAGCGGGAGCGGGATCACGCGTCACCCCCGCTCGGCAGCTGCGCGAGCAGCTCGCGCACCACCGCACGGTCGTCGAACGGGTGCACCACGCCGGCGACCTCCTGGCCGACCTCGTGTCCCTTGCCGGCGACCAGGACGACGTCGCCCGGTCCGGCGCCGCGCAGGGCGGTGGCGATCGCCTCACGGCGGTCGCCGATCTCGAGCACCTCCGCGGTCCCGGTGCGGGCGCCGGTGAGCACCTCGGCCCGGATCGCCGCCGGGTCCTCGGAGCGCGGGTTGTCGTCGGTGACGACGACCAGGTCGGCCAGCTCGGCGGCGATCGCGCCCATCACCGGGCGCTTGCCCCGGTCGCGGTCACCCCCAGCGCCGATCACGACCACCAGCCTGCCACGGGTGACCGGTCGCAGGGTCCGCAGCACGGCGTCGACGGCGTCGGGCTTGTGGGCGTAGTCGACGACGACGGTCAGGTCGCGGTCGGTCTCGATCCGCTCGAGGCGACCGGGTACGCCGCCCGCGCGGCCGATCCCGTCGGCGACCCGCTGTGGGTCGAAGCCCGCCTCGGCGGCGGCGGCGATCGCGGCCAGCGCGTTGGCGACGTTGAACTCCCCCGCCAGCGGGACCGAGCCGCGCACGGTGAGTCCGTCGGGACCGTGGACGGTGAACGTCGAGCCGTCGGGGCGCTGGTCGACGTCGGCGACGGTCCAGTCGGCGTCCGTGCGAACGGCGTACGTGCGCACCGGGATCGGCGCCTCGGCCGCCAGCCGGCGGCCGTGCTCGTCGTCGACGCAGACCAGCCCGAACCGGGCGTGCTCCGGGGTGAAGAGCGTCGCCTTGGCGGCGAAGTAGTCCTCGACGTCGGCGTGGAAGTCGAGGTGGTCGCGGCCGAGGTTGGTGAAGACGGCGAGGTCGAACACCACCCCGTCGACACGGCCCATGACCAGCGCGTGGCTGGAGACCTCCATCGCGCAGGCCGTGACGTCGAGCTCGCGCATCCGGGCGAACAGGCCGTGCAGGTCGGGCGCCTCCGGTGTGGTGAGGGCGGTCTTGACCTCAGCGCCGGCGATCCGGGTGCCGACGGTGCCGATCACGGAGCTGCGCACGCCGGCGGCGAGCAGCCCGCCGTCGAGCAGCCGGGTGACGGTGGTCTTGCCCTGGGTGCCGGTGACGCCGATGGTGCGCAGCGCGGCCGCGGCGTCACCGTAGACGAGGGCCGCGACCGCGCCCAGGACACGGCGCGGGTCGTCGAGGACGAGGGCCGGGAGCCCGGTCGCCGCAGCGAGAGCGGCCCCCTCGGCGTCGGTCAGCAGCGCGACGGCGCCGGCGGTGGCGGCCTGCTCGGCGAACGTGGCCCCGTGCGCGCGGCTGCCCGGGAGGGCGGCGTACAGGTCGCCGGGCTGGACCCGGCGCGAGTCGAGGGTCATGCCGCGCACCTCGACGCCGGGGTGGCTCGTCGCGAGGCCCAGCGCCCGGGCGACGGTGTCGAGGGACGTCAGCGGCGGGTGGGCAGGGCGGGTGGGTGCGGTGCTCACCACGCGACCGGCGTCTGGTTGGGCTGCGCGCCGGTGGGGGCGACACCGTAGCGGCGCAGGGCGTGGCTCATCAGCTTCGCGAACGCCGGACCGGCGACGCTGCCACCGCCGCTGCCGGCGCGCGGGCTGTGCACGACGACGTAGATGGTGAACCGCGGCGCGTCGGCGGGCGCGAAGCCGGCGAAGGAGACGGTGAGGCTGCCGTCGTACCCGCCGTTCTCGCCGACCCGCTGCGCGGTGCCGGTCTTGCCGGCGACGCGGTAGCCGGGCACCTGCGCGCCCGGCGCGACGCCGATCGGCGACGGCTCCACGACCCGCTCCATCATCAGCATCGTCTCGCGGGCGGCGTCGGCGCTGATCACGCGCCGGCTGGTCGCCACGTCGGTGCCGACCGCGGTGCCGTCGTCGGTGCGGGCCTCGCCCTTGACCAGGCTCGGGGCGACCCGGACGCCGCCGTTGGCGATGGTGTTGATCGCCGAGATCATCTGGACCGCGTTGACCGAGAGCGACTGGCCGAACGCGATCCGGTCGCCGACCTGCGAGGTCCAGGCCGCGCCCTGCGGCAGGATGCCCCGGGTCTCGCCGTTCAGCCCGACGCCGGTGCGCGAGCCGAGCCCGAACCGGGTGAGGTAGCGACGCAGCTGGCCGGGCTTGAACTGGTCGGCGGCGAGCACCGTGCCGACGTTCGAGGACTTGGCCAGGATGCCGGCCAGCGTGAGCTTGAGCGTGCCGTGGTCCCAGTAGTCGCCGATTGGGCGGTCCTGGCGGTGCAGCTTGCCGGGCACCTTGAACCGCTGCTCCTTGAACGCCAGCCCGGCGTCGACGAGCGAGCTGATCGTGAGCGCCTTCTCGACCGATCCGGGCTCGTAGACGTCGGTGAGCGCGGAGGACTTGTAGAGCTCCTCCGGATAGCTGCGGGGGTCGGAGGCGTCGTACGTCGGGTAGTCGGCCAGCGCCAGCAGCTCACCGGTCTTGGTGTCCTGGATCAGCGCCATGCCCGACTTGCCGCCCGACTTCTGCACGGTCTGCTGGAGCACGCGCTGCGTGTAGAACTGCAGGTCGCGGTCGATGGTCAGGGTCAGGTCCTTGCCGTCGACCGCCGGGGTGACCGTGTTGTCGCCGAGCGGGATCTGGTTGCCGGCGCCGACCTCGTAGCGGGCCTCGCCGTCCTTGCCGGACAGGTAGGTGTTGAACGAGTCCTCGAGCCCGGCGAGGCCGACGATCGCGGCGTCCTCGCCCTTCTTGCCGTTCTCGCCGAGGAAGCCGACGAGGTTCGCGGCCACGGTGTGGTTCGGGTAGACGCGCAGCGGGTCGCGCTCGGTCGCCAGGCCGGCGAAGGGGCGGTCCTTGTCGTCCTTGAACTTCTCCTGGATGTCGGCGACGACCTTCTCGGCCTTGCTCGCGGGCACCTGGCGGGCGATGTACTGGAAGCGACCACCCTCGCCCTCGACCCGCAGCCTGCGCAGGGTCTCGATGTAGTCGACGCCGAGGCGGTCGGACAGGATCGTCGCCAGCTCGGGCGCGACCGGTGCGGTCACCTTGGGGTCGGCGACGATCATCCGGCCGTCGACGGTGTCGGCCATCGGCTCGCCGTTGCGGTCGAGGATCTCTCCCCGCGTCGCGGGGAGGTCGACCACCCGCTGGCCCTCGGCGGCGGCCATCTTGGCGTAGGAGCGCGGGTCGACGCCCTGGAGCTGGACCAGGCGCGCCGCGAACACCGAGAGCACCATCGCGATGAGCACGAACCCGATCTTCATCCGGCGGTGCGGGAGGCGGTCGGGGACAGGGCGGCTCACGGCTCGAGGCTACGGCGCGAGGGTCACTGAACCGTGGCGGGCACGCCGTCGGTGGCGGGCTTCACCTTCTGCTTGACCGGCGGCGGGTCGAGGCTCGCCGGGCGCTGCGGGCCGGGCTGCTCCAGCGGGAGCCGGTCCTCCCCCGTCGCCGGCTGCGGGTCGCCGCTGATCCTGCCCGAGCCGAGGTGGAGGACGCCGGCGCCCGTGCTCGGCATCACCATGCCGAGCTTCTCGGCCGCGGCCGCGACGTGCGCCGGGTCGTTGAGCTCCTGGAGCTCCATCTCGAGCGCCTCCTGCTGCGCACCGAGGTCGGTCGCCTGGTTGCGCAGCGCGGTCTCCCGGAAGGACGCCTGCTGCATCGAGGTGTTGAACATGAGCAGGCCGACCACGCCTCCGAGCAGGATCACGCTCACGAAGGTGACGAACGGGACCCGCGGCGCCCGGGTGCGCCGGCGGGGGACGACGGTCAGCCGGGCCCGCTCCAGCGCTGCCTGCGCCACCCGGGGGGCGACGTACGGGAGCCGGTTGCGCAGCGGTGAGGTGGAGGACATCAGACGGCTCCCTTGCCAGACGACGTGTTCGGACGGGCGTTCGCGCGGATGCGCTCGATCGCGCGGAGTCGGACGGAGGCGGCCCGAGGGTTCTCCTCGACCTCCTCGGCGGTGGCCTGCTCGGCACCGCGGGTGACCAGCCGGTACGACGGCTCGGCGCCCTCGGGCACGAACGGCAGGTCGTCGGGGACGTCGAGCCGGGTCGCGGCGGCGAAGGTCCGCTTGACCAGCCGGTCCTCGAGCGAGTGGTAGGACTCGACGACCACGCGGCCGCCGACGCCGATCGCCTCGACAGCGGCGGGCATCGCCCGCTGCAGCACCCGCAGCTCGTCGTTGACCTCCATCCGCAGCGCCTGGAAGGTCCGCTTCGCGGGGTGGCCGCCGGTGCGGCGAGCGGGAGCCGGGATGACGTCGTAGAGGAGCTCGACGAGCCGGGCCGAAGTGCTGAACGGCTCCACCTGGCGCTCGCGGACGACGGCATCGGCGATCCGGCGTGCCAGCTTCTCCTCGCCGTACTCCCTGAGGACCCGGGCCAGCTCGGCCGCGCTGTAGGTGTTGAGGACGTCGGCCGCCGTCGGGCCGGTGTCGCCCATCCGCATGTCGAGCGGCGCGTCGACGGCGTAGGCGAAGCCGCGCTCCGGCAGGTCGAGCTGCATCGAGGAGACACCGAGGTCGAAGAGGACGCCCGCGACCTCGGGGAGTCCCTGGTCGGCGACGACGTCGGCGATCTCGTCGTACACGGCCTGGACGCCGGTGAACCGGTCGCCGTACGGCGCCAGCCGCTCGCGGCTCAACGCGAGCGCCCGCGGGTCGCGGTCGATGCCGATCACCCGGCACCCCGGGATCCGCTCCAGGACCGCCTCGCTGTGGCCGCCGAGGCCGAGGGTGCAGTCGACGAGGACGGCGCCCTCGTGGTCCAGCGCGGGCGCCAGCAGGGCGACGACCCGGTCCAGCAGGACGGGGACGTGACGGGGGCTGCTCATCTCAGCGTCCTGCCAGGTGGGTGAGCACCAGCAGCAGCGCGCACCCGACGGAGAGGGATGCGGAGAAGGCCATCAGGGCGACGGCGTCGCGCGCCTGCTCGCGGACGCGGCGCTCACCGGAGACCTCCGGTGGCTGCGTGCGAACGACGCTCATGCTCTCGACCCCTCGACCCTGGGAATTGGCCCTGCTCGGAAATGCGCGGATCCGCAGAGCCAGGTCACGGCCCGCTCCCGCCCCGGTGTTCGGGGTGCCGTCTGGTGCCGGGGAAGGTGCCCCAGAAGGCGGTGGTTCGCCTGTCGCCTGTGGCCGGGGAAGGTGCTACAGGAGCCAGGATCAAGGAGCGGGAACGGGCCGAGACCTCGTCCTGCGGATCCGCTGTTGTGTTGTCAGTGGTGCTGCTGGTTGCCGCTGGTTGCTGCTGGGTGGTGCGGACGAGCTAGTCGTCGTCCTCGTCGAGGTCGGCGAACTCCTCGAGGGCCTCGAGCTGGAACTCGCGCCAGGCGGCGGGGTTCCAGATCTCCAGCCGGTCCCGGACCCCGATCACGACGACGTCGCGCTCGAGTCCGGCGTACTCACGCAGGTGGGCCGGGATGCCGATCCGGCCCTGCTTGTCGGGGGTGCTCTCGTCGCCGCCGGCGAAGAGGACCCGGGCGTAGCGCCGGGCGGCGCGGTTGGTCATCGGCCGGGCGGCTTGCCGCTCGGCCTCCTCGGCGAAGACGTCGGTCGGCCAGACGACGAGGCACTTGTCCTGTCCCTGTGTGACCACGAGGCCCTCCGCCAGTCGATCCCTGAACTTCGCCGGGAGGAAGAGACGGCCCTTGTCGTCGAGCTTCGGGGTGTAGGTGCCCATGAAGAGCATCGGGCCACCCCCAGCCGTCCCACCGGACTCCGCCGTTCCTCCACTTTCCCCCACACTACTCCACTTTCCCCCACCGTCAACCACCGACGCCCCACTAGGCGCCGCGTTTCGCACCACCGGACGCCCGAAAACCGCAGGTCAGCGCGCTGGGAGCGCCGGTGGAGCGGAGTGGAGGTCACCGCCCCGTCGCTCTCCGAGGAACGAGGAGGGCAACGGGAGCAGGCGGGGAGGTCGAGTAGCGCCAGGGCTGAGCCTGCGAAGCCGCGACGCGCGTATCGAGACCGGGCGAGGCGACGTCTCGATACGCCGCTCGCTGGCGCTCGCGGCTACTCGACGAACTCAAGCCACCTGAGTGCTGCCGCCTTTCCCAGCGCGGCCGTAGGGTTGCTCCACCGCAGCGAGGTGGCTGCTGAGAGAGGGAGAACAGCCGTGGAGTCGCCGAGCACCGATGTCGACACCGTTGCCCGCGTCGCCGGCCGGATCCAGGCCAACGTGGAGAAGGTGATCGAGGGCAAGGGCGAGGTCGTCTCCGCCGCGATCGTCGTCCTGCTGGCCGAGGGCCACCTGCTGCTCGAGGACGTCCCCGGTGTCGGCAAGACGATGCTCAGCAAGGCACTGGCGCGCAGCATCGACTCGACGGTGCGCCGCATCCAGTTCACGCCGGACCTGCTGCCGTCCGACATCACGGGCGTGTCGGTCTACAACCAGTCGACGCGGGAGTTCGAGTTCCGGCCCGGCGGCGTGTTCGCCAACGTGGTCATCGGCGACGAGATCAACCGCGCCTCCCCCAAGACCCAGTCGGCCCTGCTGGAGTGCATGGCCGAGCGGCAGGTGACCGTGGACAACATCACCTATCACCTGGAGTCGCCGTTCATGGTGATCGCGACGCAGAACCCGGTCGAGATGGAGGGCACCTATCCCCTCCCCGAGGCCCAGCGCGACCGATTCCTCGCGCGGGTCTCGATCGGCTACCCCGTGCCGGCCGCCGAGATCGCGATGCTCGCCAACCACGGCGCGGTCAGCCCGCTCGACGACCTGGAGCCGGTCACCGACAGCGCCGAGATCCGCAAGATGTGCGCGATCGTCAGCCAGGTGCACGTCTCCGAGTCCGTGCAGCGGTACGCCGTCGCGCTGACCGCGGCGACCCGGCACAGCCCCGAGCTGGTCCTGGGCGCCTCGCCCCGTGCCACGCTCCACCTGGTGCGCGCCGCCAAGGCGCGGGCCGCGCTGCACCGTCGCGACTACGTCCTCCCCGACGACCTGCGGGCCCTGGTCCAGCCGGTGCTCGCGCACCGGCTGCTGCCCAGCGCCGAGGCCGCGATCGGCGGGCGCAACGTCGCGACGATCCTGGAGGGCGTCGCCGCCCAGGTGCCGGTGCCCGAGCCCACCTCCTGACGAGAACCACGCCCACCCCATGCGCCGGCACCTCTCCTCCCTCACCCTCCGCGGACGCGCCTTCGTCGCCGCGGGGGCGACCGCGGTCGTGTGCGCGATCGGGTTCGGCCAGCCCGCGCTCACCCGGGTCGGCGTGCTGGTGCTGGCGCTGCCCCTGCTGGCCGCCCTCGTGGTGAGTCGGCGCAAGCACGACCCCACCGTCGCCCGCACCATCTGGCCCCGGCTGCTGCGCGCCGGCGAGACGGCGCGCATCGACCTCGTCATCGCCAGCGACCGCAAGCGGGCCGACGGCGCCCTGCTGGTGGAGGACACCCTCCCCTACGCCCTGGGCGGCCGGGCCCGGTTCGTGCTGCAGGGCCTGGGCGGCGCCTGGGAGCGCACGGTGTCCTACCCGGTGCGCTCCGACATCCGGGGCCGGTACGTCGTGGGGCCGGTCGTCGCGCGGCTCGGCGACCCGTTCGGGCTCGTCGAGCGCCGCCGCGCGATCGGCGGGACCGCCCAGCTGACGGTGACCCCGCGCGTCGTACCGCTCCCCTCGATCCCGCTGACCGGCGGTTGGCAGGGCGCCGGCGAGCACCGCCCGCAGGCGTTCGCCTCCGGGTCGGCGGAGGACGTCAGCGTCCGCGAGTACCGGCGGGGCGACGACCTGCGCCGGGTCCACTGGCGCAGCTCGGCACGGATCGGCGAGCTGATGGTGCGCCGCGAGGAGCAGCCGTGGGAGGCCCACGCCACCGTGCTGCTCGACAACCGCCGGCTCGCCCATCGCGGCCAGGGACCCGCGTCCAGCCTCGAGGCGGCCGTGATCGCGGCGGCGTCGGTCGCGGTGCACCTCGAGCAGCACGGGTACGCCGTGCAGCTGTGCACCGCCGACGGCATCGGCGGCGGCGCCGCCGGCGACCCCACCCTCGGCGCCGAGCGGGCCCTCGAGCACCTGGCCGTGCTCGAGATGGCGCACCGCACCACGCTCGACGTGACCTGGTCCGGCGAGCAGGCTCGCGGCGGTGTCGTGGTCGCCGTGCTCGGTGGCTTCCTCCCCGACGACAACGCGGCCCTGCGCCGGATCCGCCACGACGCCGGGGCGGCGCTGGCCCTGGTGCTCGACGTCGAGCAGTGGTCTCCGAGCCGCGCCGGGCTCGGCGCCGCCGCGGCCGCCCCGGTGACCTCGCTGGCGTGGCGTGCCACCGGGCTCGGTCCCCGCGACCACCTCGACGCGGCGTGGCGTGAGCTCGGCCGGGCCCCGGTGCGCGGAGGTGCCCGCGCATGACCGCCGTCCCGTCGATCACCCGCGGCCGCGGCCCCTTCGGACCGGTGCTGCTGATCGGTGCCGTCGCCGTGCTCACCACCTGGATCGCGCTGACCGCCTGGCGCGGCTTCGTCGAGGTGCCGGGCAGCTACCTGCGTCCGCTCGCCGTCCTCGCCGCGCTGCTCGCCCTCAGCGGCGCGACCCTACGCTGGGCCGGCGCCCCTCGCTGGCTGACCGCACTGGCCCAGCTGCTGCTCGCCACCGCGTTCGTGTCCCAGCACCTCACCGGGTCGCTCGTCCCGGTCGGAGGCACCGCCGCCGAGATCTGGCAGGCACTGGAGACCTCCGTGCGCACGGCGCGCCAGTACGCCGCTCCCATCGGCGGCCGGGTGCCCCCGGTGTGGCCGCTGCTCGTGGTCGCCGGCGCCGCGGTCCTGGTCCTGGTCGAGACGCTCGCCTGCACCCTGCGCCGGGTCCCCGCCTCCGGGCTCGGCCTGCTCGCCGTCTACGCGCTGCCCAGCGGCGTGCTCGACGGCGGCCCGGACGCCCTCAGCTTCCTCGGTGCGGCGGCCGGCTTCCTCGTCCTGCTCCACCTCGACTCGCGCGAGCAGCTCCTGCGCTGGGGCCGCACCGTGGGCCCCCAGCAGGACGGGACGTGGCGCGGCAACCCGCTCGGCGAGGCGATGCGCGCCGGCGCCGGACGGATCGGGGTCACCGCCACCGCCCTCGCCCTCGTCGTCCCCCTGCTGCTCCCGTCGGTGGGCGTCAACGTGCTCGACCTCGGCTCCGGCAGCGGGAACGGCGACATCCGGATCCGCAAGCCGATCGCCGACATGCGCCGCGACCTGGAGCGAGGCGAGGACGTGCCGCTGGTCCGGGTGCGCACGGACGACCCCGCGCCGTCGTACCTGCGGATCTCGGTGCTGAACCGCTACACCGGCGACGAGTGGAGCAGCGGCGACCGCGACGTGGCCCGCGACGACCGTGCCGACGGCACCGTCCCGCTGCCCGCCGGGCTGGCGGAGGACGTGCCGCTCACCAGCCATGACTACGACGTGACGGTCACCGACGACCTCGACTCCACCTGGCTGCCGACGCAGTACCCCGTCTCGGCGGTCGACGCCCCCGGCGACTGGCGCTTCGATCCCGCGACGATGGACTTCCTCGCCGCGGACGACGACCTCGACACCCGCGGCATCAGCTACTCGATGACCGGAGTGGCGCCCGACTTCGGCACCAACCAGGAGCTCTTCCGCGACGCACGCACCGGCGACGTCTCCGAGGAGGTGCTCCACGTCCCCGGCACGGTGCCCCCTCTCGTGCGCACCCTGGCTCGCGACGTCACCTCCGGCGCGGTCACCGACTACGAGCGCGCCCTCCTCCTGCAGCGGTGGTTCCGCCAGGACGGCGGGTTCACCTACGACCTGAAGAAGGCACCGAAGGGCACCGGCAACCAGACCCTCGAGGGCTTCCTGGCCCGCAACGGCCGGGTCGGCTACTGCGAGCAGTTCGCCTCGGCGATGGCGGTGATGGCCCGGGTGCTCGGCATCCCCGCCCGGGTGGCGGTCGGCTTCCTCGAGCCCGACCGGGTCGGGGCGCGCACCTGGGTCTACAGCAGCCACGACCTGCACGCCTGGCCCGAGCTGTACTTCTCGGGCACCGGCTGGGTCCGATTCGAGCCCACGCCGTCCGGCCGGGTCCAGGACGTGCCCGCCTACACCAGGGTCGCCGTCGACGGTGGCAGCGACGACCCCCGCGGCGGACCCACCGGCGCCACCTCCGCCGTGCCTGGGGCGGGCGGCACCGCCGCCCCGAGCGCCGGGACCAACCGGCGCCCCGAGATCGACCGCGACGCCGGCACCGCCACCAGCGAGGACCGGCGCAGCCTGCCGCTGCCGTTGCTGATCGGCGGCGCTGTCGCGGTGGTGCTGCTGCTCGCCGGCCTCGCCGCGCTCGGCGGCCCCACCACCGCGCGGACCCGCGGGCGTCGTACCCGGCTCGCGGGGGCGCCCGACGACGTGTGGCGCGAGGTCCGCGCCACCGCCCTCGACCTCGGGCTGCCCTGGCCCTCCGGCCGCTCGCCCCGGGAGGCCGGCACCTTCCTGCTCGACCACCTCGCCACCCCCACCGAC
>JADCLI010000068.1 GCA_016803235.1 Pimelobacter simplex
ATGCCGTCCGGGCTCGACCCTGGACCGTCCAGGTCGAACACCTCCTCGAGGACCCTGCCCGGCCAGACCACCCGGATCCGCAGGACCTCGGAGGTGTGCAGACGGATCAGCACGATCCCTCGACCGCGCGCCTGCGGCAGGAAACCCACCTTGACCCGACCGTGCCGGGTGAAGATCTCCGGCGTTGCGTGCTCCCAGTCACCGGGGGCGTAGGCAAGACGGTCGATGCGACCCCGGTGCGCGGGGAACTCGTCGACCAGGTGCGCTCCCTCGCGCACCAGGTCGCGGCCAAAGGGCAGCCAGATTCCATCGGCGAGGGCACCGTGCGGGAGATCGGCCAAGCGCAGCCGCAGAAGACCGACTGCGTCGGGGTACCTGTGCGGGTAGTGGAACCTGGGCGCACCCATGGCGCCGCCTCTCGTCACGCCCGCTACCGCACCGGACGTGCTGCACGAGCTCCTCACTCCACGGTACGTCGGGGCGGGTGAGCGCCGCGCAGCGGCTGCTCAGTCCCGCGGGCAGCGCCAACCGACCTTGTGGGCAGCGCCGACTGCTGCCAGCTGCGAGGTCAGCTCCAACTTGGCGAGGATGGTCTTGACCTGGGTGCGGACAGTCGCCTCGGAGACCACCCCTGCCCGGGCGATGTCGACGACCTGCATGCCCCGCATCAACGCCCCGAGGATCTCCATCTCGCGACGCGTGAGATGCTCCAGACGGCTGGCGATGTCCCGATTCTCGAACCGGTGCTGGGATGCGGCATCGACCAAGGCGGAGCGCTCACCGGGCGTCATCAGGGCTACGCCATCATGCGCCCGCCGGACCGTCCCCACGAGCATGGGCAACGACGCCGACTTCGCCAGGACCGCACGCGCGCCCCGCTGCAGGCACTCGCCCCACTCCGGACGACTGAGGCTGCC
Source organism: Pimelobacter simplex (assembly GCA_016803235.1). Taxonomy (GTDB): domain Bacteria; phylum Actinomycetota; class Actinomycetes; order Propionibacteriales; family Nocardioidaceae; genus Nocardioides; species Nocardioides simplex_A. The sequence goes on from JADCLI010000068.1 coordinate 918, forward strand.
CGTGAGAACGACGACCAGCACTCCGGACGCCGCGAGCGGCGCCACCAGCCGGGTCCCATCACCGACCCGGCCCAGGCACAGGTCCAACAGCACCAGACGCGGGACGGTGCGCAGTGTCGCCGACAGCACCGAGGCGAGCGTGGTGCGAGGATCCGCCAGGTCGAGACGTCGGACTGCGTATCCGTGGTGTTCCAGCGTCAAGGCAACCGATTCGGCGAACAGCACGTGGTCGTCGACGATCGTGATCCGCATCTGCGGTGCAGTGCTCATTGGGGGGTTACCGGTCCTGACGGTCGCGAGTTCGACCTCGGCTCAGGCGCGCCCGCGGTGCGAGTGACCCGAGATCCGGTCGCGACCGGCAAGATTGCTGCGGCTCGAAGACTTGACTCCTTGACAGTCCTCAGAAAAGCCACCCGCGTCAACCTTTTCGGACCTACGCCCGGCTTCGCCTCACAACTGGTGGTCTCACTGCGGGGCTGGGCCGCACCGCCGCGGGTAGTGCGCAAGCAGTCAACATGCGGACCCGGATCCCTCGGGCTCATGCCGGCAAGGCCCTGGCCGGGGAGGTGGGCTCCAGAAGCCGGCTGGGGTCGCACCCTCTGCGTCGGGGGCACCGGCCTCGGGCGACGCTCGCTGGGACCGAGGGCGGAGCCGGTTCCGAGCAGCACGAAGGCACGGTGGTGGGCGGCCATCGGCAGGGCCCGATCGAGCCTCGTGACGATGCGACGGATCTCGGAGGCGGCGCGTTCTGTGAGGTAGGCGGCGATGGCGCTGGGGTCGGAGGTGTTTCCGTTTGTGGTGCCGGAGGGCGTTCGAGGCGGTCGACCCTTCGTGAGGGCTCGGAGCTCCAGCACTGGTCAAAACGAGAAAGTCCGCAGGTCAGAGACGATTTCTGTCTCAGCCCTGCGGACTTCTGCCGGTGGAGGTGAGGGGACTCGAACCCCTGACCCCCTGGACCGGTCTACACGGTGGCGAGGTCTCGACCGATCTCGTCGATCTTCGACCTACATCGCTGTGACCAGGGCTCTTGCTTCGAGCGTGGACTAAGGACTGCGTCCACTGTACGTCGAGACTCGGGCCATCTGGGCGGGCTTCGGCCTGATTCGTGACGGCGAACTGGGCCAAATCTGGGACCGCAATACCGTGGCGACCACGCGACCCGGCCGCGGCAGTTCGCCGCGTAAGGAGAGTTCCGGATCTGCCGAGATCCGCTCGGGCGTGCCGAAGTGCGCACCAGTTCGAGGTCGTGCACTGTCATGATGTCGGAGTGCCCACGCCTCAGCCGTTTGAGCAAGCACTGATCCTGATTGGCTACTGGTCTGGCGGCCACGGGTCGAACGAAACTTGGCCCGCCGTCAGCGACTTCATCGATCACGACTGGGACGAGGAGGAGCGCTTCGATGTGGGCACATATCTGAAGTACGGATTGGTCGCTCGAGCGTGGATGGGGTATGCCCCGTGTCGCCTGTGCGACAAGCAAACGAATGGCAACCTCGACCTGACCGACGGCGTCTACCTCTGGCCCGAAGGACTCGCCCACTACGTCCTTGACCACAAAGTGCGTCCACCTGAAGAGTTCGTGCGCCACGTTCACGCGCTCAACCGATGGTCCGACGACTGGCAGATCAATGACGCGTGGTGGCGATCCAAGCGGCGACGAGCCGGTTCCTAGTCGCTGTCGCCCATGCCGCGACACGACCCGCCCGCTCATGCCGCGTTGCGAGCGGTCCCTTCAAGAGGGTGTATCCGAGCGGAGGTGCTCCTTGAAGGACACCGCGATGCGCCGACGAGCATCCTGCGTCGACGCGTCGTCGTACCGCGTGCCCGAGACACGGGCGAGGAAGCGCAGGAAAAGCGTCTGGTCCTCGGGGGCATGGTTGTTCATGAACCCGTGGCCTGTTCCGGGATAGACCTTCACGTCGTGTGGCACGTCGAACTCGGTCAGCAGCTTCCCCAGCCGCTGACCGGCCCGGGCACCCAGCGGCGACTTGTCGTCACCGCCGAAGCTCCCGACGACCGGGCAGGCCCGCGGCAACCAGTCCCTAGCGTCCGCAGGGCAACCGCCGTAGTTCACCGCCGACGCGTCGAACCCGTGCCCCTCGGCCAGGGCGATGGCATACCCGCCCCCCATGCAGAAACCGACCACGCCGACGACCCCCGTGCAGCCGTCGTGATCTCGTAGCCACCGCCGCGCTGCCTCGATGTCATCGAAGGTGCGACCACGGCGCCGACCGAGGTCACGCATGATCGTGCCTAGGCAGCGCAGCCGGCTGCCCCAGTAGTACAGGTCAGGTGCGATCGCCAGGAAGCCTTCTCTTGCCACCCAATCGGCGTGGCTCCGCAGGTCCTGACTCATCCCGGTGAAATCGTGGATGATGACGACCCCTGGCCACGGAGGCGCCGTCGTGGGCACCGCCGTGTACGCGGGCATGGGCCCGTTCCCGGTCTCGATCTCGATCTGCGGTCTCGTCTCCATGACGCAGTGTCGGGGTCACGACGGCCGCTGGCCAGGGGGCGCGCGCACTGGACCACGGGGCGGCGGCCCGCGAGCCATTTCTACGGGGACAGCGATTCACACTGACATGCCGCTGTCGGGGACGAGCGCCCAGTCATGCCGCGATCCGGTCGCGAGCGCCAACTGCCGGCTCACCAACACCCGTGCCCGCCCGTTGGACCGCAAGCCCCAAGGCCCGTGACCGGCCACCTGCCGAATAGTAGATCGGCTATTTCCCCACGGGGACGGACGGCATATTACGGAGCATCGCAGCGGGTCCAAGCTCGTTAGAAAACGGCCGATTCTTCTGACTTCCAACGTTCACCGGGCGGCGGCGACACCGGGAAGACACAAGACATTGTGGCGCTTCTCGAGACCGCTCACCTCGCTGGTACGGGACAGTGGGTGCTCCCCGCGGAGGTCGCAGAGACGGCAGGGCTCTCCGAGCGACTCTTGGGTCTGCTCCTCGCCAGAAGGCTCTAGGCGTGATCATGAAAGAGGGCGACTGTGCAACTGGGGTTCCATCCAACCCCCGCACTCGCCGCGAGCATCCAAGGGGCACGGGTTACTACTCGTCCTCAAAGTGAGGATCCCTAGGTGAAGCCACGTGACAGTTTGTTGGCGTCGGGAACTCAGGTGTCGACCACGAGGAGATTCCCCCGGGGCTAGCCGACGAGCCCGACACAGCCTCTTGATGACGGCTGCCGGGCGCGAGCGGACCACCACAGCCGCTCAGGATGGCTCGGGCCGACCGAACCACGGGAGCATGACCGAGGTTGTCGACGGCTTCGCGCCAGCCGTCAGGACAGGCGATCAGCCGTCAGGACAGGCGATCAGGGAGCGGCCGTCTCGATTGCCGTCCCGGACCTCGTCTTCGCGACCTTCGGCCCGCAGAGGAAGTCCGCGGCGACGTCATGTACGGGGCCCGGAACTTCCTGAGTCCGAACCTCCTCAAGACTCTGCTCGGCAGTCCTCGCCCGCCTCGCCGGAGCACCGACCAGACTCTCGCTGCACGGATCGACCCTGTGAAACGCCCTCGCCGCAACCGAAGCCGGAAGGCCCCGTTCCGGTGGCCCGGTGCTGGCGCGAACCTACGTCCCACGGGTGGGTGTCGGTGGGCCGGATTGCGCCGGTCCGGAGTGCAGTGGGACGAATGACGTGGGGCCGCATAGGCTGCGACGGTCCTGCCTTCCCATCTACCGGCTGTGACATGGCAATAACTCCTTCGCTTGCTCTTCCCATCAGCCTGTCGTCAGATGAGTCGTCCTGGCAGGGTCCGACGTCAACGCGTGCCGGGACCTTTGCCATCAGAGAGTCTGTCGCTTGCTTCGGAAGTACCGGAGACCGCACCTCGACACGTTCCCCGGAAGACGCCGACAACGAAGGGTCGGCGATGACAACTTGTGCTGGCCTGGCCGCTTGTCAACGGCGGTCGAACATTGGCCGGGTAAGAGTCCCTGGGAGTGGTGGGGTTTGAGGTCCGGCGGCGGGGCGTGAGCACGTAGACGGCCACCGGCGGGATCTTCGGTGTGTAACCGCTAAGCACGCACTGAAGGAGAACCACCGATGGCCTTGCCCCAGTCTGCCCTGTCCGAGTTGCTCGAGGCGTTCCGCACCGGTGACGGCGTGGACCTGATCCGTGAATCGGTCCGCGTCGCGCTGCAGGAACTGATCGAGATCGAAGCGACCGAACACATCGGCGCCGCACCCTACGAACGCACCCCCGAGCGCGTCACTGACCGCAACGGCCACCGCCCACGGATCCTCACCACCAAGGACGGCGACGTCGAGCTGCGCATCCCCAAGCTGCGCAAGGGCTCGTTCCTGCCCGTCATCCTCGAGCCCCGCCGCCGTATCGACCAGGCTCTGTACGCGGTCGTGATGGAGGCCTACGTCCACGGCGTCTCGACCAGGAGCGTCGACGACCTGGTCGAGGCGATGGGCTCCGATTCGGGAATCTCCAAGTCCGAGGTGTCCCGGATCTGCGCCGGCCTGGACGAACAGGTCGGCGCGTTCCGGACCCGACCGCTGGACCACATCGAGTTCCCCTACGTCTACCTGGACGCGACCTACCTCAACGTACGCAACCAGACCTCCCAAGTGGTGTCGATGGCGGTCGTGGTCGCGACCGGGATCGCCGCTGACGGCTCACGCGAAGTCCTCGGGCTCGACGTCGGCGACAGCGAGGACGAGACCTTCTGGCGCGGTTTCCTGACTAGCCTCAAGCAACGCGGCCTGCACGGCGTGCGCCTGGTCATCAGCGACCAGCACGCCGGCCTGGTCAAGGCGCTCAAACGGTCCTTCCAGGGCGCCGGGCACCAGCGCTGCCGCGTGCACTTCGCGCGCAACCTGCTGGCCCACGTGCCCAAGTCGCACGTCGACATGGTCGCCGCGGTGTTCCGGACCGCGTTCGCGCAACCCGACGCCGCCGCGTGGGACGAGGTCCGTGACCAGCTCGCGAAGTCGTTCCCCAAGATCGGGCCGTTGATGGACGAAGCCAAGCCGGAAGTCCTTGCCTTCGCCACGTTTCCGCGCGCGCACTGGCAGAAGATCTGGTCGACCAACCCGCTCGAGCGGGTCAACAAGGAGATCAAGCGCCGTGCCCGCGTGGTCGGGATCTTCCCCAACCCCGCCGCGGTGATCCGGCTCGTCGGCGCGGTCCTGGCTGACATGCACGACGAGTGGCAAGCAGGCGACCGGCGCTACCTGTCCGAAGGATCGATGGCGCTGCTCTACCCCGACAGCGATACTGGACCCATCGCCGCGATCGACAGCGGCGAGTAGGCACCGAGGATCACCTCAAAGCCCACCACCCCGCGGGGCTCTGTCTGGCAGCTCATCGCTCTCCCGGACGGACGCACCCGGCTCGTCACCCGGCTAAACAGCGATACTCGCCCGGCCCAGAGTCGCTGGTCACTATTCCACTCCTGGAGCTCGGCGACTTCACGATGATGCGCCGGATGCTGACCGGCCTGAAGCAACGCGTCGAAGCACAGCGAGCGTCCGCGCTCGGCAACTGACTGGCGCTCACGCTGGCGCTGGCTAGCGACGACGACGCGCCACCCGTTCCCCCATCGCTCGCCCGAACTGCCGGAAGCCCCCGAGAGGGGTCGACCACCCGAAACACTATGGAAGCACTCCCGGCCGGGCGAGTTAGGAAAGCCCCCGAACGCCTGGACCGTCCGACGGTTGACTCGAAGTGACGCCCGCGCCCCGGACTGGTGGGCACGAAACCCGCGATCCAGAACGCAACTTCGAGCTCGCTATGAGGGAACCACGGCCTCTCCCATGGTGGACAAAAGACCCTTGGCGAGGCGGATGCCTAGTCGGAGGATGGGAACCGCTCCTCACGGGAGCGTGCTCGGACTATTTCCCACAGGACAGGATCGATGGCTGGACACAACGCCTCGCCGGCAGCTACGGACCAAAGCGGGCGCGGTTCCACCCGCGTGCTGACCCTGTCGACCCTCGCGTTCACCCTCATGTTCGCGGCCTGGATGATGTTCGGCGTCCTCGGCGTGCCGATCCGCGACGAGTTCGGTCTCTCCGACGTCGAGCTCTCCTGGGTGACCGCGGTCGCGATCCTCAACGGCGCCCTCTGGCGCCTCCCGGCCGGCATCCTGGCCGACCGGTACGGCGGCCGGATCGTCTTCACCGTGCTGCTGATCGCGACGTCGGTGTTCTCGTTCCTGGTGGCGCACGTGCAGAGCTACGGGATGCTGCTAGTGGCGGCGTTCCTAGTCGGCTTCGCCGGCAACTCGTTCACGGCCGGGATCACCTGGAACTCCGCGTGGTTCCCCCGCCACCGCCAGGGCTTCGCGCTGGGCGTGTTCGGCGCCGGCAACGTGGGCGCGTCGGTGACCAAGTTCCTCGGGCCCGCGCTGATCGCCAGCACCGCCGGCACGACGTACCTCGGGTTCGTCGAGGGCGGCTGGCGCCTGATCCCCGTCATCTACTCGGCGCTGCTCCTCCTTGTCCTCGCCGCTCTCTGGATCGGTACGCCGCGCGCGGACCACCGCCCCGGTGCCGGCCGGCCACTGCGCGAGCAGCTGGTCCCGCTCCGCCAAGTCAGGGTCTGGCGCTTCAGCCTCTACTACGTCGCCGTCTTCGGCGCCTACGTCGCGCTCTCCTCGTGGCTCCCCAAGTACTACGTGGACAACTTCGGGGTGTCGCTTACCACGGGTGCGCTGCTCACCGCGACGTTCATCTTCCCCGCGAGCCTGCTTCGGCCGCTCGGCGGCTGGTTCTCCGACCGGTTCGGGGCGCGCCGGGCCATGTACTGGACCTTCGCGCTCATGCTCGTCTCCTCCGGGCTGCTAATGATGCCCAACGGCCACATCGTGGTCGAGGTGAGCGAGAGCCGCAGCGCGACGGGCACCGCCGAGGTGCTGCCGTTCTCGATGGGCCTGGTGCCGTTCGTCCTCCTGGTGTTCCTGCTCGGTTGCTCGATGGGCATCGGCAAGGCCGCGGTCTACAAGCACATCCCCGAGTACTTCCCGAACGAGGTCGGCTCGGTGGGCGGCCTGGTGGGCATGCTCGGCGCGCTCGGCGGCTTCTTCCTGCCCCCGCTCTTCGCCTACGCCACGGACTGGACCGGCTTCCCCTCCGCGACGTTCGGCGTGCTGTTCCTCCTGACCCTCGTCTGCGCGCTGTGGATGCACCACACGGTCGTGCACCTGCTCACCCGCGAGTCCCCCGAACTCCGGCACAAGTTCGAGCACCCCGAACCCCGACCCACCCACGACGTGGCCGAGACCGAGGCCGCGACCAAGCCCCTGGAGGCGGCAGGACGATGACCACGACTCACACCACCCAACCGGAACGGTCCGGCGGCGAGTGGCTGACCGACTGGGATCCCGAGAACGAGGAGACCTGGGACCGAGGGCTCGCGTGGCGCACGCTCGCGATCACGACCGGCACCCTCACGCTCGCGTTCGTCTCCTGGTTCATCGCCAGCGCGATCGCCCCCAAGCTGACCAACCTGGGCTTCGCGCTCAGCCAGGACCAGCTCTACTGGCTGGTCGCGATGCCCGGCCTCTCCGCCGGCCTGCTCCGGCTGACCTGGATGGTGCTGCCGCCCATCCTCGGCACCCGCCGGCTGGTCGCGCTCACCACCCTGCTCCTCCTCATCCCGCTGGTCGGGTGGGGCATCGCGGTGCAGGACCCCGACACCTCCTACGGCTGGCTGCTGACCCTCTCGTTCCTCTCCGGCATCGGCGGCGGCGCGTTCTCGGGCTTCATGCCGTCGACGTCGTACTTCTTCCCGCGCCGGATGCAGGGCACCGCGCTGGGTCTGCAGGCGGGCATCGGCAACTTCGGCGTCTCCCTGGTGCAGTTCGTGACCCCGTGGATCATCGGGTTCTCGATGATCGGCTTCCTCGGCGGCTCGCAGTCGGAGACCTTCCCGGGCAAGGCGGCCAAGGAGGTCTGGTACCAAAACGCGGCGTACGTCTACATCCCGTTCGTGCTGGTCGGCGCCGTCCTCGCGTGGACGATGCTCAAGAGCGTGCCGGTCAAGGCCAACGTCCGGCAGCAGTTCGACATCTTCCGCAACCAGGACACCTGGTGGATGACCCTGCTCTACATCATGACCTTCGGCACCTTCGCCGGCCTGTCGGGCCAGTTCGGGCTCCTGTTGAAGAACCTGTACGGCGGCGGCAACGCCGAGATCGCCAAGGCGATGTCGGACGGCACCACCCAGCTGCTCGTCGAGGGCTACACGCTGCCCGACCCGGTCAAGTACGTGTTCCTCGGCCCCCTCATCGGCGCCGGCGCCCGCGTGCTCTTCGCCCCGCTGACCGACAAGCTCGGTGGCGCCCGGTGGACGCTCGTCTCGGGCATCGGCCTGCTCGCCTCGATCATCTACACCAGCACCACGCTGTCCCCCGACGTCAGCGAGGGCGCGGCGTCGCTGGAGACGCAGTTCGACCACTTCCTGTGGGGCATGCTCGCGATCTTCCTGTTCGCCGGCATCGGGAACGCCTCGACCTTCAAGCAGATGCCGATGATCTTCGAGCGGCGTCAGGCCGGTGGCGTGATCGGCTGGACTGCGGCGATCGCGGCGTTCGGACCGTTCTTCTTCGGCATCGGGCTGACGATCATGGAGCCGGAGCTCTTCTACTACATCGGCGCCGCGTTCTCGGTGATGTGCATCGCGATCACCTGGCAGCGGTACGCCAGGCCGGGCGCTCCCAAGCCGAGCTGACCCACAGGGGGCGGGTGGGCCTCAGCGGCCCACCCGTTCCCAGCCCTGCCGCGGGCGGTGGCTGCCCAGCTGCACGTCGTCGCGGCTGCGGTAGACGATGTAGGGACGGGTGACGTAGCCGAGCGGGGCGCTGAACACGTGCACCAGCCGGGTGAAGGGCCACAGCGCGAACAGCAGGAACGCCGTCAGCGCGTGCAGCTGGAACCCGATCGGGGCCGCGGCCATGAGCGCCGCGTCGGGCTGGAAGGCCAGGAACGACCGGTACCAGACCGAGACGCCCTCACGGTAATTATACTCCCCGCCGATGGTGAAGATCGAGCCGGCGATCGTGTTCCACATCCCGAGCACGATCACCACCGCGAGGAACGCGTACATGACCTTGTCCATCGGGGTGGTCGCCGAGAACACCGGGCCCACCGTGCGCCGCCGGTAGATCAGGATCACCATGCCGACGACGGCGAGGATGCCCGCGAGCAGCCCGCCGATCACGGCGACGTAGTGGTAGAGGTGGTCGTCGATCCCGACCGCCTCGGTCCACGAACGCGGCACCAGCAGGCCGATGATGTGACCGCCGACGACGCCGAGCATCCCGAAGTGGAAGAGCGGCGACCCCAGGCGCAGGAGCCGGTCCTCATAGAGCTGGGAGGACCGGGTCGTCCACCCGAACTTGTCGTAGCGGTAGCGCCAGAAGTGCCCGACCACGAACACGGCCAGGCACAGGTAGGGCACGACCACCCACAGGAACTGGTCCATGTTGTCAGGCTCCTCTGCGCGACGAGGTGGATGTGGACACGGTGGGCCCGAGGGTCGGCAGGCCCAAGTCGACCGGCCCGGCGCGCCCGAACGCCGGGTCGGTCAGGGCGGCGTCGAAGCCCGGCGCGCCGTACGGCGTCATCCCGACCTCCTCCTCCGGCGGCCCCTCGGCCGCCAGCCTGCGGACCATCTCGAGGTCGTCGCCGCTGACCGCCGGCAGCCCCACGCAGATCGCCACGACGATGTCGGCGTACGGCGAGCCGAGGTCGCTCAGCGAGAGTCGCAGCAGCTCCAGGCCCGCCCGGTGGTCGAGAAGCAGCTGGCGACCCACCTGGAGGTCGGCGGTAGCCGCGAACTCCAGGACGACGGCCAGGTGGTCGGGCAGCTCCCGGTCGTCGAGCTCGAGGTCGGCGGCCAGGTAGGCCTGCTTGAAGCGCAGCAGAGCCATCCCACGCTTGCGGGTGTCGCCGTGCAGGAAGTAGGTCAGGAACAGCGTGCAGCGGCGCCGGGTGTCGAACGTTTCGACGTAGTCCTCCTGCAGGGCGCGCAGCGGCGTGCGGCGCCGGTGCGCGAGGAACCGGGTCAGCGGGTCGGCCACCTCGGCCGGCAGGTCCGCGACCAGGTCCTCGACGAGGTCGAGCGGCTGGTGCTCGTCGGGGTAGTCGAGCAGCAACGACGCCGCCTGCCAAGTCGTCGCCAGCTGCCGATCGTCGAGCCCGGGACGGGCCTTGCGCCGGCCACGCCGACCGGCCTTGAGCGGCGTCATCAGCCCTTGCCCCGGCCGGAGTCCTCACCGGGACGGTCGCCCGGCGGGTGGGAGCCCTGGCCGCCGGTGCCACCCGTCAGCCCGGCGTCGGGCACGTCCGGTTGCGCGTCCGGGCGCGGCGGGAACATCCCGGTGGGCACGCCCTTGCCGTCCCAGTTGAGGAGGTTGACCCGGGTCGACTTGTCGTCGGGAGCGGCGAGGGTGTCGGAGAGTTGGCGGTCGCGCAGCATCTGGAAGTTCTCCACCGCGACCGGGGTCGGTCGTCCCGAGCCCTCGCCGAACGGCCCGGACTCGTACATCCCCGGCCCCCCGTCGAAGTCCAGCGAGCACTCCGTCGCCAGCTCCTCGAGCGCGTGCGCCTGCTCGGCGTGCGCCGTCGGGATCACGTAGCGGTCCTCGTACTTCGCAATGGCCAGCAGGCGGAACATGTCGTACATGGTCTCGCCGTCCATGCCGACCTTGGCCGGGATGGAGTCGTCGGGGTCGCGGCCGAGGTTGATGTCGCGCATGTAGGACCGCATCGCGCCAAGCTTGCGCAGCACCCGGTCGACCGGCTCGACGTCACCGGCGGTGAAGAGGTTCGCGAGGTACTCGACCGGGATCCGGAGGGCGTCGATCGCGGCGAACAGATTGCCGTGGTCCTCCGCGTCGTGCCCGGTGTCCTTGATGACGTCGACGACGGGCGACAGCGGCGGGATATACCAGACCATGGGCATTGTGCGGTACTCCGGGTGCAGGGGCAGCGCGACCTCGTACTTGTTGATCAGCGCCCACACCGGTGACCGCTTCGCGGCCTCCACCCAGTCGGCGGGGATGCCCGCCGACTCCGCGGCACGCTGGACCTCCGGGTCGTCCGGGTCGAGGAAGCACGCGCGCTGCGCGTCGTAGAGGGCGTGGTCATCCTCGACCGCCGCCGCCTCGAGCACCTTGTCGGCGTCGTAAAGCACCAGCCCGATGTAGCGCAGGCGCCCCACGCAGGTCTCGGAGCAGACCGTCGGGATCCCCACCTCGATGCGCGGGTAGCAGAACGTGCACTTCTCGGCCTTGCCGGTGCGGTGGTTGAAGTAGACCTTCTTGTACGGGCAGCCCGACACGCACATCCGCCACCCCCGGCAGCGGTCCTGGTCGACGAGCACGATGCCGTCCTCGGACCGCTTGTAGATCGCACCGCTGGGGCACGACGCCGCGCACGAGGGGTTGAGGCAGTGCTCGCAGATCCGCGGCAGGTAGAACATGAAGGTCTCTTCGAACTCCATCTTCACCTTGTCCTCGATGCCCTTCAGCATCACGTCGCGAGCCGCGTGCTCGCGGGAGCCGCCGAGGTCGTCGTCCCAGTTGGCCGACCACTCGACGTTCATGTCCTTGCCCGAGATCAGCGACTTGGCCCGCGCGACCGGAAAGTTCTCGCTGGCCGGCGAGCTCGTCAGGGTCTCGTAGTCATAGGTCCACGGCTCGTAGTAGTCCTGGATCGACGGGAGCTTGGGGTTGGAGAAGATCGTGGCGAGCTTCTTCCACCGCCCGCCCGCCCTGAGCGTGAGCCGGCCGCGCTTGTTGAGCTCCCAGCCGCCCTTCCACTCCTCCTGATCCTCATAGGTGCGCGGGTAGCCCAGACCGGGGCGGGTCTCGACGTTGTTGAACCAGACGTACTCGGTGCCGGTGCGGTTGGTCCACGCCTGCTTGCAGGTCACTGAGCAGGTGTGGCAGCCGATGCACTTGTCGAGGTTCATGACCATGGCCATCTGTGCCATGACGCGCATGTCAGTAGACCACCTTCGTCGTGCGCTTGCGGATCGTCGTGACCTCGTCGCGGTTGTTGCCGATCGGGCCGATGTAGTTGAAGAAGTACGCGAGCTGGGCGTAGCCGCCGACGATGTGGTTGGGCTTCATCAGGATGCGGGTCAGGCTGTTGTGGATGCCGCCGCGCTTGCGGTCGCGCTCGGTGAGCGGGACGTCGATGAGCCGGTCCTGGGCGTGGTGCATGTAGACGGTGCCCTCCGGCATGCGGTGACTGACGATGGCCCGCGCCGCGACCACGCCGTTGCGGTTGACCATCTCGATCCAGTCGTTGTCCTTCACGCCGATCTTGGCGGCGTCGCGATCGGACATCCAGACCGACTGTCCGCCCCGCGACAGCGAGAGCATGAACAGGTTGTCCTGATACTCGGAGTGGATCGACCACTTGTTGTGGGGGGTGAGGTAGCGCACCGCCACCCCCAGCTCGTCGATGGTCCCGAGCTCCGGCTCACCGAACAGGCGGGTCATGCTCAGCGGGGGCCGGTAGACGGGGAGCATCTCGCCGGTGCCGAGGAACCAGTCGTGGTCGACGTAGAACTGCTGGCGGCCGGTGAGGGTGTGGAACGGCTTGCGGCGCTCGATGTTGATCGTGAACGGGCTGTAGCGCCGGCCTCCGCTCTCGGAGCCCGACCACTCCGGCGAGGTGATCACCGGCACCGGCTGGGCCTGGGTGTCGGCGAAGGTGATCTGTTTGCCCTCGTGCTCGGCGGCCAGGTCGGCGAGCTGCTGGCCGGTGCGCTTCTCGAGGAAGCGGAAGCCCTGCGTGGCCAGGTGTCCGTTCGAGACGCCGGCGAGGTGCAGGATCGCGTCGGCCATCTGGACGTCGGTCTCGACCTTGGGCTGGCCGTCGCCCGCTCCCCCGCGCGCCACGCCGTTGCGTCGGCGCAGGATCTCGATCTCACGCTTGACGTCGTAGGCCACACCCTTGGTGAGCATGCCGACGTTCTCCATCAGCGGGCCGATCGTGGTCATCTTGTCGTAGATCGCGGTGTAGTCGCGCTCGGCGACGGCGACGACGGGCATCGTCTTGCCGGGGACGGGTTCGACCTCCCCGGTCCGCCAGTCCCTCACCACGCCGTGCTCGGTCGCCATCGCCTCCGGCGTGTCGTGCCACAGCGGCTTGGCGATCACGTCCTTGCGGGTGCCGAGGTGGTCGACCGCCAGCTCTGAGAACCGCTTCGCGATGACCTTCCACGCGTCCCAGTCGGACTTGGTCTGCCAGGGCGGCGCGATGGCGGGGTTGAACGAGTGCACGAACGGGTGCATGTCGGTGGTGTTGAGGTCGTGCTTCTCGTACCAGGTGGCCGCAGGGAGGACCACGTCGCTGAAGATCGTGCTGCTGGTCATCCGGAAGTCGATCGTCATCAGCAGGTCGAGCTTGCCCTCCGGCGCCTCCTCGGCCCAGCGCACCGACGACGGCCGCTGCTCGGGCGCCGCCTCACTCGCCGTGGCAGCGCTGTCGGTGCCAAGGAGGTGGCGCAGGAAGTACTCATTGCCCTTGGCCGAGCTGCCGAGCAGGTTGGAGCGCCACAGGGACAGCACCCGGGGGTGGTTCTCCTCGGCCTCGGGATCCTCGACGGCGAACTTCAGCCGCCCCTCCTTCAGCTCCTGCGCCACGTACGCGGGGGCCTCCATCCCGGCCGCGGCGGCGTCGTCGGCCAGTTGCAGCGAGCTGCGGTCGAAGGTCGGGTAGCTCGGGGTCCACCCGAGCCGGACCGACTGGGCCAGCAGGTCCATCACGGTCTTGCCGGCGAAGGCGCCGGTGCCGGCGTCGAGGTCGTCGGCGGTGAAGGTGTCGTAGCGGTACTGGGAGGTGTTGACGTACCAGTACGCCGTCTGGTTCATGTGCCGCGGCGGACGCTGCCAGTCCAGCGCGAACGCCATGTGCTGGAAGCCCATGATCGGCCGGATCTTCTCCTGGCCGACGTAGTGGGCCCACCCGCCGCCGTTGCGGCCCTGGGTGCCGGTGATCGTGGTGAGCAGCAGGATCGCGCGGTAGATCTGGTCGGAGTGGTACCAGTGGTTGACCCCCGCACCGAGCAGTATCATCCCGCGTCCCTCGGTGTCGACGGCGTTCTGCGCCCACTCCCGCGCCAGCCGGGTGACCTGCGCGGCCGGGACACCGGTGTGCTGCTCCTGCCAGGCGGGCGTCGCCGGGACGGTCGGGTCGTCGTAGGACTCCGGCCAGGTGCCGGGAAGGCCGTCGCGACGCACGCCGTACTGCGCGAGCAGGAGGTCGAGGACTGTGGTGACCAGACGGTCGCCCACCCGGGCGACCGGGACGCCGCGCCGATCGTGCGCGGCCTTGCCGTCGGGTGCGTCGAAGCGCGGCAGCTCGACCACCACGCTGTCGGTGACGCCGCCCTGGGCGGTCGGGTACAGCGTCAGCGCCGGGTCGATGTCACCGAGGTCGAGGTTCCACTGGCCGACGCCCTCCTCGCCGAACCGGTGGCCGATCGCCCCTCGGGGGATGCGGACCTCGCCGGAGCCGGCTTCGATGACAGCCGGCTTCCACATCTGGTTTTCCGTGCCGCCCTCGGGGTGGTCGATGTCGCCCGCGACCAGGTACTTGCCGGGGCGGTAGACCGTGGTCCCGTCGCCGGCGTCGGAGGGCGCCGGATCCAGCGTCACGAGGTAGGGCAGGTCGGTGAAGCGCTTGTTGTAGTCGGCGAAGAACGGCGGCAGGGAGTCGACGAAGTACTCCTTGAGCAGGACGTGCCCCATCCCCATGGCGAGCGCGCCGTCGGTGCCGGGCGCCGGGTTGACCCACTCGTCGGCGAACTTGACGCTCTCGGCGTAGTCGGGGGCGACCGCGATCACCTTCTGGCCCCGGTAGCGGGCCTCGGTCATCCAGTGGGCGTCGGGCGTCCGCGTCATCGGGACGTTGGAGCCCCACATGAACAGGTAGCCGGCGTCCCACCAGTCGCCCGACTCGGGCACGTCGGTCTGGTCGCCGAACATCTGCGGCGAGGCGTTGGGCAGGTCGGCGTACCAGTCGTAGAACGAGAGCATCGGCGCGCCGACGAGCTCGAGGAAGCGCGCGCCCGACGCGTAAGAGACCGGCGACATCGCGGGGATCGGCGAGAAGCCCGCGATCCGGTCGGGCCCCCAGCGCTTGACGGTGTAGACATGCGCGGCGGCCACGATCTCGGCCACCTCGTCCCAGCTCGCCCGCACCAGGCCGCCCTTGCCGCGCGCGGACTTATAACGGCGCGCCTGCTCAGGGTCCTGCACGATGGAGGCCCAGGCGACCACCGGGTCGCCGTGCTGCTTCTTGGCGGCGCGGAACATCTCGAGCAGGACGCCACGGACGTAGGGGTAGCGGACCCGGGTCGGGCTGTAGGTGTACCAGCTGAACGCCGCGCCGCGGGGGCAGCCGCGCGGCTCGTACTCCGGCCGGTCCGGACCCGCGGACGGATAGTCGGTCTGCTGGGTCTCCCAGGTGATGATCCCGTCCTTGACGTAGACCTTCCACGAGCACGACCCGGTGCAGTTGACGCCGTGGGTAGACCGGACCACCTTGTCGTGGCTCCAGCGGTCGCGGTAGAACGCGTCGGCCTCCCGGCCGCCGCGCTGGTGAAGGGTCCGCAGGTCGGGTGAGACCTCGCCCTTGGTGAAGAACCGACGGCTGCGCACCAGGGCGTCGGTGACGCCGTCTTCCAATCGGCCGGACCGTGTCCGATCCGCGCTCCCCGACCCGCTCGACGTCTGCGTCACTGTGACCTCCCGATTGCGTGCCCCGAACCACCGCCACGGCCACCTTTGCAGACAAACCCCACCGACGTCACGGGGTCACCACCGAGACCGGACCAGCGAACGAGCGAGGCAACGCGCCCTCCGGGCCAGTCGTCGAGTGCTTGGGGGAGGCGAACGGCGAGTCGGTCGAATGGTCTGCTCGATGGTTCTCGTGCCACGGGGGCTTGTGCACTCCGCTAGGTGTTCTGACCACGGACGTTAGGTACGGCGGGTCGGCTGGACCATGACG
>JADCLI010000069.1 GCA_016803235.1 Pimelobacter simplex
GGCGAGCACGGTGACGAGGAGCCAGGTCCGCACCCCGGGCCCGGTACGCCGCGCTCGCGGCGTACCGGGCCCGGGGTGCGGACCTGGCTCCTCGTCACCGTGCTCGCCGTACTCGTGGCCGCCGGGATCGGCGTCGCCGCTGCCCTGCTGACCCGCGACGACGACCCGGGTGGCCGGGGCGAGTCCTTCCTCGACCAGCCGGCCAAGGACATCGTCCGCGCGTCGGAGAAGGACATGGCGGTCGTGCAGACCGCCCGGATCCGGGGGGAGTTCGCCGACGGCGCCGACACGGTCGAGGTCGACGTCGTCGCCACCACCCGCGGCGACTGCAAGGGTCGGCTGACCTCGACCACCTCCGGCGGCAGTGCCGACGTCCTGCGCGTCGGCGAGACCACCTGGCTGCGCGCCGACGCGAAGTTCTGGGACGGTGCCGTGGGAGCCGGTACGGCGGCGTTCGTGCTGCCGCTGATCGGGGACAAGTGGGTCGTCGACGACTCGATGGCCGACAGCACCGAGGCCTTCTGCGACCTCGACGAGCTGCTCGAGCGCGACGGCCGTGAGGACGCGGCGGCGAAGAGCCTCGGCGCCACCAGCCTCGGCGGCGAGAGGGCGGTGAGGATCGAGCAGACCGAGGGCTCCGAGCGGGAGGTGCTCACGATCCGGGTCGCCGAGCCCCACTACGTGCTGCGCATCGACGAGTCGGAGGTCGACCACTTCGAGTTCTCCGAGCACGACCGGGAGGTCGCCATCGAGGCGCCCGACCCGGACCTGATCCTCGACCTCGACGAGCTGCTCGCGAGCCTGCCGGGAGGCGCGGGCTGATCCCGCGCCCCCGGCGTAGGCCCGACGGGGCCCGAGGTCAGGCGTTCTCCTTCTTGAACACCGAGGTGCCCCACCACACGGCGAGACCGAACAGCACGACCGTCCAGCCGACGCCCCACAGCATCGAGCCGTCGAAGTCGCCGAAGAACGCGGCGCGGACGGCGTCGACGACGTGGCGGATCGGCATGAAGTCGCTGAGCCGCTCCAGCCAGCCCGCGCCGAAGCTCATCGGCAGCAGGATGCCGCTGAGCAGCAGCACCGGCATCATCACGACGTTGATCACCGGTGCCATCACGTCCTCGCTCTTGGTGGTCAGCGCGAGCGCGTTGGACGCCGCAGCGCACGCCCCGCCGAGCATCAAGGTGAGCACGACGCCGACGACGATGCCGCCGAAGGTGGCGTCCATGCCCATGACCAGGCCGAGCCCGACGAGGATGACGGCCTGCACGAAGAGCTGGAGCAGGTCGCGGTAGAGGCGGCCGAACAGCAGTGCCGAGCGGTGGGCCGGGGTGACCCGTTCGGCCTCGATCACGCCCTCGCGCCACTCGCCGATGAGCGAGAAGCCGGCGAAGAAGGCACCGAAGATGCCGAGCTGGACGAGCATGCCGGGCACGAACCAGGTGTACTTGTTGCCGCCGAGCTGGGCGATGACCGGCTCGAGCAGCGGCCCGAACAGCAGCAGGTAGAGGACCGGCTGCAGCATGCCGATGATCACCCACGCCGGGTTGCGCAGGTTCATCCGCAGCTGGCGGTTGAAGACGATCCAGGACTCGCGGAGGAAGGTGTTCACGCGGGGGCTCCTTCGGTGGTCGCGGCGGCTTCGTCGGCGGGGGCGTCCTTGGCCTCGGCGGCGGCCTCGGCGTCGCGCAGCGAGCGACCGGTGAGGGTGAGGAAGACGTCGTCGAGGGTGGGGCGGACGACCTCGATCGACTCGAGCCCGACCCCGGAGCCCTCGAGGTCGCGGAGCAGGCCGGGGACGGCCTTGCCGGCCCGCGCGACCCGGCCGCGGACGTGGTGGCCCTCCACCTCGACCTCGGCGCTGATCGAGCCGAGCTTGTCGCGGGCGATGGCGACCTGCTCGTCGGTGGTGACCTCGAGGTCGACCAGGTCGCCGGCGACGGCGGCCTTGAGGTTGTCGGCCGTGTCGCTCGCGACGATGGTGCCCTGGTCGATGATCACGATCCGGTCGGCGAGGGCGTCGGCCTCGTCGAGGTAGTGCGTGGTCAGGAACACCGTCGCGCCCTCCTTGGCCCGCAGGTCGGCGATGTGCTGCCACAGGTTGATCCGCGCCTGCGGGTCGAGGCCGGTGGTCGGCTCGTCGAGGAACACCAGGCCCGGGGAGTGGATGAGTGCCATCGCGATGTCGAGGCGCCGCTTCTGCCCGCCCGACATGTTCTTCGGCATCCGCCGCCACAGGCCGTCGAGCTGCAGCTTGTCGAAGAGCTCCTGGCCCTTGGCCACCGCCGCCTTCTTCGACATCCCGTAGAGCATCCCGTGGTCGACCACCTCGTCACCGGCGTAGGCGCCGGAGAAGGTGGAGCCGACCTGGGAGCAGTAGCCGATGCTGCGGCGTACGTCGACCGCCTGGGTCGCGACGTCGAAGCCGGCCACGCTCGCCGTACCGGCCGTCGGCTTGAGCAGGGTGGTCAGCATCCGCAGCGTCGTGGTCTTGCCGGCGCCGTTGGGCCCCAGGAAGCCGACGACCTCGCCCTCCGCGACGTCGAGGTCGACGCCACGCACGGCGTGGACCTCCTTCTTCTGCTTGCCCTGTCCGCTGTGGAAGGTCTGCACGAGTCCTCGTGCACGGATCATCGTCGAATCCCCTCGTCGTCAAGGTTGAACAGTCAGAGTATTCAAACTTGAACACCGGAGTCAAATGCATTCCAGCGGTACGACAGCACCGGCCGCCGACATTCATCGGTGCCCTCGGTGGTCCCGTGACGCGCCGCGCTCCTCGACCCTCGGCCGCCGCCCGCGCCTTCGTCCCTCAGGCGCGGGCGGCCTGCAGCAAGGCCCGGTAGCGCTCGCGGTCCGCGTTCATCTGCCAGCCCGGGTCGTCGGCGGGCGGGGTCCAGGTGGAGGCGTCGAGGGCGAGCCGGCCGGCCTTCAGCTCCTCGATGGTCTCGCGCAGCCAGGCCAGCTCGGCGACGGCGAGGTCCAGCCACATGACGACGGTGCGCAGGGCGTGCGGTGGCGCCTCGGCGGGGGCGGGCGGCTCGGCCAGCCGGGCGACGACCTCCTCGAGCGCCACCCGGCGGCGGACCAGCGAGCGCAGCGCCCGGTCCGGCGGCACCAGCGGCAGCAGGCCGAACGCCGCGCTGAACGTCTTGCGGTCCACGACGCTGACGTCCTCCAGGCCGGCGGTCACCAGGCGCTCGAGCTCGGCGCGGCCCTCCGCGGTGGACTCGTAGACCGCGACCTCGCGACCGCCGTCCTCGAGGTCGTGGCGCACCAGGAAGCCCTGCTTGGTCAGCGTGGCCAGGCCGTTGTAGATCGATCCCGGGTTGAGGTGCGCCCAGTCGTCGACGCTCCACGACAGCAGCTCGCGCCGGATCTGGTAGCCGTTGACCGGCTCGAACAGCGCGACGGCACCCAGCAGCAGCATCCGGGTGTCGTGGGCGGCCATGAGCCGAGTCTAGGAGCGGGAATGCCGCCAGCGCCCCGGCGGTTGCGGCTCGACGTGACCGTCCCCGCCGCCGCACCGATCAGCCGAGCGAACGTGGGACTGCGCAGCGACCGCGGGCCGATCCTCGGGGCGGTCATGCTGAGCACGGCGCTGGTCGCGATCGACACCACCATCCTGGCGACTGCAGTGCCGGCGATCGTCGACGACCTGGGCGGGTTCACCCAGTTCCCGTGGCTGTTCTCGACCTACCTGCTGGCGCAGGCCGTCACCACGCCGATCTACGGGAAGCTCGCCGACGTCTTCGGCCGCAAGCCACTCATGCTGCTCGGCATTGGTCTCTTCGTCCTCGGTTCCGTCCTGTGCGCCGTCGCGTGGAGCATGACGGCGCTCATCGTGTTCCGGGCGGTCCAGGGACTCGGCGCCGGCGCGATCCAGCCCGCGGGCATCACCATCATGGGCGACATCTACTCGGTCGCCGAGCGGGCCGTGGCGCAGAGTTACGTCGCAGCGGTGTGGGCGACCTCGGCGGTCGTGGGGCCGACGCTCGGCGGGCTCTTCTCCGACCACGCCTCGTGGCGATGGATCTTCTGGATCAACCTTCCGCTCGGTCTGGTCGCCGCCGTGGTGCTGCAGCGACGCTTCGACGAGTCGGCGGCGCGGGCCGTGCGCTCCGAGCGTCGCCCCGTCGACGTGGTCGGCGCCCTCCTGCTCGCGGGCGCTGCGGGGCTGCTGCTGCTCGGCCTCCTCGAGGGAGGCATCCGCTGGGCGTGGTGGTCTCCGGTCGGTGTCGGCATCTTCGTGGCGGCAGCGGTGCTGCTCGCCGCCTTCGTGCTCGTCGAGACCCGGGTGCCCGACCCGGTGCTCCCGCTGTGGGTGTTCCGCAACCGCGTGCTCGGATCGTCCCTGATCGGCGCCTTCGTCGTCGGCACGGTCATGCTGGGTGTGACGTCGTACGTCCCGGTCTATGCCCAGCAGGTGCTGGGCGCCGGCGCCGTGACCGCGGGTCTCGCCGTCGCGGCGCTGGCGATCGGCTGGCCCATCGCCGCGAGCACTGCGGGCCGCTTCTACCTCCACGGCACCTACCGCGGCTGCCTCCTCGCCGGCGCCGGGTTCGGCCTCGTCGGCGCCGGCATCGTCGCGACCGCGGGCCCGGGGAGTCCGGTGTGGCTGCTGGCACTCGGCTGTCTCGTCCTCGGCCTCGGACTCGGGTATGTCGCCAGCCCCGGCATCGTTGCCGCGCAGGCAGCAGTGACCTGGCGCGACCGTGGGGTGGCGACGGGCAGCAACATGTTCATGCGGTCGGTGGGCAGTGCCGTCGGGGTCGCCGTGTTCGGCGCCATCGCCAACGGCGTCGTGGCGAGTCGGCTCGGCGGTGGTGAGCGTGCAGGCGAGGTCGAGCTGGAGGCGCTGCCGGTCTCGGTGCTCGATCCCGCACTGCAGGCCGTCTTCCTCGCGGTGGCGACCACGGCGGCGGGCCTCGTGGTGGCCGGGCTCCTCATGCCGAAGCGGGTCGTGCCGGCGGGCGAGTGACCAACCGCAGCCCCGGGTTTGTTGTGCTCGGGGACAACGACCGCCGATGTGACCCGCGAGTAGAGTCGCCGGCATGAAGCGTGAGATCTACGACGAGGACCACGAGGCCTTCCGCGCATCCGTCAAGGAGTTCGTGGACCGCTCGGTGCTGCCCCACGCGGAGGAGCACATCAAGGCCAAGGCGCTGCCGCGCGAGTTCTGGCTCGAGGCCGGCAAGCAGGGCCTGCTCGGCCTGTGCATCCCCGAGGAGTACGGCGGCTCGGACGCCGGCGACTTCCGGTTCAACGCCGTGCTGCAGGAGGAGCTCGCCAAGGTCGGTGCGGCGTACCCGACCTGTCACGGGATCCACGCCGACATCACGGCGCCGTACATCGTCGAGCTCGGCACCGAGGAGCAGAAGCAGCGCTGGCTCCCGGGCGTGGCCTCGGGCGAGATCCTGCTCGGCATCGGCATGACCGAGCCCTCGGGCGGCTCCGACCTCGCCGCGTTGAAGACCACCGCCGTGCGCGACGGCGACTCGTGGATCATCAACGGCTCGAAGACCTTCATCACCAACGGCTACTCCGGCGATCTGTTCGTCACCGCGGTGCGCACCGACCCGGAGAAGGGGCCCAAGGGCATCACCCTGTTCGGCATCGAGGCGACGATGGAGGGCTTCTCGCGTGGTCGGAAGCTCGACAAGGTCGGCATGGAGGAGTCCGACACCGCCGAGCTGTTCTTCGAGAACCTCCGCGTCACCGACGCCGAGATCATCGGCGAGCTCAACATGGGCTTCATCCACATGATGCAGAAGCTCCCGCAGGAGCGTCTCGGCTGCGCGGTCGCGAACATCGCGCACGCCAAGCAGATCCTGCTCGAGACCATCGAGTACGCCAAGGAGCGCCAGGCCTTCGGCGCCCCGATCGGCACCTTCCAGCACAACAAGTTCCTGCTGGCCGACCTGGTCACCCGGATCGAGGCCGCCGAGGCCTACATCGACAAGTGCGTGCTCAACCATTCGCAGAAGACGCTCACCGCGATCGACGCCGCCAAGGCCAAGTGGTTCTCCTCGCAGGTGCAGTCCGAGGTGCTCGACCACTGTGTCCAGATCCACGGCGGCTACGGCTTCATGAACGAGTACCGCGTGGCCCGTGCCTGGCGCGACGCCCGGGTCACCAAGATCTGGGCCGGCTCGAACGAGATCATGAAGGAGCTCATCGGCCGCGACCTCGGCCTCTGACCCCCGGGTGCAGGAATCGCCGGTCGACCGGCGATTCCTGCGCTGGGCGGCCGTTGCAACGCCCGCCCAGTGACAGAAATGCGCGTCAAGTGCGGCCGTCGCGCCGGGGGGGGGCCTCACTCCTCCGTCGTACGACGCGCGCCCGGCGCCCCGGGACCGGGCACCGAGCCCCGTGGCGGCGGGCCCAGCTGACCGGTCCGGATCCAGTCCACCGCGAAGTCGAGGGGGTTGGCGGGATCGACCATCACCGCCAGCTTCGCGTCGGGCTGGAACCGGGGCAGGTGGATCCCGGCGACGACCTGGTCGCTGGTGACGACGTACGGCTCGGTGCCGTCGGCACGCTCCAGTCGCGCCTGCACCCGCAGCACCGGCGACATCCCCGCGTAGCTGCCGACCTGGTGCGAGGACATCACGATCGCGATCGCGGGCAGCCCCGCACCGTTGGTCAGCTCGAGGTGCCGCGCCATGCGCAGCCCGAGCTCGGTGGCGTCGGCCGCCTCCCGCATCCGGTTAGGGATGTCGGCGAGCTGACCGACGTACGACGACGGGCGGCCCTGCTTCTCGAGGTACTCCTTGTTGGCGCGGCTCATCCGCTGCCAGTCCCGGAACAGGCCCACGGCCACGGCCCGCTCAGTAGCCGAGGAAGCGGCGGAACTGCTGCCCGACCGCCTGCGACTGGCCCATCCGCGCGATCCAGCCGTCGAGCGCGGCCTTGGTGTCCTCGGCGGAGAAGCCGCGCTCCTGGGCGATGGCGATCATCCCGGCCTCGTCGGTCACGCCGCGGGTCTGCGCCTCGCGGGAGAAGTCGGCGTAGTCCTGCAGCGAGATGCCGTTGATCGGCTCCCAGATCGGGTCGTCCTCGGCGACCGAGCGGGTCGAGGGGCCGCCGAACGCGGCCGGGTCGATCGGGCCCGCGCCCTCGACGTGCACGTAGCCCGGCTGCTGCCCGGCCTGCTGCCCGGCCTGCTGCCCGGCCTGCTGCCCGGCCTGCTGCTGCGCCGCGGCCGCCTGCTGTGCCGCCTGCTGTGCCGCCTGCTGGGCGGCAGTCATCGCGTCCTTCGCCTTGCTGAAGAGTCCCACCGTGGTGCTCCTGTCCGGCCGCCCGGGCGGCCCTGGATCCGGTTCCCCCAGCCCTGCGAGCGTAGGTCCCGGACGCGGGCGCCGACAGGGGTGCCGGCCAGTCTTTACCCAGCCGCGAAGTCGGTCGCGCCCGCCACGGTCCGTCGGGGATGATGGGGGCGTGGTCGATGCGGATGCGGCGGGACAGGTGGTGGGACCCCACGAGGACGAGCCCCACGAGGAGGGCCTCAACGACCGGCTGAACTGGCTGCGCGCCGGAGTGCTCGGAGCCAACGACGGCATCGTGTCGACGGCCGGCATCGTGCTCGGCGTCGCCGGCGCGACCAACGATCGCTCGGCGATCCTGGTGGCCGGCATCGCGGGCCTGGCGGCCGGCGCGATGAGCATGGCGGCGGGGGAGTACGTCTCCGTCAGCACCCAGCGCGACTCCGAGGAGGCGCTGCTGGCCAAGGAGCGTCGAGAGCTGCGCGAGGACCCCGACGACGAGCTGGCCGAGCTCGCGGGCCTGTACGTCGACAAGGGGCTCGACCCCGACCTCGCGCTCCAGGTCGCCCAGCAGCTCACCGACCACGACGCGCTGGGCGCGCACGCCGAGGCCGAGCTCGGCATCGACCCCGACGACCTCACGAACCCCTGGAACGCGGCGTTCGCCTCGATGTTGGCCTTCACGCTCGGCGCGCTGCTGCCGCTGCTGACCATCGTGCTGGTGGCGGCCGACGTACGGGTCCCGGTGACGGTGGCCGCCGTCGTCGCCGCGCTCGCGCTGACGGGGTGGGCCAGCGCGCGCTTCGGCTACGGGTCGCCGGGCCGCGCGGTCGTCCGCAACGTCCTCGGCGGGCTGCTCGCGATGGCGGTCACCTACGGCATCGGCCAGCTGGTCGGCACCCAGGTCTAGACCGCGATGAGGATCTTCACGGCAGTGGTCCCGCCGCCCGAGGCGATCGACCACCTCGACGCCTTCCTCGATCCGCGGCGCTCGGCCGCGCCGTTCCGCTGGACCCGGCCCGAGCAGCTCCACGTCACCCTCGCCTTCATGGCCGATGCGGGGGAGCGCCGCGTCGACGCGTACGTCGACCGCCTGGCCGAGTCCCTCGACGACCTCGCGCCGGTGGAGCTGTCGCTGGCCGGCGCCGTCGTCTTCCCGAACGTCGCCGAGGGGCGGGTGCTCGCCACCGGCGTGAGCGGCGGGGAGGAGGTGCTCGGTGCCGCTGCGGTGCGTGCCCGCAACGCCGCCGTCGCCTGCGGGATCGAGGTCGACGGCCAGCGGTTCCGGCCGCACCTCACCGTCGCCCGCACCGGCGGCCACCCCACCGAGATGACCAGCTGGGTACGGCTGCTCGACACCTACGCCGGCCCGGTCTGGCCGCTCGCCTCGGTCCAGGTCGTCGCCTCCCACCTCGGTGAGGGTCCCCGCCGCACGCCCCGCTACGAGCAGGTCGCCGAGATCGTGCTGTGACACGCTGTCCGCCCTCCTGTCCGGGGTTCGTCAGCGGGCCCACGGCGTGTCGCGACGTGAACGGCGTGTTGCATGCCGAAGGGCCGGCCCCGTTGGGGACCGGCCCTTCGTCGTGCGGCTGGTGTCAGCCGAGTGCCTTGACGATGTCCTCGACGCGGTCCTTCGCGTCGCCGAACAGCATCTGGCTGTTGTCGCGGAAGAACAGCGGGTTCTGGACCCCCGCGTAGCCGGCGGCCATGGAGCGCTTGAAGACGATGACGTCCTTGGCGTTCCAGACCTCGAGGACCGGCATGCCCGCGATCGGGGAGGACGGGTCCTCGGACGCGGCCGGGTTGACCGTGTCGTTGGCACCGATGACGAGCACGACGTCGGTGTCGGGGAAGTCGTCGTTGATCTCGTCCATCTCGAGCACGATGTCGTAGGGCAGCTTGGCCTCGGCGAGCAGCACGTTCATGTGGCCCGGGAGGCGGCCCGCGACGGGGTGGATGCCGAAGCGGACGTCGACGCCCTTGGCGCGCAGCTTCGCGGTCAGGTCGGCGACCGGGTACTGCGCCTGCGCCACGGCCATGCCGTAGCCCGGCGTGATCACGACGGACGACGCGCCGGCGAGGAGCTCGGCGACGGCGTCGGCCTGGATCTCGCGGTGCTCGCCGTAGTCCTTGTCGTCGCCCGCGGGGGCCTCGATGCCGAAGCCGCCGGCGATGACGGAGATGAACGAGCGGTTCATCGCCTTGCACATGATGTACGACAGGTACGCACCGGAGGAGCCGACGAGGGCACCGGTGACGATGAGCAGGTCGTTGCCGAGCAGGAAGCCCGACGCGGCCGCGGCCCAACCGGAGTACGAGTTGAGCATCGAGACGACGACCGGCATGTCACCGCCGCCGATGGAGGCGACGAGGTGCCAGCCCAGCGCGAGCGCGAGGACCGTGAGGACGCCGAGCAGGATGTCGGCCGTCGTGTTGTCGTGGGTCTCGAGCGAGACGTAGACCGCGGTCAGGATCGCGAACAGCACCAGCGAGCCGACGTTGATGAGGTTCTTGCCCGGCAGCATCAGCGGGGCGGACTTCATCCTGGCCGACAGCTTGAGGTTGGCGACGATCGAGCCGGTGAAGGTGACCGCACCGATGAAGATGCCGATGGCGACCTCGGCCTCGTGGATGTTGACGAGGCTGTCCATCGAGTCGTGCGAGCCGAGGATGTGGCCGTTCCACCCGATCGCGACGGCGGCGAGACCGACGAACGAGTGCAGCAGCGCGATGAGCTCGGGCATGCCGGTCATCTCGACGATCTTCGCCCGCCACAGGCCGATGGCCGCACCGATGGCGACCGCGGCGAGCATCAGGACGATGACCAGGGCCCGGTCGTCGATGAACTCGCTGACGTCGATGACCGTGGCGATGGTCGCGACGAGCGCGACCGCCATGCCGACGATCCCGAAGGTCAGGCCGTTCTTGGCCGACTCGTGCTTCGACAGGCCCGCGAGCGACAGGATGAACAGCAGGGCGGCGACGATGTACGCCGCACCGGTGATCGAGAGGATGTCCATGGTCAGGCTCCCTTGCTGAACATCGCGAGCATGCGGCGGGTCACCGCGAAGCCACCGAAGACGTTGATCGACGCGAGCAGGATCGCGACCACGGACAGGCCCACGACGAGCTTGTCGTCGCTGGCGACCTGGACCAGCGCGCCGACCACGACGACGCCGGAGATCGCGTTGGTCACCGACATCAGCGGCGTGTGCAGCGCGTGCGCCACCTTGCCGATGACGTAGTAGCCGATCACGATCGACAGCATCAGCACCGTGAAGTGGCGACGCAGGTCCTCGGTCGGGGCCAGCGCGTTGACCAGCCAGAACAGGCCGATCGCACCCAGCACGAGGCCGACCTTGGCGCCGGCCGACATCGGCGGCTTGGCCTCCTTGACCGGAGCGGCGGCCGCGGGAGCCGCGGCCGGGGCGGCCGAGACCTGCACCGCCGGCGGCGGCCACGTGATCTGCGCCGACTCGCCCCGCCCGTCGACGACGGTGATGCCACGCTGGACGACGTCGTCGAAGTCCAGGCCCAGGTTGCCGTCCTTCTCCGGGGTCAGCAGCTTGAGCAGGTTGACGATGTTGGTGCCGTACAGCTGCGACGTCTGTGCGGCCAGGCGGCCGGCGAGGTCGGTGTAGCCGAGGATCGTGACGCCGTTGTCGGTGACGACCTTCTGGTCGGCCACGGTGCCGGCGGCGTTGCCGCCGTTGGCGGCCGCCATGTCGACGATGACCGAGCCGTTGCGCATGCCGGCGACGGTCTCGGCGGTGATCAGCGACGGGGCCGGGCGTCCCGGGATCAGCGCGGTCGTGATGACGATGTCGGCGGCACGCGCCTCCTCGTCGTACATCGCGGCGGTCGCGGCGACCTGGGCCTCGGACATCTCCTTGGCGTAGCCGTCGGAGGAGACCTCCTGCTCCATGTCGACGTGCACGAACTCCGCGCCCATCGACTCGACCTGCTCGGCGACCTCGGGCCGCACGTCGAAGGCGCGCACGATGGCGCCCATGGCGGAGGCCGCACCGATCGCGGCGAGGCCGGCGACACCGGCGCCCACGACGAAGACCCGGGCGGGCGGGATCTTGCCGGCGGCGGTGACCTGGCCGGTGAACATCCGGCCGAACTCGTGGGCCGCCTCGACGACCGCGCGGTAGCCGGCGACGTTGGCCATCGAGGACAGCACGTCCATCGACTGAGCACGCGAGATCCGCGGCACCGCGTCCATGGCCAGCGCGGTCACGCCCTGGGCCTGGAGCTTCTCGAGCAGCTCCGGGCTGCGGCCAGGCGCCATCATCGAGATGATCGTGGCGCCCCGGCGCAGCCGGCCGATCTCCTCGTCGGAGGGGGCGTTGACCTTGACGACGACGTCGGCGGCCCACACCTCCTGCGTCGTACCAACCCTGACAGAGCCGCCGGCCCCGTCACCAGCAGCAGCGAACGCACTGTCGGGCTGGTCGGCGAGGTCGCCGGCGCCCGACTCGACGATCACGTCGTAGCCGAGGTTGGTCAGTTGGGTTACGGTCTTCGCGGTCGCCGCGACCAGGGTTTCGCCCTGTTTCGACTCGCGCGGGATGCCGATCAGCATCGAGCCTCCAGCCATTCTGTGGATACAGCGCGAGCCAAGTTACACAGGCCTCACCCCCTCACGGGGGCCGTCTTACGTGTGACGTACATCTAGGGGATACGGGGTTGCGCTGAGCGGGACAGCGCTGGACGGAGCCCGGTTTCAGCCGGCTGCGATGCCGTACATCCGGTCGCCGGCGTCGCCGAGGCCGGGGACGATGTAGCCCTTGTCGTTGAGCCGCTCGTCCATGGCCGCGGTCACGATCGTCACGGGGATCTCGAGGTCGCCGAGCTCCTTCTCGAGGCGTGCACAGCCCTCGGGTGCGGCCAGCAGGCACACCGCGGTGATGTGGTCGGCGCCGCGGTCGACGAGGAAGCGGATCGCCGCGGCGAGCGTGCCGCCCGTGGCGAGCATCGGGTCGACGACGTAGCACTGGCGGCCCGACAGGTCCTCGGGCAGGCGCTCGGCGTACGTCGTGGCCTCGAGGGTCTCCTCGTTGCGGACCATGCCCAGGAAGCCCACCTCGGCGGTCGGCAGCAGCCGGACCATGCCGTCGAGCATGCCGAGGCCGGCCCGCAGGATCGGTACGACGAGCGGGCGCGGCGTGGCCAGCCGGGTGCCCGTGGTCGGGGCGACGGGAGTCTCGATGTCGGCCGGCTCGACGCGGACGTCGCGGGTGGCCTCGTAGGCCAGCAGGGTGACCAGCTCGTCGGCGAGCGACCGGAAGGTCGGGGAGTCGGTGTCCTTGTTGCGGAGCACGGTCA
This sequence comes from Pimelobacter simplex, assembly GCA_016803235.1. Classification (GTDB taxonomy): domain Bacteria; phylum Actinomycetota; class Actinomycetes; order Propionibacteriales; family Nocardioidaceae; genus Nocardioides; species Nocardioides simplex_A. The sequence continues at coordinate 12,594 of JADCLI010000069.1, forward strand.
GCTTGTGGGCGACGAGGGGGTGATCCACGACCAGGGTGCGCATGGTGGTGAGCCTAGGACACCGCCCGGTCGCGACGGCACTCGAGCGAGTCGGCCCCGCGCGCACGAGAAATGTCCCGTTTCCCGGAAATGGCTGCGAATTCCGCCGGAAATGCTCCGCCGATATCGACCGGAATCGAAATTCGACGCCCGGTTTCGCGTCCTGGACCCGTGCCATGATCCGTCCGGTTTTCGGGGGACCGACGAGTCCGACGGCGTGAAGGGGAGGGACCGTGTCCTTGGTGGAGGCGGATGAGGGCGTGCCCGGGTACTGGCGGGTGGCGATCGTCGAGGACCACCGGCTGCAGCGGATGCGGACCGAGGAGCTCCTCGGTCGCCAGCCGGGGCTGCGGGTGGTGCACACGTGCGAGACGCTCGACGAGCTGGTCGCGTGGCTGACCCGGTGCAGGCCGCACACCCGGCCCCACGTCGTGGTGCTGGACCTGGTCGTCGACCGCGGCCGCGACGCCGATCCGGCCGTCGTCGAGGGCCTGGTGCGCTCGGGCCTGCGCGTCCTGGTCCTCTCGGCGATGGCCTCGGTGCCCCTGGTGCGCGCCATGATCCGGGCCGGGGTCTCCGGCTTCGTCGGGAAGAGGGACACCGAGGAGGACATCGTCGCCGCGGTGTGGGCGGTCCTCCACCGCCGCCAGTGGATCACCGCGGAGCTGGCGAGCGTGATGGCCGGCGACGCCCAGCGGCCGAGGCTCAGCGACCAGGAGGAGCGGGCGCTGGTCCTCTATGCCTCCGGCCTGACCCTCGACGCCGTGGCGCTGGCGCTCGGCGTGAAGCGGGACACGGTCAAGAAGTACCTCGAGCGGGTGAAGGCGAAGTACGCCGAGGTGGGTCGCCCGGTACGGACCAAGATCGACCTGAACCGCGAGGCCATCCGCGACGGCCTGATGCCGGCACCGCCGACGAAGGGCTGAGGCACGGGATCACCCATTCCTGTCACCCTTTCGGGGGACAATTCCACGACGCCGCGCGGGAATTCGGGCGCACCCGGTGGACGCCGCGCCAGCCTCCGCGAAACTCGGGAACCACGTGCCACCCGGAATTCAGGACCCGATGAATCGACGTGGTGTGTCGCGTGCCCAGCGCCCAGCCGCTGCCGCTTCCGAGGAGAACGATGCGTAGCCACCGAGCCCACCCCCGAGAGGCGGCTGCCCTCGTGGTCGCCGTCCTGGTCGCCCTCGCGGTGCCGACGCTCTCCGTGGTCCCGGCGACTGCCGGGACCGGGGCGCCCGCCCGCACCGCGGCGGGGTGCGTCGCGCCCGGGGTGCCGTTCGTGCCGACCGTGGCCACCATCCCCGCGATCGATCGCTCGGTGGGGGTGGTCGGCGTCCGCCGTACCGCCGCCGGCGCGGTCGGCTCGCCGCCGCTCTCCAAGCGCGGCAAGTGGCTGATCGGCCTCGACCCGCAGGCCTGGCCCGGTGACGGCGAGGGCACCGTCATCATGACCGCCCACACCTGGCCCGACGGCTCCGCGCTCGGCAACGCCCTGCTGGGCTCGCTGCGGGCGGGCGACCGGCTGGTCCTCGGCGACGGCGACGGTGCCGCCGCGTGCTACCAGGTCACCAAGCGGCGGAAGTACGGCGCCTCCAGGGTCCCCCGCAAGAAGGCCTTCCGCTGGTGGGGACCCGAGCAGGTCGTCATCGTGGTGTGCTCCGGCAAGCGGCTGGGGCCGGGCCGGTGGACGCACCGGACGATCTGGTACGCGACGCCGGTCGTGGACGGATGAGCGCCGGGAATTCCTCTGGCCCTGCGCCCGGTCCCGTGCCACGCTTGACGCATGACCGCAAGCGGCACGGCCATCGAGTCCGTCGACTTCGCCCTCGCCGCCTACCGCGAGGAGGGCGTGTGGCGGGTGGCCGAGCTGTCGCCCGACCACGCCACCGACGTCGAGACCCTCGCGGCCGCGCTGCGACGCTTCCCCGGTGACGGCGGCGCCGTCGGTCTGGTCGCCGTCGAGGAGGACTTCTTCGTCGTCGTCCGGGTCGCCGGCCCGCGCACCCGGGTGATGCTCTCCGACATCACCGCCGCGACCGAGTGGGAGGTGGCGGCCGTCGTGCTCGAGCACCTCGGCCTGCCGCCCGTCGAGGACGAGGACGATCCCGAGCCCGCCGGCGACCTCGAGCTGCTCAGCGACCTCGGCGTCGACGCGATGGACCTGGCCGCGATCCTCGACGACGACGAGCTCTACCCCGACGAGATGCTCTCCGAGATCGCCCGCGGCCTCGGCTTCGGCGACCTCTTCGACGACGCCGTCGGCCTCACCTCGGCGTGAGCGCACCGCTCGCCCGCTGGGAGGAGCCGATGCGCGCCGCCCTGGCCGAGGCCTCCGCCGCGCTCGCCACGGGTGACGTCCCCATCGGTGCGGTGGTCGTCTCCCCCGAGGGTGTCGTCGTCGGCGCCGGCCGCAACGTGCGCGAGCGCGACGCCGACCCGACCGGCCACGCCGAGGTGGTCGCCCTGCGCGAGGCCGCGGCCGCCCGCGGCGAGTGGCGGCTGACCGGCTGCACCCTCGTCGTCACCCTCGAGCCGTGCACCATGTGTGCCGGCGCGGCGGTCCTGTCCCGGGTCGACCGGGTGGTGTTCGGTGCGTACGACGACAAGGCCGGCGCCGTCGGCTCGCTGTGGGACGTGGTCCGCGACCGGCGGCTCAACCACCGGCCCGAGGTCGTCGCCGGGGTGCTCGCCGAGGAGTCCGCCGCGCTGCTCGACGGGTTCTTCGTCTCCCAGCGCCGATGAGTCCCGGTCGTCCCGCTGGTCCGTACCGGACATGACGCCCCTCGATCTCGGACCCGCCACGACCACCCTGCGCGCCCTGGTCGCGTCGGTGCGCGACGACCAGCTCAGGCTGCCGACCCCCTGCCCGGCGTACTCCGTCGGCGACCTCGTCGACCACGTCGGCGGCCTCGCCCTCGCCTTCGCCGAAGCCGCCCGCAAGGAGCCCGACCCGGGCTCCGGGGAGGGCGGCAGCGGCGACGCCTCGCGCCTGGAGGAGGGCTGGCGCGAGCGGATCGGCGCCGACCTCGGGCAGCTGGCGGAGGCCTGGCGCGACCCGGCGGCGTACGACGGGATGACGGCCGCCGGCGGCATCGACCTCCCCGGGGAGGTGGCCGCTGCCGTCGCTCTCAACGAGGTCGTCGTCCACGGCTGGGACCTCGCCACTGCGCTCGGCCGGCCGTTCACGGCCCGCGAGACCGATGTCGCCGCCTGCCTGTCCTTCGCCCGCCCGTTCTCCACGCCGGAGACCGCGGCGGAGCGCGCCCCGGCGTTCGGCCCGGTGCTGCCGGTCCCCGAGGGCGCGACCCCACTCGTCGAGCTGCTGGCCCTCCTCGGCCGGCGGGGTTGAGTCCTGCGCGTCGCACCTGACGAATGGGCTGTGAATTCGCCGATTTCACAGCCCATTCGTCAGGTGCGACGCGGGAAGGTGAGCCATCGGCTCA
>JADCLI010000006.1 GCA_016803235.1 Pimelobacter simplex
GGTGGTTTCGAGGCTCGGTCGCTGCGCGACGCTCGCACCTCAACCACCGGAGAACACTGCGCGACGCTCGCACCTCAACCACCGCAGAGCACGGTCCCGGCAGGGACGGGCAGGGGCCGCGTCACGCGGCGCGCGAGCGCCGCACCGTCGCGACGATCCGGTCGGCCAGCTGGTCGAGCGGGAGCACGTCGTCGGCCAACCCCGCTCCGGCGACCGCGCCGGGCATCCCCCACACGACCGAGCTCTCCTCGTCCTGGACGACGACCCGGGCACCGGTGCCGGCGAGGTCGCGCGCGCCGGCGAGACCGTCCTGGCCCATGCCGGTCAGCACGGTCGCGAGCGCGCCGGCGCCGTACACCTCGACGGCCGAGCGGAAGAGCACGTCGACGGCGGGCCGGCAGAAGTTCTCCTGCGGGCCCTGGTCCAGCACCACGCGGACGCCGGCCGCGGAGCGTCGCAGCCGCAGGTGGAAGTCGCCCGGGGCGATCAGCACCTCACCCGGGTGCACCGCCTCGCCGTCGACGGCCTCGCGGACGGCCAGCGCGCTGACCTTGTCGAGGCGCTGGGCGAGCATGGTGGTGAAGACCGGCGGCATGTGCTGGACGACGAGCACCGGGACTCCGAGGTCGGCGGGCAGCCGCGGCAGCAGCCGGGCCAGCGCGTCGGGACCACCGGTGGAGCAGCCGATCAGCAGTGCCGCGACCGGAGCGACGGCGGGGCGCGGCCGCTCGCGTCGGACGACCGGGACGGCGGTGCCGGGCGTGAGCTTGCGGATTCCTGCCAGGGCGCGGATGCGGGGCACCAGCTGGTCGCGGATCGCGGCGATTCCGTCGGCGATCTGGCCGGTGTTGGAGGGCTTCGTGACGTAGTCGCTCGCTCCCCGCGACAGGGCATCGAGGGTCGCGGTGGCGCCGCGCTCGGTCAGCGTCGAGAACATGATCACCGGCAACCGGGTGTGCTTCTCGCGGATCTGCGTCAGTGCGCCGAGCCCGTCGAGGTGCGGCATCTCGATGTCGAGGGTGACGACGTCGGGGGCGAGCTCGTCGACCATCCGCACCGCCTCCAGGCCGTCGCGGGCGACACCGGCGACCTCGATGTCCGGCGCCTGGCGCAGCGCCGTGGTCACCAGCCGCCGTACGAGTGCCGAGTCGTCGACGACGAGAACCCTGATCTTGGTCACGTCCCGCCCATCGGCCCGCCGCTGCGGCGTCTGAGGGCTCAGGTCGCCCGGGACACCGCCGATGGAGCGGGCATGACGACGTCCACCGCCTTCGCGTCCGTCTCGGCGCTCGTCCGCCGGGAGACGTCGATGGTGTACGACGAGGGCAAGGAGTACCTCGTCGAAGCCCGGCTCAACCCGCTCGCCGCCGCCCGCGGCCTGGGCCTCGAGGAGTACGTCGCCCGGTTGGCCTTCGACGCCGACGAGCGGCGCAAGGTGATCGACGCGCTCACCATCAACGAGACCAGCTGGTTCCGCGACCACACGCCGTACCAGGCGTTCACCGAGACCATGCTGCCCGCGCTGCTGGAGGGCCGGCAGGTCACCCGGCGGCTGCGGATCTGGAGCGCGGCGTGCTCGAGCGGGCAGGAGGCCTACTCGATCGCGATGCTGCTCGACCAGCACCTGCCGGCGGGCTGGAGCTACGAGATCGTCGCCACCGACATCTCCACCGCGATGCTCGAGCGGGTCCGGGCCGGGCGGTACAGCCAGGTCGAGGTCAACCGCGGCCTGCCCGCGACCAGCCTGGTCCGCTACTTCACCCGCGTCGGTCGCGACTGGGAGATCGCCGAGCGGCTCCGCGAGCGGGTCACCGTCAAGCACCTCAACCTGGCGGCGCCGTACGTCGGCCTCGGGACCTTCGACCTGATCTGGCTGCGCAACGTGCTCATCTACTTCGACGCCCCCACGAAGGCGGACATCCTGCGCCGGATGCTGCCGATGCTCGCCGACGACGGCTACCTGCTGCTCGGCTCCTCGGAGACCACCCTCGACATGCCGGCCGACCTCACGGCCGCCTGGCAGCGCGAGCAGATCGGGCGGGTGCCGGCGTACCGCCGGGCCAGTGCCCGCACCCCCCTGACCCCGTCCCTCACCAGCACAGGAGCCTGAGCGTGCGAGCGATGATCATCGACGACTCCCGGGCGATGCGGAGCATCCTGCGCCGCATCGTCACGGACCTCGACTTCGAGACCAGCGAGGCCGAGCACGGCCAGGCCGCGCTCGACCAGATGCGCGCGGGCGTCGTGCCCGACGTGTGCCTGGTCGACTGGAACATGCCGGTGATGGACGGCTACACGTTCATCACCGAGGTGCGCGCCAACCCGGAGTGGCGCGACGTCACGCTGATGATGGTCACGACCGAGAGCGAGCAGCGCCAGATCGTGCGGGCGCTGGCCGCCGGGGCGCACGAGTACGTCATCAAGCCGTTCACACCGGACGCGATCGTCGACAAGCTCTCCCTGCTCGGGTTGGTACCGGCGTGAGCGCCGTCCTGCCCGAGGCCGAGGCGCCCGAGTCCGCCGACCTCCTGGCCGTGACCGAGGACGTGTGGATGGCGCTGCTCGGCGACGACGGGGTACTGCTGCCGCGCGCCGTTCCTCCCGGCTCGCCGTTCGACGCCACCGCCTGGTCGGCGGCCACGACGATCAGCGGCGGCTGGCACGGCGTGGTGACCGTCGAGCTCGACGAGGTCCTCGCTCGACGGTTGACCACCCGGATGCTCGCGCTGCCCGCCGAGGAGGAGGCCAGCGACAGCGACGTGGCCGACGCCGTCGGCGAGCTGGTCAACATGGTCGGCGGCAACGTGAAGAGCCTGATGCCGGGCCCCAGCGTGCTGTCGCTGCCCGCCGTGGCCGCCGGCCGCGCCGCCTTCTCCAGCGACTCGGCGCTGGCCTGCCGCCTCGACCTGGTCTGGCAGGACGCCCCCGTCCGTGTCTCCGTGCACGTTCCCCAGGAAGGTCCCCGATGAAGATCCTGATCGCCGACGACAGCCGCGTGATGCGGCAGATCGTGATCCGCACCCTGCGCCAGGCCGGGCACGGCGGCCACGACATCGTCGAGGCCGAGAACGGTCGCCAGGCGCTCGAGATGGTGCAGACCGAGGCGCCCGACCTGGTCCTCTCGGACTGGAACATGCCCGAGATGAACGGCATCGACTGCCTCTCCGCCCTGCGCGCCGCCGGATCTCAAGTGGCCTTCGGGTTCGTCACCTCGGAGGGCTCGGAGGAGATGCGCGAGCGCGCGGCCTCCGCCGGTGCGGCCTTCCTGATCGCCAAGCCGTTCACCCCGGAGGCGTTCGACGACGCGCTCCGCAGCGTGATCTGAGGTCCGCCGTGCCCGTCCACCTCCCCCAGCCCAAGCAGCTGCGCGACCTGCTCGCCGACCTGCTCGGCCGCGACGTCACCCTGTCCCCCTCGGCTCCCTTCGCCCCCGGCCCGGACACGCCCGCCTCCGTCGCCCTCTACGTCGACGACAGCCTGCGCATCAGCGCCCTCATCGCCTGCGACCTGGCCTTCTCGGCGTACGCCGGCGCGGCGATCGGCCTGATCCCGGTCGGCGACGCGGCCTCCGCGATCGGCGACGGCAAGGTCACCGATGCCATCTCCGAGAACCTCTACGAGGTGCTCAACATCGCCGCCTCGACGTTCAACGTCGCCGGCGCCGACCATCTGCGCCTGCATGCCCTGCACCCCGCCGGCCCGCCGCTCGACCCCCAGGTGCGGATCAGCACGCTCACCCTGGGGCGGCGCGAGGACCTGGCCGTCGACATCGCGGGCTACGGGTCGGGGCTGCTGTCGGTCGTGCTGCTGTAGCTCTCATCCGTTGAGGGGATGACCGCCGCGAGCACGGCTCCCTATCGTCGGAGGATGCGGCGCAGGTCAGGCCTGCTCGTCCCGCTCGAGACGCAGGTGACCGTGCCCGGTCGACCGGTGGGTGCACCGTCGTACCGGGCGGAGCTGGTGCGCACGCTGCGCGTCGTGCTCGTCGCCGGGCTGCTGGCCGGCCTGGTGATCGGGATCCTGCTGCGCCTGGCGATGCTGGTCCTGCGGCTCGCCTCCCCCGGCACGTCCGGGCTGGTCTCCGACGACGGGTTCGAGATCGGGGTGGTCACCCCGTTCGGGATCTACAACCTCCTCGCCTTCGGGATCCTCCTCGGCTGCGCCGGCGCGGCGGGGTACGTCGCCGTGGCACCCTTCCTGGTCGGTCCGCGAGCCCTGCGCCGGATGACGGTCGCGCTGACGGCGATGCTGCTCGGCGGGACCGCCGCGATCCACGAGGACGGGGTGGACTTCACGGCGCTCGACACCGAGGTCGCGGTCGGCCTCTTCCTCGTGGTGCCGTTCCTGTCCGGCCTGCTGGTGTCGTCCGTGGTCGACCTGGTCGAGCGCCGGCTCGACGGCTGGCCGCGCTGGCTCCCGGTGCTGACACTGGTGCACCCCTTGCTGGTCCTGGCCGTCATCGGGATCGCGGTCGTCGTGGCGGCCCTGCTCCCGGTACGCCGCGCACTCCTGCCGCGCATCCTCGCCAGCCCCGTGCTCACCTGGGTCGTCCGCGGCTGCTTCGCGCTGGTCCCGCTCGCCGCGGCGTCCGGCCTGACCCGCGACCTCCAGGCGGTGCTGGGCTGACTCCCGTCCCCGGCCCCTGACACACGGGACACCACCGGGACAGACGGAGGGACAAACGGAGGACCGCGGCCCTCCGGACCGGGACGAGCAGCCTCCTAGCGTCCCCGCCATGAACCCCCAGAAGCGCAAGCGCACGTCCCTCCTCGCCCTCGGGGCGAGCCTCCTCACCACGTCCCTGCTGGCCTTCGCCGCCCCCGCCCAGGCGGCCGGCGAGTGGCAGGACGGCACCAGCGAGTCCGACACCGTCATCAACTGCTTCACCGGCCTTCCCTCGACCGGCGTCACCGCGAACGTCGGCTGGTGGTCGCCGACCGGCGAGGTCCCGAAGGTGGGCGAGCCGTTCCTGCTCCACGGCTACGTGGGCCTGGTCGGCCTGCCGTGCAGCAGCAGCGGGGTGGCCGTGGTCCCCGAGATGGTCTTCGACGAGACGGCGTTCGGCTACCCCGACGAGCCCGTCAAGTGGGGCATCAACGCGATCGACGACCCCACGCCGACCTTCTCGACCGACCCCGTCCAGCTGACGCGAGGCCCGAACAACGGCATCGCGATCGCCTCGGTCAACGGCCAGGCGATCACCCTCAAGCGCGGCCAGATCTTCGAGTTCCAGGTCCCCGTGGTCGCCACGCGTGCCCTGAAGGGCACGGCGACCCCCGCCCCGAGCTGCTGGGAGCGGACCGCCGGCGTCGCGGCGTGCCCGGTCGCCACGTCGGGCGACCACCTGCAGGTCGCCTTCCAGGTGGCCGGCCACGGCGGCGACAAGAACTTCGTGACGCCGTACGTGCCGCTCTTCGCGACCGGCTCCGGCGGTGGCGCCGGTGGCGGCGGTGGCGTCGGCGGTGGCGGTGGCCAGGTGGGGAAGGTCCCCTCGACCACCAGCGCGACGTACAAGGTCTCGGCCCGCAAGGCGGGCAAGGCGACCGTCACCGTCCAGGCGGGTACGGCGCCCACCGGCCAGGTGGTCATCCGTGACCTCGCCCGCAAGGGCCGGGTCGTGGCCCGGGGCACGCTCACGGCCGGCCAGCACGGTGTCCTGAAGCTCAAGGTCGCCAAGCTCGGCAAGGGCAAGCACCGGCTGGTGGCGCAGTACACCGGGTCGGCGGGCGTGCAGCCGTCGACGTCGGCGGCGAAGAAGGTCCGCCTGAGGTAGTCCACGCACGCGCAGGGCCGGGTCGAGAGCTCCTTGACCCGGCCCTGCGCGCGGCGTTACGTTGCGTCCACGCCCATCTGAACACACACGTTGACAGATATCCGAGGACCCACCGTGCCCCGCACCGCTCCCACCACGCTGCTCGACACCGTCACCAGCCTGGGCGCGACGAGCGGCGTCGCCAACATCATCCAGCAGCTGGCGCTGCCGCCGGTGGGCGAAGGCGTGAGCGAGAGCCGGGTCGTGTCGGGCAGTCCGCGGCGCCACCCGGTGAAGCGGGCGCGCACGACCGGCCAGTACCTCGCGCTCGCGGTGGCGGGCAACGACGAGGACCGCGCCGTCATGCGCGCGGCGGTCGCCGAGGTGCACCGCCACGTCCGCTCGGGCGAGCACAGCCCGGTCCCCTACAACGCCAACGCCGCCGACCTGCAGCTGTGGGTGGCGGCCTGCCTGTTCCGGTTCTTCGTCGACCAGCACGTCCTGCTGTACGGCGACCTCGACCGCCCCGCGCTCGACACCCTCGTCCGCGCGGCCAGCCCGCTGGCCACCGGCGTCAACGTCCGCCCGGAGCGCTGGCCGGCGGACTGGGCGGCGTTCGAGGACTACTGGGCGGGCATGCTGCCGCGGATGGCCATCTCGGCCGAGGTACGCCGTGACTTCGAGTCGCTGGCCGACCTCGGCTTCCTGGGCGAGGCCTGGGGCCTCCCCGGTCGCCTGCTCTCGCGACTGCTGGGGCCGGCGTACCACTTCATGACGCGCGGCAACCTGCCGCCGTACTTCCGCGAGCTGATGGGCTGGACCTGGACCGCCGGTGACCAGCGGCGCTTCGAGCGGGTGCTCAGTGCCCTGCGCTGGGCCGACCGGTTGGGCAACCGGGTGGTGCTGCGGGCGGTCTACCGCCTCCACGTCGCCGACTTCAGGCTGCGGCGCCGGCTCGGCGTCAAGGTCCTCGGCCGGCTCCGGGTGTCCGACGTGATGGTCCGCGAGGGCGGCGGCCGGCGGCGGCTAGCACGTGCGCGGCAGGTCGATCGGTCGAGATAGTCAGGACCTAGTCCCAGCCGAGGGGGCTCAGGTCGTCGGCGGCCGCACCGATCAGGGACCCGAGCGACGGATTGCTCACCCTCGCCGAAGGACCGGCACCGACTGTCGCACCGACCCTGACGGGACGGTGCCTCCCCAGGAGATCGACCGTGTCCTTTGCGACGTCCGACGCCGTCGGCTTCGTGTTGCACTCCGCGATCAACGGGCTGTCCCAGCGGCAGCAGGTGATCGCCGACAACATCGCCAACGTCGACACCCCTGGCTTCCGTGCCCGCAGCGTCGAGTTCGAGTCCGCGCTCTCCAGCGCGATCGAGCGCGGCCGCGCCACGACGAGCGACCTCACCGCGACCGTCTCGGCCACGGGCACCCCGGTCGGTGCCAACGACAACAACGTCGACCTCCGCAAGGAGTCGATCGCCGCGATCCAGACCCAGTACCAGTACCAGGTCATGGGCCGCGCGATCACCGACCGCGACTCGCGCCTGAAGATGATGGCCGGCGGTGCCGCCTGATGGGTGCCTTCGAGACGCTGCGGATCGCGAACACCGCGCTCGGCGCCCACCAGGTCTGGCTCGACGCCCTGGCCGGCAACATCGCCAACGCCAACACGGCCAAGCGGACCAGCGAGGACGCCTTCCAGGCGACGTACGTCGTCTTCGACCCGCGCTCGGACGGCGGCGTCGACGTCGAGGGCTTCGCCGAGGGCGACCCCGAGGGCCGGATGGTCCACTCACCGGGGCACCCCCTCGCCGACGAGGACGGCTACGTCCGGCTCCCCGACATCGACATGGCCGCGCAGATGAGCCAGCTGGTCATGGCGCAGCGCGGCTACCAGGCGTCGGTGCAGGTGACGAAGACCGCGCAGGACACCTACGGCGCGGCCCTCCAGATCGGTGCCCGCTGATGGACATCACGCCGCTGCAGTTCCCGTCGGTCTCCGCGGCCGGCGCCCTCGGCTCGATCGCCGCGCCGGGCACGGCCGAGAGGGTGGCGCCCCCGACCGGACCCGACACCGAGTTCGGATCGCTCGTGCTGGACGGCCTCGACCGGCTCGAGGGCCTGACCGACAAGGCCGACGGCCTGGCCGTCCAGGCGGCGACCGGCAAGCTCGAGAACATCCACGACTACACGATCGCGGCCAGCGAGGCGTCCGTCGCCAGCCAGCTGACGGTCTCCCTGCGCAACCGCGCGGTCGAGGCGTTCAACGAGATCATGCGGATGCAGGTCTGAGGGCTGATCGACGATGCAACAGCGACTCACCCGCTACCTCACCCGCGCCCGCGACACCTTCGGCGGCTTCACCGCCGGGCAGAAGGCCGTCGCCGTCATCGGTACGGCCGCCCTGCTGATCGCCGTCTTCATGGTGTTCCGCTGGGTGTCGACCCCCAGCTACGCCCCGCTGTACTCCAACCTCTCCGGCACCGACGCCAGCGCCGTGATCGAGGAGCTCGACTCCCAGGGCGTGCCGTACGAGATCGCCGGCGGCGGCGGCACGATCATGGTGCCGCGCTCCGAGGTCTACAGCACCCGGATCACCCTGTCCGGCAAGGGCCTGCCGGCCAGCACCGACGGCGGCTACAGCCTGCTCGACAAGCAGAGCCTGTCCACCTCGGAGTCGCAGGAGCAGACCAACTTCAAGCGGGCGATGGAGGGTGAGCTCGCCAAGACCGTCGAGGCCATCCACGGCATCGACACCGCGGTCGTCCACCTCGCCATCCCCGAGAAGCAGGTGTTCACCGACGAGCAGGCGCCGCCGACGGCGTCGGTCCTGATCGACACCGAGCCCGGAACCTCGCTCGACGACGGCCAGGTGCAGGCGATCGTGCACCTGGTGGCGTCCAGCATCGACGGCCTCGAGCCGAAGAACGTCACGCTGACCGACGCGAGCGGCGAGCTGCTCACCACCGACGAGTCGACCGACGGTGGCGTGGGTGCCGCGTCGGCGCGCTCCAAGCAGGTCGCGGCCTTCCAGGACTCGATGCAGGCCGACATCCAGGCGGTCCTCGACCGCGTGCTCGGCCCGGGCAACTCGACGGTCACCGTCACCGCCGACCTCGACTTCGACAAGGCCGTCACCGACAGCCGCACCTACGGCACGCAGGAGAACATGCCGCCGCTGTCGGAGTCGACGACCAACGAGACCTACGCCGGCCCGGCCGGCTCGATGACCGACGGAGCCGGCGGCACGGTCGGCCCCGACGGGCAGATGGACCCGGTGACGACGGGCACGGGCGACTCGTCGTACAAGAACACCTCGAAGACCCGCGACAACGCACTCGACCAGACCGTGGAGCACCGCGAGAAGGCACCCGGCTCGATCAACACCCTGCACATCGGCGCGGTGCTCGACTCGACCGCGGCCGCCGCGATCCAACCCCAGGTGGTCAAGGACCTGATCAGCAACGCGGTCGGCATCAACGCCCAGCGGGGCGACACGATCGACGTCACGACCATGGCCTTCGACCGCAGCGCGGAGGAGTCGGCCGCCGCCGAGCTCGCGGCGGCCAAGGCCGCGGACGCGGCCGCGCGCCGCAACAACCTGCTGCGCAACGTCGGGATCGCCGGCGGCATCGCGCTGATGGTGCTGCTCGCCTGGCTGCAGGCCCGACGCCGGGCCAAGGTCCGCGACGACGCCCGGGCGTACCTGGTCGAGCAGCTGCGCACCGACGCCGCGAGCCGCACCGCCCAGCTCGAGGCCCCGGCCCTGGCCGCGCTGGAGTCGTCGGAGAAGGACGAGGAGGAGTCGATGCGCGAGGAGCTGATCGCCCTCGTCGACCGGCAGCCCGACGACGTCGCCGCGCTGCTGCGCGGCTGGCTGGTGGAGCCGCGCCCATGAGCCTGATGACGACCTCGATGGCGGGAGCCGGGCCCACCCTGCTCTCGATGGGGGTCCGCAAGGCCGCGGTGCTGCTCATCCAGATGGGCAAGGAGCGCGCCGCGCAGGTGATGGCGCACCTCAGCGACGCCGAGGTGGAGGCGATCTCCGGCGAGATCGCCCGCCTGGACGCGGTGTCGGCGAGCGAGACCTCCCAGGTGCTGACCGAGTTCCACGACCTGGCGACCGCGCACGCGCACGTCACCCAGGGCGGCTTCGGGTTCGCCCAGCAGCTGCTCGAGCAGTCGCTGGGACCGGAGCGGGCCAAGGAGATCATGGAGCGGCTGCACGCGGCCGCGGTCCAGATGCCCTTCCAGTTCCTGCACCGTGCGGACCCCGCGCAGCTGCGCAGCTTCATCGCCGACGAGCACCCGCAGGTGATCGCGCTGGTCCTCGCCCACATGGCCGCCGACAAGGCGTCCCTGCTGCTGAGCGGCCTGCCCGCGCACCAGCAGGCCGTGGTCGCGCACCGGATCGCCGTGATGGACCGGACCTCGCCCGAGATCGTCCGCACCGTCGAGGCGGTCCTGGAGCGCAAGCTGTCGTCGATGCTGCAGCCGGCCGAGGTCTCCCGGGTGGGCGGCGTGGACCCGCTCGTCAACATCATCAACCGGTCCGACCGGCCGACCGAGCGTCAGATCGTCGAGGGTCTCGAGGGCCTCGATCCCGCACTTGCCGACGAGGTCAAGAGCCGGATGTTCATGTTCGAGGACATCACCGGGCTCGACGACCGCTCTGTGCAGCAGGTGCTGCGCCAGGTCGACACCGCCGAGCTCGCGCTGGCGCTCAAGGGCGTCAGCGACGCGGTCCGCACCAAGATCACGTCGAACCTGTCCGAGCGTGCCGCCGAGAACCTCCTCGAGGAGGTCGATCTGCTCGGAGCCGTCCGCCTGGCCCAGGTCGAGGAGGCCCAGCAGGGTGTCATCCGGACCATCCGCCAGCTCGAGGAGCAGGGCCAGATCATGGTCCGGCGAGGGAGCGACGATGAGTTCGTCCTCTGAGGGCAGCCTCACGCGAGCTCGCTCGCGGGAGGCGTCGGCCGAAGAGATTGAGGGCGCGTCCGTCCGAGGCACGAGGACGGAACCGCGTGTCGCGAAGTCTGAGGTCGAGCTCCCCGAGCTGGAGCTGCCCGAGCTGCGGGTCGGGACCTGGACCCGGCTCGGCGGCGACAGCGTGCTGGGCGACGACGTCACCGAGTCGCTGCTCGGCGGGATCGCCACCGGCGCCCGGGACGCCGCCCGCGCCCAGGGGTACGCCGTGGGCTGGGCACAGGGGCGTCGTACCGCTGCCGATCAGGCGGCGGTCGAGGAGGCCAAGCGCGCCGCGATCCACGCGGAGGCCGAGGCCCGGCGCGAGGCCGAGCACGCCGCGGCACTCGACGCGTTGGGCCAGGCCGCCGAGCAGGTCAGGGGGCTGCTCGGCGACCTGGCCCACACGGTCGAGAGCCAGGCGACCGACCTCGCCTGGGCACTGACCACCACCCTGGTCGGCACCCAGGTCGCCCGCCTGGGCCCGAAGGACGTCGTCACCCGGGTGCTGCAGGTGCTGCCGCCGGGGCCCGTCGGCCGAGTGCGGCTGCACCCGTCGGCGGCGGCGTCGTCGGCCGCGCAGGAGCTGGCCGACCGCGGCCTCGAGGTCGTCGCCGACCCCACGCTCGGCTCGATCGACGCGCTGGTCGAGGGCGTCGACGGCTCGGTCGTCGACCTGCGGATCCGCGAGGCGATGGCCCGGGTCCGGGAGGTGCTGGCCCAGTGACCGTGCTCTTCCCGCCCGACCTGCGCGAGGCGGCCGTCGCGGCCGCCGCGCCCCTGCACCTGGGTACCGTCGCCGAGCTCGTCGGCCTGCACCTCGAGGTGCGCGGCCTGCCCGACACTGCGGTGGGCGACCTCCTCGAGGTCCGGACGTCGACCGGGCCGCTGCTCGCCGAGGTCGCCGCACTGCGCCCCGGCAGCGCCATCTGCCTGCCCCTGGGCACGACGACCGGTGTCCGCGCCGGCGACCGGGTCCGCGCGACCGGCGGCCCCCTGCGCATCCGGGTCGGCGAGGCACTGCTCGGGCGCGTCCTCGACGGCCTCGGCCGTCCGGTCGACGGCGGCCCCGTCCTGGCCGGCCTGGACACGGTGTCGACCGAGCTCGCCACCCCCGACGCCCTCAGCCGTCCGCGGATCGTCGAGCCCCTCGGCACCGGCGTCCGCGCCCTCGACTCCCTCGTCCCGCTCGGTCGCGGTCAGCGGATCGGCATCATGGCCGGCCCCGGCGTCGGCAAGTCGTCCCTGCTCTCGATGATCGCCCGCGGCACGGACGCCGCCGTCAACGTGATCGCGTTGGTGGGCGAGCGCGGCCGCGAGGTCCGCGAGTTCATCGACGGCGACCTCGGCCCCGAGGGACTGGCCCGCTCCGTCGTCGTGGTCGCGACCTCCGACGCCCCCGCCGTCGAGCGGCTGCGCGCGGCGTTCACCGCCACCCGGATCGCGGAGTGGTTCCGCGACGGCGGCCGCGACGTCGTGCTGATGATGGACTCGCTCACCCGCGTCGCCATGGCGCAGCGCGAGATCGGCCTGTCCGCCGGCGAGCCGCCCGCCACCCGCGGCTACCCGCCCAGCGTCTTCGGCCTGCTGCCGCGCCTGCTCGAGCGCGCCGGCACGTCGGCCGCCGGCTCGATCACCGGCATCTACACGGTCCTCGTCGAGGGCGACGACCTCCAGGACCCGATCGGCGACACCGCGCGGTCGATCCTCGACGGCCACGTCGTGCTCTCCCGGGACCTCGCCACCTCCGGCCACTTCCCCGCGATCGACGTGCTCGAGTCGATCTCCCGTGTGCACCGGTCCGTCACGACGCCCGGGCAGCAGCAGGACGCCGGCCGGCTGCGGCGGATGCTCGCCGCGCACCGCTCGGTCCGCGAGCTCGTCGAGATCGGCGCGTACGTCGCCGGGGCGGACGCCGACGCCGACGCGGCCCTCGCCCGGCTGCCCCTGATCGAGGACTTCCTGCGCCAGTCCATGGACGACATCACGCCCCGCGCCGAGGCCTGGGACCGGCTCGCCACGGTGGTCGCGTCATGAGCCGCGTGCACCGCGACGACCGCGGCCTGGCCGCCGTCGCCCGGGTCCGCGAGGTCCGCGAGACCGACAGCCGGATCGGCCTGCAGCGGGTCCTCGCCGAGGAGGCCGCGCTGGCGGGCCGACTCGACTCGCTCGAGTCCACCATCGCCGCCGCGACGGTGCCGGACACCACGACCGCTGCCGAGCTGGTCGCCGCCCGCACCCACCTGGCCCACGCCGGCATCCTGGTCGGCGAGACCCGCGAGCGGGTCGCGACCGCCGTGGTCGTCACGGCCGACGCCCGCTCGCGCTGGGCCGCCGACCGCGCCCGGCTGGCCGCGGTCGAGCACCTCCTCGAGCGGCGCGCGGCTCGTCGTCGTACCGAGGCCGATCGGCGGGCCGCCCGCGACGCCGACGACCTCGCCGCCCAGCGCTG
Source organism: Pimelobacter simplex (assembly GCA_016803235.1). GTDB lineage: Bacteria > Actinomycetota > Actinomycetes > Propionibacteriales > Nocardioidaceae > Nocardioides > Nocardioides simplex_A. The sequence goes on from JADCLI010000006.1 coordinate 13,170, forward strand.
GGCCCGAGGTGAGCGATGAGCATCGACCACGTCACCGCGCGGATCGGCGAGATCCAGGCGAGGCTCGCGCAGTTCGCGACCGTGCGGACCTCCTCCAGCACCAGCGGCGGCTTCGCGACCGAGCTGTCCGCGCGCGTGGGCGGCACCGCCGCCGCCGGCTCCGTGACCGGGGACGCCGTCGTCGCCGAGGCCCGCAAGTACCTCGGCCTCCCCTACGTCTGGGGCGGCACCGACCCGACCAAGGGGATGGACTGCTCCGGCCTGGTGCAGGTCGTCTACAAGAGCCTCGGCTACGACCTCCCGCGGGTGTCCTACCAGCAGGCACGGTCGGGCACCCCGGTCGCCAGCATGGCCGAGGCGCAGCCCGGGGACCTGATCGCGTGGGACAACTCCAGCCGCAACAACGGCGTCGACCACATCGCGATCTACATCGGCGGCGGCAAGATGATCGAGGCGCCGCGCACCGGCCTCGACATCCGCATCGTCGACGTCCCGTCCACGCCCGACGTGATCCGCCGGATCATCGACCGGCCCGTCACCGGCGCCGCCTCCCCCGTCGCCGCGCGGGCCGCCACCGGCACGCCGTACGCCGACCTGATCGACGCCGCCGCCACCCGCACCGGCGTCCCCGCGAACCTGATCGCCGCCGTCGCGAAGCAGGAGTCCGGCTTCGACGCGCGCGCGGTCAGCCCGGCCGGCGCGCAGGGGCTGATGCAGCTGATGCCGGGCACGGCCAAGGGCCTCGGCGTCACCAACCCGTTCGACCCCGCCCAGGCGATCGACGGCGGGGCGCGCCTGCTGCGCTCGCTGCTCGACAGGTTCGGGCGCACCGACCTCGCGCTGGCCGCCTACAACGCCGGGCCCGGCGCCGTCTCCCGCTACGGCGGCATCCCGCCGTACAAGGAGACCCAGAACTACGTCCGCAACGTGATGGCGATGGTGAGCTGATGAACCACCCCACGAAGTTCTCCGCTTCCCCCGCTGCGCTCCTCCAGCGCACGACTTCGAGGGGACCCCGGTGAGCATCACTCCGTTCCTCCCCGGCCTCCCGGCCCCGGTCCCCGCCGACGGCGCCCCCGCGAGCACCGACCAGCCCGGTGACCCGAGTGTCGTCTTCGGCGACGCACTCGCGGCGGCCCTGCTCGCGACGGTCCCGGTGCCGACCGCGCCGGTCGTCCCGGTGGTTGGGGTGCGAGCGCCACTCCGTTCAGACCTCCCCACGCCGAGCCTCGACACCACCGGGCCCGATGCCGGAAGCCAGCCCCCTGCGAACCTCCCGGCAGCATCGCTGGAGGTTTCGACGCTCGTCGCTGGCGCTCCTCACACCTCGACCGCCGAGGAGCCGGCCGCCCCCACGGCCGCTGCCCCGATGGTCGAAGTGCCAGGCCGCCCGCGGCCGAGCCTCCCAACCACCGGGCCCGATGCGGGCAACCAACCGCTCGCGAACCTCACGGCAGCATCACCGGAGGTCTCGAGGCTCGTCGCTGGCGCTCCTCACACCTCGACCGCCGGGGTCCCGACGGTCGAACGGGCCGTGGTCCAGCAGGTCTTCCCCGAGGTCACCCGCCTGGTCGCGTCCACCCCGACCGACCGGCCGGGCACCCACCGGATCACCCTGACCCTGCAGCCCGAGCATCTCGGCGAGGTGCGGGTCACCCTGGTGGTCAAGGACGGTGCGGTGCAGGTACGCCTGGCCGGCAACGCCGCCGACGCGGCCGGCAACGCCGCCGTTCACCGGGCGCTCAGCACCGGCGTGCCCGAGCTCCAGCGCCTCCTCGAGCGCTCCGGCGCCACCGAGGCCAAGGTGCTCGTCCGCGACCCGTTCAGCCCCACCGCACCGCAACCGACCGCGCCGAGCGCCCCCGTCGCCGCGACCAGCCAGTCGGGCCAGACCGGCCAGACCGGCCATAACGGCCAGAACGGTCAGCCGGGCGGCAGCACGGTGTCCCCCGACGCCGGCCGCGAGGGAGCGTCCGCGTGGAACCGCTCGTCCGGCGACCCCGACCAGCGCCAGCAGCGGCGCGACGCACCCGAGCCGCCGCACGCGCTCACCCCCACCGCCCCGACCACCCCCGCCGGTCAGCTCGACCGGACCCTGTGAGGAGGAAGAGATGTCCGTCTCCAGCACCGAAGGCATCGGCGGCTACGGCGTGACCGGCACGGCGGCCACGGGCGCCACCGGCGCGGCCGGGACGTCGAACGCAGCCGACAAGGACATGTTCCTGCAGCTGATGGTCGCGCAGATGAAGTACCAGGACCCGCTCAACCCCACCGACTCCTCGCAGTTCCTGGCCCAGACGGCGCAGTTCACCGCTCTGGAGAAGATGCAGGAGGTCGCCGACCAGACCGCGATGATGCTCAGCACCCAGCTCGCGTTCGGCGCGAGCTCGCTGATCGGCCAGACCGTGCGCTGGTACGACGCCTCGGGCGCCGAGCAGTCCGGTGTCGTTCAGGGCACGACCTACCTGGCCTCCGGGCCCGTCCTCAGCGTCGACGGCAAGTCCGTCGCCGTCACCGACGTCGTCAGCGTCGGCACCGCACCCACGATCGAGGCGCCCACCACCAGCGGTGGTGGCACCTACGTGCCACCCAGTGGCACCCCGTCCACCACCGCCTGACCCATCCGCCCGAAGGAGAACCACCATGCTTCGCTCGCTCTTCGCCGGCATCTCCGGCCTCCGCGTGAACCAGACCATGCTCGACGTCACCGGCAACAACATCGCCAACGCCAACACGACGGGCTTCAAGTCGAGCACCACCGTCTTCTCCGACACCCTCAGCCAGATGCTCACCGCCGCGTCCGGCGGCAACGCCGAGCGCGGCGGCACCAACCCGATCCAGATCGGCCTCGGCGTCCAGCTCGCCGCGACCATGGCGAACTTCGGCCAGGGTTCCGCGCAGCTCACCGGCCGGCCGACCGACTTGATGCTGCAGGGCGACGGGTTCTTCGTGCTGCGCGACGGCGCCGAGAACGTCTACACCCGCGCCGGAGCGTTCACCTTCGACCAGACCGGCGTCCTCGTCGCCCCCAACGGCATGCGGGTGCAGGGCTACGCCCTCGACGCCGCGGGCCTGCCCACCGGCGGTCCGGTCGACGTCGACCTCGACATGATCGACGCGACGCTGCCGGCCGGCGTCGAGCTGACGTCGTACTCGATCGGCGCGGACGGCAAGGTCCGCGGCGTCTTCTCCGACGGCGTCCAGCGCGACATCTGCCAGCTCGCCGTCGCCGACTTCACCAACCCGATGGGTCTGGAGAAGATCGGCGACACCGCGTTCCGCGAGTCCGCCAACTCCGGTGCGGTGCAGCTCGGCGTCGCCGGCCAGGGCCAGCGCGGCCAGATCATGGCCGGCGCGCTGGAGATGTCCAACGTCGACCTGTCGGCCGAGTTCACCAACCTGATCCTGGCCCAGCGCGGCTTCCAGGCCAGCTCGCGGGTGATCACGACCAGCGACCAGGTGCTCGAGGAGCTCGTGAACATCAAGCGCTGACCCACGACGGCTCAGGGTCTCGGGGCCCTGGCCGATCAGACCTGCGGAACGCCACGGACGGCGCTCCCCCAAGCATTGCCACAGCCACGCACACGGAGGTGCCGCGGTGATCTCGCTGACCCGACTCTCGGGGACCACGTTCCTGCTGAACGCGGACCTGATCGAGCGCGTCGACTGCACCCCGGACACCGTGGTGACGCTGGTCGACGGCACCAAGTACATCGTCGCCGAGTCCCTCGACGAGGTCCGCGACGCCGTCATCGACTACCGCTCGACGATCGTGGCGCGTGCGGCCCTGCCGGACGCGTCCTCGGTCGCGCCGGTACGGACCCGCCCGGGCCGGCTGAGCGCCGTACCGCCGCGAGGAGTGACGCCGTGAAGGACATCGCAACCCCCGTGGGGATCGGCGCCGCGCTCGGCGTGATCATGCTCGCGAACATCCTGGAGGGCGGCAGCCCGGCCAGCCTGTTCCTGATGCCACCGATGCTGCTCGTCTTCGGTGGCACCCTGTGCGTCGCCGTCGCCGGGGGCACGATGAGCGACGCGAAGAACGCCGTGACGTCGGCGAAGACCGCGCTCTTCGGCAAGGTGTCGTCGTCCGCGGACGTCGTACCGGTGGTCGTCGGCCTGTCCGACGCCGCGCGACGCGAGGGCATGCTCGCCCTCGAGAGCCGGGTCGGCGACATCGACGACCCCTTCCTCGTCAAGGGCGTCACGCTCGCCGTCGACGGCACCGACCCCGAGGAGCTGCGCGAGATCCTCGAGTCCGAGCTGCACGCCAAGAAGGCGGTCGACAAGCACGCCGCGAAGTTCTTCACCGACGCCGGCGGCTACGCGCCGACGATCGGCATCGTCGGCACCGTGATGAGCCTGGTCCACGTCCTGGAGAACCTCGCCGACCCCGGTGCGCTGGGGCACAGCATCGCCGCGGCCTTCCTCGCGACGCTGTGGGGCGTGCTGAGCGCGAACGTGCTGTGGCTGCCGATCGCCGCGCGCCTCAAGCGCCTCAGCGAGCTGGAGTGCACCCGGATGGAGATCGTCATCGAGGGCGTCGCCGCCATCCAGGCGGGCTCCAACCCGCGCATCGTCGCCCAGAAGCTCCAGTCGCTGCTGCCCGCCCAGGAGCAGCTGAAGGAAGCGGCCTGACATGTCGCACCCCCGGCGCAAGCGGCGCGAGCACGAGGAGGAGCACGAGAACCACGAACGCTGGCTCGTCTCGTACGCCGACATGATCACCGTGCTGATGGCCCTGTTCATCGTCATGTTCGCGATGAGCCAGGTCGACGAGCAGAAGTACCAGCAGCTGAAGGACGGCCTCGCCGTCGGCTTCGGCCACGAGAAGTCGATCCTCAACGGCGCCAGCCCGATCAGCAACACCAAGGGCGTGAGCGAGCCCGGCGAGGCGTCCTACGAGATGCTGCTCGCGCAGGTCCCCGACGACGCCCGCGAGACCGTCACCAAGATCCTCCAGGAGTCCGACCGGCTGCGCAACGAGCGTGCCCACGGCGAGGCCCGCGCCGAGGTCGACCGGTTGCTGAAGGTCTGGCGGAGGATCGACCGGGCGCTGCGCAAGCAGGGCCTGCGCGACGACGTCCGCGCGAGCATCGACGACCGCGGCCTCATCGTCAGCCTCGTCTCCCAGCACGTCGTGTTCGAGCCCGACATCGCCGAGCTGACCGAGCGCGGTCGCCGGGTGGTCGACACGATCGCCCCCGTCCTGACCGAGCTCCCCGAGCCGATCGAGCTCGACGGCCACACCAACCAGGAGCCCGTGAAGCCGAAGTACTATCCCTCCGACTGGGAGCTCTCGCTCGCCCGCGCCGCCAACGTGCTGCACCGTCTCGAGGACGTCCACCGGATCCCCGCGCGCCGGCTGCGCGCCACCGGCTTCGGCCACACCAAGCCCCTCGTCGACCCGGCCCGCAACGGCTCGCAAAAGGTCAACAAGCGCGTCGACATCCTGGTCCTCAGCCAGCAGCCGGCCGAGACCCGCGCCCTCATGGGGGAGGCGTACGCCGAGCTGCGCCGCGAGGCCGGCCTCGAGGGACTCCCGACCGACCCCGCGGGCGACGGCACGAGCGACCAGCCCGCCGCTGCCGCCGCACCCACCCGCTCCCGAGGAGAGGACCCGTCATGACCACCACCGTCGCCGCACCCGCGGCCACCGAGGCCCCCGCCAAGGGCGGCCGGGGCCGCACGGTCGGCATCGCCGTCCTGCTCCTCGCGCTCGTCGGCGGCGGCGCCTGGTTCTTCGTGCTCAAGCCGTCCGGCGCCGCCGAGCCCAAGCCCGGCGAGGTCGTGCCGATCGAGGCGATCCAGGTCAACCTCGCCGGCGGCCACTACCTGCGCCTCGGCATGGCCCTCCAGCTCACCGAGGGCGCCCACGAGGTCGACGGCAGCCAGGCCCTCGACGCCGCGATCACCGTCTTCTCGGGCCTCCCGGTCGGCGAGGTCAACAAGCCGGACATCCGCGAGAAGCTGCGGCACCAGCTGCAGGAGAAGCTGCACGAGCGCTACCACGGTGACGTGATGGAGGTGTACTTCACCGAGTTCGTCACCCAGTAGCGAGCTCGTCCAGCATCGGACACGGGACCCTCCCCGGGACCCTCCGTAGCCCGAACGGACCACGGGACCCTGACCGCCCGGCGTCCTGGCGACCCCTCAGGTCGGCTCCGGCCGCGACGATGGGCTCGTCGTGACCCTCCAGCGGCCGCGCCGCCGACCCCGCACGGCCGAACCCACGCCGTACGACTTCCGGCGACCGATCCAGCTCTCGCGGGAGCACCAGCGCACCCTGCAGCTCGGCTTCGACAGCTTCGCGCGCCAGGCGACGACGGTGTTCACCAGCTCGCTGCGCACGGTCTGCACGGTGACGCTCGCGGGCATCGAGCAGCGCACCTACGCGGAGTACGTCGACAGCCTCGGCCCGTCGACCTACATGACCCTGTTCACGGCGGACCCGATCCCCGGCACCGGGGTGCTGGAGGTCCCCTTGTTCGCGACCATGTCGTGCCTGGACCACATGCTCGGCGGGCCCGGCTCCGACGACCAGCCCGACCGGCCGCTGACCGAGATCGAGGACGGGGTGATCCGCGGCCTGGTCGAGCGTCTGCTCGGCGAGATGCGGTACGCGCTCGACGGGATCGTGACCCTGGAGCCGCACGTCACCGGCATCGAGTACAGCCCCCAGTTCGCGCAGGTCGCCAGCGCCGCCGACGTCATGGTCGTGGTCACCCTCGAGCTCAAGATCGGCGAGCGCGCGCACCGGATGTCGGTGTGCCTGCCGTTCAGCGGCCTGCTCCCCCACCTCGCCAACGCCTCCGGCAACGGCGCGGTCTCCGACCGCGAACGGGCTCAGCGGGCGCACTCGGCCCAGCTGCTGCAGGAGCAGTTCCAGCGGGTGCCGGTGTCGGTCTCCGTCCGGTTCCGGCCGATCCCGGTCGACCCGGCGACGCTGGCCGACCTGCGTCCCGGGTCCGTCCTCCGGCTCACCCACCCGGCGTCCGCGCCGCTGGACGTGACCGTCGCCGGCAACACCTTCGCCCATGCCACCCCCGGCGCCCGTGGCCAGCGCCTCGCCGCCCTCATCGTCACCACGCCCGAGGAGTCCTGATCCCCATGACCGATGTGCTCGACCCCGCCCTGCTCGCCGAGGCCGTCGCGGTCGCCGCGGCCGCGTCGCTGCCGGCGGTCACCCCGCTGACACCGGGCCCGGCCCAGCCCGGCTCGCCGCACGTCACCGCGGCCTTCGCCGGCGGCGCGATCGCCGAGCTCGACGGCGGCGTACCCGGCGCGGTCGTGGTCCTCGTCGGCACCGAGCTGGTCGAGGCGCTCGCCAGCAGCCCGATGGGCGCCCTCGACGTGGCCGCCGCCGTGCAGCCGGCCCTCGACGCGGCCGCGCGCCAGCTCGGTGCGCACGCCCGCGGCGCCCGCACCCTCGACCTCGACGCCGAGGGGTACGACGTGACCGCCGAGCTCGGTGGCCCGTTCAGCACCGTGCCCCTCATCGGTGCCGGCATCGCCGCCGCCGTCCTGGTCCCCGAGGCCACTCTCGCCGGCGCCCGGGAGCCGATCACCGAGGACGTGGAGCCCCCGGCGTCCGTGCTGGCCGCGTCCGTCGAGGACGCGGCACCCGAGCCCTTCGTGCCCGCCTTCGGCGCGGCCGTGGCGCCCCCGCGTGGCCTGGAGCTGCTCCAGGGCGTCGACATGGAGGTCACCGTCGAGCTCGGCCGCACCCGGATGACGGTGCGCGACCTGCTCGCCCTGACCCCGGGCGCCGTCCTCGAGCTGGACCGCGCCGCGGGCAGCCCCGCCGACCTGCTCGTCAACGGCCGCCTGGTGGCCCGCGGCGAGGTCGTCGTCGTCGACGAGGACTTCGGCCTGCGGGTCACCGAGATCCTCGACGCGAACGCCGCGGTCTGACCCCGATGGTGGACAGTGGTGGCGGCGTGGGCCTCGGGGAGCTGGCCGTGCGCCTGGTCGGCTCGCTGGCGCTCGTCGTCGGGCTGCTGCTGCTCATCGCCCGCTTCGCCAACCGCCGGTTCAAGGCGCCCACGGGCGCTGCGATCCAGGTCGTGCAACGCCAGGCGCTGGGTCGCGGCCAGGGCGTCGCCGTGGTCTCGGTCGGCACCCGGGTCCTCGTGCTCGGCACTACGGAGCAGCAGATCACCCTGCTCGCCGAGGTCGAGCCGGACGAGGTCGGGCTGGACCTGACGCCGGCCGAGCCGGTCGTGGGCGAGGACGGCGAGCCGCTCGACGTACCGTCACCGGCGAGACCGTCCAGCGCGCTGGCCGGTTCGGTGCTCTCCCCGCAGACCTGGAAGGACGCCATGGCGGCCGTCACCGGGAAGCGGGCGTCGTGACGTCGCTGTCCCTCACGCTGAGCCGCGCCGCGCTCGCGCTCGCCGACCCCAACGGCCCGAACGGCCCGAACGGCCCCGGCAAGGGCGGCACCGTGCAGATCGACCTGTCGGGCATGACCGACAAGCCGAGCAACAGCCTGCTGGTGTTCCTCGCGCTGACGCTCCTGAGCCTGCTGCCGGCGATCGTGCTGACGTGCACGAGCTTCACGAAGGTTCTCGTCGTGCTCGGCCTGACCCGCAACGCGCTCGGCCTGCAGCAGACGCCCAATAACCAGGTCCTGGCCGGTCTCGCCCTGTTCCTGAGCCTGTTCATCATGGCGCCGGTCCTCTCGGAGATCAACGACGGCGGCCTCCAGCCCTACCTCGACGGCGACAAGACGACCTCCGCCGCCTTCCACGACGGCATGGAGCCGCTGCGGGAGTTCATGCTCGACAACACCGACGACGGCGAGCTGCAGCTGCTCACCAGCGTCGCCGACCGCGAGCTGCCCGAGAACCGCGACGACGTCTCGACCGCCACCCTGATCCCGGCGTTCGTGCTCTCCGAGCTCAAGGACGCCTTCGTCATCGGGTTCATCATCTTCATCCCGTTCCTCGTGATCGACATCGTCGTCAGCGGGGCGCTGATGAGCCTGGGCATGATGATGATGCCGCCGGTGATGGTGTCGCTGCCGTTCAAGCTGCTGCTGTTCGTGATGGTCGACGGGTGGGCGCTGGTCATCAAGGCGCTCGTCGCGTCGTACGGGACGGGTTAGCTGCCATGACCGACACCGCGATCATCGAGATCGCCCTCAAGACCATGCTGGTGGCACTGAAGCTGTCGGCGCCGATCCTCGCGACCTCGCTGGTCATCGGCTTCGCCATCTCGCTGTTCCAGTCGATGACCCAGATCCAGGAGTTCACGCTCTCGTTCGTGCCCAAGCTGGTCGGCGTCGGGGTCGCACTGCTGTTCTGCGGCAACTGGATGCTGCACACCCTGATGGCCTTCACCCGCGAGCTCTTCGACCTGCTTCCGGGCCTGCTCACCTGATGTCCAGGTCCGTGGGATCGCGCGAGCGAGCGGTGCTCGGCGCCGCGCTGGCAAGGCGCCGGCGCGATGGCAGACTGGGTTGTCTTTCGAGCGTCGGCAACGCCGCCAGCGTGGATGCCGGGCGCCGCGCAGCGTGCGATCTCACGGACCTGGACATCTAGGCGCCGCCGTGGTCCTCTCCGTCGACGGTGCCGCGCTCAGCGCCCTGCTGCTCGCCTCGGTGCGGGTGGTGGCGTGGCTGGTCGTCGTACCCCCGTTCGCGACGCGGGGCATCCCCACCATGGCCAAGGTCGTGCTCGCACTCGGCCTGTCGATGGCGATGGCGCCGACACTGGCCACCCAGGACCTGCCCAGCACGACGCCCGGACTCGTCCTGGCCACCGCGGCCCAGGCGCTGATCGGCGTCGGCATGGGCTACGTGACGATGCTGCTGTTCTCCGCGATCGGCGCGGCCGGCTCGCTCGTCGACGTGTTCGGCGGCTTCGCGCTGGCCGCCGCCTGGGACCCGCTGGCGATGAACTCCAACACCGTCTTCGGCCGGTTCCACCAGCTCCTCGCGACCGCCTTGCTCGTCGTCTCCGGCGGGCACCTGATCGTGATCGGCGGCCTGCTCAGCACCTTCCGGTACCTGCCGCTGACCGGCATGCCCGACGTGTCGAGCTGGGACGGCGTGCTGCTCACGGCGTTCTCGATGTTCTTCACCGTCGCAGTGCAGATGGCGCTGCCGATGATCGCGGTGCTCTTCGTCGCCGACCTCGCGCTCGCGCTGCTCACCAAGGTGGCGCCGCAGCTCAACGCGCTCAGCATGATGTTCCCGGCCAAGGTCGGGCTGACCCTGCTGCTGCTCGGCCTGTCCTTCCCGATGCTGCCGGGCGCCCTCGACCGCCTGGTCGCCTACGCCAACGAGGCGATGGCGACGATGGCCGGAGCGGGGTGATCGCCGGTGGCCGGTAGCGAGGAGAAGACCGAGAAGCCCACTCCCAAGCGGAAGAAGCAGGCCCGCAAGGACGGGCAGGTTCCCCGCACTCCCGAGCTCGGCGGGTGGCTGGGCCTGCTGGTGGTGTCGCTGGCGATGGGCCCCTTGCTCGACCACGAGCTCGACGCCCTGCGGACCATGATGGCGACGTCCCTGCGCTCCGCCTCGGACCCGTCGGTGCCCCTCGCGCTGACGCTGCTGGGCGACGCCGGGCGCCACGTCTTCCTCACGCTGCTCGTGCTCGGCTCGATGATGCTGGTCGTCGGCGTGGTCTCGGCGCTCGCGCAGGGCGGCTTCTACCTCTCCCCCAAGCTCGCCAAGCCCGACGCCAAGAAGCTCGACCCGGTCAAGGGCGCCAAGCGGCTGTTCGGCCCGCACGCCGCGTGGGAGGGCGTGAAGGTGCTCGGGAAGAGCGCCGTCGTCGGCTTCCTCGCCTGGGGCGCGGTGAAGTCGATGATGCCGCTGGTCGGCGGGATCCTCCCGATCGGCGTCGTGCTCCACCAGGTCACCGCCGAGGTCTCCCGCCTCCTGCTCAGCGTCGCGGTCGCCGGCCTGGTGATGGCCGCCGCCGACTACGCGATGATGCGCCGCCGGATCGGCAAGCAGCTGCGGATGAGCCACAGCGAGATCAAGCAGGAGCACAAGCAGGCCGAGGGCGATCCCCTCGTCAAGGGCGCCATCCGGGCCCGGCAGATGGCGGCCGCCCGCAACCGCATGATCGCCGATGTCGCCACCGCCGACGTGCTGCTGGTCAACCCCACCCACGTCGCCGTCGCCCTGCGCTACGACCCCGAGCAGGGCGCCCCCCGCGTCGTCGCCCGCGGCGCCGGCGCCATCGCCGCCCGGATCCGGTCCGTGGCCGCCGAGGAGCGGGTGCCGCTCGTCCAGGACGTGCCGCTGGCCCGCGCGCTGTACCGGCACTGCCAGGTCGGCCAGGAGATCCCCCGCGAGCTGTGGGCGGCGGTCGCCCAGGTGCTGGCGTTCGTGCTCAGTCGCCGGCACGCGGGTCAGTACGGCGGCGAGCACCGCACCCCTCGTCGTACCGACGAGCTGCCCGAGGTGCTCGCCCTCTCCCGGCGGCGGCGGGCTGCGGAGGGTGCATGAATCGTCGGACACCCCTCATCCACAGCCCCGTCCTGCCGATGGAGCCAGCGACGCCAGGACGGCGCCACCCCGCAGTGCCACGGACGGCGCGACCGGTCGAGAGGCTGTAGCCACCGCATGTCCGTGAAGTCGCTGACCCGGCTCGGTGTCCCCCTGGGCATCGTGCTGATCGTCGTCATGCTCGTGGTGCCGCTGCCTGCGGTGCTGCTCGACCTGATGATCGCGCTCAACATCACCGGCGCCCTGCTCGTGCTCATGGTGGCGATGTTCATCCACAAGCCGCTGGAGTTCTCGGCGTTCCCGTCGGTCATCTTGGTGATGACCCTGTTCCGGCTGGCCCTCAACGTGAGCGCGACCCGCCTGGTCCTCCTCGACGGGTACGCCGGCAAGGTGATCGACACCTTCGGCCACTTCGTCGTCGGCGGCTCGCTGATCGTCGGGTTGATCGTGTTCGCGATCCTGCTCGTCATCCAGTTCGTCGTCATCACCAACGGTGCCGGGCGCGTCGCCGAGGTGGGCGCACGGTTCACGCTCGACGCGATGCCGGGCAAGCAGATGGCGATCGACGCCGACCTCAACTCCGGCCTGATCGACGAGGAGGAGGCCCGGCGCCGGCGCGCGGAGGTGCACGCCGAGGCGGACTTCCACGGTGCGATGGACGGTGCGTCCAAGTTCGTGAAGGGCGACGCGATCGCCGCGATCGTGATCACGCTGGTCAACCTGCTGGGCGGGTTCGCGATCGGCGTGGCCCAGTACGGCATGCCGTTCGGCGAGGCGATCAGCACCTACTCGCTGCTGTCGATCGGCGACGGCCTGGTCTCGCAGGTGCCCGCCCTCCTCCTCAGCGTCGCCACCGGCCTGATCGTGACCCGCGCGGTCGCCGACTCCGACATGGGCTCCGACATCGTCGGCCAGGTCTTCAAGCGCAAGATGCCGCTGCGCGTCGCCGGCTTCGGCGCGCTCGCGCTGTGCGCCATCCCCGGCCTGCCGAAGCTGCCCTTCCTGGTGGCCGGTGGCCTGATGCTGCTCGGCGCGAGCCGGATCGACGAGTCCCCCGGGGACGGTACGACGGCCGCCGACGCCGACGTGCCCTCCGGCGAGCTGGCCCAGGTCCCCGACACCCCCGAGGCACTCATCAACGAGATCCGCGTCGACCCGCTCGGACTCGAGCTGTCGGCCGACCTGATCGACCTCGTCGACGCCCGGTCGGGCGGTGACCTGCTCGACCGGGTCAAGGCGCTGCGCCGCAAGGTCGCGGGCGAGCTCGGGATCGTGATCCCGCCGGTCCGCACCCGCGACAACCTCGAGCTGCCCGCGAACACCTACGCCATCACGCTGTACGGCGCCGAGGTGGCGCGTGGCGAGGCGCCGCGTGGGACGGTGCTGGCGATCGGCGAGTTCCTCGGCTCGCTGCCCGGTACGCCGACCCGGGAGCCGGTCTTCGGGCTCGACGCGAAGTGGATCCCGGCCGAGCTGCGACACCAGGCCGAGATCGGCGGCGCGACCGTCGTCGACCGCGCCTCGGTCGTCACGACCCACCTCGCCGAGGTCGTCCACCAGCATGCCAGCCGGCTGCTCGGCCGCGAGGACGTCCGGCTGCTCACCGACGTCGTCAAGCGCAGCCACCCCGTCGTGATCGAGGAGCTCACCCCGACCCAGCTCTCGCTCGGCGAGGTGCAGCGGGTGCTCCGCGCGCTGCTGGAGGAGCGGATCCCGATCCGCGACCTGGTCCGGATCTTCGAGGCACTCTCGGTGCGCGCCGCCGTCAGCAAGGACCTCGACGGCCTGGTCGAGGCTGCCCGTGCCGCCCTCGAGCCGGCGCTCGCCGCCCCGTTCGTCACCGACGGCGTGCTGCACGCGATCAGCTTCGACCCGCTGCTCGAGCAGCACATGCTCGAGGGCCTGCGCCCGACCGAGCTGGGTGCGGTCGTCGTCCTCGACCCCGACGCGGCCCAGCGGGTGCTGCTCGGCCTGGCCCAGGCGGCACAGGCGGCCGAGAACACCGACGTACGACCGGTCCTCGTCTGCGCGCCGGCCCTCCGGGCCGCCGTCCGCCGCCTGGTGGCGCCCACCGTGGAGCGCCTCCCCGTGTTCTCGTACGCCGAGCTCGGCGCGGCCCGCGAGGTCCGCTCGGTGGCCGTCGTGTCCGCGACCGGGGCCCGCCCGGCCCTCGGAGCAGGAGTCTGAAGGTGGTCCTCCCATGATGTTCGACCTGCGCGTGTTCGTGCTCGCCGCCCTCGTCGCCTCCCCCGCCGGCTACCTCGCCGCGCACGGGGAGCTCACCCTGGACGAGGCCCTCACCCGGCTGCTCGTCGTGATGGTCGGCGCCACGGCTGCCGCGCTGGCGGTGCGCACGCTGTGGCCGCTGCTCGCCGGGTCGGGCCCGGAGCTGCTCGAGGCCACGGCCGACGACCTCCCTCCGCCCGCGCCGGCGCAGGACACCAGCGACGAGCCGGAGCTCCTCGACGACCTCCTCGGCTTCGACCAGCCGCGGCAGGACCTCAGCCCACTGCCGGAATGACCCACTCCAGCACGGTGCCCTCACCGGGCGCCGAGCTCACCAGCAGGTGCCCGCCGAGGTCCTCCGCGCGCGAGCGGAGGTTGCCGGTGCCGCTGCCCACGGACTGCGTTGCCGGGTCGAAGCCGACACCGTCGTCGACCACCCGCAGCCGGAACCACGCCGAGGACGCGGTCAGCTCGACGGTGACGGTGCTCGCCGAGGCGTGCCGGGCCACGTTGGACAGCGCCTCGCGCAGCGACCCGAGCACGTGGCTGCCTGCCTCGGGAACGAGCGCCCGGTCGACCGGGCCCTGGATGCGCAGCAGCGGCTGGAAGCCGAGGACCGGGACGTACTCGGTGAGCAGGGCCCGGACGTCGTCGAGCAGCGGGCGCCCGGAGCCTGTGCCGAGCTCGAAGATCACCGAGCGCAGCTCCTTGATCGCGCCGTCGAGGTCGGCCACCGCGTCGTCGACGCGGGCGCGCAGCTCGCCGGGGTCGAGGCCACGGGCGCCCTGGAGCTGCATGCCGGTGGCGAACAGGCGCTGGATGACCAGGTCGTGCAGGTCGCGCGCGATCCGGTCGCGGTCGCGCGCCACCAGCAGCTGGGCACGCTCGCGCAGCGCCTGCCGGCGGTCGAGGATCAGGCCCAGCTGCGCCGCCGTCACCGACACCAGGTCGAGCATGATGTCGCGCAGCGACGGCGTCTCCTCGGCCCGGTCGACCAGGATCGCGCCCGGGCCGGCGATCCGGGCGTGCACGGGTACGACGAGCGTCGTGCGGTGGTGGTCGTGGGGCAGGCGCTCGGGGACCCGGGACGAGGTCACCTCGCGGATCTGGTCGGCGTACCGCTCGACGACCCGCGGCGCTGCCCCGGTGTCGCCGGCGACCTGGCGGACCTCGATCAGTCCGGCCTCGACCCGCACGTACGCGACCAGCCGCGCGCCGCACAGGTCCCGCAGCGAGACGACGAGCTCGTCGAGGGCCTCCTCGACGCTGGTGGCCCCCGTCAGGTCGCGCCCCACCTCGCCGGTGCCCGCGAGCCAGCGACGGCGCCACTCGACCTGCTCGTAGGTGCGGGCGTTCTCGATCATGGTGCCGGCCGCGCGGGCCAGCGCCTCGACCAGCGCCTGGTCGGTCGCGGTGAACTCCTCGCGCCCGCGCTTGTTGCCGAGGTAGAGGTGGCCGAACGCCTGGTCGCGCACCAGCACGGGCGCGCCGAGGAAGCGGTCGATCACCGGGTGGCTGTGCGGGAAGGAGCCGGTGGACACCGGGTGCTCCGCGACGTGGTCGACCCGGATCGAGCGTCGCTCCCGCGGCACCAGCCCGAGCAGCCCGTGGCCCTCCGGCATCCGCCCGATCTTCGTGAACTGCTCGCCGACCACGGCGTTGGGCACGAGGTCGATGAACTCGCCCTCGTCGTCGACGATCCCGAGCACGCCGTACTCGGCGTCGGTGAGCTCGCAGGACGCCTCGACGATGCGGGTCAGCACGCCGCGCAGGTCCAGGTCGGACCCGATCGCGACCACCGCGTCGAGCAGCGCGCGCGCCTCCGCCGGAAGCTCGAGATCCTGGTCCAGGCCCATCAGGTACCGATCCCCTCCCGCAGCGATCGCCGACTTCCGAAGGCTATCCCTTTACTTTGTCGCGCCACCACTCGCGCATCCCGCTGATCGGCACCGGGACCGAGGTCCTGAGCATTCCGGGACGCGGTACCCGAGTCCCACGCGAGGAACCGTCACCAAACCGCACGACGGAGCGTTGTGCCCCTGACGGCCGCCGATGGGGAGCAACCGACGAAGGAGGCTGACATGGGGCGCTGGCTGAGGATCGCGACGACGATGGCGGCCTTGACGGTCTCGGGTACCGCGCTGCCCGCGGCCCAGGCGGCCGATCCCGCCGTCCAGATCACGTTCGACACCCAGCCCCGGGTCACCTTCTCGGAGGGCCTGACCTCGGCCAGCGGCACGAAGGGCGCGCTGGCCGAGGTTGCGTGGCGCGTCTCCCGCCCGGCCGCGATCACCGTCCGCGCACTCGACGCGGCCGGGACGGTGGTCCGCACCTTCGCGGAGGACCTGCCGGTCGCCGACAGCCACGACCTGGCCTGGACCTTCACCGACGACGCCGGCCTCGACCTGCCGGAGGGCGACTACACCCTGCGGGTGTCGGCGGTCGACGGCGACGGCACCCGCGACGTCGAGACCTACCCGCTGCCGCTCGACAGGCACAGCGTCGTGCCGCTCCAGGGCGTGGTCAGCGGCGCGACGTACTCCACCAACGCCACCATGTCCATCGGCCCCCGCCCCGGCGTGACGCTCGTGAGCGCACGGTTCATGGTCGGCGACGGGTACGACGCCGCGAAGTGCGCCGTGAGCGACCCCAGGACGCCCGGCCTGGGCGGCCGCATCCAGGCGACGTTCAGCGTCTCCGACTGCGGGACCTACAGCGGCCGGGCCGGCGCCCTCGTCGAGTTCACCGACCGGATCGGCGCGAAGCAGACGGGCTACAGCACGACGGTCCCGGTACGCGTCGTCGACCGCGTCGCGCCGACGGCGAAGCTGCACCTCTCCGACGCGTCGCAGACCCTGCACCTCGAGCGGCCCGGCGCCTTCGAGACCACCACGACCCGGTTCGCGGTCCGCGACGCCAGCGCGATCGCGTCGGCCACCTACGAGGTCCGCAACGGGATCGGCGCCCTCGTCGCCACCGGCACCCTGTCCGACGGCGGCGCGCTCGAGACGGACCCGCTGACCCACGTGTTCGACCTGCGGTGGAACGGCACCCGCGACAACGGCACCCTGCTGCCCGCCGCGCGCTACCGGGTCACCACCCGGTTCACCGACACCGCCGGCTACCGCGCCACGGGACCGGCCCTCACGGTCGACCTCGACGCGACCGTCCCCGGCACGATGGCCGTGAGCCGGATCGACGGCTACCGCTGGCAGGTCGTGGTCACCCCCAGGGCCGGTGCCGGCGTCACCGCGGTCGCCGTGTCCACCTCGCCCGGGGGCACCACCGACGACAGCGCGCAGCAGGCGCCGTACGACGCCACGACCGGCACCTACCGCACCGTGCTCAGCCTGGCCGGCCGCCCGGCCGGGACCTACCCGGTCCGTGCCCTCATCACCCGCGGCGCGGCCTCGACGACCTTCACGACGCCCGACCAGGACCTGGTGCTCGCCGAGGACACGGCTCCTCCGGTCGTGACCCGACCGACGAACAGCCGCCTCTACCTGGGCCTCCCCGACCAGTACGTCGCCGGCACCTTCGGCTTCGGTGTCAGCGACCAGTCAGCCGTGCGGTCGGCCGACTTCGTGGTCACCAGCGCCGACGGCACCACCGTCGTCGACCACACCGTCGGCGAGGGTGGCGAGGGCCGTACGTCGTTCACGTGGGACGGCACCGGTCCCGACGGCGAGCGGCTGCCCGCCGGCGACTACGTCGTCAGCACGACCTTCACCGACGCGCTCGACAACGCGACCCCTGCTGCCGTGACCGTCCACCTCGACGACACGGTCCCGGGGACGCTCGCGGTCGTCTCCGCCACGGGCAACAGGTTCACCGTCGAGCTGACCCCGACCACCGGCGTCACCGTGCAGGCCGCCGGCGTCGCACTGATCGGGAACAGCTGCTGTGGCGCGGCGATGGAGCGCGACCCGGCGACGGGGCGCTACCGGGTCACCGTCGACCTCGACAGCCGTCCGGCCGGGACCTACCACCTCACCAGCCTGGTCGCCCGGGACACCCCGGGCGCGGCCGCGCCGTACGGCTACTACTGGACCACCCCGGTCACGGTGACGGTCGGCCACTGACCTCAGAACCGGCGCAGCTGGTACAGCCCCCGCGTCCGCGCGACGACCGTCCCCTCCTCGTCGACGACCTCGGCCACCAGCTCGAAGTCCGACTTCCCCCACTCGGCGTACTCCGCGAGGATCCGCTCGATCTCGTCGTCCTCGAGACGGGTGCGCGCCACGACGTCGGTCGCCGCCGGGCGCAGGAAGTCGATGGTCATCGACTTCAGGAGCGGTACGCCGCCCTCCGCGCTCAGCGAGGTGCTGGCGTAGAGGCCGCCGAGGACCTCGGCGACGGTGAAGAGCGAACCGGCGTACGCCGTGCCGAAGTGGTTGACGTTGGGGCCGGCGGGCAGCCGCGCCGACACGGCGTTGCGGCCCGCCTCGACCACCTCGACGCCCATGGCATCCATGATCGGGATCATCGTGCGGACGTGGGTCGTGAGGTCAGCGGGTGTGGTCACGGCGCCACGCTAGCGGGGGCGGTGGCCGCTCGGGGCGACCCGGCTCACCAGGGTCGCTGCGACAGGTCCCGGATGTACGGCGCCAGCAGGGCCGCGGACTGCTCGACGGTCAGCACCTCCGACGGGTCGAGCGGGATGACCTGCCGCTTCGACTCGTCGATCTCCCAGACGTCCTCGCCGACCAGGCGGCCCTCGTCGTCGTAGGGCCAGATCATGTGCTCCACGTTGGCGACCAGGTAGTGCGCGTCGGGGTCGACCGGAGCGCCCGCCGCGACGAGGACGGCGCCCGGGGTCTGCTGGTAGATGGTCGCGGTGGACACGATCATGTTGTCGCCGACGGCGAGCTGCTCGTCGTCGGTGTAGAAGACGCACTGGGCCGTGCCCGACCACTCCTCGTAGACCGCCTGGACGGCCGCGGCGCCGTCGAGCACGGTCTGGATGCCGAAGACGTTGAAGTGGTAGACGGGGTGCTCGACGGTCATCTCGGGCGCGAAGATCTCCTTCCAGCGACCGGCCATCTCAAGGTTGCGGTGCCGGTCGTAGGCCTCCAGCAGCCAGCGGTGGCGCGGGTTGGTGGTCGTCTCCATCAGGCGGCGGACGGCGAGGTTGGTCTGGGTGATGTCGAAGCGGCTCATGGCTCCACGATCACTTCCCCGACGCCACCAGGTCTTGACAGCGCGCGACCTGTTCTTGACCCTGAGCGACATGTCCCTGATCCGCGGCACCGCCCTCCAGGGCTACGCGGACCTCGTCGCGGAGCTGGGCGGTGAGCTGCAGCCGCTGCTCGACCTGGCGCACCTGCCGGCCGCCGCGGTCGGCGACCACGACAGCTTCGTCAGCTACCGCAGCGTCGTCACCGCGCTGGAGGCCGCTGCCGCGGCGACCGGCGCCGACGACTTCGGGCGCCGGCTCGCCACCCGGCAGGGTCTCGAGATCCTCGGGCCGCTGGGGGTCGCCGCCCGCACTGCGGGCACCGCCGGCGCCGCCCTGCAGGCGATCGAGCAGTACATGACGGTCTACAGCCCGGCCATCGCCATCACCGTGACCGCGCCGCCGCGCCAGCGCCTCGCGGGCCTCGAGTGGCGCATCGTCGTACGCCGGCCGCCACCGCACCGGCAGGCGGCCGAGCTCGCCCTGGGCGTCGCCGTTCGGGTCTTCCAGCTTCTCACCGGAGCCGACTTCACGCCGCGCTCGGTGCAGCTGCGGCACCAGCCGCTGGGCGACCCGGCGGCGTACCGTGACTACTTCGGCTGCCCGGTCGAATTCTCCGCGGACCGCTACGGCTTCCGCTTCCCGGCCGCGGTGCTGAGCCGGGCGCTCGCCGACGACGGCGACGTGCACGCGCTGGCCCAGCAGTACCTCGGCACGATCGCGCTCCCCACAGCGTCGGCGACCGCGGACACCGTCGCCGAGCTGGTCCGGCACATGCTGCCGACCGGCAGCCTCGACCTCGACCTGGTCGCCGGCCAGCTGGCCCTGCACCGGCGTACGCTGCAGCGCCAGCTCGCCGAGCAGGGGACCTCGTTCGCAGCGCTCGTCGACCAGGTCCGCCGCGACGAGGCCGAGCGCTACCTGCGCGAGACCGACATGCCGCTGGGCCAGCTCGCCGGCGTCCTCGGCCTGAGCGAGCAGAGCGCACTCTCCCGGGCCAGCCGTCGGTGGTTCGGCATGCCGCCGAAGCAGGTCCGGCAGGAGGCCCGACGGGTGTCGCAGCAGGTCAAGAACGAGGCGCGTGCGGTCAAGACCTGAGCAGCCCCGGATTGCGACATTCGGGAAGTCCGCCCTCCCCGACCGGGTCCCCCGCGACCCACCGAGAGGATTCCCATGGGTCGCAGATCGACCTCCCGCTCTCTGGCGCTCGCCGGGCTGCTCGCCGGCGTCGTCGCGTCGGCACTGACCTCCACCGTCACCCCGGCCTCGGCCGACGACGGCGACCAGGCGGCGTACGACCGCGGCTACCGGCTCGGCCTCGAGGCGTACCGCTACGGCCTGCCCCTGGTGACGACCGACGCGACCTTCCGGGCCCAGACCAGCGTGGACGTCCCGAACGACCGCGGGTTCGGGCCGGTCAACCGGTTCAACCCGGTCCGCTCGTTCATCACCCCGGAGGACCGTTCGGTCGTCGCGCCGAACCTCGACACGCTCTACTCGATCGCCTGGCTCGACCTCCGCGACGAGCCGCAGGTCGTGCGCGTGCCGAAGGTCAAGGACCGCTACTTCGTCGTCCCGCTGATGAGCCCGTACACCGAGAACTTCGCCAACCTCGGCTCGGTCGAGCAGACGCCGCCGGGCGACTACGCGATCGTCGGCCCCGACGACGCCCACGCGCCACTGCCGAAGCACGTGACGCGAGTCGTGTCGCCGTACGACCGGGTCTGGATCATCGAGCGGATCTACGCCGACAACGACGACCTCAAGGACCAGGCGAAGGTGCACCGGATCCAGGACGCGACCACGGTCACGCCGCTGAGCAGGTATCCCCGACCGGCGAAGGTGACCACGCCACGCGACCCCGACTCCACCGCCGCGCCCGTGCGGCTCCCGAGCGGAATGGGGTTCTACGACCGACTCGGCGACCTGCTCGCGGCCTTCCCGCCGCCCGCCGCCGACGCGCCCGCGCTCGAGGAGCTCGGGCAGATCGGCGTCGGCGCCGGCCGGCACCCGTCGACGGACGCCACCCTCGACGCCGACACCCGCGCCGGGATGGAGGCGGCGATCGCGGCCGGGCAGGCGACGGTGCTCCAGGACGCGATGGCGCGCTACGGGCAGGGGTTCGCGCAGCACAACGGGTACCTGATCACACCCACCGGCACCTACGGCACCGACCACCGGCTGCGCTCCGTCGTCACCCAGGTCGGCCTCGGCGCGCTGCGGCCCGAGCAGGCGATGTACCCGCTCGCCCTCCTCGACCGCACCGGCCAGCCCCTCACCGGTGCGAAGAGATATGTCGTGCACGTCCCGGCAGGGCAGCTGCCGCCGCTCACCGACACCGGGTTCTGGTCGCTGACGCTCTATGACAACGACGGGTTCGTCGTCGCCAACGAGATCGACCGCTACGCGATCAACGACCGTACCGACCTGCATCACAACGCCGACGGATCGATCGACCTCTACGTGCAGGCCACCCGCCCGACCGACCCGGACCGGGCGCGCAACTGGCTGCCGACGCCGGCCGGCGGCTTCCGACTGCTGTGGCGGATGTACGGCACGCAGGCCGCGGCGATCCCCGGAATCCTCGACGGGACCGGCTGGCGGGTGCCGGCGATCCTGCCCGCGGGCTGAGAGGCGCGCGCCCGGTCAGGCGACGTCGTACGTCGCCTGAGCGAGCCGCGGGTGGGCGGAGCCCTTCAGCAGCACGTCGACCACGAGGTCGACGTCGTCGATCATCGGGACGTGGCCGCACCTCGGCAGCGTCACGTGCTCGGCGTTCGGGAGGGCCCGCCGCGCACGGCCGGCCTGGTACGGCAGCAGCACGAGGTCGCGGGTGCCCCACGCCACCGTGACCGGGATCGCCGGGTCGATCGGGCGGTCGAACGGGAAGCCGCCGTCGATGATCGTCTCCAGGGCCGGCCGTGCGTGCACCAGTCCGCGCAGGTCGCCCAGGGCAGCCTCCGGGCTGAGCTTGTGCCCCTTGGTCATCAGCAGGCCGAACGCGGCGGCCCGGCCGGGCGCGGTCCCCAGGATCGCGGGCGCGACCGGCTGCGCGAGGGTGGCCGCGCCGGTGAGCAGCGTGAAGACCGCCCGGATGTAGGCGAAGTCGACCTGGTTGCGCCAGAACCCGGCAGGCGCGAGCGTGGTCGCGCTGCTCACCAGGTCGTCGGCCGCGGCCTCGAGCGCGATCCGGCCACCCAGCGAGTTGCCCGCGATGTGCGGCCGGTCCAGGCCCTGCTCGAGGAAGAAGTCCTCCAGGATGTCGCGCAGGATGTCGCGCACCGGCCGGCCGTCGGGCACGAGCGCCGGCGACTCACCGTGGCCGGGCAGGTCGATCAGGACGACCTCTCGCTCCTCGGCCAGCCGCTCGACGACGGGATACCAGGCCTGCCGGCGGTGTCCGATCCCGTGGACCAGGACGAGGGGCTCCCCGGAGCCGATCCGTTCGTGGGCAAGCATGGCGACCTCGCTCTTCCCCGCACCGACGCTGGTGCGGCAGATAGGCGCAACGGAGAGTTGCAGATACCGAGGGTATGGGAGGTGCTTGCTGGGCGCAAGCACTTGTTTGCACTCCGATCCATGACGACCGGGCCTGTGGCGTCGAGGCCCACCGTCGAGGCCACCGTCCTGCTCGACGACGGCAAGAAGCGCACCGTCCAGGCCGGCTACCTGGCCTGCACCAGCTGACGATCAGCCCCGCAGCACCTTGTCCATCGCCTTGCCGCGGGCGAGCTCGTCGACGAGCTTGTCGAGGTAGCGGATCCGCTGCATCAGCGGGTCCGCCACCCCCTCGACCCGGACCCCGCAGACCACACCGGTGATCCGGTCGGCCGCGGGGTGGAGCCGGGCCTGGGCGAAGAACTCCTCGAACGTCGTACCGCCGTCGAGGTGAGCCTGCAGCTCCTCCTCGGAGAACCCGGTCAGCCAGCGGATCGCCTCGTCCAGCTCGGCCTTGGTCCGGCCCTTCCTCTCGACCTTCACCACGTAGTGGGAGTAGACCGACGCCACACTGGTCGAGAAGATACGGTGCACGCGTGGCAGCGTAGTCGGCGGTCAGGAAGGGGTGTCCCGAGCGTGGTGGTCGAATCTGTCCGGCCACGCACCAGCCCTGCGGTCGTCGTCGCGATGCTGTCGTGCTGCGGCATCGTGGTCTCGCTGCAGCAGACCCTCCTGCTGCCGTTGCTGCCGGACCTCCCCCGCCTGTTGGGTACGTCGGCCGACAGCGCCTCGTGGCTGGTGACGGCGACCCTGCTCAGCGGCGCGGTCGCGACGCCGACGATCTCGCGGCTGGCCGACATGTACGGCAAGCGGCGGATGATGGTGGTGTCGCTGGCCGTCGCGGTGGTGGGCTCGCTCCTCGGTGCGGTGAGCCAGGCGCTGCCCCTGCTGATCGGGGCCCGGGCGCTGCAGGGCGTCGGCGTCGCCCTGATCCCGGTCGCGATCGCGATCATGCGCGACGAGCTCCCCCGCGACCGGGTGCCGCTCGGCGTGGCCCTGATGAGCGCGACGCTCGCGATCGGTGCCGGCGTGGGACTCCCGCTGTCGGGCCTGATCGTCGAGCACATGGACTGGCACGCGTCGTTCTGGCTCACCGGCGTGGTCGGGGTGCTGCTCATCGCCGGCACGCTCGCCCTGCTGCCCGAGTCCCCGGTCCGCACCAGCGGCTCCTTCGACCTGCGGGGCGCCGCCCTGTTGTCGGTGGCGCTGACCGCGGTCCTGCTCGCGCTCTCCAAGGGCGGCCAGTGGGGCTGGGGCGCGCCGTCGACCCTCGGCTGCCTCGCCGGCGGCGCCGCGGTGCTGGCGGTCTGGATCCCGCTCGAGCTGCGCACCCCGCGCCCGCTGGTCGACGTGCGGGTGGCCGCCCGCCGCTCGGTCGTGCTGGTCAACCTCGCGTCGCTGTTCGCCGGGTTCTCCATGTTCGCCAACATGCTGGTCACCACCCAGCTGCTGCAGCTGCCGGTCGAGACCGGCTACGCCCGCGGACTCGACGTGCTCCACACGGGCCTGTGGATGGTGCCCAACGCCGCCGCTTTCGGCCTGATGGCGCCCGTCTCCGCCTGGCTGATCCGCCGCATCGGCCCGCAGGCCACACTCGTCGCGGGCGCCCTGCTGATGGGGACGACGTACGTCTGGCGGGTCTTCTACAGCGCCGACCTGGCGCAGGTCGTCGTCGGTTCGGTGGTCGTCGGCATCGGCACCGCGATGGTCTACGGCGCCCTGCCCACACTGGTGATGCGGGCCGTCCCCGTCACCGAGACCGCCTCGGCCAACGGCCTCAACGTGCTCCTGCGCTCCTTCGGTACGTCGACCGCGAGCGCCGCCACCGCCGCGATCACCACCGCCTCGGTGATGAGCCTCGGCGACCGCGAGCTGCCGACCCTCGACGCGCTGATGCTCATCTTCTGGCTGGCCGCCGGGTCCGCGCTGGCCACCGCCCTGATCGGCGTCCCGATGCTGCGGATGCGGGAGTACGCCGAGGAGGCGGACCGCTCCGGCGCCGAGAACACCTCGCGCGCGCGGATCGTGCAGGGCCAGGTCCTCACCGCACAGGGCACCCCGATCCGGCATGCCGTGGTGACGGTGCTGACCCCCGACGGTCGCGCTGTCGACTGGGGCCAGGCCGACGCGGAGGGGCGCTTCGCGGCCGCCGTACCGGAGCCCGCGGACTACCTCGTCGTCACCGCAGCCGACGGCTGGCGGCCGCGCTCGCGGATGATGACGCTCGACAACGCCGCGCCCGTCCCGCCGATCGTCCTGCGCGAGCGGCTCACCCTCGGCGGCACCATCCGCGCCTCCGACGAGCAGCCCGTGGTCGACGCACTGGTCGTGCTCACCCGCGCCACCGGCGAGCTGGTCACCACCGTCCGCACCGACCACGAGGGCCGCTACGAGGTGCCGCGGCCGGCCAACGGCCGCTACGTGCTCACCGTCGCGGGGGCCGACGAGGCGCTGGGCGCACGCACCCTCAGCGTGTGGGAGGAGGCCCGGGACTTCGACCTCGTGCTCGGAACGCCGCTGTCCGACGCCGCCGAACCCTCATCTCCTAGTCTCGGCCCATGAGTGACAACGACGTCGCCGCGGCCCGCCAGCACACCCTCGGCGACCTGCCCCGGCGCACCGCACAGCGCGTCCCCGACAAGCTCGCGGTCATCGACGGCGCCACCCGGCTGACCTTCGCCGACCTGGAGGCGTCCGTCGAGCGCACCGCCGCCGCGATCGCGGCGGCCGGTCTCGGCAAGGGCGACCGGCTCGCCCTGCTCAGCCACAACTGCTGGCAGTTCGCGGTGCTCGACTTCGCCGCGGCCCGCGCCGGCGTGGTGCTGGTGCCGATCAACTTCATGCTCGGCGCCGACGAGATCGCGTTCATCCTCGACCACAGCGGGGCCACCGGGTTCGTCGTCGAGGACGCGCTGGTACCGGTGGCCGACGCCGCGCTCGCCGCCGCGGGCGAGCCGCGGGTGCGGGAGCGCCGGGTGATCCGGCTCGCCGGCGGGGCGGTCCCGGACGGGTGGGAGGACCTCGACGGCTGGCTCGACCACGCGGGCCCGGCGGTCGTCGTACCGATGGGCGACGACGACCCGGTCCGGATGATGTTCACCTCCGGCACCGAGTCGAGGCCGAAGGGCGCGCTGCTGAGCAGTCGCTCGCTGCTGTGGCAGTACGTGTCGTGCGCGATCGACGGGTCGATGAGCGCCGACGACGTCGAGCTGCACACGCTGCCGCTCTACCACTGCGCTCAGCTGGACTGCTTCCTCGGCACCGACGTCTACCTCGGCGCGACCAGCATCATCCTGCCCGGCCCCGACCCGGCGACCGTGCTGCGGACCATCGCCGAGCACCGGGTGACGAAGTTCTTCGCACCGCCCACCGTGTGGATCGGGCTGCTGCGCCACCCCGACTTCGACACCACCGACCTGTCCAGCCTGCGCAAGGGCTACTACGGCGCCTCACCGATGCCGGTCGAGGTGCTGCGCGAGCTCCAGCAGCGGCTGCCCGACGTCGCACTGTGGAACTTCTACGGCCAGACCGAGATGGCGCCGCTCGCCACCATCCTCGGCCCCGACGAGCAGCTGCCGTACGCCGGCTCCGCTGGCCGCCCCTCGATCAACGTCGAGACCCGGATCGTCGACGACGCCGACCAGCCGGTGCCCGCCGGGACCGTCGGCGAGATCGTGCACCGCAGCCCGCACGCCACCCTCGGCTACTACCGCGACGAGGCGAAGACCGCCGAGGCCTTCCGCGGCGGCTGGTTCCACTCCGGCGACCTCGGCTACCTCGACGACACCGGCCACCTCTACGTCGTCGACCGCAAGAAGGACATGATCAAGACCGGCGGCGAGAACGTCGCGAGCCGCGAGGTCGAGGAGGCGATCTACGCCCACCCCGACGTCGCCGAGGTCGCGGTCTTCGGCGTCAGCCACCCGCGCTGGGTGGAGGCGGTGGCCGCGGTCGTCGTACCGCGGGCGGGCGCGGAGCTGTCCGCCGACGACGTGCTCGCCCACGCGCGTGGGAGGCTCGCCGGCTACAAGGCACCGAAGTACGTCGTCCTCGCCGAGGCCCTGCCCAAGAACCCGAGCGGCAAGATCCTCAAGCGCCAGCTCCGCGACGCGCACGCCGACCTGGCGACGGGAGAGGCCGGCTGAGAACGGTCCTGACCGGCCTGTCTGCCCCTCCTGCGCCACGCCTCCCCGCCAACCGGCTGCGAAGCGGTCAAGATGTCATCATCATGATTCGCATGGAGGAGCAGTGATGAGCACGACGGCCGGAGCGACCCCCCGACGGACCGCCCGCAAGGACAAGCTCGCCAACAACGTGGCGCAGTCGGTCCTCAAGGACATCAAGCGGCGGGGCCTCGCCCAGGGCGACCAGCTGCCCAAGGAGGTCGACATGCTCGCCGAGTACGGCGTCGGCCGCGGCACGCTCCGCGAGGCGCTTCGGGTGCTGGAGACCTGCGGCCTGATCGCCCTCAAGCCGGGCCCGGGCGGGGGGCCGGTCGTGCAGAGCGTCCACCCCGAGGACTTCGGACGGGTGGCCTCACTGTTCTTCCAGTTCGCGCAGGTCACCTACCGCGAGGTCAACGAGGCACGGCTGGTCCTCGAGCCGATGGCGGCCAGGCTGGCGGCCGAACGCCAGAAGGGTTCGGCCGCGGCCCAGGAGCTCGTGACGCTCGCCTCCGCGGGGGCGGGCGCCGAGGACAACGAGACCTACCTGCACATCACCGGCGACTTCCACGCGTCGCTGATCGCCCTGGGCGAGAACACCCTGGTCACCTTGGTGTGCCAGTCCTTGGCGGAGATCTTCCGCGACCGGGTCCAGACCGTGCTCTTCCCCGCGAAACGGCAGCAGGACGTCCACACCGCCCACATCGACATCGCGGCAGCGATCCTCGCGGGCGACGGAGCGCGGGCCGAGAGCCTGATGACGAGCCATATGAGGGACTACGTGGCCTTCGTGGCCAAGCAGCACCCGGCATTGCTCGACGAGGTCGTCGTCTGGCACAACCGGGGCTGATCGGGGCGCGGACCGCAGTCCGCGCCCCGATCGCTCAAGCGCTCGAGCAGTCGAAGGACGCGGCGCTGTTCGGGTCCCCACCCCGGTAGACCTGGACCTGGGGGTAGGGGCACAGCCCGCGCTCACGGTCACCGCCGTCCGGCGCCGGACCGCTCGCCGGTAGGACGTCGGGCGCGTCGCCATCCTCGACCCAGCGCACCAGCGCGTCGAAGGGATCGACCGGCTGCGGGCCCACACCCCCACGGCAGTGGTCGACCCCGGGAGCGAGGAAGAGCCGGAAGTAGTCGTCGGTCGCGGCACCCGAGAGCGTTCGGACCTCGTCGTAGTAGTGGATCGACTGATCGGCCGGGAAGAGCCCGTCGGCAAGCCCGTGCCACATGAGGACCTTGCCACCCGTGGCGGCGAAGGTGTCGAGCGCGGGATCAGCGGTCGCCAGCAGCTCCAGGCGACCCTGGAGCCGCGACCGGACCTCGCCCACGAGGTCCGTGGTCGAGACCTGGCGCCAGTCGTAGGACAGGTCGGCGAAGGCGAAGTTCTGCAGCGCGAAGCTGGGCGGCACCCGGACGATGCCGCCGGTCAGGTCCATGCCCGGTGTGTGGCCGTACCAGACGGCCCGTCCGTCGGCCTCGTGCGGACCTCGGTAGATCTCGGCCACCACGGCGGCGTCCGTCTTCTTGACCTTGCCGCACGGCGTCTTCGTGCCGACGACGCCGCCGAGCGCCGTCCGGTAGTCGCACAGCTCCGGTCGGCTCACCAGCCCGTCCTCGACGCCGTCGTCACCGTCACACGCCGCGAGGACAGCGTCGCGCATCGCAGCGAGCTTGCAGGTGGGCAGGAAGCCACCCAGCCTCTCGTTCTGCACCACGGCCGGCCAGGACATGGTCATGTTGAGCCGGTCGGCGCCGTACATCGCCGGCGCGGCGGCGAGCACACCGTCGTAGAGATCGGGGAAGCGCTGGGCCATCGCCATGCCCTGGCGCCCGCCGTTGGAGCATCCGTTCCAGTAGGAGTACGCCGCCGGCTCTCCGTAGTGCGCCTCGATCGCGGCCTGGGCCAGGACCGTCATGTCACGAACGCCGCGGTACGTCCAGTTCTCGAAGAGCTGCCAGTCGAAGTCCTGCTCGGCGGTGAGGAAGATGTTGGGCTGCCGCGCCGCGGGCACGCCCGAGTCGCCCGCGACCACGGCGTAGCCGTCGGCGAGCGCCGGCGCCATCGCAGCCGGGCCGTTGGTCGCCAACGTGCCCCCGCCGCCGACGGCCTGGAGCCGGCCGTTCCACTCGTCGGGGAGCCATAGCCAGACGTGCGCCTCGTCCGGCCCCAGCCCGCCCTCGACGCCGTGGGTGAGGGTCAGTTGCACCTCGCACAGCGACAGCGCGGGCATCGCCGAGCCGGTCGGCACCGTGAGCCGCGTCGTGCCGCCGTCGTGGGCGACGGCGGCGACAGCGGTCACCTCGGCGCCGACCACCTCGAGGCCGGCCAGGGCGTCGGGAGCGCAGGAGCTCGGTGTGCGCTGCGCGGTGCCGGGGTCCGCGTCGGCCTCGAGGGGAACCGTCACCAGCGCGGTGGCGGCGAGGAGGAAGGCAGCCAGGCGGCGACCGCGCGCTGATTCGATAATCATGACGATGGTTAATACCATAATTCGGATTAGCAGGTAACCTGCGTCACATCGACAGCTCTCAGCGCTGGCCCTTGTGACCCCACTCACCACAATGCTAATATTCATGAGCATTGATTAGGAGAGGACCCAGCCTTGCGTGCCACACCCCCTGCCGAGCTCGACGTCCTGGTCGTCGGCGCCGGCTTCTCCGGCCTCTACAGCCTGCACCGGCTGCGCGGCCTCGGCCGCACCGTCCACGTCATCGAGGGCGACGACGACCTCGGCGGCGTCTGGTACCGCAACCGGTACCCGGGTGCCCGCTGCGACATCGAGAGCGTCGACTACTGCTACTCGTTCGACGACACCATCGTCCAGGACTGGACGTGGACCGAGCGCTACCCGGCCCAGCCGGAGATCCTGCGCTACATCAACTTCGTCGCCGACCGGCTCGACCTCCGCTCCGGCATCACCTTCTCCACCCGGGTGAGCGAGCTGCACTGGGACGAGGAGGCGACACTGTGGCGGGTCGCCACCGACCGCGGCGACCGTCTTGTCGCCCGCCACGTGATCATGGCGAGCGGACAGCTGTCCACGCCCCAGCTGCCGGCGATCCCCGGCATCGCAGACTTCGCGGGCGTGCTCGCGCACACCGGCGACTGGCCCCGCGAGGGCGTGGAGCTGTCCGGCAAGCGGGTCGGCGTCATAGGCACGGGCTCCTCGGGCGTGCAGACCATCCCCCAGGTCGCGAAGCAGGCGGGCCACCTGTCGGTCTTCCAGCGGACCGCCCACTACGCGATCCCAGCCCGCAACCACGACCTCGACCCGGAGTACGTCGCCGAGCTCAAGGCGCGCTTCCAGGAGTACCGCGACATCGCCCGGCACCACCCGGGCGGGACCCATCGCCACATCGGCACCGAGTCGGCGCTCGACGTCGACCCGACCGCCCTCGAGGAGACCTTCCACGGTCACTGGGAACGCGGCGGCCCCGACATCCTGGCCGCCTACCGCGACTTCCGGACCGACGAGACGGCGGCCGAGACCGCTGGCGCCTTCGTTCGCGACCGGATCCGGGAAATCGTCACCGACCCCGCCACCGCCGAGATGCTGTGCCCGAAGGGCTACCCCTTCGGCGCGAAGCGACTGGTCCTGGAGATCGACTACTACACGACGTTCAACCGCGAGAACGTCTCGCTCGTCGACGTCGCCGCCGACCCGATCGCCCGCATCGATGGCAACGCCGTTGTGCTCGAGAGTGGTGCTCGTCACGAGCTCGACGTCCTCGTGCTCGCCACCGGCTTCGACGCGCTGACCGGCCCGCTGTTCGCGATCGACATCCGCGGCGTGGACGGCCGCACGCTCCGCGACGCGTGGAGCGACGGCCCGCGCACCTTCCTCGGGATCGGCACTCACGGCTTCCCGAACCTGTACGTCGTCGCCGGCGCCGGCAGCCCATCGGTGCTCAGCAACATGCTGATCTCCATCGAGCAGCACGTCGAGTGGATCACCGACTTCGTCCAGCACCAGTACAAGAACGGCATCACCCGCGCCGAGGCGCAGGCTGAGGCACAGGACCGCTGGACCCAGGAGGTCTACGACGTCGCCTCGCCGACGCTGTTCATGAAGGGGAACTCCTGGTACGTCGGCGCCAACGTCCCCGGGAAGCCGCGCGTCTTCATGCTCTACCTCGGGGGCGTGGGCCACTACCGCGACGTGTGCGACCAGGTCGCCGCCGACGACTACGCCGGCTTCACCCTCAACTGATCGAAGGATCGACGACCCATGACCTCCCCGAGCTCCACCCAGGGCCCACTCGCCGGGCTGCGCGTGATCGAGGCCGGCTCCATGTACGCCGCACCCACGGCCGGCCGGATGCTGCGCGACTTCGGTGCCGACGTGATCAAGATCGAGGACCCCACCCACGGCGACTTCGCCCGCCAGTGGCAGCCGGCCCACGAGGGCACGGCGATCGGCTTCGCCCGCCTCAACTCCGGCAAGCGCTCGGTCGGGCTCGACCTGCGCACGTCCGAGGGCCGCGGACTGCTCGGCCGGCTGGTCGCCGACGCGGATGTGCTCATCGAGAACTTCCGCCCGGGCCGGATGGAGGCCTGGGGCATGTCGTACGACGAGCTCCGGGCGAGCAACCCCGGACTCGTGATGACCCGGGTGAGCGGCTTCGGTCAGACCGGCCCGTACCGCGGGCGGCCCGGGTTCGGCACGGTCGCCGAGACCGCCAGCGGCTACGCCTTCCTCAACGGCTGGCCGCACACCCCGCCGACGGCGCCACCGTTCGGGTTCGCGGACTCCATCGCCGGCATCTCCGCGGCCTACGGCACGGCGATGGCGCTGTTCGACCGCGGTCGTACCGGTGTCGGCAGCGAGGTCGACGTCGCGCTCTACGAGCCGCTGATGTTCATCCTCGGCGACGCGATCCTCAACTACACCGCCTCCGGGACGATCATGCAGCGCCACGGCAACGCGTCCGGCGCCGCGTCGCCGCGCGGGATCTACCAGGCCGGCGACGGCGGCTGGCTCTCCATCGCCGGCTCCAACCAGGCGATCGCCATGCGGCTGTTCGAGGCGATGGACCGCACCGACCTGCAGACCGACGAGCGCTACGCCACCAACGTCGCGCGGATGGCCAACAACGACTCCCTGCAGGAGATCGTCATCGACTGGGTCGCGCAGCGCCCGCGCGACGAGGTGCTCGCGATCCTCGACAAGTTCGAGGTGGTCGCCGCCGCGGTCAACGACTCCAGCGACATCGTCGCCGACCCGCACTTCGCCGAGCGCACGCTGACCGCTCTCACCGGCAGCGCGCTGGGCGCGCAGGCGCTGGTGCCGGGCCCGATCCTGCACGTGCGGTCCTACGACGGTCCGTCGTACGACGGCGTTCCGGCCGTCGGCGAGCACACCACCGAGGTGCTGACCGGCCTGGGCCTGGGCGCCGACGAGCTGGCCGGACTGGTCGCCTCCGGGGTGGTCAGTGGCTGACCTCGAGGCGGGCCTCGCGGCGCTCCGGGACGCCGCAGCGGGCAACGTCCCGATGGTCGACCTCACCCCGTCCCAGGCCCGCGAGCGCGTCGTCGCGGGCAACCGCCTGTGCAGCGAGGGCCCGTCGGTGGCCGTCACCGACCTCGGTCCCGCGGACGGACCGCCCGTCCCGGTGCGGGTCTACGAGCCCGCCGCCGCTCCTCCGGCCACCCTCGTCCACGCGCACGGCGGCGGCTGGGTGACCGGCGACCTCGACTACTCCGACGAGCTGTGCCGCTTCCTCGCCGATGCCGGCGTGCGCGTCGTCAGCGTCGACTACCGGCTCGCCCCCGAGCACCCGTTCCCGGCCGGGCTCGACGACCTCGCCGCGGCCTGGGCCTGGACTCGGGCGGCGTACGACGGCCCCCTCGGCCTCGGCGGCGACAGTGCCGGCGGCAACCTGGCGGCCGCGCTCACGCTGCGCGAGCCGGACCCGGCGCCGGCGTTCCTGCTGCTGCTCTACCCGGTGCTCGGTCTGCCGGGCAGCACCCCGTCGTACCGGTCCCGCGCCGAGGCGTTCCCGATCGGGGCGGCCGACATGCGCTGGTTCTTCGAGCACTACCTCGCCGACGCCCGGCCGCCCGCGCCCACGCCCGACCTGGTGCCGCTGCACGCGCCGGACCTCTCGGCGCTGCCGCCGACGCACGTGGTCCTGGCCGGGCACGACCCGCTGCATGACGAGGGCGCGGCCTTCGCCGCCACGGCCCGTG
Source organism: Pimelobacter simplex (assembly GCA_016803235.1). GTDB lineage: Bacteria > Actinomycetota > Actinomycetes > Propionibacteriales > Nocardioidaceae > Nocardioides > Nocardioides simplex_A. The sequence continues at coordinate 45,884 of JADCLI010000006.1, forward strand.
CGGCCGGCGTACCGGTCACCGTCGAGCAGCATCCCGACCTGTGCCACGGCTTCCTGCGCTTCACGGCGGCCTCGGCCGGCGCCCGTGCGGCGCGGGCCGGCGTCGTCGACGCCGTCCGGCGGCTCGCCGCCCCGACCACCACCGAGGTGAACCGATGAGCTCCGTCCCGATGCGACCCCAGAAGACCGCGATGCTGCTGGCCCAGCGGATCGTCGGCGACATCAACCGGCGCGGCAACACCGTCGGCGACCGGCTCCCACCGGAGCGGCTGATGCTCGAGGACTACGATGTCGGCCGCGGCACGCTGCGCGAGTCGCTGCGCTTCCTCGAGCTGCAGGGTGTCATCTCGCTCAAGCCGGGGCCCGGCGGCGGCCCCGTCGTCCAGCAGCCCGACGCGACCAGCCTGGCAACCTCGCTGACTCTGCTGCTGCAGTTCGCCAACGCGCCGTTCCGCACCATTGCCGAGGCCCGCGGCGGCCTCGAGCCGATGATGGCCCAGCTGGCCGCGCAGCGGATGTCCGACGCCCAGTTGGCCGACCTCAAGACGAGTGTGGACACCATGCAGGACCACCTCGACGACCAGTCGGTGTTCCTCGAGGAGAACAAGCGCTTCCACGACGTGATCGCGCACGGCTCGGGCAACGCGATGTTCGGCTACCTCGTCGACGCGCTGCTCGGGATCCTCGACGGCTCGGCGATCGGCATCGACTACCCGGAGGTGCGCCGGGCTGCGGTCCACAAGGCCCATCTGAGCATCTACGAGGCGATCGCCGAGCGCGACCCGGCGGCCTCCGCCGAGGCGATGGCAGACCACGTCCAGCAGTACCTGAAGTACGCCGAGAAGAAGTTCCCCGACGTGCTGGCCGCTCCGATCGTGTGGGGCAGCGGCGCCTGACCGACCACCGACCGGCCCGGGCTCACGCCCAGGGCGAGTCGATCCCGAGCAGCCGGGCGAGGGTGCCGCCGAGGACGGACTTGGTCTCGTCGTCGCCCAGCCCGAGTGCGTCGATGGCGCGGATCTCCTCGGCGGGGCTGGTCATCGGCCAGTCCGAGCCGAAGACGATGCGCTCGGCGCCGTGCTTGCGGATCAGGTCGCGCACCCGATCGGGGCGCAGTGTCGCGAGGCTCGGCGGCCAGCTGGTCTCCAGGACAACGTCGGCGCCGGCGAGCATCTCCTCGGCGTCGTCGAGGATCTTGTAGCCGCCGAAGTGGCACGCCATCAGCTTGAGCCCAGGGAACTGGCGGGCGATGTCGCGGATCATCGCCGGGCTGGACAGGCGGTTGGCCTCGGGCGAGCCGCCCTCCCCCACGTGGGTGATCACCGCGAACTCGTCGCCGAACGCCTCGAAGATCTCCCACAGCCGCGGGTCGTCGAGCGCGAAGCCCTGGAACAGCGGGTGGATCTTGACCGCGCGCACGCCGTGCCGCCGCAGGCTGGCGAGGTTCTCCTCGGCCGAGAGGTCGACGTGCACGGTGCCGAAGCCGAACCGGGTCTCGGAGGTGAGGCCGGCGACGAACCGGTTGACCGAGTCGACGTGGCGCGCCTCGTTGGCGATGCCGAGGCAGCAGCTGACGGACACCCCGCTGGCCGCCATGTCGGCGGTGAGGCCGGCGACGGTGCCGTCACCGCGCGCGTGCAGGTCGGGCAGCCGGTTGGCCGACAGCGCGATCTCAGCGATCCGGTCGGGCCAGACGTGGGCGTGGGCGTCGATGATCACGCGGATTCCCTTCGCGGGTCGGAGGTCAGAGCTTCCCGGACTCGCCACCGTCGACGACGAAGGTCGCCCCGGTGGTGAAGGCGGACACGGGCGAGACGAGCAGGCAGGTCAGCGGCACGATCTCGGCCGGATCGGCCATCCGGCCGGCGGGGATCTTCGCGATCCGCTTGGCGTGCAGCTCGGGCGACTCGGTCACTGCCTTCTGCGCCTCGGTGACGAAGGCGCCCGGCGCGATGCAGTTGACCTGGACGTTCTTGGCCGCCCACTCGGCGGCCAGGGCCTCGGTGAACCGGACCACCGCGCCCTTCGAGGTGGAGTACGGCACCAGGTGCGGCTTGCCGCGCAGGCCGGTGGTCGAGGCGACGTTGACGATCCGCCCGCCGCCCTGCTCGATCATCCGTACGCCGGCCGCCTGGGCCAGCAGCATCGGCGCGACCACGTTGACCGCGAGAGCGTCCTTCCAGATCGCCGGGTCCTGGGTCACGAACTTGCCGGCAGGGGCGATCCCCGCGTTGTTGACCAGGCCGTCGATCCGGCCGTGGCGGGCCAGGACCTCCGGCACCAGTGCGGCGACGGAGTCCTCGTCGCGCATGTCGGTGGCGACCGTCGAGATCCGCCCCCCACCCTGCGCGGCCACCTCGGCGAGGCTGTCGGTCGAGCGGGCCGCCGCGACGACGTACGCCCCCTCCCGCGCCAGGGCGATCGCCATCGCGGCGCCGAGGCCGCGGCTGGCACCGGTGACCAGGACGACCGTGTCAGTCAGTCGCAGGTCCATCAGCGCGTGCCCTTCGCGAGCCGGCGGGCCAGCGAGTCGAGAAGCACCTCGGTGGCGCCCTCGTAGACCCGCAGCGGCCGCGCGTTCCGGTAGAGCCGCTCGATCTTCGAGCCCCGGACCAGGCCGAAGCGGCCCATCGTCTGCACCGAGCGGTCGACCACCCGGGCGGCCGCCTCAGTCGCGTGCACCTTGGCCATCGAGGAGTAGTCGAGGTGACCGAGCGGGTCGGCCTTGGCCAGGGCCGCGGCCCGGTAGACGAAGGCGCGGGCGGCCTCGACGTCGGTCCACGACTGCGCGAGCTGCTGCGCCACGGCGCCGAGCTCGATCAGAGGTCGGCCGAACTGCTCGCGGGCCAGCGCGTGGGCGCGGGCCTCGTCGAGCGCCGCCTGGGCGAGGCCGACGCCGGAGGCGGCGACGGTCACCCGGAACACGGCCAGGGTCTGGAGCATCAGCGAGAACGCCTTGCCCGGGACACCCAGCCGGTTGCCGGCGGGGACCCGCACGTCGGCGAAGGTCAGCTCGCCGAGGATGTGCGGCGCCATCAGGTCGGCGCCCCGCTCGACGGTGAGGCCGGGACTGTCGGCGGGCACCAGCACCATCGACCACCCGTCGCCCTCGCGCACCAGCGTGCAGTAGAAGTCGGCGGCGCCGCCGTTGGTGATGAACGACTTGCGGCCGTTGACGACCAGCTCGTCGCCGTCGGCGACCACGGTCGTGGTGATCGCGCGCAGGTCCGAGCCCACGTCGGGCTCGGTCAGGGCGAGGCCGGCGATCGCGTCGAGCATGGCGACCTTCGGCAGCCACTGCTGCTTGAGCTCCTCCGAGCCGCCGACCGACAGCGAGTAGCTGCCGACGCCCTGCATCCCGAACATCGAGTCGAGGTGGGCTGAGGAGTACATCAACGCCTCCCGCACCACCGCGATCATCAGCGGGTCGAGCTCGTCGCTCGCGCCGCCGTACGCCGCCGTGACGACGTGGCGGGCAAGGCCGCTCTCGGCGAGCAGCTTGCGCACGCCGGGGTGCACCTCGACGTACTCGTCCGCCTCACCGGCGAAGGGTTCGACGGCTGCGGCGAGCTCGCGCGCCGCGGCCTGGACCGCCCGGTGCTCCGGACTCAGGTCGAACATGGATCCATCCTCACTGCCGCTCCCGCGGCGCTCACGGGTCAGCGGCGCTGGTCGAACTTGCGGCCGAGCACCTCGGAGACGATCCGGATGCGCTGCATGGTGGGCGTGCCGCCCGCGATCGCCCAGCCGTGGGCGTCGCGGTGCAGCCGCTCGAGGCCGTACTCCTCGGTGTAGCCGTTGCCACCGTGGATCTGCATGGCCAGGTCGGTGACCCGCTTGGCCATCTCGTTGGCGGTGCACTTGGCCAGGGAGACCTTGAGCGGGTCGGGCATGCCGCGCTCGTCGACCGAGGCGGCCGCCTGGTCCCGCAGCAGGCGTGCCGCCTCGACCTGCAGCACCATGTCGGCGACCATCACCTGGATGCTCTGGAACTCGATCAGCGCCTTGCCGAACTGCTCGCGCTCCTCGACGTAGCGCAGCGTCTTGTCGAGCGCCGCTTGGCCGATCGCGAGGCTCATCGTGGTGTTGCCCATGCGCTCGATCGAGAACACGCCGAACAGCTTCCCGAAACCGCCGGCCGGCACCACGACGTTCTCCTCGGGGACCTCGACGTTGTCGAAGTAGAGGTCGGCGGACGGGATGCCACGGAAGCCCATCAGGCGCTCGCCGGTGCCGAAGGTGAAGCCGGGCGTGCCCTTGTCGACGACGACGGCGCCGATGCCGCCCGCGCCGGGAGCGTCGGAGAGGCGACAGTAGACGACGTACTGGTCGGCCTCGCCGCCGTTGGAGATCCAGCGCTTGTTGCCGTTGACCACGACGGTGCCGTTGGTGATCTTGGCGGTGGTGCGCATGTCGGTGGCGGCCGAGCCGGCGTCCGGCTCGGAGATGCCGACCGCCATGGTCCGCTCACCCGAGATGATCGCCGGCAGCCAGCGCTGCTTCTGCTCCTCGGTGCCGAGGTGGGCGATCACCTGGGCGGGACCGGTGTTGGCCTCGAAGACCTGGAAGGCCGCGGGGCGGCACACCTTGGCGAACTCCTCGACCACGACGAGCGCCTGCGCCAGGGGCGCCCCCGACCCGCCGTACTCCTCGGGGTGGGCGATGCCGAGGAAGCCGAGCTCGCCCAGCTGCATGCGCTGCTCGCGCGACACGGGCGTCCGGTCCACGTCCATCTGCTCGGCCACGGGCCCGTACACGTCGCGGGCGACCTGAGCGGCGAGCTGCCGGATCTCCGCGTACTCGTCGTTCGGCACGACATCCTCCTTCAAGTAGTAATCATTATCCTAGATTCGCTACCCCGGGCGATGTCAAGGGCTCGTGACACTTCATGAATATCATGATAAGCATTAGAGGTGACTGGACGCACCCTCTCCGATGTCGTGATCGTCGACGCCGTGCGCACGCCCAGCGGCCGCGGCAAGGCCGGCGGCGGGCTCGCCGACGTCCATCCCGTCGACCTGCTGGCCCAGACACTCCTGGCGTTGCTGGAGCGCTCCCCCGCCCTCGATCCCGGCACGGTCGACGACGTGATGGTCGGCTGCGTGTCGCAGGTCGGCGAGCAGTCGGCGACCCCGGGCCGGATGGCATGGCTCGGCGCCGGCCTGCCCGCCCACGTGCCCGCGACGACGATCGACCGCAAGTGCGGCAGCAGCCAGCAGGCCGTGCACTTCGCGGCGCAGGCGATCGCGTCGGGCGAGGCCGACGTCGTGGTCGCCGGCGGTGTGGAGTCGATGAGCCGGGTCGTGATGGGCTCGGCGCGGATGGGCGCGGACCCGTACGGCGCCCGGGTCACCGAGCGGTTCGCGCCCGGCTTGGTCTCCCAGGGCGTGGCCGCCGAGCTGGTCGCGGCCCGCTGGAAGCTGTCCCGCACCGAGCTCGACGAGTACGCCGTCCGGTCCCACGAGCTGGCCGCGGCGGCCCAGGACGCCGGTGCGTTCGACCGCGAGGTGATCGCGGTCGACACCCCGGCCGGCGCCCTCGACCGGGACGAGACGATCCGACGCGGCACGACCGTCGAGCGGCTGGCCGGCCTCGGCACCGTCTTCGCGAACCCCGAGCTCGGCGAGCGCTTCCCCGAGATCGACTGGTCGGTGACCGCGGGCAACTCCTCGCAGATCACCGACGGTGCGAGCGCCCTGCTCCTCATGTCCGCCGCCCGCGCCGCCGAGCTCGGCCTGACCCCGCGCGCCCGCATCCACAGCATGGCCGTAGTGGGCGACGACCCGCTGCTCATGCTCACCGGACCGATCCCCGCGACCCACAAGGTGCTCGCCCGCTCCGGCCTCGCGCTCGGGGACATCGACCACGTCGAGCTCAACGAGGCCTTCGCGTCGGTGCCCCTCGCCTGGCTGGCCGAGCTGGCCGTCGACCCCGCCCGGGTCAACCCCCGCGGCGGTGCGATCGCGCTCGGCCACGCGCTGGGTGCGTCCGGCGCTCGGCTGATGACCACGATGCTGCACGCGCTCGAGGACAACGACCAGCGCTACGGCCTCCAGCTGATGTGCGAGGCCGGCGGCATGGCGAACGCAACGATCATCGAGCGGCTCTGACCGCCCCGACCAGGAGAGAACCGTGAACCTCACCGGAGCATCCGCCCTCGTCACCGGAGGCGCCTCGGGCCTCGGCGCCGCGACCGTACGACGCCTCGCGGCCGCCGGCGCCCACGTCGTCGTCCTCGACCTCAACGAGGAGCTCGGCAAGGAGCTCGCCGAAGACGTCGGCGGCTCCTTCGCCACCGCCGACGTGACCGACCCCGCAGCCGTCGACGCGGCCCTGGACATCGCCGAGGAGCACGGCCCGTTGCGCGCCCTGGTCCACTGCGCCGGTCGCGGCGGCACGGTGCGCCTCGTCGACCGCGACGGCAACCCGGGCGACCTCGACCTCTACCGCCGGCTGGTCGACATCAACCTGGTCGGCACCTTCAACGTGCTGCGCCTGGCCGCCACCCGGATGGCCGGCAACGAGCCGCTCGACGGCGAGCGCGGCGTGTGCGTGCTCACCGCGTCGGTCGCCGCGTGGGAGGGCCAGGTCGGCCAGATCCCCTACGCCTCGGCCAAGGCCGGCGTGGTCGGCATGACGCTGGTCGCGGCGCGGGACCTGGCCACCAAGGGGATCCGGGTCAACACCATCGCGCCGGGCGTCTTCGACACCCCGATCCTGGCCCGGTTCTCGCAGGAGATCCGCGACGGTCTCGGCGCCCAGGTCCCGAACCCGGCCCGCCTCGGCCACCCCGACGAGTACGCCATGCTGGCCCAGCAGATCGTCGAGAACCCCTACCTCAACGGCGAGACGATCCGCCTGGACGGCGCGATCCGGATGAGCCCCCGATGAACGAGCAGGAGACCTCCATGACCGTGCCCGACCTGCTGGTGGAGGAGCGCGGCCGCGTCCTCGTGCTGACGATGAACCGGCCCGACGCCAAGAACGCCATGTCGATGGCGATGGCCCACCAGATCGCCGACGCACTTCAACTGCTCGACGACCGACCCGACCTCAGCGTCGCCGTGATCACCGGTGCCGGCGGCACGTTCTGCGCCGGCATGGACCTCAAGGGCTTCGCCCGGGGCGTGCGCCCCGTCGTCGAGGGCAGGGGCTTCGCCGGACTGGTCAAGCAGCCGCCGACCAAGCCCCTCATCGCGGCGGTGGAGGGCTACGCCCTCGCCGGCGGGTTCGAGATCGTGCTCTCCTGCGACCTCGTCGTTGCGTCCTCGGCCGCGAGGTTCGGCCTCCCCGAGGTCAAGCGCGGCCTGACCGCCGCGGCCGGCGGCCTGCTCCGCCTGCAGCACCGCATCCCCTACCACCTGGCGATGGAGCTGGTGCTCACCGGCCGCATGTGGCCCGCCCCGGAGGCGGCCGACGTGCACCTCGTCAACCGGCTCACGGAGCCGGGCCGGGCCTTGGCCGCCGCCCTCGATCTGGCCGAGGAGGTGGCCGCGAACGCGCCGCTCGCCCTCGCCGCCTCCAAGCAGGTCCTGGTGCGCTCGGCCGATTGGCCGCTGGCCGAGAAGTTCGACCGCCAGGAGGCCTTCGTGAACCCGGTCCGCGAGTCCGCCGACGCCAAGGAGGGCGCACTCGCGTTCGTCGAGAAGCGCACCCCCGCCTGGACGGGCAGCTGAGCGGTGCGCGCCTGGCAGATGACCGGCACCGGTGAGCCGCTGCGGCTCACCGAGGTGCCCGAGCCGACCGTCGGACCCGGCGAGGTGCTGGTCGAGGTGCGTGCCGCCGGCCTGTGCCACACCGACGTCGGGATCCTGGACGACGCCACCTGGACCGCCCGGATAGGGCCGTTCCCACTGACCCTCGGCCACGAGGTCGCCGGCGTCGTCGCCGGCCTGGGTCCCGGCGTGATCGGATGGTCGCCCGGCGACCGGGTCGCGGTGAACCCCGCCGGGACCACCCGTCCCGGCCTCGGCCGCGACGGCGGCTACGGGCCGTTCGTCGTGGCCGATCCTGCCGACCTGGTCGCGGTCCCTGACGGACTCTCGTTCGAGCTGGCAGCCGCCGGCACCGACGCCGGGCGGGCGCCGTACCGCGCCGTCGTGGTGCGCGGCGAGGTCGGGCCCGGCGACAAGGTCGGCATCATCGGCCTCGGCGGACTCGGCCAGGTCGGTGCCCGGATCGCCGTGCTGCGCGGGGCGCAGGTCTACGCCGCGGAGCCGAAGGAGTCGCTGTGGCCGATGGCGCGCGAGCTCGGCGTGCGCGAGGTCGCGCGTGACATCGCCGACTTCCGGGACGTCGGCCTCGACGTCGTGGTCGACTTCGCGGGCTTCGGTACGACGACGGCTGCGGCGATCGAGGTCGTGCGCGAGCTCGGCCGGGTCGTCCAGGTGGGCATGGGCCGGCTGGAGTCGACGATCTCCACCAACGCCCTCATCCTCAAGCAGGTCACCCTGCTCGGCTCGCGCGGCGGCACCGTGGACGACATCGCCGCCGTCTACGGGATGTTCGCCTCGGGCGACCTGTCCCCCGCGCTCGAGCTGATCGGGTTCGACGACATCCCGGCCGCCCTCGACCGGCTGCGGGCCGGAGAGGTGACCGGGCGGGTCGTCGCCCGCTACGCCTAGGCTCGGTCCAGCAGGGCGGCGTCGCCGGCCAGGAAGCCGCCGTCCACGCCGTAGCAGGAGCCGGTCACGAAGCCGGCCGCCGGCGAGGCCAGGAAGCGCACGACCTCGGCGACCTCGGCCACGTCGGCCAGCCGGCCGAGGGCGTGGGCCGCCTCGAGCCGGCGCAGCTGCGTGGGCGAGCGGCGCGAGCGGAGCAGTGCGGTGTCGACGAAGCCGGGCGCAACAGCGTTGACCCGGATGCCGTCGCCGGCGTACTCCAGGGCCGCGGAGCGGGTGAGCCCGGTCAGCGCGTGCTTCGACGTCGCGTAGGCAGCGGCCCCGGCGAGGCCCACCTCGGCGCCGACCGACGACACGACGACGATGCTGCCGCCCGACCCGAGGCCGAGCATCGCGCGGACCTGCTCGCGCAGGCAGCGGAAGGTGCCGTTGAGATTGACGTCGACGACGCGCTCCCAGCTCGCGTCGTCGTACTCGTGCAGCCGTACGGCAGGCCCGCCGACCGCCGCCAGGTTCACGGCGACGTCGAGTCCGCCGAGGATCGCGACGGCCGCGGAGACGCCGTCGCCCACCGACGCGGGCGCGGTCACGTCGAGCGCGAGGGCGCCGGCGGCTCCCGTCTGTGCGGCGACCGCCTCGGCGGCGGCCGGATCGAGATCGGCGACCACCACGGCCAGGCCGTCGCGGACCAGCGCCGTCACGCACGCCGCACCGATCGCGCCGGCGCCGCCGACGACGAGGGCGGTCCGCGGCCGGGTCACGGGGTGGCCGCCAGCAACTCGGCCAGTGCGTAGGCCTGGCGCGTGGCGAACGACAGCCGGCGCGGGGCGTAGGCGTCGCCGAGCAGGTGCAGCTCCGGCACCCGACCGACCAGCTCGGCGTGCAGGGTGGCGTCGCTGTCGGCACCGCACGCGAGGACGACCGAGTCGACGCCCTCGAGCGGCGTGGTCGCGAACGTGTAGACGTGACGGACGTCGACGCCGCCGGGGCGGATGGCGCGGACCTCCTCGAGCTGGCGGAACCGCACGCCCCGCCGGTGCAGGCGGGCGAGGATGCCGCCGAGGATGTAGCGGCCGAGGAGCTGGCCGGGCTGGGCCGCGCCGTAGACGAGCGTGACGTCGTGGCCCCGCTCCGAGAGCAGGTCGGCGACGGTGAGCGGCGGCAGGTGGTCGTCCCGGGCGACGACGAGAATCCGGCGCCCGAGCTCCGCCGTACCCGCGAGGACGTCGGCCGCGTCGGCGACGTGCGGCAGGTCGATCCCCGGGAGCGCGGGCCGGTGCGGACGGGCGCCCGTGGCGATAGCGACGACCTCGGCGCCGGCGGCGACCACGTCGTCGGCGCTCGCCCGCATCCCCAGCCGTAGGTCGACCCCGAGCCGCTCGAGTCGGGCCGACTGCCAGGTGAGGTAGTCGGCGTACCGCTCGAAGGTCGGCGCCTGGGCGGCCGTCGCGAGCTGGCCGCCGACCCGGTCGGCCGCCTCCCACACCCGCACCCGGTGGCCGCTCTCGGCGGCCAGCGCGGCGAGCTCGAGCCCGGCCGGTCCGGCGCCGACGACGAGCAGGTCGCGCGGGGTCGCCGCGACCCCGAGCGCACCCTCGCCCCAGCGACCGGACGCCTCGGTCTTCACGTGGGGGTTGACCGCGCAGCCGAAGGGCAGGCCCTCGGCGTACTGGCGGCTGATGCAGTCGTTGCCGCCCACGCAGGGACGGACCTCCGACGAACGACCGGACCGGGCCTTGGCGAGCAGGTCCCGCTCGGCGAGGTAGGCGCGCGCCATGCCGACGACGTCGGCGTGGCCGGCGGCGAGCACCTGCTCGGCCACCTCGACGGTGGTCACCCGGCCGGCGTAGACCACGGGCAGGGCGACGGCCTCGCGCACCCGGCCCGCGAGGCCGGACCACTGGGCGGCGTCGTAGTACTGCGGCTGGATGTAGCTCGGGTCGCCCCACGGCGAGCCGACGACGGCGTGCAGGTAGTCGACCATCCCGGTCGCCTCGAGCAGCTGGGCGACCTCGATGCCGCCCTTCTCGTCGTACCCCTCGGGCATCTCCTCGCGCAGGTTGAACCGGACCCCGACGGTGAGGTCGGTGCCCACCGCGTCGCGCACCGCGCGCAGCGCCTCGACCGCGAACCGGGCCCGGTTCTCGAGCGGTCCGCCGTAGTCGTCGTCGCGGTCGTTGGTGAGCGGCGATAGGAACCACTCGAGCATGTCGTCGTGGTTGAGGTGCAGCTCGATGCCGTCGAGGCCGGCCGCGCGCGCTCGCTCGGCGCTGTAGCGGTACTCCTCGACGTACTCGGCGATGTCGGCCACCGACATGACGTGCGGGCGCGCGCTGGTCAGCGGCGAGCTAAGCACCCGCCCGGGCGACTGCGGGACGCCGCCGATCACCGTGAGCTGGCTGGTCACGACCGCGCCGGCCCGGTGCAGCCGGTGCGCGAGCTCCTGGACCCTCTCCACGTAGTTGGGCTGGCGGTAGTTGCCGAGCGTCTCGGCGCCGTAGCCACCCGTCTCGAAGCCGGGGATCACCGGGTTGCGCACCCGGCCGCGGACCCCGTCGATCCACGAGGCGCCGTCGAGGGCGCGCGACTCCCAGTAGGCCATGTGCACCTCGGCCTCGGCCTCGGTGCCCCACAGGTTGCCGATGCCCGAGCCGTGCGGCGGCACCATCACCCGGTTGCGCAGCCGCATCGTGCCGATCGTGATCGGTGAGAAGACGTGCGGGTAGGTCTCGTCGCTCACCTGGCCGCCTCCGCAGCCGGCCTGCGGAGCATCAGTCCGGCCCGCTTGCAGGACATGACGAGCACGTCGTCCTGGTTGTAGCCGCGGTGCTCGAACCACACGATCCCCGAGTCGTCGCGGCTCTCCGACATCCGCTTGTCGACGATCGTCGTCTCACCGCGCAGCGTGTCGCCGTGGAAGACGGGCGCCGGGAAGCGCACCTCCTCGTAGCCCAGGTTGCCCAATGTCGTGCCCATGGTCAGCTCGGGCACGTGGAAGGCGCCGATCAGGGCGACGGTGAAGAGGCTGTTGACCAACGGCCGTCCGTGGATCGTCGTCCTTGCGTACTCGGCGTCGAGGTGGATCGGCGCCACGTTCATGGTCAGCGACGTGAAGAGGACGTTGTCCATCTCGGTCACCGTGCGCCGGAAGGCGTGCCGGTAGACCGTGCCGATCTCGAACTCCTCGAAGTACAGGCCCCGCATCAATAGCTCCTCGGCAGGCCGAGCACGTGCTCGGCGACGTAGTTGAGCACCATCTCCTGGCTGATCGGCGCGATCCGCATCAGCCGGGCCTCGCGGAAGTACCGCTCGACGTGGAACTCCTTGCTGTAGCCCATCCCGCCGTGCACCTGCAGCGCCACGTCGGCGGCGTAGAAGCCCGCCTCGGCGCACAGCCACTTGGCGTAGTTGGCCTCCGCACCGCAGGGCAGCTGCCGGTCGACCATCCAGGTCGCCTTCTGCAGCACAGCGTCCGCCGCCTCGATGCGGATCTTGGCCTCGGCGAGCTGGAAGGAGAGGCCCTGGTTCTGGCCGATCGGGCGGCCGAAGACGACCCGCTCCCGGGCGTACCTGACGCCGCGGCGCAGCGCCGCCTCGCCGATGCCGAGCATCGCGTTGGCCGCGACGACCCGCTCGGCGTTGAGCCCGGTGAGGATCACCTCGAAACCCCGGCCGACCTCGCCGACGACGTCCTCGTCGGCGACGAAGAGGTCGTCGATGAACAGCTCGTTGCTGTCGACGGAGTTGCGGCCCATCTTGGGGATCGGCCGGATCGTCACCCGGTCCCGGTCGACCGGGGCGAAGAACACCGTGAGCCCCTCGGTACGACGAGCGCACTGGTCCTTGGGCGTGGTCCGGGCCAGCAGCAGCATCCGCTCGGCCTGCTGGGCGTTGGAGATCCAGACCTTCTTGCCCGTGACGAGCCAGCCGCCGTCGACCTTGCGGGCGAAGGTCGACAGGTTGGTGGTGTCGGTGCCGGCGTCGGGCTCGGTGACCGCGAACGAGATCTGCAGGTCGCCCCGGGGCACCCGCGGCAGGAACCGCTGCTTCAGCTCCTCGCTGCCGTGGTGGAGGATCGGCTCGAAGCCGAAGATCCCGATGTGCACCGAGCTGCAGCCGCCCATCCCGGCGCCGGACGCGGCGATCTCTCGCTCCACGATCGCCGCCTCGGTGACACCGAGCCCGCCCCCGCCGTACTCCTCGGGAATGGTCAGGCCCAGCCAGCCGGCATCGGTGACGGCGCGGTAGAAGTCCCAAGGGAACTCGTGCCGCTCATCACGCTCGGCCCAGTACTCGTCGGGGAACTTCGCGCACAGGTCGCGCATCGCGTGCCGGATGTCCTCGTGGACCGGGTCGGGATCGAAGCTCACGACGGCCGCCGCTCGCCCATCGAGCCGTCCCACAGGGCGTCGAAGTAGGGCTGCAAGTCGGGGACGCCCTGGGCGTACCACGCCGGGAAGTCCTCGTACGTCGTGCCGACGCCGTCGATGCCGAGCGTGTCGATCCGCTCGGCCCACTCCTGCTCCGCGGTCCGGGCGACGTCGGTCTCGACCGTCTCGTGGACGTCCCGGAGCCGGGCGACCGCGTCCGCGTCGAAGGGCGCCATCTCGCCGCCGGCGTCCAGGATCGCGGTGACCGCGGCTGCGGTGTTCTCCCAGGCTCCCTCGAAGTTGGCCTGCAGGAGGACGTCGAGCCGGTCGTACATCAGCTGCTGCGCGGCGAGCGGCAGCTCGTTCCAGCGCGCCAGGCTGATCGCGATCGACCCGGCCGGGGAGTTGAAGCCCTCGTCCTCGGCGTAGGCGACGTGCGGCGCTGCGGGGATGAAGCCGCCCAGCGCGGCTCCGGTGACCGTGCTGAACGCGCAGTCGATGACCCCGCGCTCGAGCCCCTCGAACATCTCGGCGTAGCTGATCGAGCTCGGCGACATGCCGAGGGCCTTGGCCTCCTTGTTCTGGACCTTGCTCTGGCTCGCGACGCCGCGCCCGTCGAGCGCCGAGGCCGAGGTACCCGGGTCGGCGCAGTAGGGCATGTACGCGCCGGACCCGAAGGCCGGCAGCAGCAGCTTCATGCCGTGCTGCTCGTACTCCTCGTCGATCTCGGGAGCTGCCGCGGCCAGGTCCAGCATGATCCCGTGCCACTGGAGCATCCAGTCCACGGGCGTCTGTCGGCCCAGGTGGCTGAGGTCGCCGAGTGCGTTGGCCGCCGGCAGGTCGTCCGGGACGAGCGCCGGCATCACCGAACCGATGTCGAGCCGTCCGTCGGCGAGCGCGAGGTGGACCTCGTCGGGCGGAGCCATCGCGTTGGAGTAGGTGAACTCGAAGCTGATCTTGCCGCCGGACCAGTCCTCGACGGCGGCGGCGTAGTCCTCGAAGCGCCGGCCGGTGGCCGAGCCCTTGGGCCCGGTGGACTGGATGGCCAGGGTGACCGGGTCCATGTCGGCGAGCGCCTCGGTGTACGCCGCCTTGTCGGCGCCGTACTCGATGCTCGCACCGCCCGCGTTGGTCTCCTGGGTCGCCCCGGAGCCGGCGCATCCGGCGAGTGCGAGCGAGGCGACGGTCAGTCCGGCGAGCACGGCGCCACGGCGCCGTCCCTTCCGCGGTCGTCGGATCATGGGGGGACCACCCTTCGTCATGATGCTGATAGATATAATCCTTATCAGAAATTAAGACACGGGTCAAGGACGGAACGTCGCGACCGCACGTCCCAGGACGGCGCCGCCGGCCAGCCGGTCGTACGCGGCCGCGACGCCGTCGAGAGCGACCTCCTCGACCTCGACCCGCACCCGCCCCGACGCGGCGAGCCCCAGCAGCCGGGCCAGCTCGCGGCGGGTCCCCCAGAACGGCAGGTCGGTACGCACTCCCAGCGGCAGCGCGTGCATGCCGACCGCCAGCCGGCCGCTGCCGACGCCGACGACCGAGACCACGCCGTTGACGGCGACCATCGCGCCGGCCTGGGCGAGGCTCGCGCGCGCCCCCACGAGGTCGATCACGACGTCCGCGCCGCGACCGCCCGTCAGGTCCCTGACGGCGTCCGCGAGGCCCGGCCCGGCCGCGAGCACGTGCTCGGCGCCGAGCCGGCGCGCAAGGTCGAGCTTGGCGGGCAGCCGGTCGACGGCGACGACGGCAGCCCCAGCCAACCGGGCGAGCTGGACGGCGACGTGACCCAGTCCCCCGACCCCGAGCACGACGACGGTGAGCTCGCCGGGCGGAAGCCCGATCGCGGCGAGGGCGCGATCGAGGGCGTGGAGCGCGGTCAGCCCGGCGTCGCTGAGCGCGGCGCCCTGGACGGGTGCGACGTGCGGCGCCGCGAGCAGGTGACGCGCGTCGACCGCCACGAGCTCGGCCAGCGCACCGGGCGCGCCGAGTCCGGGCGGGAAGCCCGGTCCCGGCCTCCGGCAGTAGTTCTCGGCGCCGGTCGCGCAGGCCGCGCACTCCCCGCAGCCGCGCGGCCCGTAGCCCACCACGGGTGTGCCGGGCACGAGGTCGCCCGTGACGCCGGGCCCCCGCTCGACGACGGTGCCGGCGAGCTCGTGCCCCAGCACCAGGGGCAGCGCGAAGGGATGCGCGTCGGGCGATCGTGCCGCCAGGGTCAGGTCGGAGTGGCACAGCCCCGCGGCCGTCGTCCGGACGACGACCTGGCCGCTCCCGGGCCGGGGGTCGGGGACCTCGCGCAGGCCCCAGCCGTCGCGGTCGAGGACGAACGCCCTCACCGGCCCGGCGCGTCCCCTCGCACGAGGCGGGCGTGGCCGAGCCAGTCCCGGGCCTTGTCGGCATGGGCGAGGTCCACGTGCTGCCCACGGAACCGGACGGCGCCCTCGCCGCGCCCGACCGCCGCGTCGACGGTGGCGACGAGGTCCTCGTAGTAGGCGACCTCGTCGTCGGACGGCGTGAACACGTCGTTGACGACCGGCACGTGGCTCGGGTGGATCGCGATCATGCCCCGGAAGCCCAGCTGGAAGCCGTAGTCGGCGAACTGGCGCAGCCCGTCGAGGTCGGCCAGGTCCTCCCACAGCGCGGTGAGCGGGTGCAGCCCGAACTGGCGGCAGGCCAGCAGGATCCGACTGCGGAGGTAGAGGGTCTCGGAGCCCTCACGGGACTGGCGGAAGCCGACCGCGCGGGCGATGTCGGCGTGCTCGGACGTCGGCCCGATCATCGCGCCGACCCGCGGCGACGCGGCGGCGATCTCGAAGCAGTTGGTGATCGCGTCGACCATCTCGACCGGCACGATCATCTCCAGGTCGGCGGCGCCGTTGCGCACCTCGAACCAGTCGATCAGCGTCTCCCACCGCAGCACGTCCGTGGCGTCCTTGATCTTCGGCGCGAAGACGCCGTCGAGCTCGGGGCACACGACCGCCTCGAGGTCCGCGCCCGTCAGGCCGGTGGCCAGGGCGTTGGGGCGCACGAAGAGGCCGACCTCGGGCCGTGCGGCCCGCAGCTCGGGCAGGGTCGCGCGGACCGTCGTCCGGGCGGCGGGCTTGAGGTCGTGGGGCACCGAGTCCTCGAGGTCGAGCACCACGCAGTCGGCGCCCGAGGCGAGCGCCTTGTGCGCCCAGTCGGGCTTGTGGGCCGGGACGAACAGAACGGTCCGGTACGGGTGCACGGCTCAGCCCTCGCGGTCGTGGGTGTCGGCGGTGACGCCGAGCGCACGCAGCCGGGCCTTCTGCACCCGCTGCGACGGCGTCTTCGGGAGCTCCTCGACGAAGCGGAGGTAGCGCGGGACGGCGAAGGACGGGATCCGGCCCTCGCAGTGGGCCCACAGCTCCTCGGCGGAGGGGACCGGGGCGTCGCCGCCGGTGATGACGTAGGCCATCACCTCGTCCTCGCCGGCCTCGCTGGACGCGGGCACCGCGATGACGGCGCACTCGACGACCGCCGGATGGGCGAGGATCGAGGTCTCGATCTCGTAGGAGCTGATGTTCTCGCCGCGGCGGCGCAGCGCGTCCTTGAAGCGGTCGACGAAGTAGAACCACCCGTCCTCGTCCCGGCGCAGCGCGTCGCCGGTGTGGAACCACAGGTTCCGCCAGGCCTCGACGGTCTTGTCGGGCATGTTGAAGTAGCCCATCGAGCAGATGAACGGCACCTTCGGCCGGACCACGAGCTCGCCGATCTCGCCGATGGCCACGTCCTCGTCGGTCTCGGGGTCGACCAGCCGGACGTCGAACCACTCGTCGGCGGCCAGGCCGGCGGCGCCGGCGGGCCGGTCCTCGCCGTACGGCGAGATGATCGGCGCGGAGGTCTCGGTCAGCCCGAAGACCTCGACGAAGGCCTCGATGCCGTAGCGCTCCCTCATCGGCGCCACGAGCGTCGCGGCGGTCGGGGCGGCGAAGACGACCCGCAACGGGTTGTCGGCGTCGTCCTCGCGCCGCTCCTGCTTCCAGATGAAGTCCATCATCACGCCGATGAAGTTGGTGACCGTCACTCGGCTCTCGCGCAGCTGGTCGACCCAGCGGCTGGCGGAGAACCGGCTGCGGGTGACGAAGCGGGCGCCGGCGACCAGGGTCGGGTACGCCGCCATGAACTGCGCGTTGCCGTGGAACAGCGGCGTCACCGACATCCACGCGTCCTCGGGCGTGAGCCGCACCAGCGAGACGCATTCATCGGCGAAGAAGTACATCTGGGCGTGCGGCATCGCGACGCCCTTGCTCGGACCGGTGGTGCCCGACGTGAAGAGCACCGAGGCCAGGTCCTGCGGGCGTACGACGGGCAGCGCGATCGAGCCTTCGACGACCTCCGGCGCGGTGGCGGCCTCGTCGAGCTCCTCGAACGGCGCCGCCTCCCATCCGGCCCGGCGCAGCGTGTCGAGCGCCTCGTCACGGGAGCCGGTGTCGACGACCCAGAACTTGCGGATCGACTTGGCGGCCTCCGCGACGGCGACGAAGCGGGCGGCGTACACGTCGTCGATGACGGCGAGCGTGGCCTCGACGGTGCTCACCTGGTGGGCCAGGAAGTCCCGCTCGTAGGCGGTGTTGATGGGCACCTCGACCAGGCCGGCGACCGCCGTACCGACCCAGGTGCGAACGAAGGCCGACGAGTTCTGGGCCACCAGGACAACCCGGTCGCCCGGCTCGGCGCCGGCGGCGAGGAAGCTGCGCCCGACCCGCTCGGCAGCGGCGAGCGTCTCGGCGAAGGTCCAGGTGCGGCCCTCCTCGGGGCAGTCCAGCCAAACCGCGTCGGGGCGCTCGGCGGCGTGGTGCCGCATCACGGTGGGCAGGGCCCACTGCGTGCGGTCGGCGAAGGTGGGCCGCAGGTCGCGGTAGTGACGGAGGCTCACTGGTCGTCGTCCTTCTCGGTCGGCTTCTGCTGGGCGCGCCGGGCGGCGCGGAAGTCGGGCTTGCGCTTGTCGAGGAAGGCGTTGGCGCCCTCGATCATGTCCTCGCTGCCGATGGCCTGGATGAGCATGCCGAGACCGGAGCTCATGTTGTCCTTCGACTGGTTCCACCACTGGTTGGAGCTGATCTTGGCGATCTCCAGGTAGCGCGGGCTGAGCCGGTCGATCTCGGCGAGCCAGCGCTCGACGGCCTCGACCAGGCCGTCGTCGGGCACCACCTCGTTGACCAGGCCCATGGCGAGCGCCTGCTGCGCGGAGTAGCGGCGGCACAGCATCGCCATCTCCTTGGCGCGCTTCTCGCCGATCTGGATCGCCATCAGGTTGGTCGCGCCGAGCACCGGCGCGGACCCGACCCGCGGGCCGGTCTGGCCGAATGTCGAGCGCTCGGTCGCGATCGCGAAGTCACAGGCGACGACGAGCTCGTTGCCGCCGCCGGCGGCGGGGCCGTCGACCGCGGCGATCACCGGGCGGGGACAGGCGCGGATCGCGTCGACGAGGCGCAGCGAGCCGGTGAACAGCGAGCGCAGCTGCTCGGGGTCCGGCTCGCCGAGCTGGTCGAGCGCACCGCCGGCACAGAAGGCGCCGCCCGCGCCGGTGAGCACCACGGCGTCGTACGACGCGGCGTCCTCGAACGCGGCGATCATCGTGCGCGCCATCTCGAGGTCGTAGGCGTTGAGTCGCTCGGGCCGGTTGATGGTCACCCACCGGACCGATCCCCTGGTCTCGACGTCGATCGCGGACACGCGGCTTCCTCTCGCTCGCCCATGCCGGACCCTCACCGGAGCCCAAATCCATGGTTTTGATGATCAGCAATCTACGGTAGCGTCGGTCACCCAGGCAAGCCCCGTCGTGAAGAGGAGAACCCCCGTGGTGAAGGCCGCCGTGCTCCACCAGTTCGACCAGCCCGTGGTGCTCGAGGACGTCCACGTCGACGCCCCCGCGCCCGCCGAGGTGCGCATCCGCACGGCCGCGACCGGCATCTGCCACTCCGACCGCCACGGCCAGACCGGCGGCAACCCGGCCCTCGGCCTGCCCGCCGTGCTCGGCCACGAGGCCGCGGGCGTCGTCGTCGAGGTCGGGAGCAACGTGCGCGGGCTGGCGGTGGGCGACCACGTCGTCGTCGCCCCCGCCGGCTCCTGCGGCACCTGCTCGTGGTGCAGCCGCGGCCTCCCCCAGCACTGCACCGACCTGGCCCGCACCCGCGCCGACGGCACGCCGCGGCTCACCCTCGACGGGCGGCCGGTCGCGCAGTTCGTCGGGATCGGCAGCTTCGCGGAGGAGATGCTCGTCCAGGCCTCGAGCGTGGCGAAGGTCCCCGCGACCATGCCGCTCGACAAGGCCGCGCTGCTCGGCTGCGCGGTGATCACCGGCCTGGGCGCCGTACGACACAGCGCCGCCGTCCGGGTCGGCGACACGGTAGCCGTCATCGGCTGCGGCGGTGTCGGCCTGAGCGCCGTCCAGGGCGCCGTCCTCGCGGGCGCGTCGCGGATCGTCGCGATCGACCGGATGCCCGAGAAGCTCGACCTGGCTCGCCGTTTCGGCGCCACCGACGTGGTCGACGCGAGCGCGGTCGACCCGGTCGCCGCCGTCCTCGACCTGACCGGCGGCGTCGACCATGCCCTGGAGATGGTCGGCCTGCCGGCCACGATCACTCAGGCCTTCGCCATGCTCGGGACGAGGGGTACGGCGACCGTCGTCGGCCTGGCCCGGCCCGGCGACACGATCACCATCCCCGCCACCGACCTGCTCGCCGAGAAGCGGCTCCAGGGCTCGCGCCTCGGCGGCACCCGCCTGCGAGTGGACATCCCCCTCTACGCCGAGATGTACCTCTCCGGCCGCCTCGACCTCGACGCCCTGCAGGGTGCCACCGCCTCCCTCGACGGTCTCGCCGACGCCCTGGGCGGGATCGACGGCGCCACCGCGGCGCGGACGATCGTCAGCTTCTGAGGACGCCCACAGGCAGATGCTCGCTGCCCTCCGGCTGCACGAACGCCACCTCGACCGGTGCGCCGACGCGGAGCAGAGCGACGTCGGCGTCGGGGAGCAGGAGCGTGAGCCAGGGCCCCTCCTCTGTCTCGACGACGCCGATGACCGCGTCGGCGGCGGGCCGGTCGTCGACCGGGCGGCCGGGCTTGACGGTCCACGAGACCAGTGCGCCCCGGCCGGACGCCTCGCGCCACTCGAGGTCGTCGGCCTGGGTGAGCGAGCAGAACCGGGCGGCGGGCTCGGACCACTCGCCGCTGCTGAGCGAGTAGCGCAGCAGCAGCCGGCCCTCCGCCAAGGCCTCGAAGAAGGGGGCGGAGAAGTCGTCGCGTACGACGGGAGCCAGGGACATGGCGCTCACCTCGTCTTCCGGTGGGGGCTGAGGATCAGGGTGGAGTGGAAGTCGAGGACGCCGCCGTTGCCGCTGACCATGACGAGGTCGTGGTCGGGCACCTGACGCTCGCCGCCCTGGCCGCGGGCCTGGATGACCGCCTCGGAGAGAGGGGTCATGCCCCACATGTAGTACGACGACAGCTCGCCGCCGCCGGTGTTCGTGGGGTGCGAGCCACCGGGCGCGATGGCGCCGCTGGCGACGAACTCGCCGCCCTCCCCCTTCGCGCAGAACCCGTAGTCCTCGAGGGTCACCAGGGTCGTGTAC
This sequence comes from Pimelobacter simplex, assembly GCA_016803235.1. Classification (GTDB taxonomy): domain Bacteria; phylum Actinomycetota; class Actinomycetes; order Propionibacteriales; family Nocardioidaceae; genus Nocardioides; species Nocardioides simplex_A. The sequence goes on from JADCLI010000006.1 coordinate 66,472, forward strand.
GTGAAGCAGTCGTAGAGCTCGCGCACGCCGATCTCGTCGACGCCCACCCCGGCCATCTTCAGCGCGTCGGCGCCGGACTGCGCGGCGCCGGTGACCAGGCCGAACTCGCTGCCGCGGCGGTTGACGTAGCCCGGGTGCCCCTGGCCCCAGCCCCACACATGCACGGGCGGCTGCTTCAGGGTCGCGGCGCGCTCGGCGCTGGTGACGATGATCGCGACCGCCCCGTTGCTCACCAGGCAGCAGTCGAGCAGGCGCAGCGGGTCCGCGATCATCCGCGAGGACTGGTGGTCCTCGAGCGTGATCGGCTCGCGCATCTGCGCGGCGGGGTTCATCGCCGCCCACTGCCGGGCGGCCACGGCGACGGCGCCGAGCTGCTCGCTCGTGGTGCCGTAGGCCTCCATGTGCCGGCGGGCCGCGACGGCGTACCGCTCCGGCGCGGCCTTGAGCCCGGCCGCGAACGGCAGCGAGCCGACGCCCTCCATCGCCCGCGCCTGTCCCGGGTACGACGCACCCGCGCGCTTTCCCTCCTTGAGCGGGGCGTCGGCGTAGACACAGGCGACGACGTCGGCCATGCCGGCCTCGATCGCGAGAGCGGCGTACTGCACCATCTGGCCGGCCGAGGAACCGAAGCCCTGGATCGTCGCCAACAGCCGGGTGTTGCGCATCTGCAGGGTCGACTGCAGCCGCAGGTCGGTGTCGTTCTTGACGCCCGGGTTGACGTAGAGGCCGTCGATGTCGGCCAGGCCGAGCCCGGCGTCTGCAGCGGCGCGGCCGATCGCCTCGACGGCGAAGTCGGTGGCTGTGCGTCCGAAGACCTTGCCCATCTCGGTCATGCCGAGTCCGACGATGGCGGCGCTCACGCGCTCTCCTCCTGGGTGGTGGTGCGGCGCGGCAGCTCGACCTCGACGCTGCCGGGGCCGACGCTGACGCCCGAGCGGTTCTCGCAGCGGATGGCGATCTCGACTACGCCGACCGGTCCGTCGACGCGGGTGGCGCTCACCTCGGCGAGGACTCGCAGGGTGTCGCCGACGTGGTTGAAGGATCGCATCCGGAAGCCACGGATCGCCCGGATCCGCCCTGTCAGGCCGACCCAGTCGCGGACGCTGCGCTCCCACGAGCTCATCAGGAAGGAGGTGTTGGCGTACATCTCCTCGGCGCCGGTGGCGCGGGCGTATTCCGAGTTGTGGTGGATCGAGTTGAAGTCGCGGTTGCTGCCGGCGGCCATGACGAGCCGGTAGACGGTGAGCGGGAGCGCCACCTCGGGGAGCTGCTCGCCGACGACGACGTCCTCGAACCAGCGGCCGTCGAGGGTCGGGGCGGTCACGACGCGTCCTCCTTCGTGGCGTGCGGGACGTAGGCGTAGGTGCCGATCCGGATCCGGCCGACCACCTCGAGCTCGCTGGTGACGATCTCGCTCTCCCACGTCATGAAGGCGCCACGGCCGACGCCGGTCTCCTTCGGGGTGCAGGCCACGAGCCGCTTCCCGCGGCGGCCGATCCGCTCGCCGGCGACCACGTCGCGCAGGAAGTCGACCTCGATGTCGGTGCCGAAGAAGCCGGTGGTGCGCGGGCCGAGCGTCATGTCGGCGTTGTTGATCGCGCTGTGCACGGGCTGCGCGTCGCGCTCGGCGCTGTCGAAGAGGACCTGGCCGGGTGTCCACGCGGCCGGGATGGTCCAGGCGATGACGCCCGTGGCAGGCATGGTCACGTCGGCGTACCCGGCCGCGCGGGCGACCTCCGGGTCGGTGTGCAGCGCGCAGTCGAGCTCGAGTGGCTCGAGGTAGCGGCGGATGCCGCCCCGCTCGACGGCGTCGCCGCCCCACGTGATCGAGCCTTCGGCGAAGTCGCGGCCGATCGCGTCGACCACCTCCTGCCAGTCGGTCTTCCAGTCCGCGGTGTCCACGGCGGCGGTCATCGCAGGGTCTCTCCTTCGGTGAGTACGGCGATCCGGTCGGCGTCGTAGCCGAGGATCCGGCTGAGGACCTCGTGGTTGTGCTGGCCCAGGGCGGGCGCGGCAGCGCGGGGCCGGCCCGGCGTCCCGGACAGCTGGTAGCGCGGTCCCTCGACCCAGGTGGTGCCGTGCCGCGGGTGCGGCAGCTCCACGAGGTGGTGACGGTGGGCGAGTTGGGCGTCGGCCGGGTAGTCGTCGCTGGTCACCGCGAGGTGCGCGGGGACGCCGGCGCCCTGGAGGACCCGCTCGACATCCTCGGCCCGCCGGCCCGCGGTCCAGTCGGCCACGGCGGTCTCGAGCTCGTCGGCGGCGGCGCGGCGTCCCTCGGCGGTCTCGAGGTCGGCGCGGTCGGCCAGGTCCGGGCGGCTCATCGCCCGCGCCAGGGCCCGCCATTCGGCGACGTCGCGCACGGCCACCGCGACGAAGCGGTCCGCGCCGTCCTCGCTGCGGCAGGGGAAGACGCCGTGCGGGGCGAGCTGCTCGTCGCGGTTCCCGTGGCGCTCGGCGACGGTGCCGTCGTACCCGAAGTGGGCGACCTGGGGCGAGAGGAAGAAGATCCCGGCCTCGACCTGGGCGACGTCGATGTAGGCGCCCTCGCCGGTCCGGCGCCGGTGCTCCAGCGCCGCGAGCAGCGTGACCAGCGCGAGGCGGGGGCCGACGTAGTCGGTGTAGGGACCGAATGTGCCCATCGGCAGCCGGTCGGCGTAGCCGGTCAGGTGCTGGAAGCCGCTCAGCGACGACCCGACGTTGCCGAAGCCGGCGAGCGTCGACCACGGTCCGTCCTGACCGGCGATCGAGGTGCTGAGCATGACCAGGTCGGGCTTGTCGGCCCGCAGCGTGTCGTAGTCGAGCCCCCACCGGGCGAGCTGGCCGGGCGAGAAGGACTCGACGACGACGTCGGCCCAGGCCACCAGGTCGCGCACGACCTGCTGTCCCTCGGCGGACTTCAGGTCGAGGGTGAGGCCGAGCTTCCCCGCGTTGCAGTTGCCGAAGAGCGCCGAGCCCTCCTTGTCCTGGACGCCGCCGTGGAAGGGCTGCATCAGCCGTGCGGTCTCGACCCGCACGCTCGACTCGACCCGCACGACCTGGGCGCCGAAGTCGGCGAGGGTGCGGCCGATCAGGGGGCCGGCCACGACCCAGGAGAGGTCGAGGACCTTCAGTCCGGCGAGCGCGTCGCCCTGGTGGTCGTTCACGGTTGTCCCAGCCATTCCTTGAGTACGACGTCCGTGTGCTCGCCGAGCAGCGGTGCTCGACCGCGCACCCGCGGGCCCTCGGGTCCCCGCACTCGGGCGATCCGGCCAGGAATCCGGACGTCGTGGTCGCCGATGTCGACCTGGCCCCAGAAGCCGCGCTCCTCGAGGTGCGGGCTGCCCGCGATGTCTTCCATGTCGAAGATCGCCATGCACAACAGCCTGCGCCGGATCGCGGCGTCGAGCACCTCCGCCTTGGTCTTGCGCAGCAGGAAGGCGCGCACCGCGGCGCGGGCCTCGTCGAGGTCGTCGTGGGTCAGCTCGCCGGAGACGAGTCGTTCGGGCAGCACCTTCCAGTCCCAGGCCGCGACCCGCTCCGGGACCGCGCCCTCCTCGGCCAGCCAGGCGAACAGGTTGTTGGTGAAGCCGCCGGCGGCCGGTCCCATCGAGAGGTGCAGCTCGACCATGCCGTCGGCGCAGTGCCACTTCTTGAGGCTGTTGGGCGTGGCCGCGCCACTGCCGCTCTGGTCTGTGCGACCGGTGCGCTGGCCCGGCGTGGTCTGCCACTCGGGGTGGTCGTCGCCGACCGCGGTCGCGAGCACCCGGGCGAGGGTGGCGACACCGACCGCCTCCTGGGCGCTGACGTCGACGACCTGGCCGCGACCGCTGGTGCCGCGGGCGAGGACGGCGAGCATCGTGCCGGCCGCAGCGTCGGCGGCGGCGTGCAGGTAGGCCTGCGGCACGCTGATCCGCAGCGGCGGCAGGTCACCGTCGCGGTGCGGGGCGAGCGGTCCGCCGGCGGCCCACACGACGAGGTCGGTGTCGGCGTACGCCGCCTTCGGACCGTCCCAGCCGAAGGCGCTGATCACGGTGCAGACCAGCTCGGGACGCTCGGCACACAGTGCCGCGGGGTCGAGGCCGTGCGGCTCGAGGAGGGCGCGCGGCCAGGAGGTGACCACGACGTCCGCGGCGCCGGCGAGGCGGCGCAGCACCGCGACCTCCTCGGGCCGGTCGAGGTCGAAGGCCACGCCGCGCTTGCCGGCGGCGTAGGTCTCCCAGAACATCGACGTCGTCGGCGACGTCCCGGGAAGCGGCGGCGCCTGCCGGGCGGTCGATCCGCCGGCGGGCTCGACCTGGACGACGTCCGCTCCGAGGTCGGCGAGGAGGCGGCCGCAGAGCAGGCCGCGCTCGTCGGTGAGGTCCAGGATCCGGAGGTGCTCAAGCATCGGCGGGAGCTGTCTCCGTGACCGTGATCGCGCCCTCGGGGCAGGCGTCGGCGGCGTCCTGGGCCTGCGCCACGAGGTCGGCCGGCAGCTCCCAGCAACGGCCGCGCTCGGCGACGAAGCCCTCGTCGTCGTCGGAGAGCAGGTCCTCGGCCACGGCGTAGCAGCGGCCGTGGCCCATGCACTTGGTCTCGTCGATCGCGATGAACATCAGACGCTCCACTCCAGCGGCAGGGAGGACATGCTGAGCTGCACGCCCCGCTCGGTCAGCTCGGTGCCGGCCTTGATCCGGTACTCCGGGATCCGCTGGTGCCACTCCTCGAGCACGACCTTCAGCTCGAGTCGGGCCAGGTGCATGCCCAGGCAGCGGTGCGGGCCGCCGCCGAAGGCGAGGTGCTGGTTGGCGTTGTGCCGCGCGATGTCGAACTGGTCGGGGTTCTCGAACTTGCGCGGGTCGCGGTTGGCCTGCGCGATGCCGAGCCAGACGACGTCGCCCGGCTCGACCTCGAGGCCGTTGAAGTCCTGCGGCTCCTGGACCTCGCGCCCGGCCTGGAATACCAGCGGGTAGAGGCGGAGGAACTCCTCGACCGCCTTGGGGATCAGGGTCGGGTCGTCGATGAGGGCCTGCCGGTCGGCCGGGTTCTGCGCGAGGTGGGCGTAGATGTAGCCGAGGGCGCTGCGCGTGGTGTCGAGGCCCGCCAGCATCAGGGTGAGACAGATCGTGAGGATCTCGTCGTGGGTGAGCGCCTCGTCGTCGATCCGGGCCTGGACCAGCCGCGAGACCATGTCCTCCTTGGGGTCGCGCGGGTTGGCGCGGCGCTCGTTCACTGCCTCGTCGAAGTACTTCATGATGCTCGTCTTGGCGGCCTCGGCCCGGCCGGGGTCACCGGCGAGGAGCGCGCCGAAGTACGCGTCGGACCACTCGAGGAACTGCTCGCCGTCGCTGACCGGGAGCCCGAGCAGGGCGAGGAACATGTCGGTCGGGTAGCGGATCGCGAACTCCTTGACGAAGTCGCACTCCCCCGCACCCTTCATCTCCTCGATCAGCTCGATGCAGCGCTGCTGGGCCATCGGCTCCATTCGGCGGACGGCGGCGGGCGCGAAGAACTGGTTGAGGATCCGGCGCAGCTTGACGTGCTGCTGGCCGTTGAGGTCCTGCGGCAGCAGCGGCTCGCCGAGGCCCGGACGGAGCGCGCTGCGGACCGCGGTGGTCCAGTTCTCGTGCTGCTGGAAGCCTTCCTGCACGTCGTCGTACCGCTGCAGCATGAAGAAGCCGCGTTCAGTTGTGTCGTTGAAGAGAAAGCGTGCCTCCTCGCGATCAGCGTCGAGCAGGCCGTAGTGACTGAGGATCGGGGCGTGGCCGGTGTAGTCGGTGTGGCTCACCGGGCACCCGCGGCGGGTCTCGGTCATGGGGGTGGGAGTTCCTTTCGTGGATCGCGTCAGTTGCCGGAGGCCATGGTGGGCAGCCAGGTGCTGATCTCCGGGAAGAAGATGAGCACCACCGTCACGATGACGGCCATCGGCATGAACCACCAGCACGCGTTGAACACGTCGTTGAGGCGGATGTCCTGGCCCTGGTTGACCTCGGGCTCCTTCGTGATCTGGTGGATGATGAATGCGAGGATGCCGACCGGCGGCGTCACCACCGCCAGCTCCCCCATCAGCACCGCGAACGCGCCGTACCAGAGCAGGGACACGTCGAGCGCGGTCAGCGTGGGCATGAGGATCGGAATGGTCAGCACCATCATCGGCAACGGCTCCATGAAGGTGCCGAGCACGATGTAGACGACCATCATCATCAGCAGGAACGTGACCCGGTTCAGGTCCATCGACTCGACCAGCTCGGCGAACCCGGTGCTGATGCCGGTCAGCGTGAACATCCGCGACAGCGCCTCGACACCGACCAGCATGAAGAAGATGCCACCGACGCTGCTGACGGTCGCGACCGACGCGTCGGCGATGGCCCGCATCGGGCCGTTGCCCCGCTTCCAGACAACGGTGATCGCCAGGGAGACCACCGCGGCCACGGCGCCGGCCTCGGTGGCGGTGAAGGTGCCGGAGAACATGCCCCACACGATCACCACGATGAGGAGGGGAACCGGCCAGATCCTGACCAGGCTGCCGAACCGGTCGGCCCACGTCACCCGGCCCTGGGCGGCCGCCTCCTCGGCGACCGTCGGCGCCCACCGCTTCGCGAAGATGACGATCATGACGGTGAACAGCACCGCGACCAGGATGCCCGGCCCGATGCCGGCGAGCAGCTGCGGGCCGATCGGCACCTCGGCGATGCCGGCGTAGATCACCAGCATGATGCTCGGTGGGATCAGCTGGCCCGGAAGCCCGGCCACGATGACCGCGCCGATCGCGAGCCGCTTGTCGTAGCCGGCCTTGAGCATCTCGGGGATGCCGATCCGGGCGAGCGCGTAAGCCGTGCCGACCGAGGATCCGCTGACCGAGGCCAGACCTGCACCGGCGAGGTTGGTGCCGACGGCGAGGCCGCCCGGCATCCAGCCCAGCCACTTGCGGCCGGCCACGTAGAAGCTCTCGGTGAGGCCCGCGCGCCACAGCAGGAGGCCCATCAGGATGAACATGGGGACCACGCTCAGTGTCCACTCGGCCACCTGTCCGTAGGGCAGCGTCTTGAACGTGCTCTCGACGAGCAGCTCGCCGCGCAGCGCGTAGCTGCCGAGCAGCGCTGGGACGATCATCGCCAGCGCCACGGGCAGGCGCAGGAAGGTCAGGCAGAGCATCAGCACGATCGCGGCGATGCCGATGGCCTCGGGAACCAGCGGCAGGAACATCGCGACCGTGGAGCCCACCACGAGCAGCATGGTGAGCACGAAGACGGCCCACGAACGCCGCGAGGCCGGGCGGCTCGCGCCCTGCGGCTCGGTCGGACCGGTCGGCGACGAGGCGGCCGGCGCGGGCGTTGCGGTGTCGGCGCTCATCGCGCGTCCTCCTTCTTCTCCATCTCGTCGAGCTCCTCGAGCAGGAGCACGTCGTCGGGATCGGTGACGACGTGCTGGGTGTCGCCCTTCACGATCGCCCGCACGGCGGCATACAGGAACTGAACGACCAGCACGCCGAAGGCCAGCGGCACCAGGAAGTACGGCGGCCAGGCGGCCAGATCGCTGACCCCGGCGGTCTTGCCGATGTCCTTGGCGTGCACGGCCTCGCCCCAGCCGAACCACGCGAAGCCCAGGCACACGACGGCGGCGAGCACCGAGAGCACGGCCAGCACGTAGCGTTTGGTGACCTCGGGGAACCGCTCGTAGATCAGGTCCGCGGCAATGTGCTGTCCCCGGGCTTGGGCCGCGATGAAGCCGAGGAACGCGATGATCGGGAGATACCAGTACTGGGTGATCTCGAGCGTGTTCTCGATCGGCGCGTCCTTGAAGGTCCGCAGCAACGCGTTGGCGGTGATGTGGACCATCATCACGAACGTCACCACCACGGCCGGGATCTCGATCAGCAACTCCGGCTTCAGCCAGGGACGCCGCTTCGCTGCGTTGGTCATCTGTGTCTCCGTCGGAAGGAGGGGTGGCGCCCCGGGCCGCTGCGGGCCCGGGGCACCGGGGTCGATCAGGAGGGGCGGTGCGCGGCGAGGATGTCCTCGGTGACGGCCGTCGTGTAGGCGGACATGTCGACCGAGTCCTTGTTCTCGGCCCACCAGGTGCCGAAGTCGGCGTAGCTGACGTCGTCGAGGCCGAAGCCGGCCACCTTCTCCTGCCAGGCGGTGTTGGCGTCCTGCATCGCGGTCACGAACGCCTCGCCGTCGCTGAAGGCATCGCTCTCGGCGAGGCCCGCTAGCAGCTTGTCGTTCTCGTCCTGGAGCACGGTGCGGGCATCCTCGTCGAAGGGCGCGATCTGGCCTCCAGCCTTCGCGACCGCCTCCGCCATGGCGGCGTTGTTGACGAAGATCTTCGACTCGATGTTGGCCTTCACGAAGATGTCGAGGCGATCCCACAGGAGCTGCTGGGCGACCAGCGGCAGGCCCTCCCACGTCGTCTTGCTGAACACCAGCGCCCCCGGCGCGAGCGCGAAGCCCGCGGCGGGGTCGACGGTCACGTTCGGCGCGGAGTCCACGAAGCCACCCAGGACCGCGACGGTCGGGCTGGAGACCGTGCAGTCGACGACGCCGCGCTGCAGGCTCTCGTAGAGCTCGGTGTAGGGGATCGAGGACGGCGAGCCCCCGAGCGCCTTGACCTGCGCCGACTGGGCCTGGCCGCCCGAGCCGACGGACGTGCCCTTGAGAGCGGCGAGGTCCGTGCGCGGCTTGGAGCAGAACAGGGCGTTCGCACCGGAGTTGTAGACCGGCACCAGTGGCACCAGGCCGTGCTCGTCGAACTCCTTCATGATCTCGTCGGAGTCGAAGGCGACCTGGTTGGGCCAGGCGTTGGAGCTGAGCACGCCGTTGATGGCGCTCTGGTCGGAGATGAAGCCTCCCTCGATCAGCGTCGCGTTGGCCGGGTACTCGCTCGGGTCGTAGATCGGCAGCACGGACCCGATGTCGAGCCGGCCGTCGTTGAGCGCGTCGTCCGCCTCGACCGGCTCGGCGACCGCGTTGGAGTACGAGATGTCGAACTTGATCTTGCCGCCGGACCAGTCCTCGACCGCCTTGTAGTACTCCTCCTGCGGGAGTCCGGTCACGGAGCCCTTGGGCGCCGGCGTCTGGGTGAGCAGCGTGATGGGGTCGATGTCCGCGAAGGCCTTCTGGTAGTCCGCCTTCGACGCGCCCGCGTCGACCCCTTCTCCCCCCGAGCTCCCGGAGCCGCCCGATTCGGCACATCCGGCCAGGGCGCTCGCCCCGACCACCATCGTCGCCACGAGCATCGCTGCCCGCCGTGACCTCAGCACTCCAGTCATCAGCCTGAATCTCCGTCCTGCTGTCCCGCCCCCGGAGGGGCCCTGCGTCGTCGTGACGCGCGTCACGATCTGCATAATCATTAGCCTAGATTTGTCCCGCGTCAAGAGATCATGCTCATGAATTCACCATGACCGGGGAACGATGCCCATCCCGGGGCGTCGCCGGTCTCCACAGGTCTCACTGGAGCCCGAGCCCCAGCTCCCGGGCCTGCTCCGCGCGAGCGGCGACCTGCTCCCAACTGTCGGGGTCGGGGCGGTAGGTCACCGAGCGGAGCGTGCCGGTGAACGGGAAGGTCCGCCGGCGCTGATGGAGCTCCCAGGACACGGGTGACCGGCGGCAGATGCCGACGTCGATGCCCTCGAAAGGCAGGAAGCTCAGGAACCGGACCAGGTCCCGGGCGACCAGCCGCTCGGTCCCGTCGACCAGCAGCGTCACGGTCCAGCGACCGCCGGTCACCTCGACCTGCAGCTCGAGGGCCGACGACGGCCCGTCGAGGGGCACCGGGCCGAAGCGGTGCGGATCGCCGTACTGGTTCTGCTCGAACCACAGCGCCCCGTCCTCCACCCACAGCTGGTAGCCGCCTGCCTGCCCGCCGTGGGCCAGGACGACGCCCTCGTCGCCCGGCACGAAATCCCAGTCGACGTCGACCGACCAGCGGGTGCCCTGAATGAGCAGGCTGGCGTGGTGCCGCTCGAGCGTCGGCGTGCCGGCGAGGATCCGCAGCGGCCGGGGAGCAGCCCGTGGCCGGTGCTGGAGGTACTTGAGGCCGGAGCCCTCGTCGAGCGGGAAGACCTGGTTGGCCCAGGCCGCCGCATCGAAGGCCTCGCGCAGCTCGGCCACCTTGGCAGGGTGCTCTTCCGCCACGTCGCGTCGCTGGGTGGGGTCGTCCGGCGCGAACAGCTGCCAGTGCTCCTCACTGAACGCGACGCCCGGCTGCCGGTGCGTCGCCGCCTCCCAGCCGTCGCGATAGAAGCCCCGGTTGCCGACGCACTCGGTGTACTGCTCGCGGTGCCCGCTCGGCGCGTCAGCGTCGGTGATCGTGGCGACCAGGCTGGCCCCCGCGAGCGCGGCCGCCGCGCGGCCCGCGCGGGCGGTCGGGAGGTCGAGCCCGATCAGCTCGACGAGGGTCGGCAGCACGTCGGTGATGTGGGCGTACTGGCGGCGCAGCACCGCGCCCCGCTGCTCGATCCCCGCGGGCCAGGACAGGATGAACGGCGACTGCTGGCCACCGCGCAGGGTGCTGAACTTGTAGAGCCGGAAGGGCGTGTTGCACGCCATCGCCCAGCCCCGCGGGTAGTGCGGCCAGGTGGTCGGCCCGCCCAGCCGGTCGAGGTGCTGGGGCAGCTCCTCGTCCACCGTGGGGACCACGCCCGGGGTCTGCATGTAGCCGAAGTAGGTAGCGGTGCCGGTGTCGGCGCTGCTCGCCCACGACGGGAGGGGTCGGGCCTGGTCGGTGAGCCGGGCTGCGCCGTTGTCGCTGCTGAAGACGATAACGGTGTTGTCGAGCTCACCGAGGTCGGCGAGCAGCGCCCGGAGCCGGCCGACGCTACGGTCGAGCGACTCGACCATCGCCGCGTAGACCTCCATGTGCCGCGCGTGCACGGTGCGCTCCGTCGCGTTGAGGTCGTCCCACGGCCGCACGTCGTGGCCCGCCTCGGAGTTGCGCGGCGGCAGTTCGGTCCCGGGCGGCATCACCCCGAGCTCGATCTGCCGGGCGAGGCGTCGCTCGCGGACGACGTCCCAACCGTCGTCGTACCGGCCCCTGTGGCGGGCGATGTCCTCGGCCCGGGCGTGCATGGGGGCATGCACCGCGCCGTGGGAGAAGTAGAGGAAGAACGGCTTGTCGGCGTCGGCCGCCCGCACCTCCCGGATCATCCGCTCGGCACGGTCGGTGAGGTCGTCGGTGAGGTAGTAGCCCTCGGGGTACTCGTCGACGTGGACCACCGAGTTGCCCTCGTAGAGCCGGTGCGGGTGATGGAAGTCCGTGAGCGCCTCGAGGAAGCCGTAGAACTGGTCGAAGCCGCGCTGCAGCGGCCAGTTGTGCCGGCTGCCGGCCTCGCTGAAGTCGTCCTCGCGGCACAGGTGCCACTTGCCGACCATCAAGGTGGCGTAGCCGTTGGCACGGAAGACCTCGGGCAGCACCGGCTGGTCGAGCGGGAGCTCGGAGACGTAGCCGGGGAAGCCGGGGTCGATCTGGGTGGGGAATCCGATCCCGGCGGCGTGGGCGTTGAGCCCGGTCAACAGCGCCGCGCGCGTCGGGGAGCACAGCGGAGTGACCCGGAAGTTGGTGTAGCGGATCCCCTCCTGTGCCGTGCGGTCCAGGTGGGGTGTCGGGATCTCGGAACCGAAGCACCCGACGTCGGAGAAGCCGAGGTCGTCGGCGAGGACGACGATCACGTTGGGGCTGCCCGGCCGGGCGGCCGGCCGGTCCGGCCACCACGGCGTGGACTCGGCCATCGTCGTGCGGGCGGTCCCCTGCCAGCCCCGGTAGGGCTCGAACGGCGCGGGGCCGCTCACCGCACGCCCCGCCAGGCCAGCGTGCCGCCGTCGACCGGCAGGATCACGCCGGTCAGGAAGGAGGCCGCGTCGGAGGCGAGGAAGCAGACCACCTGCGCGACCTCGTCGGGCCTGCCGAAGCGCGGGATGAGGTGGGCACCGGTCATGAACCGCTCCTGGGCCACCGGATCGGCGGCCGAGGCGATCTTCTCCCGGGCCATCGGTGTCTCGATCGAGCCGGGGGCGAAGGCGTTGCAGCGCACCTCAGGCGACAGCGAGATCGCGGTCGAGCGGGTGAGTTGGACGACGGCGCCCTTGCTCGCCGTGTACGCCGGCGAGGCGTAGCCGGTCAGGCCCGCGACGGAGGCGGCGTTCACGATCGAGGGGCCCCGGTCCGAGGCGCGCAGGGCGGGTGCGGCTGCCTGGGTGGCGACGTAGACGGCCTTGACGTTGACGTCCATCACCCTGTCCCAGACCTCCTCGGGAAGCAGGTCGACGCTCGCCCGGTCGGGAGCGAATGCCGAGTCGATGACCCCCGCGTTGTTGACCAGGGTGTCCAGCCCGCCCGCTGCCGTGGTCGCCGCACCGACCATCGCCCGTACGTCGGCCATGTCGGTCAGGTCGACCCGGACCACCTGGCCCTTGCCACCGGCCTGCTCGACCAGCGCCAGGGTCTCCTCGGCGCCCTCCACGGCGATGTCCGCGACGGTGACGTACGCCGCGCCCTGGCGGGCCATCTCGACCGCGATCTCGCGGCCCATGCCCTGCGCCGCGCCGGTGACGAGCACTCGCTTGTCCTGCATCCGTCCTCCTGGGTCGGTGGTTGCTCAGTGGTCGTCGCTGCGCCAGGTGACGAGTGCGTCGAGCGCCTCGACGCTCGCGCCGTCGACCCGCAGCGGGTTGACCTCGAGTCCGTCGAAGGCGGTCCCGTGGGCCGCGTCCATCGCCTCGGCGAGGCGGCCGATCCGTGCGACGGCCGCGGCGATCGCGGCCCTGTCCGCGGCCGGTCGGCCGCGCACCCCGTCGAGGAGCGCGCCGCCGCGCAGGCCGGCCAGCATGCGCAGCACGACGGCCTCGTCCGCGGGCAGCGGCGCGAGCGCCACGTCGTCGAGCACCTCGACCAGCACGCCGCCGAGTCCGACGGCCAGCAGCAGGCCCCAGTCCTCGTCGCGGGTCACCCCGACCAGGAGCTCGGTCGCGGGCGTTCGCATCGGCGACATCAGCACGCCGTCGAGGCGCGCGTCGGGCCGGGCCGCCGCGCAGGTGGCGACCAGGTCGTCGTACGTCGTCGCGGCGGCCGCCGGCTCCACGCCGAGCCGGACACCGCCGATGTCGCTCTTATGGCCGATGTCGGCCGAGACGATCTTCATGGCCAGTGCCGTGCCGGACTCGGCGGCCGCCTTGGCCGCGTCCTCGGCGGCGTGGACGTGCCACGACGGGACGGCGGGGACGCCGGCCGCGAGCAGGAGGTCGCGCGCGGCGGCCTCGGACAGCGGCTCCCCCGGCACCAGAGCGGTGACCTCGGTCAGGGCGGGCGCACCCGGCTCGGCACGCGGGAGCAGCCGGCGGGCTGACCACTGCGCCACCCGGGCGACGCCGTCGACCGCCAGCCGCAGGCCCGGGACGACGTGGCCGATGCCGCCGCTGCGCAGGATCGCGCGCACCTGCGGGCCGACCGGCTGGCTGGTCTGGGTGACGTAGAGAACGGGGGCGGCGGCGTCAACTGCTCCGGCGCCGATGGCATCGACGAACCTCTGCCCGTAGAAGGGCCGCCCGTCCTCTCGCCACGGCAGGCTGTTGATCGCGAGCACGGCACCGACGGAGGGGTCGGTACCGACCGCGGTCACCGAGGCGGTCCACAGGCTCGGGTCGATGATCGCGGCGCCCGTGATGTCCAGCGGGTTGTGGGCGTGGCCGAAGTCGGGCATCCGCTCCTGCAGCGCCGCCGTGGTGGCGGCCGACAGCTCGGGGAGGTCAGCGCCGACAGCATCGGCGAGGTCGGCGACGATGTCGCAGGCGCCGCCGGAGATGGAGACCACGCCGATGCCGGGCCGCTCGAGCGGTCCGGTGTGGGCGGCGATGCCGGCGGTCACCAGCATCTCCTCGATGGTGTCGACCCGGATCACGGCGAGGTCGGCGAGCATCGCGTCGACCACCCGGTCGTCGCCGACCAGCGCACCGGTGTGGGAGGCGGCAGAGCGCGCGGCGAGCTCGCTGCGGCCGGCCTTGAGCACCACGACGGCCTTGCCAGCGGCTGCCGCACGGCGGGCCGCGGCCGCGAACACGGTCGGCTCCTTGATGCTCTCCATGAAGATCGCGACCGCACGCACCGCGTCGTCGTCGACCAGGGCGTCGACGAGGTGGCCGACGGTCACCATCGCCTCGTTGCCGACGGTGAGCACGTGGGACAGACCGACGCCGGCCATCGCCGCGAACTCCTTCATCGCCCCGCAGCTCGCGCCACTCTGGGAGACCAGGGCCACCGGGCCCGGCTCGGTAGGCGGGTCGGACAGGGCCATCGCCGGGATGCCGGCGCCGACGTTGACCAGGCCGAGCACGTTGGGGCCGAGCAGGGCGATGCCGAGCTCGGCGGCGAGGGCCACCAGCTCGTCCTGGCGGGCGCTGCCCTCCGGGCCGGTCTCAGACCACCCGGAACTGAGCACGACCGCGGCGCGCGCACCCGCCGCGGCGGCGTCACGCAGGGCGTCGGCGGCGGCCGCCGCAGGCACCATCACGTGCACCAGGTCGATGACCGTCCCGGTCCGCCGGCGCGCCTCCGTGCAGGTCGGGTACGTAGCCCGCCCGTGCACCTCGGGCCGGCGCGGGTTGACCAGGAAGGTGCGGTTCTCGTGCCCGGCAGCGACCAGGTTGGCGTGCAGCAGGGTCGAGAAGGTCGACTTGTCGCTGGCGCCGATCAGCGCGAAGGTGCGCGGGTTCAGCAGTGCGTCGACGGACTCACGGGTGACCACGGGGTCACACCTCCTCGGGGTCGGGGTCGCCGACGCGGCGGCCGGCCTCACGGAGGCCCGGCTGATCGGCGTACTTCTCGTCGGCCATCGGCGAGGAGCCTCCGGCGCCGGTCATCCCCGCGTCGATCGGCAGCACGACGCCGGTGACGAAGGCCGCGTCGTCGCTGGCGAGGTAGACCACGCCGGCGGCGACATCGGCGGGCTGCAGCGGCCGGCTCATGTAGCGGGAGCGGTCGAGTGCCGCCTCGGCGCCGGCCAGGTCGTCGGCGCCGCCGGCGACGAGGTCGGCCGTCATCGAGGTCACCACCGCGCCGGGGATCACCACATTGGCCCGGACACCGAACGGCCGCAGCTCGGCCGCCACGGAGTTGGAGAGGCCGATGATGCCGGCCTTGACCGCGCTGTAGACGTGGGCGCCGACGCCGCCGAGCACCGCGGCCGGGCTCGACGTCGAGATGATCACACCCGAGCCCTGCGGCTTCATCACCCGGGCGGCGTGCTTCATCCCGAGCAGCACGCCGCGCAGGTTGACCGCGATCGTGAGGTCGGCGTCCTCCGTGCGGGTCCGGTCGATCGGGCCGACGGCGCCGACGATCCCGGCGTTGTTGAACATGACGTCGAGGCGCCCGAAGTGCGCGACCGCGGTGTCGACCAGGTCGCTGACCGAGGCCTCGTCCGTGACGTCGGTACGACGGAACAGGGCCCGCCCGCCCAGTTCCGCCGCGAGCGCCTCACCGGCCTCGGCTTGCACGTCGGCGATGACGATGCTGGCGCCCTCGGCGTGGAACGCGCGGACCGTGCCCGCGCCGATGCCGCAGGCGCCTCCGGTCACGATCGCGACCTTGCCCGCGAGCCGGCCGGTCGTTGCGCTCACAGGCCCACCGCGATGGACTTGGTCTCCAGGAAGGCGGCGAAGCCCTCGGGCCCCATCTCGCGGCCGATGCCGGACTGCTTGAAGCCGCCGAAGGGCGAGCCGTAGGCCTGAGGGCGCCCGTTGATGCTGACCATGCCGGTGCGGACCCGGCGCGCGACCGCCACCGCGCGACCGTCGTCGCCGCTCCACACGGAGCCGGACAGGCCGTACACGGAGTCGTTGGCGATGCGCACGGCGTCGTCCTCGTCGTCGTACGCGATGACGGCGACGACCGGCCCGAAGATCTCCTCCTGGGCGACCCGCATGGCGTTGTCGACGCCGGCCAGCAGCGTCGGCGGGACGAACCAGCCGGCCTCGAGCTCGGGCGGCAGCGTCAGCGTCTCGCCACCGGTGACCACCCGAGCGCCCTCCTGGCGGCCGATGGTGATGTAGCCGGCGACCCGGTCACGCTGTCGCTCGCTGACCATCGGGCCGATCCTCGTCTCGGCGAGCATCGGGTCGCCGACCGTCTGAGCACGCATCGCGTCGGCGAGCGCGTCGACCACCTCGGCCTCCCGCGAGCGGGGCACCAGCACCCTGGTCTGCGCGATGCAGGCTTGGCCGTTGACCATCATCGCCATCGGCAGCAGGGCGGGCACCACGGTGGAGACGTCGGCGTCGTCGAGGATGATCGCCGCGGACTTGCCGCCGAGCTCGAGGGTCACCCGGGCAACCCGCTGGGCGGCGGCGGCCATGATCCTCTTGCCCGCCAGGCTGCTGCCGGTGAAGGCGATCTTGTCGACGTCCGGGTGCTCGACGAGGTGCTCACCGGCCTCGCGGTCGCCGGGGATGATGCTGAGCACGCCCTCGGGCAGGCCGGCCTCCAGCAGCGCGTCCGCGAAGGCGTACGCCGTCAGCGGGGTCTCCGGCGGCGGCTTGAGCACGACCGAGCAGCCGGCGGCGAGCGCCGGGGTGATCTTGAGCGACGGGGTGCTGAGCGGCCCGTTCCAGGGCGTGATCGCGGCGACGACACCGACCGGCTCCTGGGTCACCAGGCTGGCGTTGCGCCCGTCGGAGCGGATCTCGTCGTACGCGAACGCCTTGGCGTGGTCGGCGTAGTAGCGGGTGTGCCGGATCGGGTTGGGCACGTGGGCCATCTCGCTGAACCACAGCGGGCAGCCGAGCTCGGAGGTGATGCTGACCGCGAGGTCGTCCGCACGCTTCTCGAGGTGGTCCGCGGCGCGGTGCAGGACCTCGGCCCGCTCCTCGGGCGGCGTGCGCGACCAGACGCCCGCGTCGAAGGAGGTGCGGGCGGCCGCGACGGCGGCGTCGACATCGTCGTTCGAGGCGAGCGCGGCACGGCCGACGAGGGCCCGCGTCGCCGGGTTGCGGACCTCGATCACCTCACCGCCCCGCGGCGGCTGCCAGGTGCCTCCGATGAACAGCTCGGGCCGGTCGGTCAACGACATGGGGTGGGCCTCCCTCTGGTGGCAGTGCGCCTCACGGGTGTCTATTGCTGATAATGAAACATACCGTATTGTTCCACGTGACGCCAGCCACAACCCGCAGGAGTGAGCCTCATGGAAGCACCACGTGTCGTGATCGTCGGAGCCGGCCTGGCCGGGCTCCGGACGGCCGAGCGCCTGCGCCGTGGCGGGTACGACGGCCACCTGGTCCTGGTCGGCGCGGAGCCGCACCTCCCCTACGACCGACCGCCGCTGTCCAAGGCCCTGCTGGCCGGGGACGACGAGGTCGCGCCCCCGCTGCTGCGGGCCGCGGAACGGTTCGACGAGCTCGACCTCGACCTGCGCCTCGGCGTGCGGGCCACCGCTCTCGATGCGGTCGCCCGCACGCTCGACCTCACCGACGGCACCACCCTCACCTGGGACCATCTCGTCCTGGCGACCGGTCTGACCGCCCGTGCCGTGCCGGCCTGGTCCGGCATCGTCGGCGTGCACACCCTGCGCACCATCGAGGACTGCGCCGCGATCCGCTCGGCCGCGACCCGCGCCCGGCAGGCGACCGTGGTCGGCGCCGGCGTCCTCGGCAGCGAGATCGCGGGCAGCCTGCGGCGTCGCGGCCTGCAGGTCGACCTGGTCGACCCGCTCCCCCAGCCGCTGTGCCGCGTGGTGGGCGAGCAGGTCGGCGGGTTCGTCGCCGGCCTGCACCGCGCGCACGGCGTGGGCCTCCACCTCGGCGCCTCGGTCGCCGACCTCGGCGTCACCGACGGGCGCGTCCGCTCGGTCCGGCTCACCGACGGCACCACCTGGGACACCGACCTCGTCGTCGCCGCGGTCGGCGGCGCTCCGGACACGACCTGGCTCGAGGACTCCGGCGTCGAGCTCGACGACGGCGTCGTCGTCGACGCGTACGGCGCCGCGTCGGTCCCCGGGGTGTGGGCCGTCGGCGACGTCGCCGCGGTGGCCGACCCGCGTGGCGGGGGCCGGGTGCGCGTCGAGCACTGGACCGCGGCCGGCGACCTGGCCGCCTCCGTCGCCCACAACCTCCTCGCCGCCCTGCGCGGCGAGGAGCCGAGACCCCACACCGAGCTGCCCTACATGTGGAGCGACCAGTACGACACGAAGGTGCAGTGCCTGGGCCTGCCCCGCGCCACCGACGAGGTCGTGGTGCTCACCGGGTCGCTCGACGAGGGCGGCTTCCTGGCGGCCCACGTCGAGGGCGGCCGGGTGCGGGCGGTGTCCGGGGCGGGGCTGCCCGCCGCGCTCATGCGCTGCCGCGCGGCGGTGGCGGCCGCCGTACCACTGGACGAGCTGCGTGCGCTCGCGCCCTGGGAGAGGAGGAGGGTGTCGGCATGAGCCCCGAGATGCAGTCCCTGCTCGACCGGGTCGCCCGGCTCGAGGAGGCCGAGCTGGCCCGCAACCTGCTGCACGCCTACGCCGAGGCGCTGGACGACCCCGTGCCCGAGGAGGTCGCCGCGCTCTTCGCCGACGATGGCGTGCTGAGCGTCCCGGCGGGCGACTTCAGCGGTCGCCCCGCGATCGCCGGGTTCTACCGCGACCGACTGGTGGGGGCGTCGGAGAAGCGGCACTTCATCATGAACGTCCGCACCCGCCCGCAGGGCGCGGGACTGGTGGAGGTCGCGTCGTACTTCGTCTTCACCTCGCGCGACGACCACGCGAGCGGCCTCGGGTGGGGCACCTACCTCGACCTGGTCGAGGTCGAGGGCGGCGTCGCGCGGATCCGTCGCAAGACGATCACCCCGCACCTCGCCACCGACCTCGACCAGGGCTGGGCGGTCACCGGAACGCCGGCAGGACCTCGTTCCTGAACGTCTCCAGCGTCTGCAGCATCCTGTCCTGCGGCAGGTCGTACCACTGCATCCGCAGGATCACGTGGGTGATGCCGATGTCCTCGAGCTCCTTGAGCTGCTCGATCGCCGTGGCCGGGTCGCAGAACAGGTAGGACTTGTCGGCGACGTCGGCCAGGCCGTCCTGGCCCTTGAGGTGCCGGTAGCTGCTGGTCTGGTCGGGCGCCTCGAACTCGGAGTACTTCCGGCTGTTCTCGCCGCGGTAGTGCAGGCCGATCTCGCGCGCCTTCTCCGCATCGGGGTCGAGGACGAGCTCGCGTCGTACGACGACCTCCTGGGCCGGTCCGCGACCGAGCCGCTCGCGCTCGTCGGCATAGAAGGCGAGAATGGTGCGCAGCTTCTCGGGCTCCGCGTGCGGCGGCACGATCCATGCGTCGCCGAGCGCGGCGGCGCGGCGGGCACCGGCCTTGTGGACGCCCGCGCCGACCCAGATCGGCGGGCCGCCGTCCTGCACGGCCGGGATCCCGATCGATTCGCCCTTGAGCGTGAAGTGCTCGCCCTCGAAATCGACGACCTCGTTGCTCCACAGCCGGCGCAGCAACTCGACGCTCTCGGTGTAGCGCTGCACGCGGTCGTCCATCGAGATGCCGAACGCCTCGTACTCGTTGCTGCGGTAGCCCATGCCGAGACCGGCGACCGCGTGACCGCCGGTGACCTGGTCGAGGGTGGCGAACTCCTCGGCGACGGCGACGGGGTGACGCAGCGGCAGGATGAACATGTTGGTACCCAGGCGCATGTCGCCGGCGTGCTCGGCCAGCGCGGCCAGCGCGACGAGCGGCTGCAGCGTCTGCATGTTGCCGAGGAAGTGGTTGAGCATCCAGGCCGACGTGATGCCGCTGTCGCGCGCGGCCCGAGTCTGCTCGCGCAGCTCGCCGATCCGGGCCGAGGGCGAGATGTGGGGCGGGAAGTCGTTCTGCAGCGCGAGGCCGAACGTCAGCGCCATGGGTTCCTCCAGAGACAGTCGGGGACAACTCAGATCAAATACATACTATTCATATTCATGGATCTTGCCTAGGGTGGACGGGACGGCAAGGCCCAGCATCCAGGAGGCAGCCGCCCATGACCCGAACCTACGAGGAGCTCGCGGGCGCGACGTCCTGCCTCGAGAAGCGCCGCCCGTCCTGCCCCCCGCCGCGATGAGCCGCGACCGACTGCTCCGACTGGAGGAGATCGAGGCGACGCGGGGGCTGCTGGCGTCGTCGCCAACCGGCGCGGGGAGTTCGCCGGCGCCGAGGCGATCGGCGACTACTTCAGCGACACCTGGGACGAGAGCCCCGCGGACAAGCGCCACCTCGTCAGCAACGTCGCGGTGACCCGGCGCGGCCCGGGCGACGTACGGGCGGAGGCGTACTTCCTCTTCGTCGCGCGCATGCCCGCCGCCTCCACCCTCGGCTGGGGCCGGTACCACGCGGACGTCCGCGTCGAGGAGGGCGAGGCACGATTCGCGCGGCTGAGGATGGATCTCGATGTGGCCACCGACCTCGCGACGGGGTGGCCCGCCGGGTAGTCAGTCCAGGTCGACGTCCAGCTCGACGTCCTGCATCCCGCGCCAGGCCATGGTCCCGCCGTCGACCGGCACGTTGATGCCGGTGAGGAAGGACGCCGCGTCGCTGGCCAGGAAACAGGCCACCTGGGCGATCTCGTTGACGGTGCCGCGGCGCGGGATGAGGTGGGTGCCATACATCGCGCGGGCCGTGGCCAGGCGGTCCGGCGCCGCGGCGAGGTGCGAGTCGCCCATCGGCGTCTTGATCGCGCCCGGCGAGTAGCAGTTGGCACGCACGTGTGGCGCGAGGTTGATCGCGGTGGTGCGGGTGAGCTGGATGACGGCCGCCTTGGTCGCGGCGTAGGCCGCCATGCCGGCGCCCGTCATCCCGGACACGGACGCGGCGTTGACGATGCTCGGGCCCCGGTCGGAGGCGCGCAGGTACGGCGCGGCGTACTTCGTCGCCAGCCACACCGCCTTCAGGTTGATGTCGTTGACCGCGTCCCAGGCGTCCTCGTCGAGGGTGTCGACGCCGACCTTGTCCGCGTCGGCGAAGAGGTGGTCGCGCACGCCGGCGTTGTTGACCAGGACGTCGAGACCGCCCGCCCAGCCGGCGATGTCGTCGATCATCGACCGGATCTCGCCGGACGAGCGCAGGTTCGCGACGACGCCCCGCGTGTCCGCGCCCTCGGCGCGCACCAGCGCCTCGGTCTCGGCAAGGCCGTCGGTCTCGATGTCGGTGAGCCCGACGTGGGTGGCGCCCTGCCGGGCGGCCTCGAGCGCGATCTCGCGGCCCATCCCGCGGGCGGCTCCGGTGACCAGCACCCGCTTGGGTCCCAGGGTCATGGTGTTCTCCTTCGGGCGGGCGGTCACTCCCGCGGCAGGCCGAGGCCGCGCGCGATGATGCCGCGCTGGATGTCGTTGGTGCCGCCGCCGATGACGTACATCGGCGCGACGCGCAGGGCGGCGTCGTATCGTCCCGCGAGGGCGGCCTGCGGGCCGAGGACGTCGAGGCAGGTGCGCCCGAGCTCCTCGGCGAGGTCGCCGCTGAGGACGGCGGCCATCGGCCCGGCGATCCGGGCATCGCCGGTGCCGTCCATCGACCGGGTGGCACGCAGCACGAGGGCCCGTGCGGCCTGGAGCCGGGCGGCGACCCAGCCCAGGCGGTCGCGGTCGAGCGCGTCGACGTCGCCGCCGGCCGCGACCAGGGCCCGCAGCTCGGCCACTGTCTCGTCGAAGTTCCGGCGCAGCGTGGCGGCGACGCCGCCCATCACGACGCGTTCGGCGGTGAGGGCGTCGGTGATCACCTTCCACCCGCCGTCGACCTCGCCGACCCGGGCCGTGTCCGGCACCCGCACCGCATCGTAGAAGACGGTGCACGAGATCTCACCGGACAGCGCGACGTGCTGTTGCACGGTGATGCCGGGAGTGTCCATCGGCACCAGGAAGATCGTGATGCCGGCGTGGCGGGGCGTCGCGTCGGGGTCGGTGCGCACCGCCAGCCAGACATGGGTCGCGGTGTGGCCGCGGGTGGTCCACAGCTTCTGCCCGTCGATCACCCAGCCGTCGCCGTCACGCACGGCCCGGGTGCGCAGGGACGCGAGGTCCGAGCCGGCCTCCGGCTCGGAGTAGCCGAGGCAGAAGGCCATCTCCCCGGCGTGGAGCAGGGGCAGGAACTGCGCCTTCTGCTCCGGCGTTCCGTGCCTCAGGAGCGAGTGGCCGATCAGCATGGTCGCGCTCATCGCGCGATCCACCGGGCCGCCGGCGTACTTCATCTCCTCGTGGAGGACGACCTGCTCCTCGACGGAGACCGCGCGCCCCCCGTGCTCGTCGGGCCAGTTGAGGGCGAACAGCGCCTCCTCGTCCATCTCGCGGCGCAGCGCCCCGACGTCGTACCCCTCGCCGGTGCGGTGCCGGTCGAGCAGGTCGCGCACCGCGGCCCGGAACGCCTCGGCCCGATCACCCAGGTGGAAATGGGGCAGTCCCTCCCCCGCCAGCAGCCGCGCGGCGACGCCGTCGGTACGACGGTCGTCGAGCAGGCCGTGCCCGAGGTGGGTCCGGTCGGTGTGCACACGGCGGAACAGCCACGACGCGTCGTGCTCCTCGAAGAAGCCGACCGCGCCGAGGGTGTGCTGGGCGCCGGCGAGGATCCGCGGGGCGGCGGTGACCGCGTGGCGGGCGGCCAGCGCCGCGGCGAGGGGGGCGTCGGCGCGGCCCGCCAGCAGTGCCTCGACGGCCTCGTCGAGCAGGGCGTCGCTGGCCGACAGGTCGATCTGGCAGGCCGCCACCCGCTGCTGCACGGCCCCGAAGCCGCCGATCAGCCGGCCGAACTGCCGGCGTACCTTCGCGTGCTCGACGGCCAGGTCGTGCGCCCGGCCGGCTGCGGCGACGGCCCGCGCGGCGGTGGCGATCCGCAGCACGGCGACCGCCTCCGCGACCTCTGCAGCGCCGGCAGTCCGCTCGGCGACCACGGCGCCGGGCGTGACCCGGCGCCAGGCCGGCCGCGCCAGGCCGTCGGCGGGCTCGGCCCGCTCGACGGCCTGCAGCCGCACGGCGCCGGAAGAGGTGTCGACGACGAGCACATGGGAGGCCGTGCCGGCGTCGTCGACGATCGGGGAGCCCGTGTCGTTGCCGAGGGCGACGACGGGACGGATCTCGCCCGCGCCAACGGCGTCGGCGAGCTCGGGCAGCAGCCGGGCGCTGACATACGCGTCGGCCAACGGCAGCGGGCAGGCCCGGCGGCCGAGGGTGCGGATCGCGGCGACGAGGTAGTCGACGGCGCCCTCCGGCCCGAGCTGGTACCAGCCCTGCTGGACGGCGGACTCCGCGAGCTGCGCGCCCCCGGGACCGTCGGCGAGCGCGGCGTCGACGGCGGCCGGCCAGACTCCGTCGAGCGCTCCCGCGACGGCGTCCTGGAAGTCCTGCACGTCGGTCACTGCTGCACCGTCCCTTGTCTCGTCGATCCTATCTATGAATACCATAGTCATGAACGTCGCCACAGGGCCATGTTCACGACAGAGGGAGCCGAGCATGAACTTCCCGCACCTGTTCTCGCCGATCGGGATCGGCGGCCTCACCGCGAAGAACCGGGTGGTGCTGCCGCCGCACGCCCACGTCGTGTCCAGCCTCTGGGGCACCGACGCGGAGGCGGATCGGCACCTCGGCTACTGGGCCGCGCGCACCTCGGCCGGCTGGGTCGACGGGGTCTCCGCGCACGTGCGCAACCACCTGGCCCCCGGCTTCGAGCCGACCGGCGTCGGCGCCCAGTACGACGGCCACTTCCGTCAGCCCTACTTCCTGGACCGCGTCGGCCGGCTGGCCGGGATCCTGCACGCGGAGGACACGATCCTCACCGTCCAGATGATCCTCCAGGGCGGCATGCCGCACGGCGCCTCCCCGGTACCGAGCGGCCCGATCGTCAACCAGGTGCCGCACGCCCTGACCCGCGACGAGATCGACTGGTTCGTCGAGGAGTACACGCACGGCGCGCAGCAGGTCGCCGCCGCCGGCGCCGACGGCGTCGAGCTGCACCTCAACCACGACGACATGCTCGAGCACTTCCTCTCGCCGCTGACCAACCACCGCGACGACGAGTACGGCGGCGACCTGGCCGGGCGGCTCCGGTTCCCGTTGCGCATCCTGGCCGGGGCGCGCGCCGCCCTGGGACCGGACCGGATCATCGGCGTCCGGCTGAACCTGCGCGAGGAGGAGCCCGGAGGCTACGGCGTCGACGGCCCGGACGGCGCGGTCGCCATCGCGCAGGCGCTGGAGGCCAGCGGGCTCGTCGACTACCTCAGCTGCGCGATCGGCAGCCCGTGGGGCAACCCGAGCTACATCCAGTCCCACCACCACCGCCCGGCCGCGTGGTCCGACCTGGCGGGCAGGGTCAAGGCGGCCGTCGACCTCCCCGTCGTCTACACCGGCCGGGTCACCGGCCCCCAGGTGGCCGAGGAGCTGCTGGCGGCCGCCCACGCGGACCTCGTCGGCATGGCCCGCGCGATCATCGCCGACGGGCAGCTGCTGGTGAAGGCGCGGACCGGGCGCACCGACGACATCCGGCCGTGCGTGGGCGGCAACGAGTGCATCAGCCGGCGGATCGTGGAGGGCACGCCGTTCTCCTGCGCGGTGAACCCCGAGGCGGGCAAGGAGGCCGACGACGCGGCGCAGCCGGCTCGGTCGCCGTACCGGGTCCTGGTCGTCGGCGGCGGGCCGGCCGGCATGGAGGTCGCGGGCCTCGCCGCCGAGCGCGGCCACCGGGTCACGCTGTGGGAGCAGCAGGACGCCCTCGGCGGTCAGCTGCGCGTCGCCGCGCGCGCCCCGCTCCATGACGACCACCTCGCCTACCTCGCCTGGCAGGAGCGGCGCCTGGCCGCCGCCGGGGTGGAGGTCGTGACGGGACGCACCGCCACGGCCGACGACGTCACGTCGTACGGCGCCGACCGGGTGGTCGTCGCCACGGGCGCGGTCCCCCGCCGGCCCGCCATCCCGGGCGCCGACCTGCCGCACGTCCACACCGGCGCCGACGTGCTCGCCGATCCGCCGGAGCTCGGCGAGCACGTGCTGGTCGTCGCCCAGGACGACCACCTGCCGCCCCTCTCGCTCGCCGACTTCCTCGCCGACCGCGGCCACCGGGTCACCGTCGTCCACGGGACCACGGGCCCGGCCCCGCTGGTCAGCCGCTACCTGCTCGGCTCGATCCTCGGCCGCCTCGACGCGGGCGGTGTCGTACTGCGCGCGTCCGAGCAGCCGAGCCTGGTCGAGCCCGGCCGGGTCACCCTGCGCCACGTCCACTCCGGTCGCACCCACGTCCTCGACGGCGTCGACAGCGTGGTGCTCTCGTGCGGCGCGGTCCCCGTCACGGCGCTGCACGACGAGCTGCGCGAGCGCGGCATCGCGGCCGACCTACTCGGCGACGCCTACGCGCCGCGCCGGCTGGTGTTCGCCACCAAGCAGGCGCGGGAGCTGGCGCTGACCCTCTGGGCCTCTGACCGTCACCCGTAGTACGACCGGCCCTTGCTCGCCAACACGTCGTCGCCACCGTCGACGACCAGGCAGGCACCGTTGATCCGCGCCGCGCCGACGAGGAGGAGCGCCGCGTCGGCGACGTCGGCCGCCGTGGTCGGCACGCCGCTGGAGGAGGCCGCCGCCAGCCGCTGGTACGGCGTGGCGAGGTCGTCGACGTCGCCCATCAGGCCGGCGGACAGCGAGCTGACAGTCCCGCCCGGCGCGACTGCGTTGATCCGCAGTCCGTACGGCGCGATCTCGACGGCGACCGACTCGACCAGGCCCTTCACGGCGTGCTTCGCGGCGGTGTAGGCGTGCGGCCCGAGGCCTCCTCGGACGCTGGCCACGCTCGCGGTGCACACGATCGCGCCGCGCCCACGGGGTCGCATCACCCGGACCGCGTGCTTCACGGTGAGGAAGACGCTGGCGAGCAGCAGGTCCGTCGTACGGCGGAAGTCGGCGAGCGTGGTGTCCTCGATCCGGCCGGTCACGCCGACGACGCCCGCGTTGGCGAAGACCGCGTCCACCGGACCGAGCGCGGCGGCGGTGTCGACGGCCGCCACGACCTGGCCCTCGTCGGTCACGTCACACCGGACGAACCGGGCCCCGCCGCGCAGCCGCTCGACGAGCGCGAGGCCCGCGCACTCGTCCACGTCGGCCACCACGACCTGGCCGCCGCGGGCGACGACCTGCTCGGCGAGAGCGGCTCCGATGCCGCGCGCACCTCCGGTGACCAGGGCGACCGACGGGCCGTGCTGCATGGGACTCCTCCTCGATTGACACTCCCCAAACGGCCACCTTACATTGGAATCATTATCAGAGATAGGAGCATTGTGGCCTCCACCGTGACCGAGCTCGACCGGGTCGTCATCCGCTTCGCGGGCGACTCCGGCGACGGCATGCAGCTGACCGGCGACCGCTTCACCCAAGAGGCCGCGGTCTTCGGCAACGACCTCTCGACGCTGCCGAACTTCCCGGCGGAGATCCGTGCACCGCAGGGCACGATCCCGGGCGTCAGCAGCTTCCAGCTGCACTTCGCGAACTACGACATCCTCACGCCCGGCGACCGGCCCGACGTCCTGGTGGCGATGAACCCGGCGGCTCTCAAGGCCAACCTGGCCGACCTGCCACGGGGCGCGACGATCATCGTCGACACCCACGACTTCACCAGACGCAACCTCGACAAGGTCGGCTACGACGCCAACCCGCTCGAGGACGACTCCCTGGCCGAGTTCGCGGTGCACGCGCTCGACCTCACCGGCCTGTCGGTCGAGGCCGTCAAGGAGTTCGGCCTCTCGCGCAAGGACGCTGCCCGGTCGAAGAACATGTTCGCCCTGGGCCTGGTCTCCTGGCTCTACGGTCGCGACGTCGCCGGTAGCGAGGAGCACCTCGCGGCGAAGTTCGCGGGCAGGCCGACCATCCGCGACGCGAACGTGGCGGCGCTGCGGGCGGGCTGGAACTTCGGCGAGACGACCGAGACCTTCGCCGTGTCGTACGTCGTGAAGCCGGCTCCGGTCGCCGCCGGTCGCTACCGCAACATCACGGGCAACACCGCACTGTCGTACGGTCTCGTGGCTGCCGGCGAGCTCAGCGGACTCCCCGTCCTGCTCGGCGCCTACCCGATCACCCCGGCCTCCGACATCCTCCACGAGCTGTCGAAGCACAAGAACTTCGGCATCGCCACCTTCCAGGCCGAGGACGAGATCGCCGCGATCGGCGCCGCCGTCGGCGCCTCCTTCGCCGGGACCCTCGGCGTGACCGCGACCTCCGGGCCGGGCGTGGCGCTGAAGTCGGAGGCGATGGGCCTGGCGGTGATGACCGAGCTGCCGCTGGTCGTCGTGGACGTGCAGCGGGGCGGCCCGTCGACCGGCCTGCCGACGAAGACCGAGCAGTCCGACCTGCTCCAGGCGCTGCACGGGCGCAACGGCGAGTCGCCCATGCCGGTCATCGCGGCCCAGTCGCCGACCGACTGCTTCGCCGCCGCGATCGAGGCCGCCCGGATCGCGATCACCTACCGCACCCCGGTGATGCTGCTGTCCGACGGCTATCTCGCGAACGGGTCCGAGCCGTGGGCGATCCCCGACGTCGCGGGCCTGCCACGGATCGAGCCCGGCTTCGCGACCGAGCCGAACCACGACAAGGGCGACGGCACGACGGACTTCTGGCCCTACCTGCGCGACGTGGAGACCCTCGCCCGACCGTGGGCGGTCCCGGGCACGCCGGGGCTCGAGCACCGCATCGGCGGCCTCGAGAAGGCCGGCACCGTCGAGACCGGCCACGGCAACATCTCCTACGACCCGGACAACCACGACCGGATGGTGCGGCTGCGGCAGGAGAAGGTGCGGCGGATCGCCGACTCCCTGCCGCCGCTCGAGGTCGACGACCCGTCCGGCGAGGCCGAGGTCCTGGTGATCGGCTGGGGGTCGACGTACGGCCCGATCGGTGCGGCCTGCCGCCGGGTCCGCGCTGCCGGCCACCGCGTGGCGCAGGTCCACCTGCGCCACCTCAACCCGTTCCCCAACGACCTCGGCGAGATCCTGCGCCGCTACGACCGCGTGGTCTGCCCCGAGATGAACCTCGGCCAGCTGAGCCGGTTGCTGCGCGCCGAGTACCTCGTCGACGTCCGCCCGATCACGACGGTGCGCGGCCTCCCGTTCGGCGCCGAGGCGCTGTCCGCGGACCTGCTCGCCCACGTCACCGAAACCCCGGAGCCGACCGCATGACGACCGTCGACCTGCCCGCCCCGACCCTGACGGCGAAGGACTTCTCCTCCGACCAGGAGGTCCGCTGGTGCCCCGGGTGCGGCGACTACGCCGTCCTCAAGGCCGTCCAGTCCTTCCTGCCCGACCTCGGCCTGCGCCGCGAGAACATCGTCTTCGTCTCCGGCATCGGCTGCTCCTCACGCTTCCCCTACTACCTCGACACCTACGGCATGCACTCGATCCACGGCCGCGCGCCGTCGATCGCGACCGGCATCGCCACCGCCCGCGAGGACCTGTCGGTCTGGGTCGTCACCGGAGACGGCGACGCCCTCTCCATCGGCGGCAACCACCTCATCCACGCCCTGCGCCGCAACGTCAACATGACGATCCTGCTGTTCAACAACCGGATCTACGGCCTCACCAAGGGCCAGTACTCCCCCACCTCCGAGGTCGGCAAGGTCACCAAGTCCACCCCCGTCGGCTCCCTCGACCACCCCTTCAACCCGGTCTCCCTCGCGCTCGGCGCCGAAGCCACCTTCGTGGCCCGCACCATCGACTCCGACCGCAAGCACCTCACCGCCGTGCTCGCCGCCGCCGCCGCCCACCGCGGCACCTCGCTCGTCGAGATCTACCAGAACTGCCCGATCTTCAACGACGGCGCGTTCGAGGACCTCAAGGGCCCCCGGGCCGCGCAGCGGCTGGTCCGCCTCGAGCCGGGACTCGAGGTCACCGTCGACGGCCGGACCTGGCAGCACGACCCCACCGAGATCAGCCCCACCCGCCAGTTCGCGCTGTCCCGGATGGACGAGGCCGAGGCCGTGCCGATCGGCGTCTTTCGCCAGGTCGAGCGCCCGACGTACGACGACCTGACCCGGTCCCAGGCCGCCGACGCCGTCGCCGACCGGGGCCGGGGTCGGCTGCAGGACCTGCTCGACAGCGGCGACACCTGGACCGTTCCCGGCCCGTCCGCCACACCCGACCCGACCGATTTCCAGGAGGAACCATGCCCGAGCTGATCGTCGTCGGAGTAGACGGCAACGAACGCGCCGAGCGCGCTGCCGACACCGCGGCTCGGCTCGCCGCCGCGACCGGCGCCGGCCTGCACGTCGTGTGCGGCTACGTTCGCGAGCAGTCGGCCGAGATCACCGACGGGGAGGGCACCCACGCGGTCTCGATATCCGCCGAGAGCGCCGACATCGCCGCCCGGACCGCATCCCGGCTCGCCGAGGTCGTCCCCCAGGTCACCAGCGCGGGCGTACAGGGCCGACCGGCCGACGTACTTCTGGCAGAGGCGGAGCGCCTCGGCGCATCGCTCGTCGTGGTCGGCAACCGGCGGGTGCAGGGCATCGCCCGGGTGCTGGGCAGCGTGGCGTCCGCCGTCGCCCACCACGCGAGCTGCGACGTCTACATTGTCAACACCGGCTGAGCCGGACCACTGACGCGGAGCACCGCCCCACGCTTGAATGGCGTCGTGCTCCTCGACCTGCAGCTGGACGCCCGCCCCGACCAGGTGCGGGGGCGCGCCCGTGAGCTCGCCGAGGCCGGCGCGGCCGGGCTGTTCACGTTCGAGGGCCCGCACGACGTCTTCCTCCCCCTCGCCGCCGTCGCCGGCGAGGTCGACGCCGACCTGATGACCAACGTCGCGATCGCGATGCCACGCTCCCCGATGCACCTGGCCCACACCGCGTGGGACCTGCAGCTGATGTCGGGTGGCCGGTTCCGGCTCGGCCTGGGCTCGCAGATCCAGCCCCACATCGAGAAGCGGTACGGCGCCCGCTGGTCGCCGCCCGCCGCGCGGATGCGCGAGATCGTCGGCGCCGTCAAGGCGATCCTGCACTCCTGGGAGACCGGCGACCGCCTGGACTTCCGCGGCGAGCACACCACGCACACCCTGATGCCGCCGACCTTCGTCCCCGGCCCGAACCCGTACGGACCGCCGCCGGTCCTGCTCGGCGCCCTCGGCCCGCTGATGACCCGCACCGCCGCCGAGGTCGCCGACGGCCTGCTGGTGATGCCCTTCCACAGCCACCGCCACTTCCGCGAGCGCACCCTCCCCGCCATCGCCGACGGTCTCGCCCTGGCGGGCCGGTCCGCTCGCGACTTCGCCGTCCACCCCCAGGCCATCGTGGCGATGGGCCGCACGGACGGGGAGGTGAGCGCCGCGCGGGCGGGCGTGCGCGCACTGCTCGCGTTCTACGGCTCCACGCCGGCGTACCGGCCGGTCCTGGAGGTGGAGGGCTGGGCCGACCTGCAGCCCGAGCTCAACCGGCTCTCCAAGACCGGAGACGTCCCCGCCATGACCGCGCTCGTCGACGACGCGATGCTCGACACCATCGCCGTCGCCGGCACCCCCGAGGAGTGCGCCGCCGAGATCCGCCGCCGCTTCGGCGACGTCCCCGGCGTCGAGCGGGTCTGCTGCTACTTCCCGGGCTACGACCCGCCGCTGGACCAGGTCGCCGCGCTGGCCGGGTCCCTGCGTCGCACCTGACGAATGGGCTGTGAATTCAGCGAGATCACAGCCCATTCGTCAGGTGCGACGGCCAGACCTCAGCCGCGGAAGGCCGGCTTCTCCTTCGCCAGGAAGGCCCTGACCCCCTCGGCGAAGTCCGGCCCGCCGTAGACCTGCCGCAGCAGCGGCTCCTCGTCGGACGGCGCCGTCTCGGTGATCGCGGCACGGCGGCGCAGCTGCTGCTTGGTGACCCGCAGGGTGACGGGTGAGGCCTGGAGGATCCCGTCCACCAGCGAGGCGACCTCGGCGTCGAGCGCCGCGCGGTCGGCGACCTCGGCGAGGATCGCGCCGGCGGCGTACGCGCGCTCGGCGGTGACCAGGCGGGAGGCGAGCAGCATCTCGCGGGTGAGGGACTCGCCGAAGACCTCGGCACAGCGGTGGAGGACCGGCGAGGACAGGGCGTTGCCGAGGGTGCGCGCGATCGGGTAGCCGAAGCGGGAGGCGGCGGTGGCGACGCGCAGGTCGCAGTTGGTGGCGACGGCGAGTCCGCCGCCGACGCAGACGCCGTCGATCGCGGCGATGGTGACCTGCGGGAGGGCGAAGAGGCCGTCGAGCATCTCGCGGATCCAGGTCTCGTACTCGACGGCGTCGGCCTCGAGGAAGTCGGAGATCTCGTTGCCCGCCGCGAACGCCTTGCCGCCCTCGCCCCGCAGTACGACGACCCGCACCGACCGGTCCTCGGCCAGCTCCTGCCACAGCTCGCGCATCTCGGCGTACATCGCCTGGGTGAAGGCGTTGCGCCGCTCGGGTCGGTTGAAGGTCACCTCGACCACGGCCGGGCGGTGACGGTCGATCAGCAGGTCAGCACTCACGCCCGCGAGGGTACGGCGCTGGCGAGGGCGTCGCGCAGCCGCGTCCGGCTGGTGAGGAGCCCCAGCCCGACGCCGACGGCGTTGGCGACGGCGTCTCGCCAGTCCATCATCCGGTCCGTGGTGAGCGTGCCCTGCGCGACCTCGAGCCCGATGCCGAGCAGCACGAGGAGCGCGGCGACCACCAGCAGCGGGCGCCCCGGTCGGAACAGCTGCACGGCGCCGAGGGACAGCAGCCCGTAGACGACCAGGTGCTGCCACTTGTCACTGGCGGGCACGTCGGGCCCGGACGGTGGGGAGCCGAGCGAGAGGACCACGACGGCGAGCACGAGCAGCAGCCAGGTCCCGAGCCACAGCCAGGGCAGGCGCAGGGCCTTCACGCCGACCGCTCGCGTACGACGAACGCGGCCGCCACGCCCGCCAGCGCGCCGAACAGGTGCCCCTGCCAGGACACGCCCGGGGTGCCGGGCAGCACGCCCCAGAGCACGCCGCCGTAGACGACGAGCACGCCCACTCCCACCACGATCTCCAGTGGGTTGCGGTCCACGAAGCCCTGCACCACCAGGTAGGTGAGCCACCCGAAGATCAAGCCCGACGCACCGAGGTGCACGGAGTGGCTGCCCGCCACCAGCCAGACCGCGACCCCGCCGGCCAGCCAGATGATCGCCGTCGCGGCGAGCCCGCGGCCGATGCCGGTCGCGAGCGTCAGGAAGCCGAGGACCAGCGCCGGCACGGTGTTCGCGCTGAGGTGCCCCCACCCGCCGTGCAGCAGCGGTGCCGCGAGGACGCCGAGCAGGCCCTCGCCGGAGCGCGGCCGGATCCCCCAGCCGTCGAGCCGGTGCGAGGCAGCCACGTCGACGACCTCGATCCCCCACAGCAGCACGACGAAGCCGACCGCGCCGATCGCGGCCAGCTGCCAGCCCGGGCGAGCCCGCAGGTCGGTCACGGCGCACTCCAGGTCGCGACCCAGTACTGCACGCCGAACGGCGCGTCGTCGTAGGTCACCTCCGCCTCGGCCAGCGACGGCAGTGCGGCCAGGCAGGCGGTGTCCGCCCACAGCTCTGCGGCCAGGGCGGCGTCGATGCCGGCGAAGGACGACCGCAGCGCGGCGTCGAACGCCTCGGCCCGCGGGTCGAAGTGCCCGGGCGCCTTCTCGGTGCGCATCGCCGAGCCGTTGCCGACCACGAGCAGGCCGGTCTCCGCCTCCTCGACGACGAGCGCCCCGACCTCGGCCGCCAGGGAGGCGCCGACCCGCGCTCCCGACGGCCCCGACGCGAGAACCCGGACCCGCGGACCCAGTCCGGAGACCGCGGCCAGGCAGGCCGCGCGCAGGTCGGCGACCGGGTCCTGCAGGGACGCGTACGCCGGCAGCAGCGCCGGGACGCCCGGCACGAGGGCGATCACTGGAGGCCCCGGATCGCGCGCAGCGGCGGTCGTCGCCCGGCGATCGACCACACCATGTCGACGGTCTGCCGGGTCTCGACGACCTGGTGGACCCGGTAGATCCGGGCGCCGGCGAGCGCGCAGACCGAGGTGGCCGCGAGGGTGCCGAGCAGCCGCTCGCCGACCTCGAGCCCGAGGGTCTCGCCGACGAAGTCCTTGTTGGACAGCGACACCAGCACCGGCCAACCGGTCGCGACCATCTCCTCGAGCCGCCGGGTGACCTCGAGCGAGTGGAAGGTGTTCTTGCCGAAGTCGTGGGCCGGGTCGATCACGATCGACTCCCGGGCGACTCCGGCGGCCAGCGCCCGCTCGGCGTAGGCGACCGTGTCGGCGATCGCGGAGGCGACCACGTCGTCGTACTCGATCCGGTAGGGGCGGGTCCGCGGCGTCACGCCGCCGGTGTGGGTGCAGACGATCGCCGCGTCGTACTGCGCCGCGACGTCGACCAGCTCCGGGTCGGCGCCGCCCCACGCGTCGTTGAGGACGTCGGCGCCCGCCGCGCACACGGCGGCGCCGACCTCGGCGCGCCAGGTGTCGACGGAGATGACGAGGTCCGGGTAGGTCTCGCGGACGCGGGCGACGAAGTCGACGACCCGGTCCTTCTCCTCGGCGGCCGAGATCTCGGCGCCGGGCGCGGCCTTGATGCCGCCGATGTCGACGATCTCGGCGCCCTGGGCGACCACCTCGGCGACCCGCGCGAACGCGGCGTTCTCGGCCCAGGTCGCGCCCTTGTCGAAGAACGAGTCCGGCGTCCGGTTGACGATCGCCATCATCAGCGCCTCGTCGTCGCCGAACGCGTGCTGTCCGAGCCTCACAGGTACGCCTCCGCCGCCGGTCGCTCGAGGGTCGGTACGACGCGCTCCACCGGCTCGAGCCCGCGCAGGTACTGTCGCAGCACCGCCTGGGTCGCCACGCAACGACCGGAATTGTCGCCATCGGTCGCCCCGGACGACGAATCCGGTAGTGGAACCGCGAGACCGGCCCGCGCCAGCGCAGCCGCGAGGATCTGGGTGGCCATGCCGCCGAGGTCGCGCAGCGCCTGGTGCCGGTGGGCGCGCACGCCGAGGTCGACCTGGGCGATCGCGTCGGTTCCGCCGAGACGCACCGTGTCGACGAGCGCCGCCAGCTCGACGGCGTACCCGGTCGGGACGGACAGCCCCGCGAACCAGGGACGACGCACCGCCCACTCCCCCGCGAGCGGTTGCACGAGGTCGGCCAAGGAGGGGAAGAGCAGTGCGATCAGCGGCCGGGCGACGAGCTCGGTGACCCGCCCGCCCTCGAGCGGGCCGTCGGCGCCGGGCCGGTCGTAGAAGCCCTTGACCAGCTGCACCTCGGGCCGGTGCAGGAGCGGGCCGAGCAGGCCGGGCACGAAGTGGGTGTCCCAGTCGTGGAGGTCGGCGTCCATGAACACGACCAGGTCGCCGGTGGTGACGAACAGCGACTTCCACATCGCCTCGCCCTTTCCCGGGTGGGTGCCGAGGTCGGGACGGATCTCGGCCGAGCGGTGGACGCGCGCACCGGCGGACTCGGCGACGGCGTAGGTGTCGTCGACGGAGTCGCTGTCGATGACGACCACCTCGTCGACGAGGGCGACGGTGTCCATCAGGGCCGCGCGGACCCGGGACACGACGGCGCCGACCGTGGCGGCCTCGTTGCGGGCGGGGACGACGAGGCTGACCCGCTGGCCGGTGGCCTCCTTCTGCCCCAGCAGCCCCTCGAGGGCCCAGTCGTCCCAGTGGCCCGCCCGGATCCCCATGCCGGCCAACCTACCCCGCGCATTCGAGGCTTCGATCGCCTCCCCAACCCCCGACCCCGGTGTTAGTGTCGAAGGGTCTCGGGAAATGTGGGTGCTCCCTCACTCCTGGAGTTGGTCATGTCGTTTCGCCGTTTCCGACGCAAGGTGCGCTGCGTGCTCAAGCACGGGCCTCGCGGGTGTCCGCACATCGAGCGGCACACCCGCCGCCCGAGGCGACGCGCGCCCGCGCAGCCGAGTGAGGGTCCGGCCCGGATGCCGGCGGCACCGCTCGAGGCGCCCTCACTCGGGAGGCACGCCCGCAGCTGACCAGCCGGGCGTGCGGTCGTCCCAGCGCAGCAGCGTCGGCCCGTCGCGCTCGCCGGCCACGGCCTCGTTGTCCGCCCGGTACCGCTCGAGGTCGTCGGCGCCGACCCGGTCGGCGCGGACCGCCCTCAGGCCCCCAGGAAGCTGCGGACCGCCGTGACCACGGCGCGCGCGTAGCGCCGCCGTCCGGCGTCGCTCTCCATCACCGCCGCGTCGTCGGCGTCGCGCATGTTGCCGAGCTCGGCCATCACCACCGGGACGTCGGAGTGGTTGAGGGTGCCGAGGTCGGTGCGGACGTCGATGCCCTCGTCGCCGACGTACGTCGACGGGGCGAACCCGGCGCCGACGAGGGCATCGCGCAGGGCGAGCGCCAGCCCCTCCGAGGCAGCGGCCACGTCGTCGGTCCAGCCGCTGCGCTCGCCGGGCCGGATCACGTGGAAGCCGTGCGCCGTGGAGGAGCGGACGCCGTCGGCGTGCAGGCTGATCCGCAGGTCGGCGGTGGGCCCCGGCTCCCCCGGGTTGCCGATCCGGCCCCGCTCGTCGATGCACGGCCCCCACTGCGCGACGGAGTTGTCGTCGCGGGTCAGCACCACGCGCGCGCCGAGCGCACGCAGCCGGCGCCGTACCTCCACCGCCACCTGCCAGGTGAAGGTCGCCTCCGGGTAGCCGTCGTCGCTCGCGGTGCCGGTGGTGTTGCAGGCCTTGTCGAACCCACCCGCGTCGACCAGCCGGTTGATCTCGCCCGGGAACCGCGCGTTGCCCAGCTGATGTCCCGGGTCGAGGACGACGACCCGGCCCGCGAGGGGGACGGGCGCGGCGGTCGGGGCGGTGGGCGCGCTCGGCAGCACCGACGACACCCTCGGCGAGGGCTGCGGCGTAC
Source organism: Pimelobacter simplex (assembly GCA_016803235.1). Lineage (GTDB taxonomy): Bacteria > Actinomycetota > Actinomycetes > Propionibacteriales > Nocardioidaceae > Nocardioides > Nocardioides simplex_A. The sequence goes on from JADCLI010000006.1 coordinate 102,237, forward strand.
CTCCCGGGTCGTCCGCCGCGCACCCCGTCACCAGGAGTGCCACGGCGAGCAGGACGGCGGGCCGGGGGCTCACGCGTACCCCAGCACGTCCTTCCGCTTCTCCCCCCACGCGAGAGCGGACGCGATGGCCTCGTCGAGCGACAGCTCGGTCCGCCACCCGAGCAGCTCGAGCGCCTTGTCGGCGTTGGCGTACGCACCGGCGGCGTCGCCGGGACGTGCCGGCGCCTCGACGACGGGGACCGGCTTCCCGACCACCCGCTCCACGGCCGCGAGCAGCTCGCGCACGGTCACACCGTCGCCGGAGCCGAGGTTGATGTAGGTGTACGGCGCCTCGACCTTGGCCAGCACGGCGTCGAACTCCTCGATCGCGCGCACGTGCGCTCGGGCCAGGTCCCACACGTGGATGTAGTCGCGGATGCCCGTGCCGTCGCGGGTCGGGTGGTCGGTGCCGGTGAGGGTGAAGCTCTCGCGGTAGCCCAGCGCCGTCTGCGCCATCAGCGGCACCACGTGGGTCGCGTCGCGCAGGTGGTAGCCGGTCGTCAGGTCCGGGTCGGCACCGATCGGGTTGAAGTAGCGCAGGATGATCGCCCGCAGGTCGGTGGCCTTCGCGAGGTCCTCGAGGACCTGCTCCATCATCCGCTTGGTGCGGGCGTACGGCGAGGTCGGGTCGACCGCGTCCTCCTCGGTCACCTCGAACCGGGGCGTGAGCGCGTACAGCGAGGCCGTCGAGGAGAACAGGATCCTCGGCTTGCCCAGCGCCGTGAGCTCGTCGAACATCTCGAGGGACTTCGCCACGTTGTCGCGGTAGTACTCGTAGGGCAGCGCGACCGACTCCGGTACGACGATCCGCGCCGCCATGTGCACGGTGGCGTCGAGGTCCGGGTGCTCGGCGACGATCCGGCGCAGCAGCGCCCGGTCCGCGACGTCGCCCTCGTAGAAGGCCCGGTCGCCGACGTAGGCCCGCGGCCCGCTCAGCAGCGAGTCGAGGATGACCGGCGTGTGCCCGGCCTGCTCGAGGGCCCGGGCCGTGATCGATCCGAGGTAGCCGGCGCCGCCGGTCACGAGAACCTTCATGCCCCGACCCTACTGAGGCCCGGATGACCGGGTTCGGGCGATGCGCGGCGCCGTTCACGCCCCGCCAGTAAAGTCCTCGTGTCCGCCGCTCCCCCTGGAGGTCTCCTTGCTCGCGCTCGACTGCGCCACCCAGTCCTACGACTGGGGCTCTGCCGACGCCATCCCGGGCTTCCTGCGCCGCGATGCCGACGGCCGGCGCGTGGCCGAGGTGTGGATCGGCACGCATCCCCTCGGCACGGCGCAGGTCGTCGACGCCACCGGCGCGAAGCGCCCCCTGACCGAGGTGTCCGGCGAGCTGGGCTTCATGCTCAAGGTGCTCGCCGCCGACCGGCCGCTGTCGATCCAGGTGCACCCGGACGCCACCCGGGCCGCCGCCGGCTTCGCCGCAGAGGAGGCGGCCGGGATCGCCATCGACGCGCCCGAGCGAGTCTTCAAGGACCCCCACCCCAAGCCGGAGATGGTCTACGCGCTGTCGACCTTCGACACCCTGGTCGGGCTGCGGCGCACCTCGGAGATCATGCGGGTGCTCAACGCGCTCGACCACCCGCTGGCCGACGACCTGATGGCCGGACTGGTGGAGAACAGCGGCTTCCCCGGCATCGTGCGGCTGATCGAGGGACTTCTCGACTCGCCGCCGGCGGCGGACGTGGTGGGTGAGGTCGCCCTGGCCTGCCAGAAGGCGCTCGACGCGGGCCTCGACGTGAAGCGCGCGTTCGAGACCGCGGTCGAGCTCGCCGAGTCCAACCCCGGCGACGTGGGCGTCATCGTCTCGCTGCTGATGAACCGGCTCACGCTGCAGGCCGGCGAGGCGGCGTACCTCGCGACCGGGATCATCCACGCGCACCTGCGCGGGATGTGCCTGGAGGTGATGGTGTCCTCCGACAACGTGCTGCGGGCCGGGCTGACCAGCAAGCACGTCGACCCGCACGGCCTGGTCCGCTGCCTGGAGGAGGGCACCTCACGCGCGGCCCGGGTCGAGCCGATCGTGTTCAACTACTCGACCGACGTGTTCAGCCCGAGCGACGACTTCGCGCTGTCGGTCACCCAGAGCTCCCCTGCCGACCCGGCGGGCGTGGTCCTGCCCGCGTCGGGCCCGCGGCTGCTGGTCTGCACCGGCGGCTCGGTCGCGCTGGCCAACCGGCGCGACGAGGTGCTGCGGATGGGGCGCGGCGACGTCGCGTACGCCGACGCCGGCGACGGCGAGCTGCGGGTCGCCGGGACGGGCGAGATCGCCCAGGCGTTCGTGCCGACCACGACCACCCGCGGCCAGCTCTTCGACCTGCTCTGAGGCAGGCGCCTACCAGGGGCGCGGGTCAGCGGCGGCGCAGGCCCGCGAGCGCCGGACGGACGTCGGCGAGGTAGACCAGCGCGGCGACGAGCAGCGCCAGGTTGATCAGGCTCAACGGCACCGGCACGACCTGGATCAGCAGGCCCACCCCGAGGATCGCGCACCATGCCGGCTTCGACATCTTGTCGGCGGCGGAGTACGACTCGGCGGAGTACAGCAGGGCGCTGACGAAGGCGAAGATCTTGATCGCGAGCAGCGCGAACGAGACGCCGACGAAGATCCACGCCTCGATGTCGGCTCCCACGCCGAGCCAGGACGGCAGCGGGGGGACGAAGGCATCGCTCATGCCCCCAGCCTAGATGAGACCGGAAGACGCGGAACGGCCCCGAGGCGGATGCCTCGGGGCCGTTCGCGCTCGACCGGTTCAGCTGGCCGGGGTGGCCTTCTTGGCCGGGGCCTTCTTCGCGGCGGGCGCCTTCTTGGCCGGGGCCTTCTTCGCGGCCGGGGCCTTCTTCGCAGCCGGGGCCTTCTTGGCGGCGGGCGCCTGGGCGACCGGGGCCTTCTTGACGGCCGGGGCGGCCTTCGGGGCCTCGCCGGTGCGGAGCTTCACGACGACGCCCTCACCGCGCTTGGCGAGGTCGGCGTACAGCGCGGTGGCGGTGGCGACGTTCTCGTCGTACGCGCCCTTGACGGTGCTCTGCACCTTGGCAGGGAGGGCCTTGGCGTCGGCCTGGATGCCGGCGATGCGGGCCTCGGCCTGGGTGCGGCGCTCGGCGAAGGTGGCGACGGCCTTGTCCTGCAGGCTCTTCGGCTCGGGGAGCTCGAAGCCCTTGACGGTGCTCTGCACGTCGGCGACGCGGGAGGTGACGTCCTTCTGGACGTCGGCGACGTAGGCGAGCGCCTTGGCCTGCACGTCGGCGACGTAGGTCTTGACCTCCTCGACGGCCAGGTCGATCACGCCGACGCCGGCGTAGATCGGCTTCGCGGCGGCTGCGGGGATCTCGGGGAGGTCGACCTTCTTGAGGTCGATGGTCGGGATCTCGATCTTCGGGAGCTCGAGCTTCGGCATTGCTGGGTTCACCCTTCGTTGGCGACGGCGTCAGAGTCCGTCTCGGTGTTGGTCGGCGCGTCCACCTGCGCCACAGCGGCCTCCGTGGAGCCATCCGTGTCGGCCGCGTTGAGCGCGAGGAACGATGCGTAGACATCGAGGAGCGACTGCTTCTGTCGCTCGGTGAGACCGGTGTCGCTCACGATCGCGAGCTCGACCGATCCCCCCACGCCGTCATCAGGGCTGAGGATCCCGGCCCTGATGTAGAGCTGCTCGGCGGAGATCCGCAGTGCCTTCGCGATCTGCTGGAGCACCTCGGCAGAAGGCTTGCGGAGCCCCCGCTCGATCTGGCTGAGGTACGGGTTGGAGACGCCCGCCTGGTCGGCGAGCTGCCGCAGGGAGAGACGGGCGGACACCCGCTGCTCCTTGAGGTAGTCACCGAGCGACCCGACGGTCTTCCCCACCTTGCCCTTGGCCATGGGCACCATGGTGCTAGCAAAAGTTAGCAGGTGCAAGCACCCCTGGCGTGAACTCGTTCACAAGCGCTTTGCCCACCGAGGACGACTGGTCCCACCTTTCATTGTTCAAATCGGATCAACTCACTCGACTCTGTACGATCACCCGTGTGTCACGCCCGCCCCTGCCCCAGCACTGCCCGACGCAGCGCGAGCTCGACGACCTCGAGCTGCTGACCTCCGGAGCGGCCGACCCGATCCGCGGGTTCAACGAGCCGGGCAGCCCACTGACGCTCTCCCTGCCCGACGAGCTCCTCACGCACCTCGACGAGGGCAACGAGGTCGAGCTCGTCGACCCCGAGGGCCTGCCCCTCGCCCGGGTCACGAGCGTGCTGCGTGGCCTCGCCGTGACCCCCCTGACGCACGCCCAGTTCGGCCCGTTCCGCCGGCTGCACCTGGCGCCCGCTGCTGTACGGGAGCGGTACGCCGGGCGCACCTTCGTCCCCGTCACCGACCTGATGACCGACGTCCAGGTCGAGCAGCTGCGCGGCCTCGGCCCGGTCGTGCTGCTCGCGCTCGTCGGCGCGGGCACCCCCGCCGTCAGCCCGGTCGGCCTGCTGCGCGCGACGCTGCGGGTCGCGGAGACCATCGATGCCGAGGTGGTCGCCGTACCGCTCGCCGACCACGCCTCCCTCGCGGACCCCGCGCTGCGCATCTCGGTGCTGACGTCGTACGCCGACACCGACCCGGTCGTCGAGCTCGCCTACGGCGGGCACCTGCTCCCCGGCCTCGCCGACATCGCGGCGGCGGAGCGCCCGCGCCCCGACCAGCAGGGCCTGGTGCTGTTCTTCACCGGCCTGTCCGGCAGCGGCAAGTCGACCCTCGCCCAGGCGCTGATGGACCGCCTGCTCGAGCACGGCGGCCGCAGCCTGACCAGCCTCGACGGCGACGTCGTGCGCCGCAACCTGTCCGCGGGTCTGACCTTCTCCAAGGAGGACCGCGAGACCAACATCCGCCGGATCGGCTGGGTGGCCGCCGAGATCTCCCGTCACGGCGGGATCGCGGTGTGCAGCCCGATCGCCCCCTTCGACGAGACCCGCCAGCAGGTGCGCGCGATGGTCGACCAGGCAGGCGGTGCGTTCTTCCTCGTCCACGTCGCGACGCCGCTCGAGGAGTGCGAGCGGCGCGACCGCAAGGGCCTGTACGCCAAGGCCCGCCGCGGCGAGATCCCCGAGTTCACCGGCATCTCCTCGCCCTACGAGGAGCCGGCCGACGCCGACGTCCGGGTCGACACCACCGGTCGCTCGATCGAGGACGCCCTCGACGACGTGATCGAGGCGCTGCGCGCGGCCGGGTACGTCGACCTCACCGAGAGTTCGTCGAGTAGCCGCCGGAGCGACGAAGGAGCGGAGGCGGCGTATCGAGACGCCGTTGTCGTGCCGCGTCTCGATACGCCCTCGCCTAGCGGCTCGGGCTACTCGACGAGCTCAGAGGGTGCCCGGACCGCCGCCGGCGGCAGCCGGCCGCTGCGCGTGCTGTTCGTCTGCACGGCGAACATCTGCCGCTCGCCGTACATGGAGCTGCGCTCGCGGGCCCTGGCCGGCAGCGACAGCGGCATCGAGTTCGCCAGCGCCGGCACCCACGGCTTCAACGCGCACCGGGTCGACCGGACCATGGCCGAGGTCCTCGGCGAGCGCGGCGTGGGCGCCGACCTGCTCAACGGGTTCGCCAGCCGCCCGCTCACCGACGACCTGATCGAGGCGGCCGACCTGGTGCTGACCGCCGAGGCCGCCCACCGGCAGTTCGTGCTCGAGGAGGTGCCGAGCGCGTTCCGCAAGGCCTTCACCCTCGCGCAGTTCGCCGAGTCCGTCGAGCGCGTCGACCCCGGCCTGCACGGCGCCGACCTGGTCACCGCCGTCGGCCACCGCCGCGCCGGCACGGCCGACCACCACGACATCCGCGACCCCTACCGACGGGGCAAGGCGGCGGCCGAGGTCTCGGCCGACCAGATCGACGCCCTGCTCCAGTCCGTGCTGCGCCGCCTGGCGCTGCCCGCCCCCGCCCCGACCACCGGACAGGCAGGCGACGAGTAGTGGACGACCTCCTCACGCTGACCGCGCTCTCCATCGCGGCCGCGGGCTTCCTCGTCGGCATCGTGGTCGGCCTGACCGGCATGGGCGGCGGTGCCCTCATGACGCCCGCCCTCATCTTCCTGGGCGTCGGCCACACCGCGTCGATCGTCACCGCCGACCTGACCGCGGCGGCCGTCTACAAGACCGGCGGCGCGATCACGCACGCCAAGGAGGGCTCGCCGAACCTGCGGCTCGCGGGCTGGCTGGTCCTCGGCTCGGTGCCGATGGCCTTCCTCGGTCCGTGGCTGGTGAAGGCCGTCACCGACGACCCGACCGAGCTGGAGCAGGCGCTCAAGCTCTGCATCGGCGTCGCGCTGCTGTTCGCCGCGTCGACGTATGCCCTGCGTCTCTACATCAACCTGAAGCGGGTACGCCGCGGCGGCGCGCTGCCCGACGACAACCCCCGCATCCGACCGGTCCCCACCCTGCTCGTCGGCATGCTCGGCGGCCTGCTGGTCGGCGTCACCAGCGTCGGGTCGGGCTCGGTCATCATGATCGCGCTGCTGATGCTCTACCCCGGCCTGTCCGCGGTCCGCCTGGTCGGCACCGACCTGGTCCAGGCGGTGCCGCTGGTGCTCAGCGCCGCGCTGGCCAACATCGCCATCCACGGCCTCGAGTGGGACCTGGTGATCCCGCTCATCGTGGGCTCGGTGCCCGGCACGCTGCTCGGCTCCCGGCTCGCGCCGCGGGTGCCGCAGTCGTTCATCCGTCGCGGCATCGTGATCGTGCTGACCATGTCGGGGGTGGCGCTGCTGTTCAAGGCCGGCCTGCACCCGTTCGGCGAGGGCCACGAGACGCTCGAGGCCCTGCTGGTCGCCGCGGTGGGCGTCGCGATGCTGGTCCTGGTGCCCTTCGTGTGGGGCCTGCTGCGCAAGCGGCTCGGGATGCCGATGTTCGGCGCGCCGACCGTCGCCGAGATCGAGTCGTTCGGCAGCCGGGAACGCAAGCGCACCCGCGCCTGAGCGTCCTCGACGATCAGCGGGCGAGACCGAGCTCGCGCTGCTCCTCGGCGAAGAACGGCCGCTCGTGACCGGCGGCACGCGCCAGCCCGAACGTGAACATGGCGGCGGCAGCGACCCACATCGCGCCCGCGGCTCCGATCAGCATCTCCATGGCAGTCCCCCTAGAACTGCCTCCACGGTACCCCCGGGTCACGGCGCGATCCCTCCGCTGTTCGGCGGACACCCCGTAGTCACTTCGGGTGGTCAGTCCCGCCCGTACACGTCGCGCGTGTAGACCTTGTCGGCCACGTCGTCGAGGACGTCGGTCCGCCGGTTCGCGATGATCACGTCGGCCTTCGCCTTGAACGTGGCGAGGTCCTCGATCACCTTCGAGCCGAAGAACCGCTTCTGGTCGAGCTCGGGCTCGAAGACGACGACCTTGACGCCCTTGGCCTTGATCCGCTTCATCACGCCCTGCACCGCCGACTCGCGGAAGTTGTCCGAGCCGGACTTCATGGTGAGCCGGTAGATGCCGACCACCTTCGGGTCGCGCCGCAGCACGTCGTCGGCGATGAAGTCCTTGCGGGTGGTGTTGGCGTCGACGATCGCGCTGATCAGGTTCTGCGGGACGTCGCGGTAGTTGGCCTGCAGCTGCCGCGTGTCCTTCGGGAGGCAGTAGCCGCCGTACCCGAAGGACGGGTTGTTGTAGTGCCCACCGATGCGCGGGTCGAGGCCGACCCCCTCGATGATCTGCCGCGTCGCCAGGCCGTGCGTGGCGGCGTAGGTGTCGAGCTCGTTGAAGTAGGCCACCCTCAGCGCGAGGTAGGTGTTGGCGAACAGCTTGATCGCCTCCGCCTCGGTCGAGCCGGTGAACAGGACCGGCACGTCGTCCTCTGCCGCACCCTGGAGCAGCAGCTTGGCGAACAGCCGGCCGGGCTCGGTGTCCGAGCCCACCACGATCCGCGAGGGGTGCAGGTTGTCGTGCAGCGCACGGCCCTCGCGCAGGAACTCCGGGCTGAACAGGATCGACGCGCCCGGGTGCTTCTCGCGCAGGGTGTTCGTGTAGCCGACCGGCACGGTCGACTTGATGACCACCGTCGCCGCGGGGTTCTCGGCGAGCGCTGCCTTCGTGACGCGCTCGACCGTCGAGGTGTCGAAGCGGTCGGTCTCGGGGTCGTAGTTGGTCGGCGTCGCGACGACGACGTACGACGCGTCGGCGTACGCCGCCCTGGCGTCCCGGGTCGCCCGCAGGGACAGCTCGGGACGGCGCAGGTGCTCCTCGAGCTCGGGGTCGACGATCGGCGAGCGGCGGCCGTTGACGGCCTCGATCCGGGCCGCGTCGACGTCGAGCACCCACACGTCGTTGTGCTGCGCGAGCAGCACGGCGTTGGACAGGCCGACGTAGCCGGCCCCCACCACGGTGATCTTCATGCTTCGAGGCTGGGCGCGGCGCCTGAACGGACCCGGGTGTGCGGGTGGCCGTCCGGTGACGGTCAGGAGACCAGTGCCCGGTCGTTCACTGGTCCCACAGGGCCGCGATCGGCAGGCTCCACAGCCGCGGGCCGTAGACGTGCCCGCGTTGCGCGGTGTTGAGCACCACCCCGCCCCGGAACCGCCCACCGGCGCGCCGGGCGAGCGCCTGCAGCGAGGTGAACTGGTGGGGGCGCAGGCTCGCGGCGGTGCGCACCTCGATGCCGTAGAGGCTGTCGTCAGCCAGCTCGACGACCAGGTCGACCTCGAGCCCGTTGCGCTCGCGCAGGTAGGCCACCCGGTGCTCGACCGTGCTGGTCGACTGCTGCCGCAGCAGCTCCGCCGCGACCATCGTCAACAGCAGTGGCGCCAGCTTGCTGCGGCCGGAGAAGGCGGCGAGCTCGGCGGGCGCGTGACCTGCCAGGTGCCGGGCCAGGGCCGGGTCGTCGAAGACCACCTGCGGGCGTCCGATGGCCCGCCTCGCCGACGAGGAACGGGACCCCGGCAGCAGGCGGAGCACGCCGATCTCGACGAGCACGTCGACGTACGGCTGGAGCGTGGTGGGCGGGATGCCGGCCGCCGCACCCAGCCGGGCCTTGTTGAGCTCGCCCATCGGCGGGTCCGCGAGCGCGGCCAGCAGCGCGGAGAGGCGTCCGGAGTCGGTACGACGCACGGCCCGGGCCCGGCGGGCGATCCGGCGCAGCTCGTCGTCGGTCGAGGCGCGGGCGGTCGCGGCGACGTACCGCTCGACGTCCCAGACCGTGCGCACCTCACCGGGGACGGTGCCCCGGGAGCCCAGACGGGCGACGAAGTCGGCGGCCACGGGGCCGACCCTAGAGGACTCCCGCGGCAAACTCGTCGATTTGTCTGACGAGGTCGCGCAGATGTCCCGGTGACAGGCCGCACATGGCACGATGCAGCCCATGTCCCAGACCCACAGCGACTACCGGCTCAGCCAGCTGGACCAGCTGGAAGCCGAGTCGATCCACATCTTCCGGGAGGTGGCCGCCGAGTTCGAGAAGCCCGTGCTGATGTTCTCGGGCGGCAAGGACTCCATCGTCATGCTGCGGCTGGCCGAGAAGGCCTTCTACCCGGCGAAGATCCCGTTCTCGATCCTCCAGGTCGACACCGGGCTGGACTTCCCGGAGGTCATGGAGACCCGTGACCGCTGGGTCAGCCGGCTCGGCGTGAACCTCGTGGTGGCGAGCATCGACGACGCGATCAAGAACGGCATCATCCCGGACGCCGCGAAGATCAGCCGCAACCGCCTGCAGATCCCCACGCTGCTCAACGCGATCGAGGAGAACGGCTTCACCGCCGCGTTCGGCGGCGGACGCCGCGACGAGGAGAAGGCCCGCGCCAAGGAGCGCGTCTACTCCCACCGCGACGAGTTCGGCCAGTGGGACCCGAAGAACCAGCGCCCCGAGCTCTGGAACCTCTACAACGGCCGCCTGCACGAGGGCGAGCACATGCGGATCTTCCCGATCTCCAACTGGACCGAGCTGGACGTCTGGGACTACATCGGCCGCGAGGGCATCGAGATCCCGAGCATCTACTACGCGCACCAGCGCCGCGTGTTCGTGCGCGACGGCATGCTGATGAGCGAGACCCCGCTCAACCCGCTGCGCGAGGGCGAGGTCGTCGAGGAGCGGACCGTCCGGTTCCGCACCTGCGGCGACATCACGCTGACCGGCTGCGTCGAGAGCACCGCCTCCACGATCGCCGAGATCATCGAGGAGGTCGCCGTGGCACGCAAGACCGAGCGCGGCGCGACCCGCGGTGACGACCGGTTCTCCGAGGCTGCCATGGAGGACCGCAAGAAGGAGGGCTACTTCTGATGGTTTCGACAAGCTCAACCACCGGAGGGACCAACATGGACCTCCTGCGCTTCGCGACCGCCGGTTCGGTCGACGACGGCAAGTCCACGCTCATCGGGCGCCTGCTGCTCGACTCGAAGGCCATCTTCGAGGACCAGCTCGAGGCGGTCGAGGCCACCAGCGAGGCGAAGGGGTACGACTACACCGACCTCGCGCTGCTGACCGACGGCCTGCGCTCCGAGCGCGAGCAGGGCATCACCATCGACGTGGCCTACCGCTACTTCGCGACGCCCAACCGCAAGTTCATCATCGCCGACACCCCGGGCCACGTGCAGTACACCCGCAACATGGTCACCGGTGCCTCCACCGCCGACCTCGGCCTCGTGCTGGTCGACGCCCGCCAGGGCCTCACCGAGCAGTCCCGCCGCCACGCGGTGATCCTGTCCCTGCTCCGCGTCCCGCACCTCGTGCTGGCCGTGAACAAGATGGACCTCGTCGACTTCGACCAGGCCGTCTACGACAGGATCTACGCCGAGTTCACCCAGTTCGCGACCAAGCTCAACGTCCCCGACCTCGAGGTCATCCCGATCTCGGCGCTGCAGGGCGACAACGTCGTGACCCGCTCCGAGAACATGCCGTGGTACTCCGGTCCCACGCTCATGCACCACCTCGAGCACGTCCACGTCGCCTCCGACCGCGACCTCATCGACGCCCGGTTCCCGGTGCAGTACGTCGTGCGGCCGAAGTCGGACGAGTTCCACGACTACCGCGGCTACGCGGGCCAGGTCGCCGGCGGCATCCTCAAGCCGGGCGACGAGGTCGTCGTACTCCCCTCGGGCATGACCTCGAAGATCTCGAAGATCGACCTCTTCGACAAGGAGATCGCCGAGGCCTTCCCGCCGATGAGCGTCACGGTCCACCTCGAGGACGACGTCGACGTCTCGCGCGGCGACATGATCGCGCGGGTCAAGAACGCCCCGACGCCCAGCCAGGACATCGACGCGATGGTCTGCTGGATGACCACCGCCCCGCTGCAGCCGCGGCAGAAGCTGGCGATCAAGCACACCACCCGCACGGGTCGCGCCCTGGTCAAGGACATCCAGTACCGCCTCGACGTCAACACGCTGCACCGCGACCAGGCCACCAACGAGCTCGGCGTCAACGAGATCGGCCGCGTCACGCTGCGCACCACCGTGCCGCTGCTGTGCGACCCCTACTCCAAGAACCGCACCACCGGCTCGTTCATCCTGATCGACGAGGCGACCGGCGTGACCGTCGGCGCCGGCATGATCAACGGCTGACCGCCCACCCGGCGGAAGCTGGCTCCTGTTCTCCGCCGACCCGGCAGAGACTGGCCCGAGAATCACGTCGACCCGGCAGAGGTTTCTGCCGGGTCGACGCCCACTCGGGGCCAGTTCCTGCCGGGTCAGCGCTGGGGGCGGAAGTGCAGGCCGATCTCGGGATCGACGACGACCTCCTGCGCGGCGGGCAGGCCGTCGACGACGAGCGGGGCGGTGACGTCGGTGTTGCGCTTGACCAGGGCGAGCGCGATCGGGCCGAGCTCGTGGTGGCGGGCCGAGGAGCCGACCACGCCCGCGGCCCGGCCGCCGGCGGCCGGCAGCACCTCGGTGCCGGGCGCCGGGAGCCGGTTCTCGGAGCCGTCGAGGTGGAGCAGGGTCAGCCGACGGGGTGGCCTGCCGAGGTTGTGGACCCGGGCGACCGTCTCCTGGCCGCGGTAGCAGCCCTTGTCCATGTGCACCGCCGCCCACGGCTGGTCGCCGGCGAGCCAGCCGACCTCGTTGGGGATGGTGCGCTCGTCGGTGTCGACGCCGAAGCGCGGCTCCCCGCGCTCGATGCGCAGCGCCTCGAAGGCCCACAGGCCCGCCGCCGGCCCCGCCGCCTCGGCGTACGACGCCAGCTGGTCACGCGGCACGAGGTCGTACCGACCCTCGCCGACCGGGCGCCACGCGACCGCGAGGTCGCCGGTGACGTCGGTGACCTCGACGCGCAGCATGAACTTCATCCGCTCCAGGAACTCGATCAGCGCGGCGGCGCGGCCCGGCTCGGTGTGGGCGGTGAACGCCTCGCCGTCGTCGACTCCGGTGAACGCGTGCTCGACGTGGCCCTGCGGGGACAGGACGAGCGCGGACACCCACTGCCCGGCGGGCAGGCCCTCGAAGTACTGGGTGCTCAGCGAGTGCAGCCAGGTCAACCGGTCCGGGCCGGCGACGCGCAGCACGTCGCGGTGGGAGAGGTCGACGAAGCCCTCACCGGCGGCGAGGGCTCGCTGCTCGCCGTACAGGCTGCCGTAGTGGGCGGCGACGGCCGCGTCGATGCCGTCGCCGGCGACGGCGCCGGGGAGGTCGAGGAGGGGGGAGGTCATGTCAGGTCCCGGTAGTGCTCGAGGAGTCGGGTCAGGGTGCCGAGGGCTGCCTGCATCTCCTCGATGTGTGCCGGGTCGAGCGTGCGGAGCATCTCCTTGATCTCGGTGCTCGACACACCCGAGGTGCGCGGCAGGTACCTCACCTCGCAAACGTCGGAGAGGTCGTCGAACTTCCCGGCCCAGTCGTCGCCCATCACGAACAGGTCGACGCCGTGCTCGAGGATGTCGGCACGCTTCTGGTCCCAGGACCGCTCGGGCAGCACCAGGTCGACGCCCTTGATGGCGCCCACGATGGCCGCCCGGTCGTCGTACGACACGACGGAGCGCTTGCCCTTGCCGGCGTTGAACTCGTCGGTCGAGACGCCCACGACGAGGCGGTCGCCGAGCGCGGCGAGGCGCTCGATCAGCCGCAGGTGGCCGATGTGGAACAGGTCGAAGGTGCCGTAGGTCAGCACGGTGGTCACGGGGTCGCTCCTTCGCAGCGGGCGCAGCGCCCGAAGACGGTCAGGTGGCCGAGGTCCGGGACGAAGCCCCGGGTGGCGAGGGCCGCGACGAACGGCGCCGCCTCGGCCTCGTCGACGGAGATGACGTCGCCGCAGCCGCGGCACACGAGGTGGAAGTGCACGTGCCCGCGCGTCGAGTGGTACGTCGGGGCGCGGTCGGACAGGTGCGCGTGCCGGATCAGGCCGAGCTCCTCGAGCACCTCGAGCGTGCGGTAGACGGTGGAGGCGTTGATAGTGCTCACCGTCTGCTGGACGTGGGCCAGCACCTCGTCGGGGGTGGCGTGGCCGAGGGCGTCGACCGCGCCGAGGATCAGCTCGCGCTGGGGCGTGAGGCGGTAGCCCTTCTCGCGGAGGGCTGCGCGCCAGTCGGCGTGGTCGCTGCGGGGGTCTCGTGACGGTTGCTGCGCAACCTCCTCGACCTCCGGCTCATCAGGCACGCTTGAGCCTCGCCCACAGGTGCGGCTGGAGCGGCTGGCCCATCGCGGCCATGTCGAAGGCGTACAGCAGGTCGCCCTCGACGTTGCCGTAGAGGCGCTTGCCGGCGACGTACTCCTTGGCGGTCTCGGTGCGGGCCACGGCGTCGGTCGTCCACTCGAACTTGCCGTCGGCGGCCTCGCCCTCCCACACCTCCGCGATCCCCGTGTTGTGGGTCAGCAGGATCTCGAAGCGGCCCTCGCCGACACCCCGGATGAAGCCGGTCTCGATGGCGGCGTCGCGGACCTTCTCGTTGTTCTCGTCGATGATCCACGCGCGCGCCATGTAGTGGAAGAACGGGCGCCCGTCGTGGGTGAAGATCAGCTCCTGGCCGAACTGGAACGAGTCGATCGTCGGGTAGTCACCGTGGCCGTTGCCACGCCAGGTGCCCAGCATCCATGCGATCGGTCCGCAGTTGGGGTGCAGGTTGTCGGGAAGTTCGAAGGCCACGACGGGCCATTCTAGGCTCTGCGTAGGCTCTGCCCCATGTCGCGGAGTCTCGTCGTGAAGGTCACCTGCGGAGCCGACGACCCGGAGCGCTGCAACCAGGCCTTCACGGTCGCCGCCGCGGCCGCCGTCTCCGGGGTCCCGGTGTCGCTCTGGCTCACCGGCGAGGCCGCCTGGCTGGCCGTCCCGGGCCGCGCCGCCGAGCTCGACCTGCCGCTCGCCACGCCCCTCCCCGACCTGCTCGACACGATCCTGGCGACGGGCTCGGTGACGGTGTGCGCGCAGTGCGCGGCCCGCCGGTCCCTCTCGGAGAGCGACCTGCTGGCCGGCGTACGCATCGCGGGGGCGCCGGTGTTCGTCGAGGAAGTCCTGGGTGAGGGCGTCCAGGCCCTCGTCTACTGAGAGGGTTCTCCCATGCGTCGCGCCCCCGCCCTGCTCCTGGCGGCCGCCCTGGCGGTCACGCTCAGCGCCTGCGAGAAGTCGTCCGGCTCGAAGCGCGAGTACGTCGCGCTCGGCGACTCCTACACCGCCGGCCCCCTCATCGGCCGCGCCGACGGGCGCAACGGCTGCGTGCGCTCGCGCAACAACTACCCCCACCTGCTGGCGGAGAGGGCGAAGCTCGACCTCACCGACGTCAGCTGCTCGGCCGCGCCCACCGAGGCCGTGGAGGGCGAGCAGAAGATCCGCAACCGCTCCATCGCACCGCAGATCGAGGCCGTCACCGAGGAGACCGACCTGGTCACGATCGGGCTCGGCCTCAACGACCTCGGCCTGTCGGTGCGGGTGTTCATCAAGTGCGTGCAGCTCGGCATGGGCGACCCCGACGGCGCGCCCTGCACCGAGGCCGACCAGGCCGCCGGCGCCAACAGCACCCAGGCCGCCCTCGACCAGATGGAGGGCCGGATCGGCGGCGTCGTCGACGCCGTGATGGGCAAGGCCCCGGAGGCCGAGGTCGTGCTGGTGGGCTACCCGTCGATCTTCCCCGCCGAGGGCACCTGCGCCGAGCTCGGCATCGCCGCCGCCGACGTACCGCTGGTCCAGCACGTCGTCGACAGCATCAACGCTGCGATGGCGGCGGTGGCCGAGGACCGCGGCGCGAGATACCTCGACACCGCGACGCCGAGCCGCGGCCACGACATCTGCTCCGACGACCCGTGGATCGCCGGCTCGGCCCCCGCCTCCGGACGGCCCGGGCTCGCCTGGCACCCCTACGCCGAGGAGCAGGTCATGGTCGCCGACCTCCTCGCCGACCTCCTCGCCGACCTGGTCTGAGGGGCCGGTCGTGCGTGCCGTGCTCCAGCGGGTCAGCTCCGCCTCGGTCGTCGTCGACGGCGCGGTCGTCGGATCCATCGAGGGCCCGGGCCTGCTGGTCTACCTCGGCGTCACGCACTCCGACGGCGCGGCGGAGGTCGCCTGGATGGCCCGCAAGATCCGCGACCTGCGCATCCTGCCCGAGGAACGATCGGTCGGCGAGACCGGCGGAACCGTGCTGGTGGTCTCCCAGTTCACGCTGTACGGCGACGCCCGCAAGGGCCGCCGTCCCACCTGGATCGCCGCCGCTCCCGGACCTGTCAGCGAACCGCTCTACGAGGCGGTGTGCGCGGCGCTGGAGGCGGCCGGGACCCAGGTCCAGAGAGGGGTCTTCGGTGCGGACATGGAGGTGAGCTCGGTCAACGACGGCCCGTTCACCGTGCTGCTCGAGACTCCGTAGGGTTCCGTTCTCCGCGTCGCACCTGACGAATGGGCTGCGAAACGGTCCGATTTGCAGCCCATTCGTCAGGTGCGACGTTCCCCCGGACCCACGCCTGTGGAGGACGCCCGCACGGATCGCCGAAATCCCGCAGGCTCCGCGGCATGGACCTGCCGCACCTGACCCGTCCGGGCATCGTGGTGCCCGCTCGGGTCGACCCCACCGGACGGCTCGGCCCGACGAGAGCACAGGCGCGAGGACGGCGATGGCGGCAGGTTGCTCCGTGGTACCACGTGCCGGCCGAGACCGACAGCGAGCGCACGGACCAGCGGATCGTGGAGGCGATCGCTCCGCTTCCACCGGGATCGGCGGCGACCGGGTGGGCAGCCCTGCACTGGCTCGGAGCCCGGTGGTTCGACGGAACCGACGCAGACGGTCGGCACCTCGACGTCCAGGCAGCACTCGGCCACCAGCACACCGCTCGGTACCGCCCGGGCGTCGACCTGACCGAGGACTGGCTCTTCGACGACGACGTGATCTGGGTGGACGGGCTGCCCATCACCGTCCCGTTGCGGTCGGTGAGCTACCTCGCCCGCTGGGCGCCGACCGACCTCGTCGCGACGCGGAACGTCGACATGGCGGCGTACGACGACCTGGTGACGCTCGACCGCCTGGCGGCCTACGGCGTCCGTCTCGGATCGCGGCCGGGCATCCGCCGGTTCCGGCGGGCGATTGCGGCCGCCGACGAGAATACCTGGTCGCCGATGGAGGTGTCCGCCCGCTTCACGTGGCACGGCGCCTTTCCGGGACGCTCCTTGTCGTGCAACCGGCCGGTCTTCGACCTCGCGGGCAACCACCTCTTCACACCGGACCTGCTCGACGTCGAGGCAGGGGTGGCCGGCGAGTACAACGGCACGGACCACGGGGACGACGAGAGGCGCCGACAGGACCTGGTCCGCGACGACGTGGCGCGACGTCACGGCATCGAGGTCGTCACCACCATGGCCGGCCCGCGTGAGCGGGAACGCTTCCTCCATCGACTTCGCGGCGCCTACGGCCGGGCCGCGACGCGGACCGGTCCGCGCACGTGGACGATCGAGCAGCCCGACGGGTGGGTCGACACCTCGACGGTCGCGTCGCGGCTCGCTCTCACGCCGTACCAGCGGGATCGGTGGTTGCGCTATCGGCGTCACACCTGACGAATGGGCTGGGAAACGGCCGAATTAGCAGCCAGTTCGTCAGGTGCGACGAGAAAGACGCAACCCCAGCAGGTACATCTCGCAGCCCAGGCAGAACGCGAAGACCGCGTTGAGGAAGGCGGCGACGAAGGCGAACGCGGCGAAGACCTGGCCGAGGAGCACGGCGCCGGTGGCGAAGCCGATCGTGGCGACGACGGCGAAGACCAGGCCGACCGCCTGGGCGAAGCGGGGCGGGGCCGGGTCCTCGAGGTGGTCGGGGGCGGCGAGCCGCGGGCGGACCACCCGGCGGAAGAGCACGCCGGTGGGCGTGCGGTGGACGCCGAGGCCGGCGCCGATCGCGAAGAGCACCGCCTGGACGCCGGTGAGCGCGGCGGCGGCGCCGGGCGCGGCGTCGGAGAGCAGCAGCGCGACGGCGAAGACGACGAGCGTGATCGCGGCGGTGAAGCGCGGGCCGCGGGGGTCGATGCCCGCGACGGTGGGAGCAGTGGCAGTCATCAGGACCCCAGGAGGGCGGGGAGGGCGGCGAGGACCTGCTCGCGCCGGGGCGCACCAGCGGCCCGGGTGAGCTCGTGGCCGTCGCGGTCGAGCACCAGCGTCGTCGGGGTACGACGGACGTCGAGCGCGCGGACCAGGTCGAGGTGCTCCTCGGCGTCGATCTCGACGTGGGCGACGCCGTCGACCTTGCCGGCGACGTCGGCCAGCACCACGCGCGTGGTGCGGCAGGGGGCGCAGAACGCGCTGGAGAACTGGAGCAGGGTGGCCCGCTCCCCCAGCTCGGCGTCGGGAACAGAGGCGGCGACGCTCGACCAGGCCGACGGTGCCGCCGGGGCCGCGGCGAAGGTGCCGTCGGTGCGGCGGCGGTACAGCCCGAAGCCGACCGCCACGACGACGGCGACCAGGAGCAACACGAGTCCGGGGTTCACAGTTCTCCTTCAACAACGACGGCGGCCCCCGGATTCCGGGAGCCGCCGTGCGTCTCGATACGCCGCTCGCCGGCGCTCGCGGCTACTCGACGATCGAAGGGCCTCAGATGGTGATGAGGACCTCGGCGACCGAGCCGGTCTGCGCCTGCACGACGCGGTCGACCGGGTCGGCCTTGGGGGCCAGGGTGCGGAGGGTCCACTGGCCGTCACCGGCGAAGAACCGGAAGTGGCCGGTCGCGGAGGTGGGGACCTCCGCGGTGAACTCGCCGGACTTGTCGAGCAGCCGCACGTAGGCGCTCGCCACGGGGGTGGCGTCGTCGCCGGTGCCGCGCACGACCTGGCCCTGGATCACGGCCTCCTTGGCGACGTTGACGCCGTCAAGCGACAGGCCGCCGACCTTCGCGCCGCACATCAGGCGTTACCGGGCTCGTCGCCGAGCGCGATCGGAACGCCGACGAGGGAGCCGTACTCGGTCCACGAGCCGTCGTAGTTCTTGACGTTCTTCTTGCCGAGGAGCTCCTGCAGCACGAACCAGGTGAGCGAGGAGCGCTCACCGATGCGGCACAGCGCGATGGTGTCCTTGTCCTCGTCGAAGCCGACCTCGGCGTACAGCGCCTGCAGGTCCTCGTCGGACTTGAAGGTGCCGTCGTCGTTGGCGTTCTTGCTCCACGGGACGTTGACCGAGGTCGGGATGTGACCGGCGCGCTGCGACTGCTCCTGCGGGAGGTGGGCCGGGGCGAGCAGGCGGCCGGCGTACTCGTCGGGGCTGCGCACGTCGACCAGGTTCTGGGCGCCGATCGCGGCGACGACGTCGTCACGGAAGGCGCGGATGGAGCGGTCCTGCTCCTGCGCGACGTAGGTGGTCGCGGCGCGCTGCGGCAGCTCGTCGGTCAGCTCGCGGCTGTCGAGCTCCCACTTCTTGCGGCCGCCGTCCATGAGCTTGACGTCCTGGTGGCCGTACAGCTTGAAGTACCAGTAGGCGTAGGCCGCGAACCAGTTGTTGTTGCCGCCGTAGAGGATCACGGTGTCGTCGTTGGCGACGCCGCGCGAGGACAGGAGCGCCTCGAACTGCTCCTTGTTGACGAAGTCGCGACGGACCTGGTCCTGGAGGTCGGTGGTCCAGTCGAGCTTGATGGCGCCCTTGATGTGGCCCTTGTCGTAGGCCGTGGTGTCCTCGTCGACCTCGATGACGACGACCTTGTCGGTGTCGAGGTTGTCCTCGACCCACTGGGTGGAGACGAGCGAATTCTCGCGGCTCATGGTGATTCCTTCTGGTGGTTGCGATGTGCGGTACGACGGACGGTGCTGCAGCGCTTTGCCCGGGGCGAGCAACGCGAACGCACAGGCGAGCGCCTGGGCGCGCGACAGCGCCACGGAGACGACGGGTGAGCCGGCAGGAGGCCGGGAGACTCAGAGGCCCGTCAGCAGGGTCGACACAGCGCCGAGCTGACGCGGCAGTTGTCCACCGCGCGCCGCTTGGTCAGCAGCAGGGTCGTCGACATGGGGAAGAGACTAGGCGGCTTTCCCGGATCCACGAACTCGGCTTCCCGAATGATGAGACGCATATCCAGATAATGAGATCACCGCCCGGCGGACCCGCAGGCCCCGCCGGACGGTGATCGTCAGGAGCGTGGCGCGCTCAGCGCTTGCGGAAGGTCACCACCGCCTTGTCGGCCGCGTACGCCGCACTGCCGGCGTACTTCGCCCTCACCTTCCAGGTGCCCGGCTTGAGCCGCACCGCGCACTTCGCGACGCCGTCCTCGATCGTCGCCACGCACAGGGTGCGCCCGCCGCTGCGGAACACCACCCGTCCGGTGGCCCCGGCCGCGACCTTCGCCTTCAGCACGACCTTCGCACCGGGGGCCAGGGACGCCTTCGCGGCCTTCGCCCGCAACCTCGCGTCGGCCTTGGCCGCCACGTCGGCGACCTTCAGCACGAACGAGCGCTGCGACTCCTGGTGTGCCTGGTCGCCGACGTACGACGCCACGACCACGTAGTCGCCCGGCGGCGGCAGCGTCTTGACGCCGCACGAGGCCGTGCCGTTGGCGGCCATCGCCTCGCACAGCACCTCCTCGCCCTGCAGGAAGCGGACCAGGCCGGTGGCCGAGGCCGGGGTGACGGTCGCGGTCAGCGTCGTCTGCTGACCGAAGGTCACCGCGGTGTTGGCGACCGCGACCGTCGTGGCGGCCCGGGCATCGGCAGGCTCCACCACTCGCACCACCCGGGTGGCGAGCGCCTGGTTCCCGTTCTCGTCGGCCACGACGTAGGTCAGCGCGTAGGTCCCTGCGGTGTCGACGTCGACCTCGCCGACCACGTCGACCTCGGCGGTGAGGTCGCCGTCGGTCTCGTCGCTCGCGCTCACCCCTGCCATCGGGTCGAAGGTCCCACCGAGGGGCACCGTCGTCTCCTCCGGCACCACGATGGTCGGCGGCTTCACGTCGGTGCCGGCGGCCGTCGCCCGGAACACGGTGCCGAACTGGCGGATCGACCCGATCTGCTCGCCCGACACGGTCCTGCTCTCGGCCGTCCACGCGTAGACCTCGCCCTCGACGAGCTCGGCCCAGGAGACGGTCGCCGGCCAGCCCGACTTCGCGGTCTGCACGCCGATCACCCTCTCGGTCGGGGTGACCACGGTCAGCCCGTCGGTCGAGAAGGTCGTGGTCCGGCTGGACAGGTCCACGGGCAGCACCAGGTTGTCCTCGGCGCCGTTGTAGCGCTTGCGGTCGTCGTACTCGGTCGCGCCGAAGTTCTCGAAGTGCGGCGAGTAGGTGTCGATGCTGACCTCGGCCCGGTCGACGTCGAACTGGAGCAGACGGAGCCAGCTGGCCCCGAACTGCAGCAGGTCGGTCGCCTTGTGGTCGGTGGCTCCGTCGCCGTCGAGGTCGATGTTGCCCGCCCCGTCGACCTTGTCGGGCCACAGCTCACGGGCGGACACCTTGTAGAACTGGTAGTCCGCGAGCAGCTCGACCACGTTGTGCTGCACGGTCGCGCCGACGCCGGTCTTCAGGTTGGTCCCGACGCCGTGCTCGTGGCCGGCGAGGATCAGGAAGACGTTCGGGTTGGCGGTGACCACCTCGTCGTACAGCTTCGAGCCGTCGCCGGAGAAGCTCGCCCCGCGGCCGTCCTTGGCCGTCGAGGGCGCGATGTAGGCGTGCGTGAGCAGGATGCCGTTGCGGTCCGGGTAGCGCTCGAACACCGAGCTCGCCCAGTCCGCCTCGGCCTGCGTGACGCCGTACGACAGCCCGACCGCGACGAAGTCGAGGCCGCCGGCTGAGAACAGGACGTAGTTGTTCTGGTTGTCCTGGCCCGGGGTGCTGACGTTGCCCTCGCTGTCGGTCGTCTCGTCCCACGCGTGGTACGACGCACCGGCCGGCCACGACGTCGAGACGTCGTAGTAGCGGTCCGGACCGTAGTACTGGTTGAACCGCGAGGCCGGACCGGTCTCGTTGCCGAGCTGGTTGTCGTGGTTGCCCGCGATCACCTGGTTGGGGATGCCCGAGCCGTCGAGGGCCTCCTGGGCGCTGGAGGTGAACTGGAACTCGCGGGTGACCTGCTCGTCGAGACCCGGGTAGAGCAGCCCGCCGGTGCCGTTGGTGGCGAGCGGGTTGTAGTAGTCGTTCTCGATGATGTCGCCGGTGTGCCCGGCCCACCTGATCTTGCGCGGCCCGGCCTGCTCGGCGATCCACTCCGTCGTGGCCCGGTAGGCCCGGTCCCAGATCGCCCGCTCCTCCTCCTTCATGACGTCGGAGGGCTCGGCGGTGCCGTCCCAGTCGTCGTAGGTGCCGCCCGCGGCGCCCTCGGCGAGGTACTGGGTGTCGGTGAAGTGGGCCAGCGAGAAATCGTAGTCCTCCGGGTCCTCGAACGCGTCCTTGGACGCCGCGGCCGTCTCGTCGCGAGGGGCGAGGTCGTCGGCGAACGGGTCGGTGCCGAGCACCAGCAGGTGGACGGTGCCGTCGTCGACCATCGCCGGGCGGACCACGGCGTTGAGGACGGTGTCGCCGTCCTGTACGCCGCGCGCGGTCGCGAGCGCGACCCACGCCGAGGTCTGCGTGTTCCAGGCGCGCAGGGTGACCGACCGCTCCGGGTCGACCACGCCCTTCCAGACGACCTGCTGGCCGGCGACGGCCGGGCCGACCTCGACGTCGAAGCGCTGGAACGGGATGTCCCCGCTGGTGGCGCTGGCCGTGCGCTGGTCGTCATCCGGAGTGACGCGGCCCGCGATCGCCTGCTCGTCGTCGAAGGTGAAGTCGAGGGTGGTCGGGACCTTCTTCACGACACCCTGGACGCCGCCGTCGGCCACGGTCGCCGTGGCCTCGCGGAAGGTGGTCGTGACGTCGCTGCCGTCGGGGCTGGTCGCGATCGCGGAGAGCTGCACGACGCCCTTGCCCTCGCCGGACCCGGTACCGCCACCGGTGGGGATGGTGTCGGACTCGAACGGGATCTCGAAGGAGAGCGGCTTGCCGAAGACGTCGACCGCCGTGACGGTGATCGTGTGCGCCCCGGCCCGCAGGCCGGCGCCGACGAGGTCGCCCTCCGCGACGGGCCTGCCGTCGAGCAGCACGGTCCAGCCCGTGGCGTTGTCCTCGTGCGCGATGTCGAGGTCGAGCTCGACCGGCTGCGTGAGGTGGTCGCCGGCCGCGGGGACCGAACCCGTGAGGCCGACGCCCGCGTCGGGGTGCTCGCCGAAGGCCGCGATGTCCAGCGCCTTGATCTCGGTGTCGTTGAGCGCCCGGCCGTAGATGCGGGCGTTGGCCAGCTTGCCCCTGGTGTAGAACTGCGCGCCGGCGTTGGGCGAGGAGTCCGCACCGACCGTCCACGCACGGGCAGTGGCGTTGGGCAGGGTCAGCGCGCCGGTGGCCGGCGTGGTCGCGGCGAGCACACCGTCGACGTACAGCTTGATCTCTGTCCCGGTCCACACACCGACGACGTGGTACCAGCGGCCGGGGCTGATCACCGCGCGCGCGGTCTTGTAGCCGCCGCCGATGTGGGCCATCAGGCCGACCTTGTCCTCGTTGACGTAGATCGAGTAGCCGCCCGCCTCCTTGCCGGAGCAGACCGATGCCTCGGTGCTGGTGGGCAGCGGGCCGTCGTACCGGAAGGTGCACTCGAGGCTGACCGCGGAGCTGATCTCGCCCCAGTGCGGGGTGAGCGCGTAGCCGTAGGCATCGTCACCGGTGAGCGTGACGACGTCGCGGTCGAGCGCGTTGTCGTGCCCGATCGTCGGGCTGCCGAAGGTCTTCACCGCGAGGTCGCGGACCCGCTCCTTCGGGGTGCCGTCGGCGAAGTCGACGTCGAGGACGTCGGCCTGCGGCGTGGGTACGGCGGTGTCCCACTGCGCGGCGAGCGCCTTCACCTCGTCCGCGGTGACCGCGCGGGAGAAGACGCCGGACGCGGCGAAGGTGCTCGGCGGCGCCGGCTGGCCGATCCCGGACGGGCCGGCGTCCGCGCCCACGACGAACCGGCGCGAGGTGGCCGCCGGGAGGGTGAGGGCGCCACTGGCGGCGGTGGTCTGGGCGAGCTGGCCGTTCACGTACAGCTTGACCTGGCTGCCGTCCCAGGTGGCGACCGCGTGGTACCAGCGGTTGCCGTCGATCGGCGTCAGGGCGCTCTTGTAGCCGCCGCCGATGTGCGCCATGAAGCCGAGATTGGCGCCGTTGACGTACATCGAGATGCCGCCGGCCTCCTTGTCGGAGCACAGGTCCTTCTCGCCGGCCACCGGCATCGCGGTGTCGATGCGGAACACGCACTCCACGCTGACGCCGGTCGTGAGCTTGCTCCACTGGTCCTCGAACGGGAAGCCGATCGCGTCGTCGACGCCGTCCACCGTCATGACGGGGCCCTGCTTGGCGTCGGTCCCGAACGTCGGGGTGCCGTAGGTGATCGGCGCCAGCGACTGGGCCGCGTCCGTCGGTACGCCGCCCGGGAAGGCGACGTCGAGGACGTCGGGGGTCGGCGCCGGTTCTGCGGTCGCGACGGCCGGGGTGTCCGGCAGCCTCGGGGCTGCCGCGGGGACGGCCTGGCTCGGGGTGGCCAGCAGGCCACCCGAGGCGACGGTCACGGCGACCAGGGAGGTCGCGAGCAACCGGAGCCTGCGCATCGGTCGTGCGGGCACGACGGGTCTCCTCAGGGGTTGGGGGTGGGGGTTGCCCGCCGCCGCTGCCGGGCCACGAGGGTCCCGGCGACGGCGACGAGGAGCACGGCGCCGAGAACACCGCCGATCTGGAGGGCAGCGCTGCTGCCGGTGCTGCTGGTGGTGCTGGTGGTGTTGGTGCTGCCGGTCGACGTGACGCCGAGCGACCACTCGTGGGTGGGCGCGTCGGCGCCGTACACCTGGTGCTGGCCGTCCGGGCCGGTGGCGAGGGTGCGGTACGCCGGGTGCAGGTCGGTCAGCGTGCTCACCGCCACCGTCGCGGTCGCGGCCGGCTGCGCGCAGGTGAACACGAGGTCCGCGCCGTCCGCGATCAGGTCGCCCGAGGCCGCCACCTCGCCGGGGCAGTCCCGGCCGCCCGCGCTCACCGTGACGTGGTCGAGCAGGTAGGAGTGCACCTCGGGCGCCTGCTGCACGAGGGCGGCGTCGCCGTCGTCGTACTGGATGGCGCCGTCGAGCATCACCCGGTCCTCGGGCAGCACCCCGACGTGGATGCCGAGCAGGGTGAGGTCGTCGGCGGCGCCGACCTTCCAGGTGACGTGGACGACGGCGGGGTCGTCGGCGTCGCGGGCGACCTCGACCGTCTGCGGGTCGCCGAAGGGGTGCGCGGCCACCGTCCTCACGCGGCGCCCGCCAGTCGACCGACCGCGGTCGTGGTGACGACGCACCCGATGACGGTGATGCTGGCCGCGGCGAGCACCGGCGCGATCCGGGTCGCGGTCGCCATCAGCGTCCGCGACTCCGCCGCGCGCACCACGACATTGCGCCCGGCCAGGGCGAGCAGGCCCACCGCGAAGAGCACCGTGGCCAGGCCCAGGCCGAAGGTGATGACCAGCAGCAGCGCGAACCCGGAACGTCCGGTGAAGATGCCGGTGACCAGCACCAGGAAGGCCGCCGGCGACGGGGTCAGGCCGCCGGACATGCCGAGCAGGACCAGCCCGGGCCGGCTAGGCCCATCGCCGTGGCCGTGCCCGTGGCCGTGTCCGTGGCCGTGTCCGTGGCCGTGTCCGTGGCCGTGCCCGTGGCCGTGCCCGTGGGCGCCGCGCAGGTGGCGACGGAACAGCCAGACACCGACCCCGACCACCATCAGTCCGGCGGCCAGCTGCAGCCCGCTGGTCAGCCGCTCGAGCGAGAGCAGGTCCGAGAGCGACAGGAAGGTCCAGGCGATGGCGACGACGAGCACCGACACGGTGTGCATGACCGCGACCGAGGCACCCAGCCATGCGGCGTCGCGGACCTTGCCGTCCGCCCCCACCAGGTACGCCGCCGCCAGGCTCTTGCCGTGCCCGGGCCCGACCGCGTGGGCGGCGCCCGCCGCGAAGGCGAGCAGGAAGGCGAGGGGGACGAAGCCGGGCGAGCCGACGAGGTCGACCAGGCGGTCGTCGAGGGAGGGCACGGGCAGTCATGCTCACCGCAGCCGGTGACGTCAACGCCGTTGATCGGTGGCCCCGCGATGACCCGAAGGTAAAGAGAAGTGGAAGACCTTCACCAAGAGGAACGGGTCAGCGGGTGTGGCAGGCGGACGGTGCGGTGGCGTTCGAGCTGCCCGGCGCCGCGCCGGGCGACATCTCGAGGCGGGCGTCGCCCGTGTGCCCCTTGCCCGTGCGGAGCACGACGTCGACGGTCTGGGTCTGGCCGGGGTCGAGGAGCACGCCGATCGTCGCGACCTCGCGACCGGCGTACGTGGTGAGCGTGGGGTCGCCCGCCGACTGCCCGTCGATGCGGACCTCGTCGACGCTGCCGCCGACGGGTGCGCTGACGTAGACGACCAGGAGCTGCTGGCCCGGGTCGGTGCGGTTGCCGGGGAAGAACTCGCCGGTGATCGCGTCCGGCAGCTCGTCGGCCAGGGTCGGGGTCGCGTTCGTGAACGTGATGGTGGTGCCGAGCTCCTGGCGGCCGCCGCTGCAGGATCGGGAGTACAGGGAGGCCCGCTGTCGCAGGTAGTACTGCATCTTGGTCGGGCCCGCGTCGTTGACGTAGATCCCGACCACCGGCGGGCCGTCGGTGCGGTCCACGAACTCCCCCGCGATCCGGGTGCCGGCGATCTCCTGCTGGGCGTCGTCGGCGAAGAAGTGCATCCGCACCCGGCCCTCCTCGACGCCGGTCACGAGCGCGCGGATCACGTCGACCGAGCTGCCCTGTCCGTCGGAGAAGACGTCGAAGACGGCCTTGGCGACCGCCTCCTGGTAGTCGCTCTGCGCGGCGGTGCCCGGCGTCAGCGCGTAGATCTCGTTCTCGACGCGGCTGACCACGTTGGCCGCCGTCACCGGGGCGTACCCGGCCACGGGGACCGGGCCGATGGCCCGCAGCAGGTACGACACGACCACCGGGTCGACGTACAGGATCCCGTCGAGGCGCTCCTCACGGACCTGCTGCCAGCGGGCCCGGACCAGGTCGGAGGCCCGCGGGAAGTCGGGGGTCAAGGTGGCGTTGACGCCGGTGGTGCCGAGGATCTCGCCGAACAGCTTCTCCTCCTCGGCGCTCAGCGGGAGGACCGGACGGCCGGGTGTCGCGCCGAGCTCGGCCATGTCGACCTGCTCGGTGATCTCGACCTTGCCGTCGCGCGCGTGGATGAGGGACAGCGAGCCCGGGAGGCCGCCGCTGCTGCGCGACTCGGCGTTGTTCTGGAACACCATCAGGTAGTTGCGCGGACCGTCCTGCCCGAGCATCCGCGGCATCAGCCGGGAGGCCCGGTAGGTCGACTGCAGGGTGGCCCGCGCGTCGTCGACCAGCGTCCGCAGGCTGTCGAAGGCCGTCCGGATCGGGCCCACGAAGCCCGTGTCGTCGACCTCCGCCAACCGGCGGCTCGCGGTGTCGAACGCCTGCTCGCTGCGTGCGGCCGGCTCCTCGAGGGAGGCGATCTTGTCCAGGGGGAAGGTGTGCCGGACCGGTTGGAAGCTGTCGGCCGTCACCTGGTCGGCCGCGTCGGCAACCGGTGTCAGGCCATCGCGCCCGACATCGGCCAGCACCGCTGCGACCGTCGCCACGCCCCTCACGTCGTCCCCGAGCAGCGGGACCGCACCGAGGACCGACCACGTCACACCGTGCGTCGCGTCGTCCGCGGCGTCGGCCGCCTCCTGGTAGGCCTCGAGCGCGGACCGGGCCCCGGCCGCGTCGCCCTGCACCAGGGAGTCCCGCATCAGCCGGGCCTGCTGCTCGACCTCGCGGAGGTCACGGGCCGCGCCGAGCACGACCCACAGCGACCAGCCGAGCACGACCAGCAGCACCGATCCGACGCCGATCGCGATCGTCCAGCGGGGGTGCTCCCGACGGAACCGGCGCACCTGCCGCTGCAGCCGCCGGAAGCCGCGAGACCGGCGCCGACGCCGGATCTCTGGCGACATGCCCGCGAGACTAGCAGCGCACAATTGGTGGGGCGTGGGACAGTGACCATCGACAGTCTGCTGCGTTGGGCACGGGGGCGGGGCCTAGGATCGACAGTCGGTCAGGTCGGGACGCATGTCACAAGCAAGGGACGGGACTTGGACTTCAAGCAGTTTCTGACGGTGCTGGGGCGCCGTTGGATGAGCATCGTTGCGATCATCCTGCTCGCGCTCGGGGTCAGCTCCGCGATCACGTTCACGCGCACCCCGATGTACGAGTCGAAGACGCAGATCTTCCTCACCGTCGACGTCCGCGACACGACCGATGCCTATGCGGCCCTGCTGTTCGCGTCGAACCGCGCAGCTTCGTACGCCACGGTCGTGAAGAGCACCGGCCTCGCCGAGCTGGTCAAGAACGACCTCAACCTGAAGATGTCAGCCGAGGAGCTGGCCTCCCGGTTCGACGCGGAGGTCGTGGAGAGCACCTCGCTGATCCAGATCAGCTACAAGGACGAGAACCCGCAGGACGCGCGGACCATCGCCGACTACGCGACCGAGAAGTTCACGACGTACGTCGCCGGGCTGGAGACGCCGGGTGAGGCCGGCGACAGCGCGACGACCGCCGGCAACCCGGCGGACTCGCTGACCCGCGCCGAGGTCACCGACAAGGCGTCGGTCGCGACCCAGGTGAGCCCCGACGTGGTCCTCAACCTGGTCGTGGCGACGCTGATCGGCATCCTGCTCGGCATCGGCCTCGCGGTGGCCAGGGAGATCCTGGACCGCACCATCCGCACCGCCGACCACGTCGCCGAGCTCACCGAGTCGCCCGTGCTCGCCAGCATCGGCTTCGACGGCGACATCCGCTCCGCGCCGCTGCTCACCGACCTCGGGGGCTTCGCGGCGCGCACCGAGGCGTTCCGCCTGCTGCGCACGAACCTGCAGTTCATCGACCTGGACCACCAGCCGCGCTGCCTGGTGATCAGCAGCGCGGTGCCCGGCGAGGGCAAGACGATGACCTCGACGAACCTCGCGGTCGCGCTCGCCCAGACCGGTCGCAACACCCTGATCATCGACGCCGACCTCCGCCGGCCGCGCGTCGCCAGCACCCTCGGCCTCGACCCGGCCATCGGTCTCACCACCGCGCTCGTCGGCAAGACCGAGATCCACGACGCGATCCAGGTCCACGAGGCCAGCGGCCTGCACGTCCTCGCCAGCGGTGCCAAGCCCCCGAACCCGACCGAGATCCTGCAGTCGAAGATCACCCACGACCTGATCCGGCGGCTCCGGTCGTCTTACGACATGGTCATCATCGACGCCCCGCCGCTGCTCCCCGTCGCCGACGCGTCGGTGCTGGCCAAGCTCGCGGACGGCGTGATCATCGTCGTGCGGCACGCCAAGACCACCAAGGACCAGGTCAACGAGGCCATCAACCGCCTCAACCAGGTCGGCGCCCGCCTCTACGGCGTCGTGGTCAACATGGTCGCCAAGCGGGCCATCGGCTCGTATTACTACTACTACTACGAGGAGACCAGCCCGTCCGGTCGCTCGGGCAAGTCCGACGCGAAGGCCACCGCCGGCTCCGGACGCCGCCGGGCCTGACGCCACCACCGCAGACGACACGAGCCGCCGAGGACCTGGTCCCCGGCGGCTCGTTCGTTCTACCGGTGGCCGGGGTGCGAGGCCGCCCGCGCCGCCCGCCGGTGGTTGAGGTGCGAGGCCGCCCGCGCCGCCCGCCGGTGGTTGAGGTGCGAGGCCGCCCGCGGCCGAGCCTCGAAACCACCGGCCATGCTGCTGGTACTCGCCCGTGGTCAGGTCCCGGCAGTCGGCCCGGTGGTTTCGAGGCTCCTCGCTGGCGCTCGTCGCACCTCAACCACCGGAAGGGCTCCTCGCTGGCGCTCGTCGCACCTCAACCACCGGAACGGCTCCTCGCTGGCGCTCGTCGCACCTCAACGACCGGAGACGGCTCAGCCCTTGCGAACGAAGACCATCAGCGTCGGCGCGAGTGCCGGCGGCGTGAGCCGGTCGACGAGCTGGGCGACCCGCCAGGCGGGCGCGTTGGAGCCGAAGTACGTCGGCTCCGAGGCGTGGCCGTAGACGACCAGCTCGTTGGGCGGCGGGAAGAGCGCGGACAGCGAGCGGCGGGTGTTCATGCTGTAGCGGACCGGGAAGACGTCCTCGGCCTTGCGGTCGGGCTGGAGCCGCTTGAGCACCCGCGTGTGCAGGTCGTTGGGGACGGCTCGGGCACCGATGCCGATGATCCCCCACTTGTTGGGCGTGCGCGCGGCCAGCCAGCCGCCGGGCCTGAGCACGCGGAGCAGCTCGGAGGAGACCTGCACGGCGTCCTCCTCGGCGATGTGCTCGAGGACGTGGTCGGCGACGACGAGGTCGAACTCGGCGTCGCCGAAGGGGATCTTGCCGCCGGGCTCGATCACCTGCGCGGACCTCAGCGTCGGGTTGTCGAGGACGACCGGGTCGACGTCGACGCCGTGCACCTCCGCGACGCGCTCGTGGAAGCCGCGCAGCCTGCGGTGCAGCTCCGGGAACGGCTCGATCGCCCACAGGCCGCGGCCGGCACCGAAGTCGAGGACCCGGCTGTCGGCGTCGAGGAGTGCGTTGACCCGCGTGTAGAACTCGATGAACCCGTCATGGCGGGTGTACCCGCCCGCACGGACCTCCGGGTAGAGCCGGGAGAGCGTCTCTCCCGGGCGGAACGTCGACTCCGTGTTGTTCTCGTCGTTCACGGCCACACCTTAGTTTCTAGAGGTCCGCGAGCAGGGCGTCCACGGACGCCAGCACCCGCGCTGGGGGGATGGTGACGTCGTCGAGGACGCCCTGGTTCGGGCCGCCCGGCCCGGCGGCGGGCTCGGCGACGAGATAGCGGTAGTCGGCGCCGACGGCCTGGCAGATCGCCCACAGCCCGAGGTGCACGTACGTCGACGCGAACATCTCCAGCACCCGGACTCCCGGGCGGGAGAAGGTGAGGTTGGTCAGGGCGGCGCCGTGCGGGGAGACGACGACGTCGGCACCGTGGAAGAGGTCGATCTGCTCCTGGACGCTGTGCTGGCCGGGGTCGATCCGGGTGAAGCCGCGACGCTCCAGCTCCGGCCACAGATCCGCCTCCTCGACGTAGCGCCGGGTGCGGGGGGTCGTGCCGCGGGTGACGTAGAGCCGGCGCGGGGTGCCGGTCGCGCCGGAGGCGGGCAGCCGCTCGCGCAGCCACCGGACGGTGGCGGGCGGGGCCTGCAGCGCCCAGTTGGGGTTGCTCGGCACGAGCAGCCGGTCGGCGGAGACCGTGCGCCCGCGCTCGGGCTGGATCAGCCGCGTGGTGACGCCGGCGAGCTCGAGCAGCTGCTTCTGGTAGCGCGTCCGGTGCGGTACGACGACCGCGTCGGCCTCCTTCAGCGCCTGCTCCCCCATCGTCTCCTCGAGCACGGCCAGCCGGCCGAGGGCGTCGTAGAGGAAGTGGTAGTAGTTCTCGGACGTGCCGCGGGCCGTCAGGCTGAGGACCGTGCCGTCGACGTGCTCGGTCGGGCCGAGCGTCGGGCGCAGGAAGATCGGGTGCTCGCGCCAGTCGAAGACGCCGAAGTAGGTGCTGGTCTCGTGGTCGAGGACCTTGGTCGGGGTGGTGGCGGCGGCGTAGTCGCCGCTGAGCCGGCCGCCGGCGATCTCGAGGGTGAAGGTCGCCGGGACCGTCGTGGCCGGGACCTTCGGCGTCGGGACCGTCGCGGCGTGGATCGCCTCGAACAGCCAGTGGCCGGCCGGCTCGCCGAGGGTCGCGGGCCGGTTCCAGCCCTCCTCCGGTCTGCCGGGGTGCAGGGTGACCCCGGGCTCGCGCGCGGTCTCGGTCGCCGACGCCGTGGCGCGCCGCGGGACGCCGCGGGCGCCGAGCAGGGGCGACACGACGCGGAACAGGTGCCCGAGCAGGCGGGTCACGAGCAGGTGCAGGCGCTTGAACAACGGCCACCACGGGCGCAGCCAGGTCGGGAGGCTCATCGCGCCACCAGCCGCCGGACGACGGCCCACACGGGGCGGAAGCGGACGATGCGCCCGATGATCACCCGCATCCACAGGGGCTTGATGATCCGCTTGACCGCCCGCGAGAGACGACCGTCGATCTGCAGCAGGACCAGCTCGAGCTCGGCCTCGGCCTGCTCGTTGAGCGCGACCGCCGGCGGGTGGACCAGCGGCAGCGGCATCGCCTGCGCGGGCATCGGCTCGCGCGCGGTGTGCGTGTGGGTGGCGTCGGGACCGAAGCCGTCGTTCTCCACGAGGTTCAGCGAGGGCGTGATCGACAGGCCACGTCGCGACATGATCGTCACCCACCAGTGGTGGTCCCAGCCGCGCGAGTCGCCGTCGCGGTCCCCCGCCACCTGGGTGAAGTGCCGCAGGGCGGCCTCGGTGACCAGTGCGTCGGGGTCCGGCAGCACCTCGACCGGGCGTACGGCGTCCGCGGTCCGCGGCGTGCGGCCGACGCGCTCCTCGGCGCCGGCGTGGTCGCGCGGGAACACCGCGCGGTGCGCGTGCCAGCGGTCGGCCCAGGTCGCCCAACCCCACACGCTCGCCCACGTGGTGAACGCATAGCTCTCGGAGCCGAACATCCCGCGCGGGATGCCCTTGTTGTCGCCGGCGACCTGCCAGACGCGCGGCTCGTCGGCGTACCGGTCGAGCAGCTCGACGCAGAAGTCGAAGAAGGTCGGGTGCGGGATGCAGTCGTCCTCGAGCACGATCGCGCGGTCGACCTGGGAGAACACCCAGTCCAGGCCGAGCTCGACGTTGGCCTCGAGCCCGATGTTGCGCTCGGCGAAGCGGGTGTGCACTCGGCCGGGCCAGGGCGCGGAGGTCAGCAGCTCTCGGACCTCGGCGCACCGAACGGCGTCCTCCGGGTGCGTCGAGCGTGGGCCGTCGACGAGGAGAAAGACGTCCTGCGGCCCCGCCGCGATGACCGCCTCCACCGTGCGGCGTACGACGGCCGGCCGGTTGAACGCGACGATGACGACCGGCGTGCCGAGCGACGCAGCGGGACCAGGCTCAGGCACGACGGCCCTTCTCTCCGAGTTGGCTGACGAAGCGGTGGGCGGCGGTCGCGGCCCGGCTGTTGACGGCGGTGCGCGCGGCGTGGCGCAGCCGCGGCGAGCGGAGGACCTGGCGCGCGATCGTCGCCGCTCGGCCCCCGACCCGGTTGAGGACCAGCTCCAGCTCGCGCTCGACCTCCGCGTTCAGCGCGACCTCGGCCGGGTGGTGCAGCGGGAAGGTGATCTCCTCGGCGGCGTGGTCGCGTTTGCCGGGCGCGACGCCGTGGGTGGCGTCGGCCCCCCAGCCGACGTTCTCGACCAGGTTGACGGCCGGCGAGATCGCCAGGCCGCCGAAGGTCATCATGGTCAGCCACCAGTGCTTGTCCCAGCCGTGGGTCACGGTGTCGTCGGACGCCGCGGCGTCGGCGAAGTGCTGCTGGCCGGAGCGGGTCACCAGCAGCCCGGGCTGCTGGACGGCGGGCACGGTGCGCACCGGCGCGTCCCCGGCCACGTGGTCGCGCGGGAACACCGAGCGGTGCCGCTGCCAGCGATCGGCCCAGGTCGCCCACCCCCACACGCTCGCCCAGGCGGTGAACGCGTAGCTGTCGTCGCCGAACAGCCGGCGTGGCACCCCGAGCCCGCTGCCCGACACCTGCCAGACCCGCTCGTCGTCGCGGTGGCGCTCGAGCAGGTCGGCGGCGTAGCGGAAGAAGGTCGGCCCCGCCTGGCAGTCGTCCTCGAGCACGATCGACGCGTCGACCTGCGAGAACACCCAGTCCAGGCCGAGCTCGACGTTGGCCTCGAGGCCGAGGTTCTCCTCGGCGTAGCGGCGGTGCACCTGGCACGGCCAGTCGATGTCCTCGAGCACGGTGCGCACGGCGGCGCACCGCTCCACGTCGTCGGCGTTGCCCGGGCGCGGGCCGTCGGCGACGAGGAACAGCTGCGCGGGCTGCGCAGCCCGGATCGCGGCCAGCGTTCCCGAGGTCAGCTCGGGTCGGTTGAACGCGATCAGCGTCACGGGGGTGGTCAGCAAGCGGATCCTCGGGGGGTGCGGATTCTGCGGTTGGCCATCGGCGGGAACTCATTCCACCAGATGCAGAACGACCCGCAACTGATGCGGTTACAGTTGCCCACCGTGCCCCAGATTTCAGCTGACGAGCTCGTCGCCAAGGCCCGCCGCGCCAACCCCGAGCTGGTCGCCAGCTGGCTCCGTCGCCGGGTCAAGTCAGGCGCTGCGCGCGCCGGTTTCATGGTCAGCCGGATCGACGAGGAGGGTCGCCGCTACACCTCGGTGACCCACAACGACGACGTCGCGCTGCCCCCCGGCGCCGAGGCCGAGCTGCGCGGCGACAACCCGCGGCTGGCCGACCTGCAGGCGACGTACGACGCCCTCGACCTGCCCTCCGCGGTCCACACCCAGTGGCGCCAGGGCTTCTTGAGGAAGAACCTCTCGCTCGCCTGGTTCCGCGGCGACAACGCCTACGTCTGGCAGTTCCGCCAGCTCGGCCACGCCGCGCGGATCCGCATGTACCTCGCGATGCTCGACGTCAAGGAGCGCGACTCGCTCGGCCTGTTCGACAAGCTCGAGGAGGACGGCCTGTTCGGCGCGTTCACCTTCGAGTTCGGCGAGCGCCCGCCGGTCAGCCGCGACCTGCTGGACAGCATCAACGAGATCAACTACCTCGACGACCAGATGGGCCTGGCCTCCATCGACGGCCTGCGGGTGCTCGACATCGGCGCCGGCTACGGCCGCCTCGCACACCGGATGGCGACCGCCTTCCCCGGCCTCGCGGCCTACGACTGCGTCGACGCCGTCGCGACGTCGACCTTCCTGTGCGAGTACTACACGCGCTTCCGCAACCTGCCCGACACGGTGCGCGTCGTCCCCCTGCACGAGCACCAGAAGCTGGCCGAGCGCTACGACGTCGCGGTCAACATCCACAGCTTCTCGGAGGCCTCGCACGAGGCGGTGTGCTGGTGGCTGGACCGCATCGCCGAGCGGGACATCCCGTGGCTGCTCATCGTGCCGAACACGCCCGACGAGCTGCGCAGCACCGAGCTCGACGGCTCGATGAAGCCGTTCCGCCAGGACGTCCTCGACCGTGGCTACGAGCTGGTCGACGACCGGCCGATCCACCAGTCCGACGAGCTCCGCGAGCTCATCGACCTGCACGACCGGTTCTACCTGTTCCGCAAGAAGGCCTGATCGCCGCTGCCGGCGGTCACAGCGACCAGGTCGCGAAGGACTGCCCGGTCAGCTCGCGCAGGCGATCGACCTCCGGTTGCAGCTCGGCCCGCAACGCCGCCTCGGTGGCCGGGCTGAGCTGCGGCCGTTCGATCCTCTCCCCGGTACGGCGCCAGGCCAGGTGCGCCAGCCGACGGGCGGCCGGCAGCCGGCGGACCGCCCGCACGAGCGGCCCGCGCCGGATCGCCATCAGCCACGGCGGCAGCGCCCGCTTCTCCTCGGCGGTGTTGTGGCGCCCCCAGTCGTCGGCGGACAGCGCGGGGCTCTCCAGGCCGAGGAACGCGAAGACCCGACCCATCGTCCCGTCGGCGTCCGCGCCGAGGTCGGCGAGATCGACGACCAGCACCCGGTCCTTCCCGAAGGCCTCGAGGTAGGGCTCGAACTGCGTGGCGTAGCGGCTGGACGCGACCAGCGGGCTGGTCGGCTCGGCGGGATCGGCGAGCTCCTCGTCGAGCGGGCGCTCCGCGGCGTTCCAGGCGACCATCTCGACGTGCTCGGCGACGATCCGGTCGATCGGGTCGCGCACCAGGTAGATGATCCGGGCGTCGGGCGCCAGCGCGGCCATGCGCTCCACGACACCCGGGTAGCAGGGCGCCTTGCTGTAGAACGGCGTCGACTCCAGCCGGTAGCGGGTCCCGGGCGCGAACCGCTCCTGGTAGGCGCCCACCCAGTCGCGACAGTCGGGATCGGTGAAGAAGCGCATCTCCTTCTCCTCCGAGGCCGCGACCTCCGGGTGCACCGCGAGATAGGCGTGCATGCTCGTCGTACCGGCCTTCGTCGCGCCGACCACGACCACGTTCGGCAGTCGGGCCGGGTCGGGCTGCTGCGGCGTCGCGTCGCCTCGTCGTACCCGGTGGCGGGGCGCGACCCGGACCGTGCAGTTCGGGCAGGCGTCGAGCGCGTTGCCGTCGGCCGCCAGGGTCCAGCCGGTACGCCGCAGCCAGGCCGGGCTCGCGATGGTCAGGACGGGCGGGACGCAGAGATCGCACTGCATCGAGACCCGGCCGTGGGCCAGGGGGGTGAGAAGCACGCGGCAGACAATAGAGGCTGTCCGTGGTCTCCATGATCGGCTCCGCCGAACCCGCGGGCGTGTGTAGGCTGCGCCGCGTGCGCCAGGCCCTGACGACCCTTGTCTTCCTGCTGCCCCCGAGCAAGCTCAAGAACCGGTTGCTGCGCCGGCTGGGCCACGTCGTCCCGGACACTGCGGTCGTTGGGATCAACCTGGTGCGCCGCGTCGACCGCTTCGAGCTGGGCGAGGGGGCGCTGATCCACCACTTCAACATGTTCCGCGACCTGCGGCTGGTGAAGCTCGGCGTCGGCTGCCGGATCATGCTGTTCAACCAGGTCGTCGGCGACTCCGGCTACGAGCCGGGCGCCACCCAGACCGCCGACCTGCGCACCCTGCGGATGGGCGACGACTCGCACATCATCAGCCAGCACTACCTCGACTGCGGGGGCGGGATCATCCTCGGCGACAACACCTGGGTCACTGGCATCCGCTCGACGCTGCTCTCCCACGCGTTCGACCCGACCAACGGCGGGGTCATCCTCGACCCGGTGACCATCAGCGACCGCGCGGTCGTGGCGACGTCGTGCACGATGCTGCCCGGGACCGTCGTCGGCGAGGGCGCGCTGATCGCGGCCGGCTCGACCACCTGGACCGGGCAGGAGGCGAAGGGTGCCCACCTGCACGGCGGCGTACCGGCTCGGCGGCTGGCGCCGATCGACATTCCGCGGCACGTCTACAACCGCGCCCGTTACCAAGGACCCCGTGGCGTCGTTGGCCCTGCGAACCCCCCATCTGAGTAGAGGTCGCAATGAACGAGTTTGAGCCCAAGATCGTCACGATCGTCACCGAGCTGCTGGAGCGCTCGGACCGTGAGGACACGACCGTCGAGCTCGGCGCCACGCTGCACGGCGACGAGGGACTCGGGCTGGACTCCCTGGAGACCGCCGAGCTGTCCGCGATCCTCGAGGACGAGTTCGGCACCGACCCCTTCGGCGCCGGCCTGCTGCCGGAGACGGTGGCCGACATCGTGGCGTTCTACGCCGACGCGACCGCTGCGTCGGCATGACCGCACCCCGCACGGTCATCGTCACCGGCGGCAGCCGCGGTCTCGGCGAGGGCATCGTCCAGCACTTCCTCGACGCCGGCGACCGGGTCGCCACCTGTGCCCGCAGCGAGACCGACGCGGTCCGCGCGTGGCAGGCCGACCCGGCGTACGCCGAACGGTTCCTGTTCCGCAAGGCCGACATGGCCGACCGCGAGCAGTGCACGGCGTTCTTCAAGGACGTCGTGGCGGAGTGGACGTCGGTCGACGTCCTCGTCAACAACGCCGGCGTCGCCCGCGACGGCATCCTGGCGCTGTTCAGCGACGAGGACTCCGACACGGTGATCGACCTCAACCTGAAGGCGACCATCCACCTCACCAAGCAGGTGGTGCGCAACATGTTCGCCCACGGCGGCGGCCGGATCGTCAACATCTCCTCGATCACCGGGCTGACCGGCTACCGCGGCCTGAGCGTGTACGGCGCCACGAAGGCCGCGCTCGACGGCTTCACCCGCGGCCTGGCCCGCGAGGTCGGCTCGCGCAGGATCACCGTCAACAGCATCGCCTCGGGCTACCTGAGGACCGAGATGAGCCACGGCCTCGACGACGGCCAGCTCAACCAGATCATCCGCCGTACGCCGGCCGGTCGCCTCGGCGACCCCGAGGACATCGCCCGCGCGGTGTCCTTCCTGGTCGACCCGGCCAACGACTGGATCACCGGTCAGGTGCTGGTGATCGACGGCGGCCTCACCGCCTGACGGCGTCAGTCCTCGAGCGTCGCCTCGTCCACACCGATCAGCGCGAGGTACTCCCGCACGAGGGCCTCGCGCTGGTCGGGTGCGATCCGGTTGTCGTCGGTGGCGAAGGTGTGCATCAGCCGGCCCTTGTAGGAGGTCAGCGCCAGGAACACCACCTGGTTGGGCGCGGCCACCAGCTGTCCGTGCAGGCTGCGCAGCCAGTCCGGGTCGGTGCCTGGGTCGACGATGCCCATGTTGCTCACGACCACCGACGGCGGGCCGGCGCTGAGCGCGGCGGCGATCCGGTCGCGCCCGGCCGCGAGGTCGGTGACGTTCTCCAGCCGGGCGAGGTGGAAGAAGAGGTCGCCCTCCCCGCGCGCGAGCGCCTCGACCACGGCCGCCTTCACGCGCCCGGCGAGCGACCACCGGTCCTCGACCGCGACCTCGAACGGATGGGCCAGCACCGCGATCGCCATCGCCGGCGCCTGGTTCGGGTCGCTCGGCGGGGTGCCGAGGTCGGCGGGCGCGGCGAGCTGCAGGGTCGCGTCGCCGCCGCACAGCACCCTCGCGGTGCCGACGAGCAGCGCGGAGACCACGTTGGCGAACGGGTTGGCGCCGTGCGCCCGGCCGTCGGCGACGACCCGGGCCGAGGTCTCGGGACCGATCTCGACCTGCCGCAGCCAGGACCGGCGCGGCACCGAGCTGTCCGGCCACTCGGCCGGCTGCGGCGTCCCGTAGGCCGCGTTGCGGGTCTTGAGCTCGCGGAGCAGGTCGATCATCGCCGTCCGGCTCTCCTGCCAAGCGTGCGGACGCGCGGAGGTCGCCGGCTCGGAGAGCAGCTGCTGCTCGGGGATCTCCTGGCCGTCGAGCAGGCGCACGAACCACTGCAGCTCGGTGATCCCGATCCGGCCGTCGATGACGGCGTGGTGCCCGTTGAAGATCAGCCGCGAGCGTCCCTCGCCGGGGCTGCTCAGGTAGTGGCAGCGCAGGGGGACGCCGAGGTCGCAGGGCGTGTCGCCCTCCTCCTCGAACGCCCGGTCCCACTCCGTGGTCGCAAGCACGTCGGCGCGGAACACGTCCTGGTCGAGCCCGACGTCGGCGATGGTGAGCTCCTCGGTGGCCGCAGCCCGGGCCAGGACCCGGCGGGCCCGGAACTCTTGCCAGACGCGGTGCACCTCCTCGGGGTCGAAGCACCGGTCGAGGTCGGCGGAGATCATCGCGGTGCTCGGCCAGGCCTGGTCGAGGAAGGTGTAGTACTTCTCCGCGACCGTCATCGGACGATGGGCACCCACGCGCACTCCAGCCTCTCGGGACACAGGACGATCCTGCCTCCTGCCCAACTGTTCGGCGGACTCCGGGTGACGGCCACGCGCCATGCGCGATACTCGCCCCGGCCCGTTGTTCCCCACGGTCGGGCCCGCGAGAGGAGTCGACACCGATGATCGGGTTGCTGGAGAAGGCCGCTGGCGCGCGGCCGGAGCAGGTGGCCGTCGAGACCCCCGAGGTCACGCTCACCTACGCCGAGCTCCGCGACGGCGCCCGGCGGGTCGCGGCCGGGCTGCACGAGCGGGGCATCGCGCGCTTCGCCGTCCTCGAGCCCGACGCCGCGTGGATCCTTCGCCTGCTCGGCGGGGCGGCGGCGACCGGCAGCGAGCCGTGCCAGTACCAGCCCGACCTCGACGCGGCGCAGTTCGCCGAGCAGGCGGCCGCCCTGGGTCACGACGTGGTGGTCACGAGGCGCACCGACCTGCCCGCCGGCCTCACGGTCGTCCGACCCGAGGAGCTCGACGGCGACCCGGCCGGCCTCCCGCCGTACGACGGGCCGCAGCCGCTGATGATCCGCACCACCGGCACCACCGGCCTGCCCAAGGCGGCCCGCCACGACTGGGCGGTGCTGACCCGGCGCGGCGCGACCACCTCGCCCCGGCCGGAGCAGCGCTGGCTGCTGGCCTACGGTCCCCAGCAGTTCGCGGGCATCCAGGTGCTGCTGCACGTCATGGCCGCCCAGGCCACGCTGGTGGCGCCCTTCCCGCGCCAGCCGCGCGACGGCCTCGCCGCGCTGCTGCGCGACCGCCTCACCTGTGTGAGTGCGACCCCGACGTACTGGCGCTTCCTGCTGGCCGAGGCCCGCAGCAGCGCAGCGGACCTGCCGCCGCTCGAGCAGATCACCCTCGGCGGCGAGGCCAGCTCCCCCGACCTGCTCGCCGACCTCGAGGCGGCGTTCCCGACCGCGAGGATCTCGCAGGTCTACGCCTCGACCGAGTTCGGCTCGATCGCGTCGGTGCGCGACGGCCGGCCCGGCCTGTCCACGACGAGCCTGTGGAGTCCCGAGAACCCCGACGCCGTGCTGCGCGTGCAGGACGGCGAGCTCCAGGTGCGCGCCGGCACGGGCATGCTCGGGTACGCCGGCGACACCGCAGGTGCACCCGAGGAGCACGACGGCTGGGTCTCGACCGGCGACATGGTCGAGGTCGTCGAGGACCGAGTGCTCTTCCGCGGCCGGTCCTCGGAGGTGATCAACGTCGGTGGCGTGAAGGTCCACCCGCTGCCGATCGAGGAGCGCGTGGGCGCCGTACCCGGTGTCCGGCTGGCGCGGGTGCACGGCCGCAGCAACCCGATGGTCGGCGCCGTGGTCGCCGTCGAGGTCGTGCTCGCGGACGACGCCGACGAGAGCGCCGTGAAGTCCGCGATCCGCACCACGTGCGCGGACCTCCCCCGCGCGTGGCAGCCGCGCAGCATCAAGGTCGTCGAGGAGGCCGAGCTGGCCGCCGCGACCAAGGGCGGGAAGATGGTCCGCGGCTGACCCGCCGCCGGCCTCAGGCGCGGTGCTTGCCCGGCGCGACCCGGACCGGTCGCGCGGCGACGCTCTCCTCGCCGATCTCACCGGACTCGCCGGTCACCCCCGCCTTCGCGGGCAGCTCGGGCAGCGGGCCGCGGCCCTTCCAGATCACCGCGATCCACCAGCACACGGTGGAGACACCGGTGCCGACGGCCATCGCCCACAGCGCTCCCTCGGCGTCGCCCCAGGCCGCGCCGATGACCATGCACACGCCGACCAGCACGATCGCGACGATGTCGGTCACCATGGCGGCCTGGATCCGGTGGGTGCCGATGAGGGAGGCGCGCAGCCCGCTCTGCGCGGCCATCAGCAGCACCTTGAGGCTGACCGCGAGCATCAGCGGCTCGACGATGTCCCAGGCCTCGCCGAGCACGGCGCGACCGATGACGTCGGGCAGGAACACCAGCACGACCAGGTTGAGGATGCCGACGACCGTGGCGATCGCGATCGCCCGCCGGACGTGGCGCCACACCGCCTTCGGGTCCTCTCGCTCCCGCGCGATGTCGGCGGCGGCCGAGGTGCCGACGGCCATCTGGACCGCGGTGCTGGGCGCCCCCAACAGGGTCGCGGCGCGGAACGCGGCCACGGCGATCGGGCTGCTGAACAGCGTCATCAGCGAGGCGGTCGCGAGCGCCGTACCGCTGGCGGACAGGCCGCTGACCATCGAGCGCCAGGAGAAGTCCCAACGCTCGCGCAGCCAGGCCAGGCCGCCGCCGGACGGGGCGCCGCACTGCACGAAGACCCACAGCGAGGCGATCACTCCGGAGCCGGTCCACGCCGCGATCAGCCAGGTGAGCGAGTCGAGGCCGAGCTGGTCGGTGCCGACGAAGCCGACGGCGAGGAGGGCGAACCACAGCGAGTCGAGGACGACCGCGCCCCCGGGCCGCTGCTTCGCGATGGCGAGGTAGCGGCCGACGTCGTGCAGCACGAGGAACGTCAGCGACAGGCCGAGCACGAGGATCGGGCCGCCCATCCGGCTGTCCGCGGCGACCAGCGCGAGGCCGGCGGCGGAGCACACGACGCCGGCGCCGATGCCGAGCACGATGGTGGCGCCGAGGATGTCCCCGGCGCGGGAGTCGGCGTCCTCGGGGTGCACGATCGCGGTCGTGGAGATCAGGCTGCGGAACACGACCTGGGCGACCGTGTAGACGAGGATGACCAGGCTGAACCGGCCGAAGTCGATCGGCTCGAAGGCGTGCGCGACCCAGATCAGGGCGGCGATGTTCGACAGGCTCGAGAGGATCTGGTCGACCGTGACGAGGCTCAGCCGACGGTTCGCGGAGCCCCCCTGCGCGGTCATCCGCGCCTCAGCCTGTGCAGCACGGGGCAGATCATTGCACGCAGTCGGCACGGTCGTGCCGGTAACGACAATCCCTCAGTTCCGTTGTGTCATCGTGACCACCGTGGCCCTCAGTTCCGCACTCCACCGAGCACAGGGCTCGGTGCGGGTGCAGCGTCAGCTCAGCAAGATCCGCCGCTTCCGCAGCCGGGTCACCAACGTGCCGCTGCGGCAGGTCGAGCAGGCCCGCCGCCGCCTCGAGGCCG
This sequence comes from Pimelobacter simplex, assembly GCA_016803235.1. Lineage (GTDB taxonomy): Bacteria > Actinomycetota > Actinomycetes > Propionibacteriales > Nocardioidaceae > Nocardioides > Nocardioides simplex_A. The sequence continues at coordinate 143,981 of JADCLI010000006.1, forward strand.
AGGACGTCGACGTCCTCGTCCTCGGCGACAGCTCGACGCTGTGCTGGTCGCTGCGCGACACCGACCGCACCCTGCTGCCCGAGCTGATCGGCCAGCGCCTCGGCAACGTGGTCACGATGTCGGGCCCCGGCTTCGGCTCGACCATCTACGGCGAGGCCACCCGCCTGCTGACCGCGATGGATCGCCGCCCGAAGGCGGTCGTGTTCACGCTCGCCCTGCGCACCACCACCGCCACCCACATCGTCGCCGACCCGATCACCGGCTACCACCGCTCGCTCGCGGCGATGGCGAAGGTGCAGGGCGCGCGCCGCAAGGTCCGGTACGTCGGCCGTGGCGGCACCTTCGCCACCGACGAGGAGCGCGACGTCTTCCTCGCCCACCCGGTCGAGAGCCGGTGGAACGGCCTGCGCACGATCGGCTGGTACCGCGAGCAGCTGGTCGGCACCGGCCTGCCGCCGTGGCCGATCGAGCTCGAGAAGCTCCGCTTCGACTACTTCTACGGCGAGCAGCTGCGCGCCGACAACCCGCGCCTCGACGCGCTCACCACCTTGGCCCGCCGTCTCGAGGAGTACGGCGTCCCCGCGGTCGGCGTGTGGACCCGCCCGCCGATGCAGCGCGGCGAGATGCACTTCCCCGGGGAGTTCGAGGCGCACGTCCGCTCCCACAAGGCGCTCCAGGACGACGCCCTCGCGCGCGGCTCCTCCTCGATCGGGCCGATGCTCGACATCCACCTCGAGGACGAGGACTTCGAGGACAGCTTCAATGCGACCGAGCACTTCGCCTACACCGGCCGGGTCAAGGTCGCCGACGCCATCGCCGACGCGGTGCGATCGCGGTGAGCGGCCGGCTGGGCGACCTGCGGGCGTTCGTCCGGTTGCGGCGGGCACGGCTGCGCGGCTGGGTCGCGCTGCTCCGGATGCTGCTGGCCGCGCTGCGCGGCCAGGTCGACGAGATCTGGGTCGGCGACTCGCACGCGGTCACCTTCAACACCGAGCACTCGCCGTTGCCCGGCATCCTGCGCACCGGCGAGCGCCGCTGGACCTGGCACCTCGGCCCGCGGGTGATGTACTCCATCGCCCGCGACGACTTCCCGCCCACGCTGCTGCGGACCGCGCGCCTCGTCGCCCGCGTCCCCGGTGCCCGGGACGCCGCCTGGTTCTTCTCCTTCGGCGAGATCGACATCCGCTGCCACCTCGCCCCGCGCCTGGCCGCCGGCGGTGACGTCGGCTTCGTGTCGTCGTACGTCGACCGGGTGCAGGGCCTGGTCGGCCGCCTCGGCACCCCGGTCGGCACGATCGTCGTCCCCGTCCCGCCGTGCCTGGACAGCTACGACCACGCCGCCTTCCCCGTCGCCGGCTCCCCCGACGAGCGCCTCGCCGCCCACCGTGCGGTCCGCTCCGCGCTCACCGTCGCCGTCGGTGCCGCGCCCGCCCGCCCCGCGCTGCGGCTGCTCGACCCCACCGAGGCACTGTCCGGCCCGGACGGCTTGATGCGCGAGGAGCTCACCGACGACGGGTGCCACACGAACGTCGCCGGGCGCGCGGTGGTACGCGGCGAGATCGCCGCCCTCCTCGGCTGAGACCCGCCGGTGGTTGAGGTGCGAGGCGCGCCAGCGCCACCCGCCGGTGGTTGAGGTGCGAGGCGCGCCAGCGCCGAGCCTCGAAACCACCGGCCATGCTGCTGGAAGGCTCCCGTGGTCAGGGTGCCGGCAGCAGGCCCGGTGGTTTCGAGGCTCCTCGCTGGCGCTCGTCGCACCTCAACCACCGGGCACGCTCCTCGCTGGCGCTCGTCGCACCTCAACCACCGGAAGCGTCCTCCCGGCCGCCGGCCCTGCGCTGCACGGCGGCCCGTCGGGCGAGGTCGGGCAGCGCGGCGTAGTCGTCCCTCATCAGCGCCTCCCGCTTCCTCCTGCTCCAGCCCTGGACACGCTTCTCGAAGGCGTACGCATCCTCGATGCGGTCGAACCAGCCACTCCACACCAGCGTGACCGGCCGTCGTCCACGCGTGTAGGCGGCACCGAGCTCATCGCTGTGGTTGTGCTGCCACAGCCGGGCGTCGATGTCCCACGTGCTCCCGACGTAGTAGGAGTCGTCGGAGCACCGAACGATGTAGGTCCACGGCATGGGCTCTCGGTGCCTCGCCCGTAGCTGCACCAAACAACGAGGCCCGGCGCCTGTGGACGGGAGCGGTGTAGCCGGTGGTTTCGAGGCTCCTCGCTGGCGCTCGTCGCACCTCAACCACCGACACGGCTCGACCGCCGTGAGACGTCAGGCCAGCTCGTCCGGGACGAGCTCGGTGATCGCCTTCAGCCCGTCGGCGTCGTCGCGGTGCACGACCGCGACGTCCCAGTAGATGCGCGACCGCGCCCGGCCGCCGGGCACCTCGTCGAGGACCCGGCCCTGCTGGGCGACCTTGTCGACGGTGGTGCGACCGACGGTGAGACCGCCGTTGTCCCAGACCGCGACGTGCTCGTAGCCGAGGCCCGCCAGGCGTGCCCAGACGCTCTCGGGGTCGCGGCCGACGAGCCGGGTGAGGTAGGGGTCGTACTCGAAGAAGAGGACCGGCTGGACGTCCTGCCAGGCCTCGGCGACCGCGGGGACCAGGTCGACGTCGTACCCGTCGGTGTCGGACTTGACCAGGCGGAGCCGGTCGAACGCCGGGTGGTCGGTGCGCAGCGAGGTGGGCGAGACGGTCGGCATGGCGTCGCCGGCGGCGCCCTCGACGAAGCGGGTGGTGCCGCCGGAGCGAACGGCCGTCGTACCGCCGTCGCTGCCGTCGACGGTGAGCAGCGCCTCGACGACGGTGACCCGGGAGTCGCGGTCGACGTTGCGGTGCAGGAAGTCGAGATAGGCCTTGTCGGCCTCGATGCAGAGCACCTGGCCGTCGGCGGCGTTGAGGATCTGCACCGCGGAGTCACCCACGTTGGCGCCGACGTCGAGGACGGTCAGCGGGCCGGTGGTGGCCAGCAGCCGGGCGAGCTCGACGAGGTTCTGCCCGTAGGTCGGCTGCCACACGGCGTAGTCCGGCAGCCGGTGCGACCACGGGAGGACGAGCTCGACGCCCTGGACGTGGCGCACGACGGGCCGGAACGGGAAGCGGTCGCGGATGATCCATCCGACGCGTCGCTTGGCGGTGGAAGCAAGGGTTCCGAGTCCGGTCACTCGCCGGATGCTAGGGCATGAATCGCCCTAGGATGTGCCACATGTCGGGCTCTCCCCCCAATGCGACCGCGACGGCTGCCCTCGATGAGGCCCGTGCCTACTACTCCCACGAGCTGGAGAAGGGGGTCGACCGCTTCCTCCTCGAGACCCGCACGACCTGCCCGTGGTGCGGCGACGACCGTCTCGAGCACCGCACCACCACACGCGACCTGCGCCAGTTCAAGCCGGGCCGGTTCCGGCTCGACGAGTGCCGCGGCTGCGGCCACGTCTTCCAGAACCCCGCGCTGAGCGACGAGGGCCTGTCCTTCTACTACCGCGACACCTACGACGGCCTCAACGCCGAGCGCGCCGAGGCCAACCTCGGCTCGATGGGCGAGATCTACCGCCGGCGTGCCTCGACGGTCCGCGACCACCGCCCGGACCGGCCGAAGCGGTGGCTCGACGTCGGTACGGCGTCCGCGCACTTCCCCGCAGCCGCGGCGGAGATGTTCCCGGCGACCGTGTTCGACGGCCTCGACATGTCCGACGGCGTGCTGTCGGGCCACCGGGCCGGGCGGATCGCGACGGCGTACCAGGGACAGCTCCCGGAGCTCGCCCCCCAGCTGGCCGGCCAGTACGACCAGGTGAGCATGTTCCACTACCTGGAGCACACCCGCGACCCGCTGGCCGACCTCGACGCGGTGGCGACCGTCCTCGCCGACGACGGCTGGGTGCTCATCGAGCAGCCCGACCCGCAGGCCCGCTCGGCGAGGCTGTTCGGCTCCTGGTGGGCCGGCTGGAACCAGCCCGAGCACCTGCACATGGTGACCCTGCCCAACCTGACGAAGGCGCTGGAGGACCGCGGCTTCGAGGTGGTCGAGGTCGTGCACCGCGAGGCGCACATCCCGCTCGAGGCGTTCATCGTGCTGGCCACGGTCCTCAACCGGATCGCCCCCGGCGAGGAGGTTCCGTGGCGCGACGGCCGGCCGCCGCGCTTCGCGCGGGCCCGCCGCCTGCTCGGCAAGGCGGTCGCCGCGCCCTTCGTCCCGCTCGCCCGGTTCGTCGACAACGTCGTGCTGCCGCGGATGCTGCGCAGCTCCCACGCCTACCGGGTCCTCGCCCGCAAGGTGCCCGCCTGACGCCGACCCGGCAGGAACTGGCTCCGAGATCACGTCGACCCGGCAGGAACTGGCCTCAACACGAAGCCACTTTCTGCCGGGTCGGCGCGATTTGCGAGCCAGTTCGGGCCGGGTCAGTCGAGCTCGCGCTTGTGGCGCACCAGCCGGCCGAGGTGCTCGATGTCGGAGTCGACCATCAGCTCGGCGAGCGCCTTGGCGTCGGTGCCGGCCTTCCAGCCGAGGACGTCGTGGGCCTTCGAGGCGTCGCCGATGAGCGCGTCGACCTCGGTGGGACGCTCGAAGCTCTTGTCGTAGCGGACGTGGTCCTCCCAGTTCAGGCCGGCGTGCGCGAAGGCGTACTGGCAGAACTCGCGCACCGTCGTGCCGATGCCGGTGGCGAGCACGTAGTCCTGCGGCTCGTCGTGCTGCAGCATCCGCCACATGCCCTCGACGTACTCGGGCGCGTAGCCCCAGTCGCGGACCGCCTCGAGGTTGCCGAGGTCGAGGTGGTCGCTGATGCCGAGCTTGATCGAGGCGACGCCGAGGGTGATCTTGCGGGTCACGAAGCTCTCGCCGCGACGAGGCGACTCGTGGTTGAACAGGATGCCGGAGACCGCGAACAGGTCGTAGGCCTCGCGGTAGTTGACGGTCACCCAGTGCGAGTAGAGCTTCGCGGCACCGTAGGGCGAGCGCGGGTAGAACACCGTCGACTCGTTCTGCGGCGGCGGGGTCGCGCCGAACATCTCGGACGTGGAGGCCTGGTAGAACCGGCAGTCCAGCTTGGCGGCGCGGATCGCCTCGAGCAGCCGCAGCGTGCCGACGGCGTCCGTCGACGCGGTGTACTCCGGCAGCTCGAAGGACACCTTGACGTGGCTCTGCGCACCGAGGTTGTAGACCTCGTGCGGCTCGATGTCGCGCAGCTGGTTGCTGAGGCTGACGCCGTCGGTGAGGTCGCCGTAGTGCAGGTGCAGGTCGGCCGTGCCGTGCAGGTGGTCGATCCGGCTGCGGTTCAGGGTCGACGACCGCCGGACCAGTCCGTGCACCTCGTAACCCTTCCCGAGGAGGAGCTCGGCGAGGTAGGAGCCGTCCTGGCCGGTGATCCCGGTGATGAGTGCGCGCTTGGTCACGGGGGCACAGTATCGTCGCGCCTCGTGCATCTGGTCGTGGATTCCGTAGTCGTCCGTACCGGAAGCGTGACGATCGTGATGGAGCACCTCGTCCGCGCCTGGGCCGAGGCCTTCCCCGAGGACCGGATCTCGGTGCTCTTCGGCCCCGAGGGCCAGACGTTCCCGCTGCCCGAGGGCGCGCACGCCGAGGTCCTCGACCAGCCGGGTGGTCCGCTCGGCGGTCTGTGGCTCCGATCGGTGGCGGTACGACGCGCCGCGCGCCGCCTGGGAGCCGACGCCGTGCTGGGCGCGGTGCCCGCGAGCGGCCTGCTCGGCTCACGCAGCCCGCGCGGCGTCATCCTCTACGACCTGCGCTTCGAGCTGCGACCCGAGCAGTTCAGCCGCCGGACCCGCATCGCGCGCAAGGTGTCGTGGCTGTGGAGCATGCGCCTGGCCGACCGGATCTTCACGATCTCCGACCGGACCCTGCACGATCTCGCCGACCTGCACCCCTCGTTGTCGGCGCGCGCCGAGACCGCCGCGCTCGGGTCCGACCACGCCCTCGCCTGGCCGCAGCCGGACGCGGCGGACCCCGAGCACCCGTACGCCATCGCGTTCGGCCACTACGGCAACAAGAACGCGAACGCGGTCATCGACGGCTGGGCGCGGTTCTGCGCCGCGCACTCCCCCGAGGCCGACGGCTGGCGGCTGCGCCTGGTCGGCATGGGCGCCCGCGACCGCGCCGCCGCCGAGGAGCAGGTGCGCCGCCTCGGCGTCGGCGACCGGATCGAGCTGATGCCGTGGCTCGACGACGACGCCTTCGCCCGCGCCTTCGCCGGCGCCGGGATGGTCGTCTTCCCCTCCGACTTCGAGGGCTTCGGCCTGCCCGCCGCGGAGGCGATCCGGCTCGGCATCCCCGCCGTGATCTCCACCGACCCGGCGCTCGCCGAGGTCACCGGCGGGCATGCCGTCACCGCGGCCTCGACCACGCCCGCCGACCTGGCGACGGCGTTCGAGGCGGCGCTCGCGCTCACGCCCGAGCAGCTCGCGGCCGGCCGGGCATTCGCCGAGGCGTTCACCTGGCGTCGTACCGCCGCGGTGATCCGGACCGGTCTGTCCTGACCGCCGGATCCGGCCACGTGGCGCGCACGCAGCCCCTACCCTTGCCCCGACCCACCCCAGCCTCGGAGGACTCGATGCTCGCTTGCCCGGCCTGCGCCGGTACCCGTGTCCGCACCGGCCCGGCCTCCGGCGCCACCGGACGCCAGATCACCGCGTGCCGCGACTGCGGGGTCCACTACTGGGCCGACCACGAGGCGGCCGAGCGGCAGGAGGCGATCGAGCTCCAGACCGAGCTGACCGCCGAGGGCTACAGCGACTGGGTCGACATCAAGCGCGAGCAGGCCGGCCCCGAGGCGTGGCGCGACGCGATCACCTGGATCCGCAACGCCCTGCCGAAGGACGCCGGTCGTGACGGCGCTCCCGTGATCTACGACGTCGGGGCAGGCGACGGTCACTTCCTGAGCCTGGCCCGCGACGAGGGCGGCTTCGCCGTGACCGGCAACGAGATCGCGAAGGGCGCCGTCGAGCTCGCCAAGGAGCGGTACGACGTCGACCTCGACCTCGGCGTGCTCGAGGACCTCGGCCACGTCGAGGACGTCGACGCCGCCACCTTGTGGTGCGTGCTCGCCCACGTGCCGGACGGCGACCAGCTGCTGAGCGAGGTGCGCACGATGCTGCGCCCGGGCGGCGTCCTCTTCCTGCAGACCCCGCACTGGACCGCCGCCGACGAGGCCGCGCTCCGTGTCAAGAACCTCACGGGCGGCAGGGTCGCGAAGGTGCCGGACCGCCGGATCGCCCAGCACCACTGGATCCTCCACACCCGCCGCAGCATCGCCGCGCAGCTCAACCGGCTCGGCTTCGTCGACGTCGTCGCCGAGCCCAAGCTGCGCTACACGCTCACCTCGCGCGCCTACTTCGCGTCGATGAACCCGCCGCAGTGGACCATCGGGCCGGCGTCGTGGCTGCTGGACAAGGCCGTCGCCAGCCGGCTCGCGCCGCGCATCGTGCTCGACGTGCGCGCCCGCAAGGGCTGAGCGCTCAAGCGCGGATGCCGGCCGGCAGCAGGTAGTCGGCCGACTCCGGTACGCCGCTGCGCAGCCGCTCGAGGTCGACCGCCACCATGTGCTCGACCAGGGCGTCGAAACCGACCTGGGCCCGCCAGCCGAGCGCCGCCGCGGCCGGCTCCGGGTCGGCGACGAACACGGACGTGTCGGCGGGGCGCAGGAGCGCGGGGTCCTGGACGACCCGGTCGCCCGGCGCGCCGAGACCGGCAGCGGCGAACGCCCGCTCCAGCAGGTCCTGCAGGGAGTGCACCCGCCCGGTGCCCAGGGGCAGGTCGAGTGGCACGTCGTGGGCGAGCTGGAGGCGCATCGCCTCGACGTACTCCCCCGCGAACCCCCAGTCGCGCTGCACGTCGAGGTTGCCGAGGCTGACCGTGTCGCGCCGGCCGAGCGCGATCTCGGCGGCGCTCAGCGTGATCTTGCGAGTGACGAAACGGGCCGGGCGCACCGGGCTCTCGTGGTTGTGGAGCACGCCGCAGACCGCGAACAGGTCGTGCTCGGCGCGCGCCCGGCGGACCACCTCGTCGGCGGCCGCCTTGGCCCGCGCGTACGGGCTGTCCGACGCGCTGCCGTGCACCTCGGCGGAGGAGGCCTGGAACAGCCGGGCGTCGTGCCCGCGCTCGGCGCGCAGCCGCAGCATCGCTGCCACCAAGCGCTCGACAGGTGCCGCGTTGGTCGCGGCCGTCAGCTCGGGCTCCTCCCAGCTGCGGCCGACCGAGCTCAACGCGGCGAGGTTGTAGACCTCGTCGGGCACGACCTCGGCGACCAGCGCCTCGAGCGCCGCGCCGTCACGGACGTCGAGGGGACGCAGGTCGACGCCGTCGAGGTAGACGCGACGCGGGTCGGCGGCACCGAACCCGGGCGTGACGGTCCCGACGACGGTGGTGCCGGCGGCGCGGAGGGAACGCGCGAGATAGATCCCGTCCTGCCCCGCGACGCCGGTGACGAGGGCGGTACGCACGCCCTCACCCTAGGGACCGAGCGGGCCCTTGGTCACGTCTTCGCACCAGTCCTCGGATTCGCGGACGGAGGCCGTGACGCACCCGGCGACGCCTCGTTGGTCACTCGACGCTGGGGGGCGGATCCAAACGACATGAGGAGTGCGCATGAACTCGGGCCCAGTTGATGTTCTCGTCGCGGGAGGCGGCGGTTTCATCGGAGGTCACCTGGTCGCTGACCTCCTCGCTCAGGGCAAGACCGTTCGTTCGGTCGACGTGAAGCCGATCGACGAGTGGTACCAGGTCCACCCGGACGCGCAGAACTCCGTCGGCGACCTGTCGCTCCTCGACCAGGCCGAGGCCGCGACCGAGGGCGCCCGCGAGGTCTACATGCTCGCGGCCGACATGGGTGGCATGGGCTTCATCGAGAACAACAAGGCGCTGTGCATGCTGACCGTGCTGACCAGCACCCACATGCTGCAGGCCGCGCAGAAGTACGACGTCGAGCGCTTCTTCTACTCGTCGTCGGCCTGCGTCTACGCCGCCGACAAGCAGACCGACCCGGGCGTCACCGCGCTCAAGGAGTCCGACGCCTACCCCGCCATGCCCGAGGACGGCTACGGATGGGAGAAGCTCTTCACCGAGCGGATGGCCCGCCACTTCCGTGAGGACTTCGGCCTCACCACCCGGATGGCGCGCTACCACAACGTCTACGGCCCCGAGGGCACGTGGACCGGCGGCCGCGAGAAGGCGCCCGCCGCGGTGTGCCGCAAGATCGCCGAGGCGGTCATCTCCGGCAAGCACGAGCTCGAGATCTGGGGCGACGGCGAGCAGACCCGGTCGTTCATGTACATCGACGACTGCGTCAAGGGCTCCCAGATGATCCTGGCCAGCGACCTCGAGGACCCGATCAACCTGGGGTCCGCCGAGCTGGTCTCGATCAACCAGCTCTACACGATCGTCGAGGAGATCGCCGGCATCAAGTGCGAGCGGAAGTACGACCTCTCCGCCCCGCAGGGCGTGCGCGGCCGCAACTCCGACAACACGATGATCAACGAGGTCTTCGGCTGGGAGCCGTCGATCAGCCTCGCCGACGGCCTCGCGAAGACCTACGCCTGGGTCTACGACCAGGTCAAGCGCGCCCAGGGCTGAGCGGGCAGACGACAGGTGCGCATCCTCGTCCACGACCACAGCGGGCACCCGTTCCAGGCCGAGCTCAGCCGTGAGCTGGCCCGGCGCGGCCACGACGTCACGCACTCGTACGTCGAGGGCTACGTCTCCGGCAAGGGGCGCCTGGAGCCGACCCCCGGCGAGTCGATCACCTTCGAGGCGATCGGCGGCGCGAAGAAGGTCGACAACCAGCGGATGGCGCAGCGGCTGGTGCGCGAGGTGCGCCGCGGCTTCGAGCTGGTGCAGCACGTCCGGAAGGTCGACCCGGACATCGTGATGCTGTCCAACGTGCAGATCCCGACCCTGGTGATCTTCGCGTTCGTGATGGCGGTGCTGCGACGGCCGTGGGTGCTGTGGCACCAGGACGTGTACGCCGTCGCGGTGCGGTCGTTCACCGGCAGCAAGCTGCCCAAGCGCTTCGCGCTCGTCGCGTGGGCGTTCGAGGTGGCCGAGCGCTGGTGCTCGCGACGGGCGTCCGCGATCGTGGTGATCGCCCCGTCCTTCGTCCCGGTCCACGAGGCCTGGGGGACGGCCGAGAAGGTCACCGTCATCCCCAACTGGGCCCCGCTCGACGAGATCGTCCCGACCGAGCGCAAGAACGACTGGGCGATCGAGCACGAGCTCGACGACGTCGCGACCCTCGTCTACTCGGGCACTCTCGGCCTCAAGCACAACCCCGCGCTGCTGGTCCGCCTGGCCCGCGCCGTGCACGACGCCGGGAAGCCCGTGCGGCTGGTGGTCGTCAACGAGGGCCCCGCGGTCGAGGTGCTGCGGGACGAGGCGCGCCGGCTCGACGTACCCGTCACGCTGCTGCCGTTCCAGCCCTACGAGCGGCTGCCCGAGGTGCTCGGCAGCGGCGACGTGCTGGTCGTGCTCCTCGAGCAGGAGGCGGGCGCGTTCTCGGTGCCGTCCAAGACGCTGTCCTACCTGTGCGCGGGTCGCCCGGTGCTGGGCCTGATGCCGGGCGAGAACCTCGCCTCGTCGCTGGTCACGCGTGCCGGCGGCCTGGTCCTGCCGCCGGCGGACGGCTCGCTCGCCGAGGCCGCGAGCTGGGTCAGCGGCGTGCTGGCCGACTCCGAGCTGCGCCTCGAGCTCGGCGAGGCGTCCCGGGACCTGGCGGAGCAGGAGTTCGCGCTCCAGGGCTGCGCCACGAGATTCGAGCGCCTGCTGGCCGCCCAGGTCGGTGCGGCGACGGGTGATCGGCAATCCCTCGCAAAGTTCTGACGAGACACGTATCTCATCGAGCACTCGGTCGTTGAGAGGTTCGCGGGACCGCCTCACCCGCACATTCGGGGACACATTTCTGGTGAATCTGGTGGAGGTCACTGGTGAAGAAGCGGGCGTTCGACGTCGTCGTCATCTGCCTGGCTGCCGTGGTGTGGGTGCCTGTCGTGGCCCTCTCCGCGATCGCCGTGCTGGTGCTGTCCGGTCGACCGATCTTCTACAAGTCGCGGCGCTGGGTCGGTCCCGGCACCGCCATCGAGATGTTGAAGCTGCGGGTCATGGTGCCCAACGCCAACAAGGTGACGGCGCCCGTCGAGGCCGGCCGTTTCCTGAACACACCGCCTGACTCGCCGCTCTACACGCCGGTCGGACGCGTGCTGGACCGGCTCGGGCTCAACGAGATCCCGCAGTTCGTGCACGTGCTGCGCGGCGAGATGAGCATCGTGGGCGCTCGGCCGCTCACCGACGTCGTCCGCGACGCGCTGCGCGAGCAGCACGGCGACATCGACTCCCGCTGGGTGACCCCGGCCGGCCTGACCGGTCTCCCCCAGCTGATCGGCCGCCACGGCGTCGACGACCAGCAGCGACTGGCCCTCGAGTCGGCGTACTCCCTGCGCTCGGCCACCGCGCCGAGCCTCCGGCTGGACTTCATGATCCTGCTCCACACGGTGCTGATCACGTTCAACCTGCGCCGGCCGATGACCTTCGAGAAGGCCATGCGCCTCGCCGAGCCGCGCCGCCGCCGGCTCCACGCGCCCGAGCTGGCGCACCAGCGGTACGTCGCCCCGGCAGCCGAGGCCGACGTCGCCTGAGCGAGCGAGCAGCCGAGCCCGCGAGGAACGAGCGGGCTCAGCGTCGTGAGCGAAGGTTGGGCAAGCGCCGCGGCTGAGCTCGCGAAGCCGCGACGCGCGCGTCGAACCCCAGTCACTGTCATACGAGAAGCCCCGGCCTCCATTTTCATGGAGCCGGGGTTTCCTCGTTCGTGATCGACTGGGTCTCAGCGCATCCTGATGGCCAGGTGGCCGAAGTAGTGCCACGCGGAGGCGAGGACGTCGTACTCCCGCATGTAGGCCGAGCAGTAGTTGTCGAGCGCCTGGAACTCGTTGAGCACCGAGGAGAACTCGTCGAAGACCACGATCGTGCCCGGCACCAGGAGCGCGTCGAGCCGGGTCAGGACGTAGAGCGCGGAGGAGTACAGGTCGGAGTCGACGTGCACGACCAGCTGACCCTGCGGCTCGAACTTCTCCAGGAAGGAGTCGAGCGTGTGCTGGAACCAGCCCGGCACGAAGGAGACCCGGTCGTCGTCGATGTCGGGGAGCACGCCGTCGACGTCGAAGTGCGCCTTGACCATCTGGCCGTCGAAGCGCTTCCAGTCCTCGGGCAGGCCCTCGAAGGAGTCGAAGCCGTAGAACCGCGACTCCGGGTTCTTGTTGAGGTTCGACCAGTGCCGGATCGAGTCGCCCTGGAAGACGCCGAACTCGAGGTAGTCGATCGCGGCATCGCCGATCAGCTGGGCGTGCACGTGGTCGTACATCGCGGTGCGCTCGTCGAAGGCGGGGGTGCCGGCCGGGACGTGCTCACGCCGCCAGGTCTCGATCTTCGGGAGGTTGACCAGGGTGTCGAGGCGACGGCTGTCGACCCCGACCTTCGCGATCGCGACCTTGGACTTGATCCGGAAGCTGGCCAGGGCGTCCTGGAGGGAACGTGCCACGAGGGTCTCCTGTCGAGGGGGGTTCGGAGGGAGCGGAGGGGGTTCAGTGGTCGCGGACCACGAGGACGTCGCACTGCAGCAGGCGTCCGGTGGGATCGGAGAATCCGGTCTCGAGGCTCTGCAGGCGGTAGCCGTGCTCGCGCAGGACGGCGATGGTCTGCTCCGCCAGCTGCTGGCCCTCGTAGAGCTCCACGAAGGAGACCTCGAGCTGCATTCCGTCGAAGCGGCCGAGCAGGTCGCCGGCGCCGGCCATCACCTCGGCCTCGTAGCCCTGCGTGTCGATCTTGAGCAGGGTCCGGGCGGGGTCGATCGCGAACTTCTCGACGAGCGCGGTGACCGTGGTGACCTCGACCCGCTCGATCGCGACGTACGCCGAGTCGGGCGCGCCGTCGAGGTGCGCCTGGGTCATGCCGAGGATCGAGGAGGAGTAGGAGTTCGCGGCGACGTTGATGTCGGTCTCGCCCGGCTCCCGCCCGACGGCCGCGTTGACGGGGTGCCAGTGCGGGTCCTTCGCGGCGCGGCGGGACAGCTCGCCGTAGGCGCCGGAGAGCGGCTCGCAGCTGACGATCCGGCCGGCGTACCCGGACCGGCGCAGGCCGAGGGCGTACTGGCCGACGTTGGCGCCGACGTCGAGGACGGTGTCGATCCCGCGGGACTCGAGGGTGCGGGCGACCTGCCGGGTGAAGATCCCCCGGCTGACGTCGAGGTCGAGGCGGTGCAGGCCGCCACGGAGGGCGAGCTTGACCCGCTCCCGGACGCGGTTCTTCAGGCTCTGGTCGGGGCCGTTGCTCATCGGGGGGTCTCCGTCGTGGCGGTGAGGGCGGGGGCAGCG